>CAZWFQ010000057.1:2335-20290 GCA_964633225.1 uncultured Anaerolineaceae bacterium
TTATATTCCTCATCCCCGCGCATGAAGTCGAAGTGGCCGCGCTGGTTCTGGTTGGCCCACTGCAAGAGATACCCCAGCAGCACCCAGCCTGGCGAAAGCTCGCGGAAGCTGAAATCCAGGCCAGAGTTGTAAACCCAGATGTGGTTGCCGTAATCGAAGTTCAGGTAGCCGGCGGCCTTCTTTCCCTCCACCTCCAAGAAGGCCAACTGCAGCCAACCGGCGCTGAAGGCTGCCCGGGCCGCAGCCTGCATCTGGGTGCGCATGGCGGCGGTCAAGAAGAGCGCTTTCTCAGGGTCTTGGGCCATCAAGCGCATAAAATCATCCATCTCGGCTTGCAAGCTGGCCTCGTCTTGGACAATGTACCAGCGCATCGGCAGGCCGCTTTCTTCGGCCCGGCGCATCTTGCGGCGGATCTCGTGGCGCTGCTTCTTGTCCACCTGCTCAGCCAGGTATTTCTCCCAATCGCCAGGCAAGGCGATGTAAGGGCAGTGCTGCAGGGGTTCTTCTTCCAGGGTCCAGCCGCGTTCGTGGGCAGCCTCTGCCAGGGCGGGCAGGCTGGGAGAGCCCTCTGGTAGGTTGTACAGATCCAGCAGGTCAACGTGTGGGGCCTGCGGGCCGGATAACATTTCGATCAGCCCAGCCAAAAAATCGCCCAGGTCTGTGGGCCGGGCCAGCACGTCCAGGTAGTCGGATATCTCGATGCTGCCCAAGAACATCAGGGCGCGTTCGCCGTCCCGGTTGGTGGTTGAGAAGAGCGGGGCAATGCCCGCCAGTTTTCTATCCGGGTGGCGGGCGATCACCACGTACAATTCGCCTGCTGGCCATTCGCCGCCGCCCAGGGTTTGCCACCAGGCGGCCAGGTATTCATAGCGCAAGAATGGCACGTCACTTGCACTTTCTGCTAACAAGGCATTCCATTCGCCTGCCAGGGTTTCCAGCTCGGCGAGGGTGCGAATCACAGTAAAATTCATGCTTTCTCCATTTTGTTTTCACTTGCCCAAACGGCACACAACTTGCATTTTACCAGTATAATTTCACATACAACTATGAAATCTTCGTTAGACCTTAATCTTCTGCCTCTGGCTCGCCTGGGGGGCCAGGAATTGACTGAGCTGCCCGGCCTTTACACCAGCACTGCGCCGCGCAAGACGGCCCGCGGGCGCGAGAATGACGCCCTGGTGCTTTACCTGAGCGTGGCAGGCAATGCGCCCCTGCCTGCCGACCAGCTCAGCGACATGCTGCAGCGCCTGGCGCAGAAGTATTACAAGACCTCCGGCAGTGTCACGGCTGCCATGCGCACCATGGCCGATGGTCTGAACTTGATCTTGTTGGATCGCAATCTGCGCAGCTCGAACGCCGGTAAGCAGGGTGTTGGCCGCCTGGCGCTGATTGTGCTGCATGGCGAGACGGTGTACCTGGGGCACTGCGGTCCTCTACACACCTTTTTGGTCACGCCGCAGGAAACGAAAGAATTTTACGATCCGCAGGGCGGGCGCGGCCTGGGACTGAGCCGCACCACTGCGCTGCGCTTCTACCAGGTGCCGCTGCAAGGGGGTGATTTTTTGGTCTGCGCCCCACAAGTGCCGCCTGGGTGGAATGCCAACGTCCTGCGTCACCCTCAACGCCTGGGGATGGAAGGCATGCGCCGCCAGTTGTTGGATCTTGCTTCGGGCGAGCTCGAATCGACACTCATTCAAGCTCAGCTGGGCGAGGGCAGGCTGCGCGTACTGCGGCGCAAACCCGGGGTCAGCGATATGGCCCATGCCACCGCACCAACTGAGCAGCCCACCGCTGCACCCGCGGCGGCCCAGCCGCCCAGCGCGCCGGACCGGCTATCGCCCCTGCCAGCCGTACCTGAAGAAGCGGCTGTGATTGCCCTGCCCGCTGTAACAGCCGAGGTCAGCCAGCCTGTGCCGCCTGCCGGATCAGACATAACCAGCCCAGCGGCCCCATCGGCTGAGCCGGAGATCGGCGCCCGGCCTGAGTTGATCTCCAGCAGCGGTCTGCGGCGCACCGGCCCCGGCCCTGATGCTGTTCGCCCGGCACCATCCCCTGTTCCAGCCCCGCCGGCCGAGGCAGTCCCGGCTGCTGAGCAGGTCTCGGCCGCTGAGACCCAGTCTCGCCCAGAGCGCAAAGCGCGCCGCACCCGGGGCGGTGATGCGGCCCCTATGCTCAGGGTAGTGGGCACGCTGGGCAGTGCCCTGGGCACCACCCTGGCGGCCTTTGCCCGCGGCCTGGGTAAGCTGCTGCGCAATATTTTGCCGGATGAAGGGCTGCTGCACCTGCCGCCTTCTGTGATGATCTTTGTTGCCCTGGCTGTGCCGGTGGTATTGAGTACCATCGGGGGCATGGTGTACGCCCAGCGCGGCCGGGCCACCCAATACCAGGTTTATTATGAACAGGCTTTCAAGGCTGCCGAGAGCGCTGCCCAGCAGACCGAACCCGCCGTGCTGCGCCAGGCCTGGAATGACGTGTTGGCTACGGTGGACAAAGCCGAATACTACCAGTCTACTGAACAGTCGCAGGCCCTGCGTTTGCAGGCCCAACAAGCCCTCGACCGGCTGGACGGCATTGAGCGATTGCTCTTCCAGCCGGCTGTGATTGGCGGCCTGGGTGATACGATCCAGGTGGCTGGCCTGGTGGCCTCAGAGACAGACCTCTACATATTGAACGGGGCGCAGGGCAATGTGCTGCGGGCGGTGTTCACCAGCAGCGGCTATAAGATCGATCCTGAATTCCAGTGCGGCCCCACCTATGGCCCCACCATCGTCGGCCCGTTGGTAGATATCGTGGCCCTGCCCAAAGGCTCGGTCGAAAACGCCACCTTGCTGGGCATGGATGCCAGTGGGAGCATCATCTACTGCATCCCCGGTGGCGAACAACCGCTCACGGCTTCGCTGGCCCCGCCGAATACCGGCTTTGGCATCCCCTCTGCTTTTGACCTGGATATGGGTGACCTGTTCATCCTGGATCGGGACGTGAACGCAGTTTGGGTTTACCGCAACATGGATACGCGCTCTCAGCCGCGCCTGTTCTTTGGCGACGATATCCCCCCCATGCAAGATGTGATCGACCTGGCAGTCAATAACGATGATCTATACTTGTTGCATAGCGATGGGCACATCACCCAGTGCATCTTCAGCGGCATGACCGCCGCACCCACGCGCTGTGAAGACCCCTTCGTCTTCTCTGACGCGCGTCCGGGCCGAGCGGGTGGGCGCGTGATCTCAGACGCCCTGTTTAACGAGCTCTATTTCTCCTCACCGCCGGATCCTTCTATTTACATGCTGGATCCCGATAACCAGGCCATCTATCACTTCAGCGTCCGGCTGGCAATGCAGCGCCAATACCGCGCCTCCCAGCCCCTGCCAGAAGGCCCCGCCACGGCCTTTGCCCTCAGCCCCAACCGGCTGGTCTTTATTGCCGTGGGCTACGAGATCTTTTACGCGGCTTTGCCGTAAAATAGGATGGCGGCGATAACTTGAATCGCCGCCATCCTGTAAACATCAAACCTTTCGACCACCCTTCAGCGAATCTTGCAATTTCTTCAAGCCCTCCAGGTCCCCGGCGCCTGCCAGGCGGGCCTGTTCGGGCCAGGTGGTGGGATCGCCCAGGCGCAGGTTGGCGGCTTTCAAGATTTCGCTCAGCCTCTCCACCGGGGTAGCTGCCAATTGAGCAAAGGTTGCGATCCCGGCTTCTTTGAACACGCTGGCGATCTTCGGCCCAATGCCCTCAATGATCTGTAAGTCATCTGGGGTCACAGGAACCGCCACGGCGGGGACGCTGGGCAGTTCAACCTCAGGCATTTCTACGCCCGGCACTTCGACGCTGGGTGTTTCTATGCCCGGCACTTCAATGGCTGGGGTTACCACCACCGGCTCTACCCTGAGCGGCTCAACCTGGGGCAGCTCAACGCTGGGCGCGGTGGCCTGTGCCGGAGCCGCATGGGCATCGTGCTCGCCATGACCATGTTCGGCAGGGGGTGTTTCGGTGTGGGCCGCATTACGGCTCAGCGCCCAGACCAGGATGAGGATGATGATGGCCAGCAGCAGCAAGATCAGCCACCAGGGAAAGCGATTTTCTTCTTCCTGCAAATGGATGAGGAAGAGCGGAACCAGGGACAGTGCTTGTTGGAACATGGGTATTACCCTCCTTCGAGAAAATGATCAGCAGAGGATGCCCTGCTGTTGGATCGCGCTATCGCAGCGGCCTAAGGCACGGGCGTGGGTATGCCCATGCAATAAGGATAGAGCAGGGCAATGGATTGGGCGGCTGATGCCCCCTCGGCCGTGACCCCAATCTGGAAAAACGCCCGTTGGCAGCCCTCAACCGTGGTCATCAGCCGGCCTTCGGGCAGGGGGGTGAGGGGGTCCGTATGGCTCCAATAGACGTAGTTTTGGCCCTCATCCTGGCCCTGAAAAGCGATCCCGATCACCCAGCCGTTCCAGAAGGGTGCCGGGCCCCAGGTTTCTAACCACCAGTCTAGCTCCAGGCTGGGTTCTGCTTCGCTGGTGAGGCTCAGCCTTTCACGCACAATGGCGGGATCTTCGTCAGCCGCGTTGTACGTGATGACCGTTCTGTCGCGACTGCAATCGGGCAAGAATTGCAAGATGACCGCGTCAAAGAAAAAGCCATTCTGGGCCACCTGCACCAGCAGCACATCCTGTTGATATTGTGTCAGGTCCACCTGGGTGCTCTTGCCGCCGAAATCCAGGCTTTGCTGCAGGACGATGCTGCCGCCGGGTGCGGCGCGCACCAATACGGCCGCCGGGTTGAGCCCCAGGCCTCGGAACAGATCTGGCTCAGCAATCTTGATCTCCAGCGAGCGCACCCCGCAGCCGCGTGCGTTGGATGTGCTTTCGACGGCCGCCTCCATGCGCACCTCTGGTACCTTGAAGTCGGGCCAATCTACCTCATCGCTGCCGCCAGCCTGGGGTAACTGGGTTGGGGCAGGCGTAGCGGTGAACACGCTGGCCATCTGTGTGCTCGCCACAGATGCGGTGGCGGTGGCCTTTTGCGCCGGGGGCGATGCGACAATCGCCGTGAAAGTGACCGTGGCCTCAGACGTGGCTTGGGCAGCTTCTTCAGTTGGCGGGAGAGCCGTGCCGGTAGCGGGCACGATGACTTCAGGTGTCATCATCCCTGGCGTCTTGCTGGGCTCTGGGGTGGCACTGCTCGGCCGGATAAGGCTTTCATGCGTGGCCGTCAGCCTGGCGGCATGTGCCACTTCAGTCCCCTGCGCGTTGAGCGTGGCGACCGAAGCAGCACTCTGGCTGCGAAGCTGCGGCCCGATCAAGATGGCATAAGACGCAGCAATCAAGAGCGCCAAACCCGCCAGGCTGCCCACCGCTGCCGCCCAAAAGGCTGGCTTGCGCAAGAGAGCCGTCCAGGGCTGCCCTGCCGGTGGGCGTGGGGTGGGCGTGCTGGTTTCCAGGGCCGGGCGCAGGGTGGTATCAGGATATTCGCCAGTTTGATCGAACACATACGAAGCCCAATAGCGCAGGTTGGCGCGCAACTGCGAGCGGTCGCGTGGATCACCCACCTGGGCCGCCTCGGTTTTTACGCGTTCGATATGCGCCCGCACCGCCGCCAGCATGGCTTTGGCATCGCCGCTGGCATCCTGCTGATCCAGCAGTTTTTGATGTTCGGTCTGCAATGTTTCGTACATGCTCATGGCTTATTCCTTTGCGCCGCCTTGATGTTGTCCCGGGCCAGCTACGCTGCCTAACACCACCTGCGAGAGGTTATACAGATCTGTGGCGGTCTCGCGCAGGTGTTTATCGGCCAGGTACATGTGTTTCTCGGCTGCGTCCACAAAATCAAAGGTCGCGTCGTACAGCTCGGCAATTTCCAGGGCCCGCCCTTCCACCAGCAGGTCCAGGCGGTGTCGGGCGGCTTGCAGTTCCACGGCCCAGGCAGGCCCCTGCATGCCATTAGTCCCCTCGGGTTCTTTGTAGGGAGTTTCAGCAATATGGCGCACGCCCTTGGCCCATTCCAATAGAATATCTACCTTTTGGGCCACCGGACGCCACAGCCGGGCCAGGGAACGGGCGTTGGGCGCTTCTTGGGTCGCATCCAGCCGCTCGACCTCGCGCGAGAACTGGCCCAGGGTATAAATGGTGTCGTTGAGGGCGTTGTGCAGCTCTTTCCACTCAAAGAGGTGGGTATGAAAGAACTGGAAGCGCTGCAGGGCTTGCATCAGGCGGGCCGGCAGGGGATCATCCTCGGGCAAAGTCTGCTTGAGGGTCTCCATCATGCGCGGCACATCGAGCTGGAAATACTGGATGATCTGGTCGCCTGCGATATGATCGCCGGCAATTTGATCACCGGCCACGTTATCGCCGCCCACCTTATCGCCCGAAACCATGTCGCCGCCCTGGGTATGGACGCTGCCCTCGACGTAGCTCCCACGCTGCATATTGATCTTGCGCGGCTCATTGGTCATGGCAAGGCCTTAGCGAAACAATTGTGCGGCCCATTGCAGGGCCTTTTCTGCCATCGGCAGGATGGTCTGGATAGCGCCTGCCCCGGCTGCCGCTGTGGTGAGCAGCTCAACCACACTCTTGAGCTTGTTTTGGATAATGGGGGCCTTGGGCTCGGGATTGGCGGCCTGTTTCTCGACCTTGTCCAGGTCGTCATGCAGGCTCTCGCGGATGTCGGCATCCAGGTCGGCTTGGTCCAGGGCGGCGCGCAGATCTTTGAGCAGGGCGGTAAAACCTTCCAGGCTGACCCCGGTCTGCTGGGTGTAACTGGTGTGCATCACATTGCCGGTGGCATTCCCGCCGACAGCGATGCCGCCCTGGGTGGCAATGGTGATGTTCCCGCCGGCTTTATGGCCGCTGACCTTGTCGCCCATCACTTTGTCGCCGCTGACCTTGTCGCCCAGCACGAAATCGCCGCCGCCGGTGTCAATCCCGCCTTCGAAATAGCTGCCCTGGCCGATATGCACCTGGCGGCTGGATTTTTTCTCGTCTTCCTTCATCTCTTCCTCCTCCCGCGACAAGCCCCCCGCGCTGCGGGTGTGCAAGAATAGGGCTGGCAGTCCCCAGGCACTGCTGCCTGTATCGCGCACGGCGTGGCGCGCCTGCCCCAATGCATCTTCGATAGATAATCCATCTGACAAAGCCGCATACAGCTCGCCCGCCATCACCTGGGCGGCCTGGTCGGCCACCGGGGCCAGGTTGGCCACTGCGGCGGGCAGGCCCAGGCTTTGCACCAGCCCGGCTGCCACCTGCGCGCTGCGGCAGGCATTCAGCACCACCAGCCCCAGGCTGCCGCGTTCGCCGCCCAACAGCTCGCCGAGCTGCGCGGTAGAAAGGGCGTGGCTGGCCTGGTCGCTGCCTTCAAGCAAGAGCTGGTCTTCTGTGCCATGCCCAATATAGTGCAGAATATGAAAATCCTGGCGGCGCAGGGCCTGGCGCAAGCGGCGCGCCGTGGCGGCAGGTACGCACTCCAGGTGCACCTTGCCAGCCTGTACCAGGCCTTCCAGGGCGCCCTGCAGGGCCTGCCATTCGGCCTGCGCATCGAGCGCTGCCAGGTCTTCTGGCCCCGCGATGAAGACCAGGATGTTAAGTGGTTTGGCAGATGCAAAAGTCCCGGCGGGCAGTGGGGCTTCGATGTAGCGGGCGATGGAACATTCGCCGGTCAGGGCCAGGTGAGTTTTGGTTTGTGGATCGAATAGATATTCCCAGGGCAGCTCGCCCAGCTCTGGCAGGCTGCCAAAGCGCAGCACCAGGCGCAGCCCAGAGCGCTTTTGGCGGGCCAGGTCTTGACTGCGCCGCAGCAGGGCCAGCATCTCCCCCTGGAAGATGGATTCGAACAGGCTCTGCCCGGCTAATTGGGCTTCTTGGGGACTTCCAGGCAGGGCTGCCAGCGGGGTTGGTGTGCCTGCCTGGTAAACGGCGGCGCCCTCACGCGTGGGGCCAGCCGGCCCGCCCTGGCTCAGGCCAGCGAATTCTGGCACTGCGAAGGGCAGGCTGAACTCGCCGAACGGGGTCTGGATGGCAGTGACGTTCAGACCGTCCAGAACGCGCTCGAAACGCAGGTGAAATTCCAGGAAAGCTGTCTCGCTCATGCAGGCGCAGCTCCGGCTTGCAGGGGTGGGATAAATGGATGATTACATCATACGCCCGCTTGACGCGCGAGTCAAGCGTTCCCCCTAGTTGTCCGCAACCGGGAACAGCTTTTTTACCAACCTTGCCAGCCCGGCGGCCTTTTTACCGGGGCCGGCAGCCTCGGGCAGCACCGCCGAGAGGCGGGTCAACAGCAGGCGGGCATTGCCCAGGCTGCTGCTGAGCGCGGCGGCATCCGGCTGGGGCTTCTGCGCATCGTCAATGGCTTCAGCCAGGCGCTTGTCCACCGTCTCAAGCTGGCTGGCGTACCCGGCCTCCAGGCCGGGCTGGCGGCGCAGAGCGCTCACCTCGGCTTGCAGCTTGCGCACCGCCTCCAAGAAGGCAGGCGGATTGCTGGCAGCCAGGGAGGACCCTTTTTTCTTGCTGCTGCCTTTTTGCAGCTTACCGCGCACCTCGCTCAACGGCTGCGAGCTCCCGGCTTGCCCGCTCGAAGCGGCCTGCTCAAGGGCTCCCTTTTTGATGCTGATCTTGCGTTTGAGGGGATTGATATTAGGGGTCATCTGGAACGCCTCCTTAAAGCGATGAACGCCTGGGTGAGGGGGGCACCCAGACGTTCATCGTGTGCTATTATAACCAAAATGTGAAAATTGGCAAGGGTCATTTGAAGGTTATTGGTAATTTTTTTTCAGGCGCCCCAGGCGGGAGTTGAACCCACAACCTCGGCCTTAGGAGAGCCTCGCTCTATCCTTTGAGCTACTGGGGCGTACGCGCTGATTATAGCACAGGTATTCCGGAAATAAAGAGCAGCGGGGCTGTTGGCCCCGCTGCTCTTTATTTCCGGCTGAATCAATCTAATTTTCCGGTGGCGATGGCGTTCTTGACCTCGCCGATGGCCTGGGTGATCTCGATCTCACGCGGGCAGGCAATGGTGCAGTTAAAAACGGTATGGCAGCGGTAAACGCCAAACTGGTCATTCAGGATGCGCAGGCGCTCGGCAGCCGCCCGGTCGCGGCTGTCGAAGATAAAGCGGTGCGCCGCCACAATCGCAGCCGGGCCGATGTATTCCTCGTTAGCCCAGAAGGAGGGGCAAGAGCTGGTGCAGCACGCGCACAGGATGCACTTGGTGGTGTCGTCGAAGCGTTCATGCTCTGCCTCGCTCTGCAAGCGCTCTTGGGGCGGGGGCGGCTCATCGTTGATGAAGTAGGGCTTCACCGAGCGGTAATGCTCGAAGAAGGGCTCCATATCCACGATCAGGTCTTTGATCACTTTCATCCCCAGGATGGGCTCCACCGTGATCTTGTTGCTGTGCAGGTCTTTGACCAGGGCCTTGCAGGCCAGGTAGTTGCGCCCATTGATGCGCATAGCGTCTGAGCCGCAGATGCCGTGCGCACAAGAGCGGCGGAAAGAGAGCGTGCCATCGAAGTTGCCCTTGATGTGCTCCAGGATATCCAGGATACGGTCGGTCGGCTCAGCCTCCACCTTATAGGTCTCGTAGTGGGGCTTCTTATCTTGCTCAGGATTGTAGCGGAAGATTTTGATTGTGATTTTCATGGCAGCCGCTCCTTAGTATACGCGTTCCTTGGGTTGGTGCTGGGTGATCATCACCGGCTTGTAATCCAGGTCAATCGTGCCATCTGGGCGCACCCACGCCAGGGTGTGTTTGAGCCAGTTGGCATCATCGCGCTTCGGAAAGTCGTCGCGGGCGTGCGCGCCGCGGCTCTCAGTGCGGTTCAGCGAACACACCGTCACCAGCTCGGCGATCTCCAGCAGGTTGCCCAATTCCCACAGGTTCATCAGGTCGGTGTTGAAGATTTTGCCGCGATCGGTGAGCGGGATCTTCTTGTAGCGCTGGCGCAGCTCACGCACCACCTCCAGCGCATGCCGCATGCCTTCATCGGTGCGGAACATGCCCACGCCGTCCATCATCACGGCCTTCATCTCGCTGGCGACCTTGATGATATTTTCTTCGCCCTGGGCGCTGCGGATGGTGTCAAACTGAGCCCGGGCAAAATCGGTGGCATCTTCGGGCAGGCTCATGAAGCCGGCGCTCTTGGCATATTCGGCCGCTTTCAGGCCGGCGTGCTTGCCGAAAACGATGATATCGAGCAGTGAGTTGGTGCCCAGGCGGTTGGCGCCGTGTACCGAAACGCAAGCGCACTCGCCGGCCGCGTACAGGCCGGGCATCACGCTGTTCTCGGCGTCGATCACCACCTCGCCGTAGCGGTTGGTGGGGATGCCGCCCATGGTGTAGTGCGCCGTCGGCTGGACGGGCATGGGCTGCGTCACCGGGTCCACGCCCAGGTAGGTGCGGGCAAAGTCAATGATATCGGGCAGCTTGGCCGTGATCTCTTCGCCGGTCACAAGATATGGCGAGCCGTCTGGGCGTTTGCGGCCATCCAGGGCGGCGTATTTGTTGACCGTCTCGGGGCGCACATCCAGGTAAAGGTAGTTTTGGCCGTTGATGCCGCGCCCGGCTTTCATTTCCAGGTACATGGCCCGGCTGGTCACATCGCGCGATGCCAGGTCTTTGACCTTGGGGGCATATTGCTCCATGAAGCGGTCTCCGTTGCCGTTCAGCAACACCCCCCCCTCACCCCGCACCCCCTCGGTGATCAGGATGCCCAGTTTGTAAATGCCGGTGGGGTGGAACTGGAAAAATTCCATATCTTCCATTGGAATGCCGCGGCGCATGGCAATGGCAATCCCGTCGCCAGTGTAAGCGTAGGCATTGGATGTCACATCCCACACCCGCCCGTGCCCGCCGGTGGCGAAGATCACCGCCTTGGCCTGGAAGACGTGCATTTCTCCTGTGCCCAGCTCCAGGGCCACCACGCCCGCCGTCACGCCGTTGACCAGCAGCAGGTCTACCACCTGGAATTCATCGTAGAATTTGACGTTGTTCTTCAGGCACTGCTGGTACAGGGTTTGCAAGATCATGTGCCCGGTGCGGTCGGCGGCATAGCAGGCCCGGCGCACCGGTTTGCCGGTAACGTTGTTGGTGTGCCCGCCGAAGGGACGTTGGGCAATCCGTCCATCGGGTGTGCGTGAGAAGGGCAGGCCGTAATGTTCCAGCTCGTACACGGCTTGCACCGCCTCGCAGCACATGAACTCGATCGCGTCCTGGTCGCCCAGGTAATCAGAGCCTTTGACCGTGTCGAAGGCGTGCCATTCCCAATGGTCTTCTTCATAATTGGCCAGGGCTGCGCCCACCCCGCCCTGGGCGGTGCCGGTGTGCGAGCGGGTGGGGTAGAGCTTGCTCAGCACGGCAATGTTGGCGCTCTTCGAGGCGTACAGGGCCGCCATCAGGCCGGCCCCGCCAGCCCCCACTACCACGACATCAAATTGGTGTTTGTTCATCGTCACTGTTCTCCTTGAAGCCTGGCGTCACATCATCACGATCACATTGTAGGCGAGGATCAGCATGAACGCCCACAACAAGAAGAAAAAGCCGCGCAGCAAGATCTGGCCAACGCCGCGGTTGATGTAATCTTCCAGGATCATGCGCAAGCCGTTGGCCGCGTGTGTGAAGGCGAAGAATACGATCAACATTTGCATGGTATTCCAATAGGCGTTGGCCCAACCGGCGGTAAGATCGGGAATATCGCTGTTGATGACATGGTTGGGGTTGGGAAAGAAGGTCCAGCGCATCAGGGTGCCCAGGTCCGTTTGCGTGCGGGCGCCCATGGTGAAGGCGGTTGCCAGGCCAATCACAGCCAGCAAGATAATCGACAGGCCTGAGATGCGGGTGAACAGGAACATCAAGTAATCAAAGGTAAAACCGCGCTGTGGAACAGATCGGGATGCCATAGGTCATTCTCCTTTGTTCAGCCGCTCAGCCCGCGCTGGATCATGATGAAGACCACCAGGGCATAAATGGGGATGAAAACTGCCCATTCCAGCCAGATGGCTTCGCGTTGGTACTTGAGCAAGCGCGGCCAAAAATCCAGGATGGTGATGCGCAGGCCATTCAGGGTGTGGAAGAGCACGCAGAAGACGACGAAAATCTGGAACCAGAAGGATTCGTATATGGTATTGATGAAGACCCCGAAATCCCCCCATACCCCCTGTTGGATGGAAAACGATGCCAGGACGTGCAGGCCCACGAACAGAATGATGCCCGCGGCGGTGATGCGGTGGAGTAAAAAGACCAGCATCGGGCCGCCGCCCCGATACGTGAAGCCTTTCCACCCGTTGTATTTACCAAATGCCATGTCTGCCTCCTTTGGTGATTGGGGGGGGATGCGTGGCTGGCGGTAGCCTGCACCGCCAATGATCCACAATACCCCCATTATCGCACCGCCCTTTCATTCAAGAAAAGTGACAATGCTCACCGATTAATCATTCCACTTGTCCTTATCATCCTCTAAGCTTCTGCTTAAAATACTACCATGCATGTTTGTGCCATCTCACCCCCATAACAAGGAGGTCCACATGTCCCATACGCCCCACATGGGTCGCCGCGAGTTTGTGCAGCTGGTGACGGGCTTTGTCGGCGCGGTGATGGGCGCGGTGATCGGGCTGCCAGCCATTGGCTACCTGATTTCGCCCGCCACCAAACGCCACGCATCAGAAGCCTGGATTCCCCTCGGCGCGCTAGAAAATTACCCCGTTGGTGTGCCCACATTGTTCAATTTCACCCGCAGCAAGGTCAACGGCTGGGAAAAGACCGTCAACAGTTACGGTGTCTTTGTCATCCGCCATCCCGATGACAGCGTAACCGTGCTTTCAAATGTCTGCACCCACCTGGCCTGCCGGGTGAACTGGGAAGCCGAAAACCAGTGGTTCCTCTGCCCCTGCCACGATGCCCAGTTTGACATTCATGGAGAAGTCTTGGGGGGGCCCCCGCCGCGCCCGCTCGATGCGTATGCCAACGAGACGGTCAAGATCGAAGATGGCAACCTGTTCATCTTCTTCAAGGAGGCTTAGGGATGAGTGCCTGGAAGAAACTTTTGGATTGGTTTGATGAGCGCCTGGGGCTGACCACCATCTACAGCACCGTGCTGGACCGCAAAGTGCCCAAGGTCAACTGGTGGTTCACCCTGGGCAGCGCCAGCATGGTGCTCTTCCTGCTGCAGGGCGTCACCGGTGTGATGCTGACCGTCTATTACGTACCCTCGCCCGACCATGCCTACGATAGCATCAACTATATAATGAATGAGGTGGCCTTCGGCTGGCTGATCCGCGGCATCCACCATTGGGGCGCCAGCCTGATGGTGCTGGTGGTCTTTGCCCACATGCTGCGCACCTTCTACTTTGGGGCCTTCAAGTACCCGCGCGAGCTCACCTGGATCACGGGTTCCTTCTTGCTCTTGTGCACGGTGGGCATGGGCTTCACCGGCTACCTGCTGCCCTGGAACCAGCGCGCCTTTTGGGCCACCACGGTCGGCACTTCCATTGCCGGGGCGGTGCCCTTCATCGGCGAGTTCGTCAACGAGGTGCTGCGCGGCGGCACCGATCTCAGCGCCGTGACCCTGGCGCGCTTCTTCTCGGTGCATATCTGGTGGCTGCCGGCTGCCATCTTTGCCCTGATCGGCGTGCACATGTACATGATCATCCGCCTGGGCATCTCATCTGTGCCTACCAAAGAGGACTAGAGGAGCGCGGCGATGAATGCAGAGCAAAAGAAACAATATAAAGAAAAATACGCCAACGCCAAGCAGCATGGGGTCAAGTTTTGGCCCGATATTATCTACAAAGACCTGCTGGTCTCCTTTGCCATCTTCATCTTGCTGGTGGGGCTGGCAACCTTCTTGGGGGTAGCCGGCGAACCCAAAGCAGACCCCTCCGATTCATCCTACGTGCCAAGGCCAGAATGGTACTTCCTCTTCCTGTTCAAATTCCTGGCCATTTACGGGCAGATCCCCTGGCTGGGCAAGATCGAATGGCTGGCGGCAACCGTGGTGCCGGGCCTGGGCGTGCTGGCGCTCTTCCTGGTGCCTTTCATTGACCGCTCGCCCTACCGCCACTTCAGCAAGCGCGGCGCAGCCCTGGCCTTTATGACCATCCTGGTAGTGACCATGGTCGGCCTGACCCTCATCGCCAACATCCCCACCACCGAGCTGAGCGCCTTGCAGTTCATCTCGGGCCTGGTGCTGCCGGCCCTGGGCATGGCGGCGGCCCTGGTCATCCCCCTGCTGATCAAGAAAGATACCAACCGTGTGCTGGCCTGGATGACCGGCCTCACCTCCGCCCTGATCCTGGGATTGGCGGTGGCGGTGCTGGTGCTGGCGCCCCCGGCCGCGGCCGCCGAAGAGGCGGTGGTGGCAGCCACCCTGCCCGAGCAGATCCTGGCGGGGCAAGACTTATACTCAGTGCACTGCGTGGAATGCCACGGCGCCGAAGGTGAGGGCGGCGAGATCAAGGGCGTAGAAGGCTTAGAAGGGGTGACCCTGGACCCCATCAACGCCCGCGATGTGATGTACACCTTCACCGATGAGACGCTTTACAACATCATCGCCTACGGGCAGCCTGACCTGGGCATGACGCCCTTTGGCCTGGCTTACGGCGGCACGCTGGGCCCCGGCGAGATGGAAAACATGGTCACCTTCATGCGCTACACCTGGGATGACCGGGCTGAGCTGCCCGCTGAAGTGACGGCTGCCAGCGCCATGCCCACCCTGGCAGAGAGCGAGACGCCGTCTTACGATGTGCACATCCAGCCCATCATCAAGCGCTACTGCATCTCTTGCCACCGCGAGGGCAAGACCAATAACAACTACATTATGGATACCTATGCCAATGTGATCAACGGCGGCGACAACGCCCCCAACCTGATCCCCGGCGACCTGACCTGCAACACCATCCGCATGTTGAACCGCGAAGACCTGGGCGATATCGGCAGCGCCATGCCGCCCACCAAGGCCCTTAAGGCCGAGCTGGTAGACGTGTGGGTGCGCTGGGTGCTGGCGGGTATGCCCGAAACCGCCGAAGATGCCGCTGCCGCCACCCCCGTTATCGCTCCTTAAAACGGGGCTTGGGTAGCGATGCCCCATCCCTGGGGGCATCGCTACCCAAAAAATTTTCTTCTATCGGGGAACCGGGATGATCGCTTCGCGCTCAGGCCCGGTGGAGACCATGCTCACCGGCGTCTCAATCAGTTGTTCCACCTTGCGCACATAGGCCTGGGCCAGCTTGGGCAGTTGGTCGAAGGCGCGGAGTTCCTTGGTGGATTCCATCCAGCCTTCTACCTCAATATACTCGGGCTCTTGGGCTTCCAGCCAGCGGGCGTCGCCTTCCCAATAGTGCGCCAGGCGCACCTCGCTGCCCGGCTGATCAGATTGGCAGTGCCCCTTGGGGCAGTAGCCCACGCCGATCTTGATCTTGGGCATGCCATCGAGCACATCCAGCTTGGTCAGGGCCACCTCGGTCATGCCGCTGAGCTGGGCCGTGAAGCGCACCAGCTCGGCGTCGAACCAGCCGCAGCGCCGCGGCCGCCCGGTGACGGTGCCGAACTCGGCCCCCGCCTGGCGCAGGGCCTCGCCGTCTTCGTCCAGCAGCTCGGTGGGGAAGGGCCCGGCCCCCACCCGCGTGGTGTAAGCCTTGGTCACGCCAATGACGCGCCCCACCCAGCGCGGCGCAATCCCCAACCCGCCCGCCGCGCCGCCCGCAATGGTGGTGGAGGCGGTGCAGAAGGGGTAGGTGCCCCAGTCGTTATCCAGCAGCGAGCCCTGGGCGGCTTCAAGGATGATGCGGGCGTCTTTGCGCAGGGCCTCTTGCACCAGGCCAAAAGGCTCGCGCACCATCTCTTTGACCTGGGCGAACTGGGCCTGCTTTTCTTGTATGATGTTTTGCAAATCTAACTCATCAATGTTAAATAATTTGAATAACGCGTTCTTGACCTTCAACTGCACCGCCAGCTTCTCAGCCAGCACCGCCTCATCTGCCAGGTCTGCCAGGCGGATGCCGTTGTAGCTCACCTTATCGGCATACACCGGGCCCATGCCGCGCCCGGTGGTGCCGGTGCTGGCCGCGCCCTTGGCCCGCTCGTAAATCCCCTCCACCAGCGGGTGGTACGGCATCACCACGTGGCAGCGCGGCGAGACCCACAGCCGGCCTGCCAGGTTGATGCCCGCCTTTTGGATCGTCTCGATCTCGTTGATCAAAGTGGCCAGGTTCACCACCACTCCCGGCCCAATCACACACATGGTGCGCGGGTTCGAGAAGCCGTTGGGCGTCAGGCGCAGCTTGAAGGTGCCGTATTGGTTGATCACGGTGTGCCCGGCGTTGTCGCCGCCGTTGAAGCGGCCCACGATATCTGCCTCTTGCGAGAGCAGGTCCACGATCTTACCCTTGGCCTCATCGCCCCACTGCGCCCCAATCACTACGGTTACGCTCATATTCAGCCTCCTGCTCTTATTTTACCCTGGATTAGGGCGAAAATCCCTAAAAGCATCTCTTTTCGAATAAAATAGACCCAGGCCTCGTATTACATGTAGTTGAAAGGAAACGCAGGCGTGATACAACCCGCCGGCAGCACCGCTGCCAGCACCATCCAGGAACAAGAAACCATTGCCCTTGCCCGCCAGGGTGACCGGCAGGCCTTTGGCATGCTGGCGGCGCGCTACCAGGCCGCTGTGGTCAACGTGGTCTACCGCATGTGCGGCGACCTGGCCCTGGCTGAGGAATCGGCCCAAGAGGCTTTCATCAAAGCCTGGCTGCACCTGGCCTCTTACCGCCCGCAGTTTTCCTTTCGCAGTTGGCTCTACCGCATTGCCATCAACACCGCCCTGGATGTGCTGCGCAAGCGGCCTACCGATCTGGCTCTGGATGACCTGGCGCTGGCTTCGACCGTAGAAGGACCTGAAGCGGCCCTGGAGCGGCGCGAGCGGGTTGGCCAGGTGCGCCAGGCAGTGCTGGCTTTGCCAGCCGCCAGCCGGGCAGCCCTGGTGCTGCGGGAGTATGAGGGCCTATCGTATCAAGAGATCGCCGCGGCCCTGGATGTGCCGCTGGGAACGGTCATGTCACGTTTGAATTATGCTCGCAGCCAACTGCGCACTGCGCTGGCGGCTTACCTGGAGGAAGTATGACGAGGCACATGTTGGAATGGTTGGGTGCGTACCTGGATGGGGAACTGTCCTCGCCGCGCCGCCAGGCGCTCGAAGCGCACCTGGAAGAATGCCCCGCCTGCTGCGCCGAGCTGCAAGCCCTGCGCAGCCTCTCAGCCCTGGTGCAGCTTGAGCCAGCCCCCACCCCCAGCCTGAGCGGGGCGCGCTTTGCGGCCCAGGTGGGGTTACGCCTGCCGCGCCGCACACCCCAGCCTGCCTGGCAGGGTGCGCTGCGCCTGGGCTGGTTGGCCTTGCCGGGTGTGGTGCTGGTGGGCTGGGCCTTTGTCCAGGTTTTGGGCCTGGTGGCTGGGCCGGTGATGCTGGCCCTGCAGGCCGGCCTGGGCGGCTCAACCTTCAACCAGGCGTTGGCGGCCCCCTCGCCCCTCACCACCCTGGGGGGCATGTTTGGCCTGGCTGGCGGGGGCGGGCTGGGTGGCGCAAGTTGGCTGGATGGTTTGCTGCTCTTGTGGGCCCTGCAGGGTGGGGCCATGCTGGTGGTAAGCCTGTTATTGTGGGGTTGGCTGGCAAGCTGGTGGGCCAGCCGCCGAGAACAAGTTGATCATAACCATAGGAGGTTATTGTGAACCATACGAAGATTTTGAAACGTGCCCTTGAGATCACCATGAATTATCGCGTCTTGTGGGTCTTTGGCATCATCCTGGCGCTGACCGCTGGTGGTGTTGGCGGCAGCAGCGGCGGTGGCGGCAGCGGCGGTGGCAGCCACGGCGGCGGTGGCCCCGGGGTGGGGCCGGGTTGGCCCGGCAGCCTCTCGCAAGAGACTATCACCGGCCTGATCATCGCCGGGGTGGTGCTGTTGATCGTCATCCTGCTGCTGGTGG
>CAZWFQ010000057.1:20390-22942 GCA_964633225.1 uncultured Anaerolineaceae bacterium
ACCGGCCTGATCATCGCCGGGGTGGTGCTGTTGATCGTCATCCTGCTGCTGGTGGCGGCGAGCACCGTGGCCCGCTACGTGGCTGAGACCTCGATCATCAAGATGGTGGACCGCTACGAAGACAGCGGCGAGCAGATCAGCCTGCGGGAGGGCTTCCGCCTGGGCTGGTCGCGCACCTCGTGGCGCCTCTTCTTGCTCGACCTGCTGGTCTTCCTGCCGTTCACCCTGGCGGTCTTGCTGCTGCTCGCCATCGCCGCCTTGCCCCTGCTGGTCTGGTTCGTCCAGAACGATGCCTTGCGCGTCATCGGCTCACTGGCTTCAGCTGGCCTGATGATGACGGTCATCTTGCTGGCGGTGTTGGTGGGCGTGGTGCTGAATGTGCTGGTGTACTTCTTCCGCCGCGCCCTGGTGCTCGAAGACCTGGGTGCTGTGGCTGCCCTGCGCCGCGGTTGGGCCCTGGTGCGCCGCCGCCCTGGCGACGTGACCATCATGGCCCTGATCATCTATGCCATGGGCCTGGTCTTCACCATCGTCACCCTGCCGGTGGGGCTGCTCTTGATGGTGGCGGGGGCTGTCATCGCCGGTCTGCCGGGCCTGCTGGTGGGTTCGTTGGTGGCGCTCTTTGCCTCCCCAGTCACCGGCATCATCGTGGGCCTGGTGGTGGGGCTGCCGCTCTTCATCCTTGTCCTGACCATCCCCCTGGCCTTCATCGGCGGCCTGTGGCAGACTTACATCTCCTCCGCCTGGACTTTGACCTACCGTGAGTTGGTGGCGTTGGAGAACGTCGAGTAAATTTCATATCCATCACGAAAAAGCGGCGCCTCGCCTCAAGAAGCCAAATCTTGGGGCGAGGCTTCGTTGTCGGATCTCAAAGATAATGAGAGTGTCTCAAAGTTATTGGGAGTGGTCTCAAAGATAATGGGAGCAGCCTAATTAGGGAGACGGTATCAAACCAGATAAAACTATAACAAGGCTGGAGAAGGTGAATTATAATAGGCGCAATCGATCTGGGATGAGCCTGTAGATTTATTCCACACCATCGATCTACTCGAAAAGCCCAGGCCAGTGGTGGGGCAGATAATATCTCGCACTCTGCATACTTAATGGTCAATCATAGGCAGCCCAAGAGGGGGTAAGCGAAAAAAACCCAAAAGAGAAAGCCGTCAGACAACATCTACCATATCATTCTGTCAGCTTGCTGTTGAACCGGGAGGGTCGAATGCAAAAGAAGACACTGCTTTGGATCAGTCTAGCCGTGTCATTGCTGCTCGCCGCGGGCTGCTTCTGGGCAGGGCGTGCGATCTATTGTGGGTTCTACGAACGCTGCCCGGTGAGCGATTCATGGGAAGGAGATGGCATTCGCCTGACTCTGTGGTCACGGCGCGAGTGGTACGAGGCAGGTGAAACTGTAATCATCCGCGCCACCATCGAGAATATCTCGGACCAGACCATCACCCTGAAGGGCATGGGCGATGAGCCGGCTTTCGACATCGAATACCGCGACGAGAGCGGCGAATACGTCAGGTGGTCACAAAAGAACCCCGGGCTGGCTGCCAACAGCCTCACGCTCGAGCCAGGGGAGAAGTTCGAGGTGCAACTGACATATACCCCTCCGGAGGAGGATGCTTACAATATTAGGGCTTATGTTTGGACGAATAATGGGATGTCCAGAACTTCTCTGTCTCTGCCAATCGGCTATGGCGTTTACCGTTATTGAGAACGCCTGAACCGTTGTTCTGTGCTTATCCGCTTTCTCGCGGAGGATTATTTTCACTTGGAGGAGAATTGTGATTAAAAAACCATTTCCCACCCTCATTGCCTTGCTGTTCATAGTGTCAGTTGTTATTGCATTGACCGCCTGCACGCCGCCGCGTTTTCCATTGCAAATCACCGATCTTTCGGCAACGCCGGAGCCATTGGTTGGGCAGACGGTGACGCTGCACATCGAGATCATGTCCACCAAAGACGAGCCAAACACCACTATAGGGGTTTACCTGCCAGAAGCCGTCAAGCTGATGGATGGTGACCTCGTCTGGCAAGGCTCGTTGACCGCCAATCAGCCCCAGGTGCACGAGGTCTCGGTTTGTGTGCTCTTTGAGGGCGACTGGCGCGTGGAGGTGGAGGCGCGGTCATACCAATCCGAAAATGACTCTTATGGCGATCTCGAAACAATCCACTTCATCAGCACCACTACCAGCGGACACGCTGTCCCTGGGTCTAAATACCATTACACACAGGATCCAAACAGAACATCTCCATCTACTCCCTTGCCTGACGAGCCACCGCCGGATGTCTGCCCATAAAATCAAGCCAATCGTTCTTTTCAGGAGGACTACCATGTTTGCTAACCAAGCCAAGCGATTTCTGGTTCTATGTTTTGCGATGATAATGGTCAGTATTGGTTTGCTGACGCCGGCTTCGGCGGCGGCCTGCCGCAGGGCCTGGAACTGGCCTTGCAAGCCCCCGACGGCTTCCAACCCCTGGGCCGGGAAAACCTCTTCGACCCCGCCCTGCACCGGCTGACCCTGCCCCTGACCGAGACCGAAGGCAGC
>CAZWFQ010000058.1:0-20102 GCA_964633225.1 uncultured Anaerolineaceae bacterium
TAACAGCAATTTGGTTATTGCGGATTATTTGTCTGCTTATCCGTTTCACGCCCCCCCCTACCCTGCTTAACATGGACCGGCAACGGGCGTGTTGTGTCTAGACAATCTAGAACGTACTTGACCTATCATTTTCTTTAGGTGATTTATCAATACTGCCCGGCGTGGTGCATAGTTTAATCTTACAAAAATGGTAAAATGATTGCTGATGCATGACATCAGTTTTTTGCTGCCGCGTTCGTCCAGCCAGGAGATAATATTTTGGATGAGCTTGAAAGCCGTGTTCAAGAAGCGTCTCACGAGCTAGCCCAATCGAATACCCTGATCAGTGCACTCAGCCGCATGGGGCAGTATGTAACTGCCAGCCTGGATTTAACTGAAGTTTTATACAGGGTAATTAATGAGGCTCAGACATTATTAGGAGTTGATGCTATTTCGGTCTTGCTGCTTGAAGGTCCCGAAGAACTAACTTTTGTGGCCGCCAGCGGCGAGAGTGCTGTCAAATTAATGAACCTGCGCATACCGAGCAGCGTGGGGGTTGCTGGTAAAGTGATGCAGACGGGCCAGCCAGTTTTGGTGAACGATGAGGCCGGACACGCAATGATCTACCGCGACGTTGACACGGCCACGGGATACCATACCGAGTCCTTGTTAGCAGTTCCTCTCAAATTGAAGGACGAGGTCATTGGAGTGTTGGAAGCTGTTAACCGCTATTACGGCGCTTTCACCGTAGATGAAGTCCAGGTATTAGAAAAGGTTGCCAACTGGGCAGCAATTGCGATTGGCAACGCTCAGCAATACACGATGCTGGAGCGGCGACTGAAAGAAAACGAGGCCATCACGTCTATCGGACAGGCTTTACTTCAAACCCTGGACCGCGAGGCGGTACTCCAAATCATTGTTGGCTCAGCTCAGCAGTTGATCCCAAAGGTTAGTCGAACCGTAATCCATTTATATGATCCACCATCTAATATGCTGCAACCTGTTGCGGCTATTGGATTTGACGAGAATAAGCGGACATTATTCCCGATTCGTTATGGAGAAGGGGTTGCTGGCCGGGCGATTGCCGAAGGAAAAACAATCAATGTCGGCGATGTAACATCAGATCCGCGTTATTTGGCGCGTGATTTTGCCTCTGGGCCAGGATCTCTTCTAGTAGCCCCTATCCAAAGCGGCGACAAACATTTGGGAACAATCAGTGTACGAAGCGAGACGATCAGCTCGTTTACAACAGATGACGAGCGTTTTCTCACTGCACTTGGGGTTCAAGCCGCTTTGGTGATCGAGAATGCCCGGCTTTATGCAAACCTTCAGCAGGCGCTGCGCCACGAGCAATCGGCAAGGGCACAGTTGGTGCAAGGCGAAAAACTGGCTGCCCTGGGCAGAATTGTTGCATCAGTGGCGCATGAACTCAACAATCCTCTCCAGGCCATTCACAATGCATTATATTTGGTTAAGGCTGAAGACTTGCCCAACCCTCAGACACGCAGTGATTTAGAGGTTGCATTGCGTGAGGTTGATCGCATGGCAGAATTGATCGCTCGCTTGCGCGATACATATCGCCCTGTCTTCCGAGAAGAATTCAAACCCGAAAATTTGAATAGCCTTATTCTAGAAATTCAAAAACTAATTGGAACCCATCTGCGACACAAAAGCATCCAGTTTATATTTGAGCCCTGCAGCGATATGCCGGCTGTTAAGATCATACCTGATCAGTTCAAACAAGTTTTAATCAATATTTGCCTGAATGCTGTTGAAGCCATGCGGCATGGTGGTGTGCTAAAAATATGTACTTCGGCCTCACCAGAAACGGGTGAAGTTAGTATAATCATTGTCGATACAGGCCCTGGCATTCCTCAAGACGTAATGCCGTTTATTTTCGATCCGTTCTACACTACAAAAGAAGGCGGAACCGGTTTAGGTCTTTCTATCACATATGACATTGTTAACCGGCACAATGGGCGCGTTGAGGTTGAAAGCGAGCCTGGAAAAGGTACTACTTTTAAAATCTGGCTGCCTGCAAGCACTAAATAGCAAAACTATCTCATAAACACAAAAACATAAAGCCATTGGGACTTCACTACTATGAACAATCCTCCATCTCTCTCTCCTGCTCGCATCCTGGTTGTTGATGATCACCCCAATACTGCGGCCATGCTAGCACGCGTTTTATCTAAATTTGATGTGCCAGTTGAGGTATTAACCGCTCATAGTGGTGAGGAAGCTTTACAAATCATTGGCGATGGTTTTATTGATATCCTGATCACAGATTTCATGATGGCTGGGATGAATGGCTTGGAGTTAATCGAAAAGCTGCGCGAAGAACGCCAACCCACCCATACAATTCTAATCACCGCTTACGATTCTCCTGGATTATCGTTCACCGCGAAAAGATTAAAAATCCAGGATTACCTTGTAAAACCTGTACAACCCGACAAAATCAGGGAAATCGTTGCCAAAGTACTCAAGGAGATCCGTCCATCAACGGGCTCCCCCACCCTACCCATAGCTCCCCAGAAGCCCTTCAAGATTTTAATTGCTGATGATTATCCAGATAACGTGCGTTTGTTAGCGACCCGCCTAAAAAATGAGGGCTATGATTTTACCACCGCCGAGGATGGGGAACAAACCTTAGAAAAGCTGCATAGCGAGTTGCCAGATTTGCTGCTTCTTGATGTTAACATGCCTAAAAAAGATGGCTTTCAAGTGCTTTCAGAGATGCGTAGCGATGAGACGATTGCCCATATCCCTGTGATTGTGATTACTGCGGCACGTATTACCGGCAAAGATGTGCGCGAGGGGTTAACGCTTGGCGCGGACGATTACGTCACCAAGCCTGTAGATTGGGGTGAGCTGGCGGCACGCATTCGCTCGAAGCTAAGGGTAAAACGAACCGAGGATGTGTTACGAGAACGCAACCGTGAGTTGGGTGTTTTGCCTGAAATCAGCCTGAACCTGGGAGAGCGCCTGGATGTCGAAGCCCTTACTCACACAGTTCTCTCGCGGACCGTGGCTGCGCTGGATGCCGGGCGAGGGCACTTACTTATCTTTCACCCAGACGGCAGCGTAACTCATCATCTCAACGAGATGTTTGATTTCTCACCCTGGACATGGGAAGAATTACAAAAACAATCCCTTGGTCAGGGTATAGTGCCTCAGGTATTAACGTCTAAAGAAGGCATGATTGTAAATGACACCGACGAGCTTGATGAATGGCTAAAAATCCCTAATGACACAAGCCGTTCGGCAATTGCGGTTCCATTGCTTGGCCGCCACGCTGTGTTGGGTGTATTAACTTTAACCCATCAAAAGCCCGGGCACTTTAATGCCGATCATCTGGTGCTGTTACAAGCCATTGCCAGCCAGGCCTCAATGGCCATTGAAAATGCCCAACTTTATGCCGCTGAGCGAAAACAGGTTGCCGAACTGGTCGGTCTTAACCAACTCAACCGGGCGGTTAGTAAGTTTAGTCGCTCTGCCGAACTTTTTGAAAAATTACCCGAGTTGATCCGACAAAACCTGGGATATCAAATAGTAGCTTTATGGCTGGCACAAGGAAAAAAACCTTCACTGCGCAGCAGTACGGGAATAAATAATCTCGATACTGCTTTATTAGAAATCGCGCCTTTAAAGGTTCTGTCTTCAAACCAGCCGGCCCAATTCTCTGGTCCGATAGAACAACCAGGCAAGAAGAAAGAAACACAAACAACCACCCATTCAGCCATTGCTGTGCCACTATTCCTGAATGGCAATTTGGGCGGTGTGATTTCGATACACAGCCAACGCCCAAATGCGTTCCAGGAAAGTGACCGCGTGCTGTTAGAAATGCTTTCTGCCCAGGTTGGTACTGTGTTGGAGAGAATAAAATTATTTGAATCGGTTGAGCAAGAGCAGAAACGGCTGGCAGCAGTTTTACGGAGTGCGGCAGATGCTATCTTGGTTTTTGATTCACAGTCCAGGCTGCAGTTATTAAACCCAGCGGCAGAACATCTGTTTACCAGTATCGACGTCAAAATAGGCCAACCTCTCCCCAAAAACAGAGGCTACGATATTCTACTTGAATTGCTGAGCCGGGAACGTGCAATGGCATCTCCTACACAGGCTGAAATCGAGTGGCCTGACGACAGGACACTCGCCATATCCATCACCCCGGTTGAAGAAGGTGGACAGGTGGCAGTTTTGCACGATGTCAGCCATTTCAAGGCTCTGGATCAGCTTAAAAACGAATTTATAGCTACAGCGTCTCACGATCTCAAGAACCCAATTTTTGCTGTGATGGGGTACAGTGATTTCTTAAAACAGGTTGGGCCGCTTACACCAGCCCAAGAAGATTTTATTGAACGTATACAGAGGTCTGCGCGCCGAATGCAGGAATTGGTGGTCAACCTGCTTGAGATTGCTCGAATTGAAATGGGAACTAAGTTACAGCTTGAACGAGTTGAGCTAGATGAGATATTAAAAGCAACCGCAATGGAATTGACCTCCCAGGCCAAGAGCAAAGGACAGGTTGTTGAAACGATTCTTGGTAATAATTCTCCGTTGGTCATGGCGGACCAGACTCGCTTAAAACAAGTTGTCAGCAATTTATTAAGTAATGCGATCAAGTACACACCCGAAGGCGGGCGAATTAGCCTATCCACGTATGTGAAAGATGGGCAAGCCGTGACAAAAATCCAAGATACCGGTATCGGCATCCCCGCACAAGATCTGCCCCATATCTTTGATAAGTTCTACCGGGCACACACGGATCAGACAGAAGAGATTGAAGGGAACGGCCTTGGGCTGGCGATTGTAAAATCAATCGTCGAACAACATGGCGGGAAAGTTGAAGTAGAAAGCGCAGTAGGTGTGGGAAGCATATTCTCATTCAGCCTGCCAGTGGCTCCCCCAGAGGAATAGCTATGACATCTTTGCAGTATTCGACATTTGATCGTTCAAAGACATCCCTTGATGCCTGGCGTATTGCTATTTTGATGTTGGTAGCATCCATCATCGAACTGATCGTTATTGTCTATGGCATCCTCAGTCAGCCGGCATGGCAACATTATGTTGTTCTGGCTGCTGCAGTGATCCATGTTTTAGTCAGTGTAGCAAGTATCGTGTTGGTTCGCGGGGGCCACATTGAGCGAGGAATGATTGCCCTGATTACTGGGATCTGGCTGGTTTGTAGCGCGGCAGCTTGGATGTACATAGACTTGGCGTTATCCGTGGGCATTATTGCAATGCTGGTCTCAATCTATGTAGTGTTCCAAACCCTTCCAACGCGAACAGGCGGGGTAGTTGTCATCATTGGGATCATATTAATTTTGGCTAACTCAGGCGTAAGCTGGATGAAGCCATCATGGCAAGTGCGCCTCATTGATGAACGGCTTACATATCTGATTTTGCCGCTGCCGATATTAATGTTTGTGGTCATGGTCTTGCGGCGGTTTCGCACTTATTCTCAACGCGTGAAGCTGGTGATTCTCTTTTTGGCAGTCAGTCTCGTTGGCATTATCAGCACGGCTCTCATTGTGGCATCTCTTTCAAGTGACATATTAAGCGAAAATGCTGGCGTCCAACTTAAAAATACGACCCAGGCAAAGGCATCGACGATTGGCGAACTGCTTGACCGCCAGCATACCGCTTTAAATATTTTGGCGACCAATCATATACTCCAGCTAGAAATCATAAATTCTAACGAGCGTTACAGTGGCGATATTGCTCAAGATCTGGCTAATATTTTGGCATTAGATCAGCAATGGCAAGCAGCCAGCCTGGGGGATGCGCTGGTTCAAGAACGGTTAAATAACCCAGTTTCCATGGATTTGCGCGAGTACCTCAACCTATTTTCGGGGGTTGAGCAAGTGCTTGTTACAGACCGCTTGGGGGCGCTCGTGGCAACAACCGAGCTTCACCCCAATTACTATTTAGGAAATACAACCTGGTGGCGCTCAGCTTATAACAATGGTGAAGGTGGCAATTATTTTAGCCAGCCCGAAATTGATGAGAATTCTGGGGCATACTATATTCTGTTAGCAGTCCCTGTGCACGAACGGGGTTCGGGCGACGTGATTGGCGTTCTCCAGGCCAACCTGGCGGTGACGGAACTATTGAGTCTCTTAACAACCGATCTAGGTGAGACTGGAGAGCTTGATCTGTATTTTTCTGGGCGGCCAACCCAAGCATTCCATCAAGGCCTCTTAATTTCTGCCGATCCAGAAACATTGGCGATGCTTCGCTCGATTGAGGCCCAACCGTATGCCGAAGTAATGCTAGAAGGGTCTTTAGAAATTATTAGTCAGACGCGCGTGCATACAGCATCGGGCAATCAATCCATTGATAACCTTGGTTGGACGATTATAGCCCACCAAAGCCGTGATGAGGCACTCTTGGCTGTACGGAGCCTAACTCGCGTCATTACGATGTGGGCCATGATCATAACGCTTCTTACTGCGGGATTTGCCTACATTACCGGAATAGTTTTGACAGGCCCCATTACGCGTCTAACAGAAGTGGCTAAACAAGTGGCGTCTGGGAATCTGAACGTTCAGGCAAAGGCGGAGACACGTGACGAAATCGGCCTTCTGGCTGAAACATTCAACAGCATGATTACCCAGTTGCACGAAATGGTCACAACCCTGGAGCAGCGGGTTGCAGACCGAACGCGTGCACTTGAGACCAGTGCTACGATCAGCCGGCGTATGTCCACAATCTTGGATCAACGTTCCTTGATCCGGGCAGTTGTCGAGCAAATCCAGCAGGCTTTTGGCTATTACCATGTACACATCTACCTTTATGATAGTACCCGTCAAAACCTGCTCATGGCAGGCGGATCGGGAACAATTGGGGAACAACTATTAGAACAGGGGCACAAAATCCCTCACGGCAAAGGCCTGGTTGGGCGCACAGCTGATGCAAACTCCCCCACCCTGGTCTCAGATGTATCTTTGGACAGCACATGGCTTCCAAACCCCTTGCTGCCAGCCACAAAAGCAGAAGCGGCTGTGCCTATATCGTTGGGAGAAATTGTATTAGGAGTGTTAGATGTTCAAAACGATACAGTCTCAAGCATCGGCCCGCAAGATGTGAATCTGCTGGCATCCATTGCCAACCAATTAGCTGTGGCAATACAAAACGCGCGTACATATAACCAGGCACAACAACAAGCATTGCGCGAATCATTAATTGGCACAATCACTCAAAAAATTCAAGGAACCACGACGACTGCTGAAGCAATCCAGGTGGCTATCCGCGAGGCGGGAAGAGCCACCGGTGCTCCACGTGTTCAAGTCAAATTATTCCCCCCAGGCGAAAACGAATAATAATTGTCACTTCCGGATGCGAGAATGATACTGATCAAAAAAATCAACGTCAGTTGGATAGCATTTTTACTGCTGCTTTTTGGAGCTGCTTGTGACGCAAGTAGAGATGGCAGCACACCATCAACCACGAACTATCCTGCCGAATTGACACTGTACTATTGGCCCGAATATTTGCCATCTTCTATTCTAGAAGAGTTTGAACAAGAATTTGGCATTAAAGTAAACTACTTGGGTTACGAATCTGGAACAGATGCAATTCAGGACATTCGTAACGGTCAGTCTTACGACCTGGTGATTCTCGCCTTTGATGAAATTGGCACTGTGCTTTCAGAAAACCTGGCACAGCCGCTGAACTACGGTAACATCCCTAATGCGGCCAATATCTCACCAGCTTTTCGCGATCTGGTGTTTGATCCGGGCGGTCATTATACAATCCCCTATGATTGGGGAACTCTTGGGATTGTAGTACGCACGGACCGTGTAAAAATTCCAATTACAAGTTGGCACGATTTATGGAGCGATGAAATTGGCGGGAAGATTGTCGTGTGGGATATCCCCCGTTACGTTTTTTCTCCCGCACTGATGAAAACCGGCCATTCAATCAATACGAGCAACCCGGCAGATATAGAAGACGCTTACCAAAGCCTATTGTTACTGAGTGATCGCGCGGTTCTGATTCCGAGCGACGCTCCCAGTATGCTCCCATACCTCCAACAAGAACAAGTTGTAGCTGGTATGGGATATGCTTACGACGCATTGTACGCCCAACAAGAGGGTCTGCCCGTAGAATATGTGATGCCGACCGACGGGGTGATCTTGTGGGGCGAAAGCATGTTCATCCCCACTACGGCCCAGAATAAATATGCAGCCGAGTTGTTCATTAATTTTATATTACGGCCCGAGGTAAGCGCACAAATCACAAATGAATTCTTTTATGCCACACCCGTTTACGGAACAGATGCCTTCATCTTGCCCGATCTTTTAGACAACCCGATTATTTTCCCAAGCCAGCAAGACTTAGCCAATTCAGAACTCGAAACTACTCTGGACGAAGCAGTTCTTCAGCTTTACCAGGATTACATGGATCTATGGACAAGCTCAATCAAGTGAATTGCCGGCAAAACATAGGAGCCTGCGTATGACAACCCCAACAAAAGCGGCGCGATTTGTCTCGCTCACCAGGCGTTTTACCATTGGCATTATGCTTCTGACTAGCACCATTATATTGGGTACCGCCATTGCCGTAGGAGTGTTGACTTACCTCAACGAAGTGGAGCGGCAAGCCCCTTATTTACAGGCCGTCACCAGTCAAGCAGACGCAAAAATTGATGGCTTTGTATCTGCCCAACAAGATCGCCTTGATGCACTAGGTGTTGGTGCACTTGGAAATCCCGAAGGCATAGTCGAAGCGTTACAGCCCTTTGCCCAATCAGGCGATCCGGTGTGGCTTGAACTGGCCGTTTTCAACCTGGATGGTACCGTGGTGGGCTCGTTCACAAAAGACGAGATTATTTTGGCAAATTTATTTACTGCAAAGCAATCTGCATGGTTCGCAAACGCCAGATCCGGTCAGAGACACTTAAGCAATTTGTACATCTCCCCTCAACGCAAACCTTATGCAATTGTCGCCGTGCCGCTACTAACGCCAAGAGGAACCTCTACCGGTGTGATTGCGGCCAGGTTGGATATGAGTGCGATTTGGACGATTATTTCTGATCTGGAGGTTGGCGAAAACGGGGCTGTATACCTTGTCGATCAAAATAATATTCTGATCGCGCACCGCAATACCAACTTGGCCCTGGAATCAATCAATCTCATGGAGACTGACCTTGGGGCTGCTCTGTTGGCGTCTGACGGGGCCCTTGTAAATACGGTAGACCTGGACGGGACGTCTGTGACAGCCAGCAGTCATACAATTGGCCAAACAAATTGGCGCACAATTGTAGTGTTACCCTGGCAAGAAAGTTATGGCAACTTGACTCAAACAATGTTTTTGCTGGGTATTGTTGGGTTAGGAGCGATTGCACTTACTGCTGCAGCGGCGCCTTTCGTTGGCCGACGGTTATCGCGGCCGTTACGGCGTTTGGCTGACACTGCTCAGGCTTTAGGCACCGGAGATCTTTCTGTAAGAGCTACAGTAGTTTCTAATGACGAAATTGGCGTTGTTGGGCAGGCATTTAACAACATGGCCGACCGTCTCGGCGACCTCATTGGCAACCTGGAACAACGGATTTCAGATCGTACACGCGCCGTACAAGCAAGTGCTGAAGTTAGCCGGCGGCTTTCTACAATTCTTGATCCGCGCCAATTAACGCGAGCAGTTGTAGAGCAAATTCAGCAAACATTTAACTACTACCATGTACACATCTATCTGTTTAACGATACACGGACAGATTTAATATTGGCATGGGGATCCGGGGATGCAGGCCGTGCCATGTTGGCCCGCGAGCACAAGATTCCATCTGGGCGAGGTGTAGTAGGACGTTCGGCCGCATCCAATGCCCCCGTGCTTGTAGATAATGTTGCAAAAGATCCTGGCTGGTTATTCAATCCTATGCTGCCCGAAACCAAAACTGAATTGGCAGTCCCAATTGCCATTGGTGATAACGTGTTGGGGGTGCTGGATGTCCAAGATAATCACATCGGGGCATTTTCTGAAGATGATGTGGTGTTACTCCGCTCATTAGCCGAACAAACAGCTGTTGCTGTGCAAAATGCTCGTGCTTACATTGAAGTCCAACGTGCTGCTGAACGCGAAGGAATTATCAGTAACATCGGTCAACAAATTCAAAGCACCACATCAGTAGAAGAAGTACTTGAGATTGCGCTGAGCGAGCTAGGGCGCAGCTTGAGAGTTCAGCGCGCTGACGTAACCTTGGGGTATAAAACCTTTGCAGCAAGCGATCAAGAGCCTCAGGAGATACAGCAATGATTGCACGCATCCGAAGTATTCTGGCTTCTCCAGTTTTTGATGGTGACGAAGATAAGACCCGCATTGCGAATCTTATCAATCCGGTTCTGATCACCTTGCTCATTTCAACGGTGATCTTCGTTACCGTTTTGTATTTCACAAACACAATTGGCGTATTTGAAATCAGTATGGGTGTGCTCGTTGTGCTCGCCATGCTAGCCTTGCGGTATTTATTGCAGCGCGGCTTTGTTCGAACGACTGGCACTTTGATCGCACTGATCCTGTTCCTGGTTACAACAGCCCTGATCTATTTCGATGGAAGCATTCTCAACGGTTTGACCGCCTTTTATTTGATCATTGTGATTATGGCGGGCTTGCTGAGTAGCGGGCGAAACGCGGTTATTTTTCTGATCATGAGCCTTGCAGCTATGTTCGTGATGGTTCAGCTTGAACTGAGAGGATTGACATCTCCAGATCCGTTTCGAGCTGGATGGCCCACCTTCTTCACTTATGGTGTTGCGTTGGTGGTCGCAACCGTGCTGCTTAACCTGGCTTTTAATAGCTTGCAATCCACTTTGAAGCGTGCTACAAATAGTGAGCAACAGCAGATCAAGTCTAACCAGGCTTTAGAAGAAAGCAACCGGTCACTTGCAGATAGCCTTCGGGCATTGAGCCTGGCTTCTGATGTAAGCCATAGGATTTCACAAGTGCACGAGTTGGAAGCCATGCTTAAGGAGGCTGTTGAATTAATTCGCCAGCGATTTGAATTTTATTATGTGCAAATTTATCTACTGGATGAATCTCAACGCTTTCTGGTACTAAGAGCCGGCAGTGGGAACATCGGGGCTCAATTGCACGCCCGTGGTCACCGTTTACAGCTTACACTGGGCTCCATTAATGGTACAGCCGCATTAGAAAAGCGTACTGTCCAGGTCAACGAAACAGCTACCAGCCCTATTTTTCGTCCAAACCCCCTCTTGCCTGATACAAAATCAGAAACTTCCATTCCGCTTTTAGTTGCAGACAAATTGGTCGGTGTCATTGACTTGCAGAGCGCTCAAATTGGAGGCCTCTCGGCTATTGTCCTCCCCGCAATTGAAACCCTGGCTGGACAAATTGCCATTGCAGTTGAAAATAACACGCTAATCGCCCGTATGGAAGAAACCAGGCTTGAGGCTGAAGCACGCGCACAAAAATTGGCGCATGCCGGCTGGGGTGAATTCTTGGACGGTATTGAACGCAGTGAGCGCATCAGCTATGTCTACGAGAACGATATGCTCTCTCCATTAGTAAACATTAATGCAGCGCTCGATTCTGTTACACAAGAGCCGGGATTAAATGTCCCAATCCAGGTCTCAGGCGAATCCATTGGCGAGTTCCGTTTTCAGATTGGAAGGGACTGGACCAGTGAAGAAGTCTCCATTGCAAATAGTGTAGCCAAACAAGTGGCCCAACAACTGGAGAACATCCGTTTGTTGACCCAGGCAGAACAGTATCGCCTTCGCGCCGAGATGGCAGCGCGCCGCATGACACGCGAGGGTTGGCAAACATACTTGTCAGGTCAACCACAGTCTGCCATCGGGTATCTGTATGATCATGAAAAGATCAGCAATCTGGAAACAGAGAGCATAAGCGAGGCTTGTTCTGTTCAAACGCTAAACGTTTTAGGAGAGAAAATCGGCGAATTAAGCGTCGCTGGTACTGATCTTAACCCAGACGATGAAGAATTGCTGGCAGAAATATCTGACAGCCTGAGCGCTCATCTGGAAAGTATCCGGCTGTTTGAGCAAACCCAAAAGGCCTTATCCATGACGGAAAGCCTTTACGCTGGCGGCGAACAGATTGTTCATGCAGACACAATCAGCGATGTGTTACTGGCTGTCATCAATGCAACAAGTTTACGGAATTTTAAACGTGGGCAGATTTTGCTATTTGATCGGCCTTGGGAGAGCGATACCCCAGAGACAGGTACCGTGATGGGGACCTGGGAAAAGGATAGCGATTCGCCCGGCCTGGACCAGGGAATCCAGTATCCGTTGAATGAGCTGCCTTATATATCTCAACTCAAAAGGGATGAACCTTTCCTGACACAAGAAGCGCCAAACGCTGACGCCCCTGGCATTTTAGGTAGTAGCATGGCGGTCTTCCCTATGGTCGCTGGTCAAGAATGGATAGGAATATTGGTTGTCACCTCAGACGCGATGGATCAGATACAAGCTGACGAAATTCGTCAAATTGAAAACCTGATCGATCAAGCTGCAGCAGTTGTGAAACGGAAACAGTCAGAGGTCATTTTAGCACAGAGAGCGCGCGAACTACAGATTGTTGCTCAAGTTAGCATGGCCACCACGGCAGAACTAGACCCCGAAAAGCTTCTACAATCAGTGGTGGACCTGACCAAGGAAAGCTTCGGTTTATACCATGCGCATGTATACCTTGTGGACCGCAACACCAACGACCTATTCCTGGTAGCGGGAGCTGGCAAGGTTGGAAGGGTCATGGTTGCCAAGGGCTGGCGTATTCCGCTAGGCGCCGAGAAATCCCTGGTTGCACGTGCTGCTCGCAGCCGGGAAGGTATCATCGTAAATGATGTACGTGCCGATCCGGGGTTTTTGCCAAACGAACTATTGCCCAACACGCGATCAGAGCTGGCTGTCCCAATGGTGGTCGGCGAGAACGTGCTAGGTGTATTAGATATTCAATCTGCTGAAGCAAACTACTTTACAGAGGAAACCTTGAATATTCAAACCACCTTGGCTTCACAGATCGCTGTAGCACTACAAAATGCTCGCCAGTACGAGCAAACACAACGCAGAACAGAGAACCTGGCCGTCTTGAACGAAATGGGGCGTGCCCTGGCCGCGTCTTTGGACGTTACATCGGTAGTTGAAATGGCGTATCAGTATTCGGCCCTTTTGATGGATACAAGCAATTTCTTTATTGCGCTATATGATTCGCAGAAGGAAGAATTAGAATTCCCAATAATTTACAATAACTCTATGCGGGCCAATCTTCATCCTCGTAAATTAGCACATGGAATGACAGATTTCGTCATTCGAACACGAGAGCCTCTCTTGATCGGCGAGAATTTGCCAGAACACCTCGAAGTGCTTGGACTTAAAACCATGTTTATTGGGGATGATAAGCCGGCGCTTTCTTGGCTGGGCGTTCCAATCATTTACGGTACAGAAGTTCTGGGTGCCATAGTGGTACAAAGCACAACCACCCCCGGCGCATACACAGAGCTTGAACGAGATCTTCTTGTTTCAGTAGCCAGTCAAATTGCTATTGCCATTGAAAATGCACGGATCTTCAGCCAGACCCAATTACAGGCCGGTTATGAAGCCATGGTGAACGCAATTAGCCAGAAAATTCAAAGCACCACCACGGTGGATAGCGCCCTGCAGGTAGCGATTCGGGAGCTGGGGCGAGCATTAGGTTCTAAGCGTGCCAGTGTTCAGCTGCGGGTCACACAGACGAATCGGACAGATAATGTGGGTCAGTAATATACCAGGATGAGTGAGCCTTACGTTATTGCGATTTGCCATCAGAAAGGCGGAGTGGCCAAGACCACTACCGCCCTGGCATTAGGTGCATGCCTGGCAGATATGGGTCAGCGTACGCTGCTCATTGACATGGATCCATCTGCAAACCTGACTGCTGGCTTAGGGATAACACCCAGCAAGGCCCATCCATCAATAGCTAATGCGTTGCTAGGCAACGACGTACTCACAGACTTAATCTTGCCAACTGCCTTGCCTGCCCTGGATTTGATACCATCAAACATGGATGTTGCCACAGCAAACAGGTTCTTGCACTTGCGATCGAACCATGAGCGTTTGCTAAAAATAGGCCTAGAGCAACTCTACAAAGATGCATTATATGATTATGCCCTGTTAGATTGCCCTCCTTCGCTAAGTGCTTTGACGATTGGGGCCTTGACGAGCGCTGACCTGGCCGTTATCCCTATTCATTGCGAGTATTACTCATTACAAGCGCTAGAAAGTGTTTTTAAAACAATCGCATCTGTGCGTACAAAGGGAAATTTTGGATTAAGATACCGTTTGCTTGTTACGATGTTTGATAAGCGCGGGGCCTTGCACAACCGGGTTTTCACATATGTAAAAGAAAAGTACTCGGCAGCATTGTTGCAAACTGTTATCGGATTTGATACTAAAGTCCGCGAAAGTCAATTGATAGGTATTCCTATTACACTCCATGCACCGGGAACTCGCGCGGTGCAACAATATCGCATGCTGGCTAAAGAATTAAGTGCCTATGTCAAAACGAAAACAGTATCTTAATCGACTCGAGAAGATTGTGTCCGAATCTCTCCCCCCGTCGCCTGATCCGGTTAAACCTGCCGCATCGCTGGATAATCAAAAAGAGTCCCGCGGTGATCAAGCGAATCTTGAACCCGCTCCCAAGCTTGAGGAAAAAGATGCGGCCGATCAAAATCAACCGGGTTGGGAAGACTATTTGAACTCAATTGATCGCGGCGAGCGCATTGGATATTGTTATAACCTGGACGATATTAGCCCTTTGACCACCCCCCTGCCAGTTACCCCTGATGTTCAGATAACTTCCAGCGGGGCTAATGTGCTGCTCGCAACCCCCCTTCAAGCAGGCAATGAACTGATTGGCTCGTTGCAATTGGAAAGAAGCTCGCTGATTGCCTGGTCTGAGCAAGAAACTCAAGTTGTTGTCACCGTGGCCAAGCAGGTTGTCCAACATATTGAAAACCTGCGCCTGCTTAGCCAGGCCGAGCAATATCGCCGCGATGCTGAACAGGCTCTTCGCCGGCTGACGCGCGAAGGCTGGCAGCATTATGTTGAAATATCAACTGCCTTGCCAGAAGGTTATTTGTATGATGGCAACCTGGTTACACCGCTAGATGTCGATAATTCGCTGCTTGTAGAAGGTGGAACGCTCGAACAAAATGCCTTAACGCAATTAATCAAGGTACGCGAAGAGCCGATTGGCCGATTGGTGGTCGAAAGTACAGACGATGAAGCAAAAACGCTCACCACTGCTATTGCAGAAAGATTAAGCCTGCACCTGGAAGCTTTGCGCTTGTTAGAGGAAACCGAAAAATCCCGTCTACAACTAGATCGACGTGCTGCCGAGCTAGAAACAGTCGCTCGAGTTAGCACGGCCGCGGCGACCATCCTTGACCCACAAACACTTCTGCAGTCTGTGGTTGATTTAACCAAGTACAGTTTTAACTTATACCATGCACAGGTTTTTTTACTTGATGGCGATATGCTTGTACTAAAAGCTGGCTCAGGCAAAATTGGTCAGAGAATGTTAGACGAGGGCGCCAGCTTGTGGATCGACCAAGAACAATCGGTGGTAACTGCTGCGGCCCGAGAAAAACAAGTCATCACAATCGATGATACACAAGTACAGCCCGATTTCTTGCAATCGCCCTTCTTGCCTGAAGAGCGCAGCGAGATGGCGGTACCAATGATTGTGGCGGATGAGTTAAAGGGTATCTTCAACGTTATATCCAACTTGCCCAATCGCTTTTCACAAGATGATGTGCGGATCTATACCACGCTAGCGGCTCAAGTTGCGGTTGCCTTGCGAAACGCCGAGCTATACGCCGAACAAATGGCTGCTGTTGAACGCCTGCGCGAATTGGACCATCTGAAGACATCTTTTCTGGCGAACATGAGCCACGAGTTGCGTACGCCGCTCAACTCAATTTTGGGCTTTACTCAGGTTATTCTTGAAGAAATCGATGGACCGCTTACGCCAGAAATGATTTCTGATTTAAAACTGGTCGAAAAGAACGGCCAACATCTGCTGAAATTGATCAGTGATGTCCTGGACATGGCTAAAATTGAGGCAGGGCGCATGAATTTGAGCGTGGAAGAGTTTAATTTGATGGAGCTGCTGCAAGAAGTCTTGGAATCCGTGGGGTCGTTGGCGCGCGACAAGTCCCTTTATCTTACCCTTGAAACTGCCCCAGGGCAGGTCGTATTCGTAACGGCAGATATGTTCCGTCTGCGCCAAATCATCATCAACCTGATTGGGAATGCAGTAAAGTTCACCGAGACAGGTGGCGTGACGCTGTCTGTTGAGAAAACCGCACAAGCGACTCGTATCGCTGTACACGACACGGGGCTGGGAATCCCCCCCAATCAGCTAGAGGCCGTGTTTGAGGCCTTTACCCAGGTCGATACCTCAACCACGCGCAAGGTAGGTGGCACTGGCTTGGGCTTGCCGATCAGCAGACGTTTGGTTGAAATGCATGGCGGAAAGTTGTGGGCCGAAAGTACGGGCATTCCAGGCCAGGGATCAACATTCTACTTAGAGTTACCGATAGAACCAGTTGCAGTTGCCAGCAATTAGGTTCAGAGCACCATGGGTATCCCCGTCATTATGGCGAGTGCGTAAGACATGAAACGATCGAGTTGAAGGCAGTACCTAAAGGAGAGTTCTAGATGCCCTATAAAGTTCTTTACATAGAGGATAACCCCGACAACATGCAATTGGTGCAACGGGCCATGGAAGCAAAAGGGTATAAATTTTTATCCGCTGTCAACGGACTCGATGGCCTAAGGGTAGCCGAAGAACAGCAGCCCAATATTATCTTACTGGACATTAATTTACCTGATATTGATGGGTATGAGGTAGCCCGCCGATTGCGAGACACCAGTGTCAGCGGCATGTTGTACGTGCCGATAATCGCGATCACAGCAAACGCGCTTAAAGGAGATGCTGAGAAAGCGTTGGAAGCTGGCTGCGACTTGTATATGTCTAAGCCCATCAACATTCGTGAACTTTGGCTCCGGGTTCAGGCTTTTTTACCCAAGGTGGAGTAATTCCGGGTTATATCGCGCCCATCCAAGAATGCACAGAGTGCCGGTAGTGTTTTGATTTGAATGCTACTCAAACATTCTAAGGCCCCATCAAGACTGCTATTAAACAGTTTTCCACCCGATGAAAGTCACATTGACTATGCTCCTAAATCGGGATACACTGACTTAATCATCTTCCCAACAGCCAGGCACAAAATGCCTGGCATTCATGTTCGCACAATTGAGGAGAAAACCAACTTATGAGAATCAGTAAACTTGCGGGGGCAATTGCTGAATCACCCACGCTCGCACTTAACGAAGAAGCTCGACTTTTGCGAGAAAAAGGGGAACCCGTCATCAATATGGGCATCGGCGAGCCCAAAAATAAAACTCCTCTTTCCGCAATCTTAAGCTCGAGTGCAAAGCTGACGACTGGAGATGTCAAATATACCCCGCCCGATGGAGTTCCGTCGCTAAAGAAAGCAATTATTCGTTATACCGAAGAAAACTACAATCGAGTGGCTTCTCCGGCGAATGTAATTGTCTCGGCGGGTGCTAAACAATCACTTTTTAACATCTTATACAGCATCGTAGACCACCAAGATGAGGTGATTATCCTGGCGCCGTATTGGGTAAGCTACCCCGAGATGATCAAAATGGTTCACGGTGTGCCAGTAGTTGTTACGCCACCCGAATATACATTCCACCCGCGCATTGAAGATATTGAACGCGCTGTGACTTCAAAAACCCGGGCAATCATCGTCAACAGTCCCAATAACCCTTCCGGGGCCATGCTTTCGAGCGAATTTCTTGCACAAATAGTAGCGCTTTGCGAGAGCAAAGATATTTATTTGATCATGGATGATATCTATCACAAGCTTGTTTTCGGTGATAACAAGTGGGAGCCGGCATATAAATATACGAAGCGCGACATTGACAGCTCAATGATCATCACAGTCAATGGGGTCTCGAAGACGTATGGTATGACGGGCTTTCGAATTGGTTGGGTTGTTGCAAACCGGGAATTGGTCAAGGTGATGAGCAATGTGCAGGGTCAAATCACATCTTGCACGTCTGGCGTTGTACAGGCGGGTGCCGAAGGTGCCCTGACTGGAGCGCAAGGAATTGTTGAAGGCTTGCGCCAAACTTTTGAAAACAACCGTAAGGTGGCCGTTCAAGAGTTGAGGTCTTTCAACGGGATAAAGCTTATTCCTCCGCAAGGCGCGTTTTATTGTCTACCAGATTTTCGTGCTTATCTCCCTTCTGCGCTAGCGCAAAACTCAGTGGAACTTTCTCGTTTCATTCTAAAAAAGGCATTAGTCGTTACCGTACCTGGGAAAGAATTTGGTATGGAGGGCCACCTCCGCTTAAGCTTTGCGGGCAGTGTGAAAGACGTGAAAGAAGGAATTGAACGCATAAAATGGGTCTTGGACCCCACATCACCTAGCGAAATCACTATTGGCGATCGGAGACTTGTGAGGAATTGGTTATGAGCAATATTCTAAATATCAAAACCCCTGCCGAAGATCAGGCAGAAGTCCTTAAAAGCGACTATGGACTTGAAAACATTGGCTTATCTCACCTGCGAAAGGCATATTGGAATTTACCCACTGAGGCCTTATACGAAGAAATGATCTTTCGCGCGGAAGGAAAGCTTTCGTACCTTGGCCCTGTGGTTGTAAATACTGGAAAACACACGGCTCGTGCTGCAAACGACAAATTTATTGTGCGTGAGCCATCCACCGCAGGTAACGTCTGGTGGGGACAGTATAACCGTCCTATGGCTCCCGAGAAATTTGATGGCATTTATGGCCGGATGTTAGCTTATTTGCAGGGTCGTGACTTATTTGTCCAGGATTGCTACGGCGGCTCTGATCCCAAATTCCGTTTGCCCGTCCGGATCATTACAGAATTCGCTTGGCACAGTTTGTTTGCTCGGAATATGTTTATCAAGCCGAAGACAAGTGAAGAATACAAACAACATGTGCCGGGGTTCACGGTAATCTGCGTTCCTTCGTTCAAAACATCGCCTCAGATAGATGGCACCCCATCAAACACAGTGATTGCGCTTAACTTCCAGCAGAAACTGTGCATCATCGGGAATACCGGTTATGGTGGCGAAATCAAAAAATCTGTCTTTACGCTACTTAATTACCTGCTTCCGCTCAATGGTATCATGACCATGCATTGTTCAGCCAATGTTGGCAAACAAGGCGACTCTGCTTTGTTCTTCGGGTTATCTGGGACAGGTAAAACTTCTCTCTCTGCTGACCCCACGCGTGGTCTGATTGGCGATGATGAGCACGGCTGGAGCGATGATGGTATATTCAACTTCGAGGATGGTTGCTATGCCAAAGTCATTGGGCTGTCACCCACTGCCGAACCCGAGATCTATGCCTGTACCAAACGTTTTGGCACGATCTTGGAAAACGTAGTCTCAGACCCCCTTACCCGACAAATTGATCTGAATGATGCCACGATGACAGAGAACACACGTGCATCATATCCGCTGAGTTACATCGGGAATGCCATCCCCGAAAAGATGGCTGGGCACCCCAAAAACATCATCTTCCTGACTTGTGATGCATCTGGTGTTATGCCACCGATTGCAAGATTAACCCCTGACCAGGCCTTGTACCACTTCATTTCTGGTTATACGGCCAAAGTTGGCGGCACAGAGCTTGGCGTAGGCAAAGATCCAGAGATTACGTTCAGTGCCTGCTTTGGGGCACCTTTTATGGTGCATAATCCATCCTACTACGCCAAGCTGCTCAAAAGCAAGATCACGCACTATGGCGTTAAGTGCTGGTTGGTAAACACCGGTTGGGTGGGTGGACCATATGGTGTGGGAAAACGGATCAGCATTCGCTATACCCGCGCTTTGCTCAACGCTGCACTGGAAGGGGAGCTTGATGATGTCGAGTACTATACTGACCCAGTGTTCGGTTTTATGGTCCCAAAGACTTGCCCAAATATCCCCGATAACGTACTATATCCGGCGTCATCCTGGCCCAGCGAAGAAGCATACACTGACCGCTATCGCAGCCTGGCATCTCGCTTTATAGATAACTTCAGAAAATTCGA
>CAZWFQ010000059.1:0-11869 GCA_964633225.1 uncultured Anaerolineaceae bacterium
CGACCCCCATACCTGGGGGTCGCCGCTCCCCAAACCCCACTTTTTAGACAACGCCACAACACAGCAAGATTGCTAAGCGGTGGAGCATAGACAAAAGCAAAAAACGTGGGTAAACTAAAAGAAACTGCAATAAATTTTTATCGCCCGCCTGAGCGTTGTTCAAGGTAAGCATATGGCCTGGCAAAACACTCCCTGGACAGTACCTTTGCTGGTGGCAGCCATTTTGGCAGCCGCGCTGGCTTTGTTGTCGTGGGAGCGGCGTTCGGCACTGCGTTCGATTCACCTGAGCACCTTTATGTTGGGGGTATGTTTCTGGCTGTTGGCGCAAATTATCGAGATCAATGCTGCCAATTTGCCGGCCAAGCTCTTGGCCATCAAACTCCAATACATTCCAATTGCGTTTCTACCCACCCTGTGGTTAACCTTTTGCATGGAATACGGTGGACGGGTGCGGTGGTTGATGCGCCGCAACCTGGCCCTGCTGCTGCTAGAGCCCGTGATTGGGATCGTGCTGGCATCGACCAACGATTGGCACTCCCTGGTCTGGCGCAGCCTGGAGCTGGACCTGGGCCACAGCGCGCCGGTTTTGCTGACCAAGTTGGGCTTCTGGGGCGTGTTTCACCTGCTGTACGCCCTGGCAATGACCGGCATAGGCACAATGCGCCTGGTACGTTCCTTTATCAACCAGAAGGTTCTCTTCCACACCCACAGCCTGTTGGTGCTAGTGGGGGTATTGGTGGCCACAACCGGCGGGCTGCTGGATGTTTTTGGCGTGCGGCTGTTTGGCCCGGTGCAAAACAATCCCTTCACCCTGACGCTGGCCGGTATGCTGTTGACTCTGGCAATGGTGCGCCTGCGCCTGCTGGATATCATCCCGCTGGCGCGCGATGCTGTACTGGACAACATGAGCGATGGGGTGATCATGTTGGACAATCAAAACCGCATTGTTGATTTGAACCAGGCCGCCCGCGGGATTATTGGCAGCGAAAGCACCCTTGAAGGCAATACGGTTGAGAAAGTTTGGAGCGCCTGGCCTGGCGAGATGACCCTGCCCCTGGGACGGGTAGAGATGGTTAAAGAGGTGGTCATCAAATCGCCTGATGGGCCGCGCCATTTCGACATTCGCATCTCATCACTGCTCGACCGGCACAACCACCTGGCCGGGCGACTGGTGGTGATGCGCGATATCTCGCGCCAAAAGCTGGCCGAAGAAGCCTTACGCCGGCGCGATAACGTGCTAGAAGCAATTGGCTTTGCGGCCGAACAGTTCTTGAAAAGCACTGCCTGGGAACAAAACATCCAGGAAGTATTGCAGCGCCTGGGAGATGCCAGCAAGGTCAGCCGGGTTTACTTGTGCGAGAATCTGATTGACACTGAGGGGCGCCTGCGCACCAGCCTGAAATATGAGTGGACCGCCTGGGGCATCCGGCCGCGCATTGTCAACCCTGAGACGCAGAACCAGGCATTGATTGAGACCGGCTTTTCCCGCTGGGTAGAGATCATGGGTCGCGGGAAAGTGCTCTATGGCCTGGTGCGGCAGTTCCCACCCAGTGAACAGGCCGGATTGGCTGCTCAAGAGATCAAATCCATCATTGCTGTACCTATTTTCATCGAAAAGCAGTGGTGGGGATATATTGGTTTCGATGACTGCTGGACCGAACGGCAGTGGACGGCAGTGGAAGTGGACGCACTGCGGGCGGCGGCGAATGCCATCGGGGCCGTCTTGCAGCGCAGGCGCGCTGAAGAAGAAGTGCGCCATTCGGTTGATGTCATCAGGACCCTGCTTGATCTCTCTGAGATGATTGGCTCGACGATGGACGTGGCACAGGTGTTGGACCGGGTGGTATTGGCGGCGCGCAGCCTGCTGCCGGTGGACCGCGTGAGCATCTTTTTAAAAAATGAAGATACCAATATCCTGACCCCGGCGATGCCCGAACCGGATGATTTCACCAAGATGCATCTCAACGATACGCAGTTGAATGAGTTTGCACATCTCAGCCTGAACACCGAGCAAGTGCGGCTGATACAAGAGCTGCAAGAACGCAAGCAAGCCATTGCCATCACCAATGCAGAGGCATCTCATTTGATGCCGGGCGAGTTGGTACAAAGTTTCAACATCCAGTCTCTACTAGCAGTGCCAATCATCTTTCAAGATCGTTTTACCGGCGTTTTATACCTAGATTACACCACCAGAGCACACAGTTTCAGCGCTCAAGAAATTGACCTGGCAACAGCCCTGGCACGCCAGGCGGCCCTGGCGCTTGAACGGGCGCGGCTGTATACCCAAACCCAACAAGATGCGCGTGAGCTTTCCACCCTGTACCGGGCTTCCAGCCAACTGCTGACGCTGGGTGGCAACCTGCAATCTGTAGCGCAACAAGTTGCCTTAATGGTGACCCACGATTTTGAGTTTGCTTACTGCGGGGTTTTTGAGGTTGATGAGGAAGCAGAAGCTTTACAATTGCTGGCCCAAAGCGGGGCCATAAAGCTTGCGAGCATTTTTCTGCCGCTGGATGGGCCGGGGTTGGTTGTATATGCCGTTAAGCATGGCGAGGTCGTTTACGCGGCCGACGTGTCTCAAGACGACCGTTACTTGCCCGCCTCACCTGACATTTGCTCAGAGTTGGTGCTGCCATTGCAGGTCGGCGGCGAGATCATCGGCGCCATTAACCTGGAAAGCCCGGACCCAGATGCCTTTGACGAGAGCGACCGTCGCATCCTGGCGGCCTTTGCCGATGACGCTGCCCTGGCGTTACAGAACGTGCGCCTCTTCCAGGCTGCCGAGGCCCACGGGAGACAGCTTTCTCTGCTCAATGATATTACCCGCACAGCCATCAGCGTTTCAGACTTCTCTGAAATGCTCCAAGCGCTGGCAGATCAGATGTCAAACCTGATCAACTCAGATGATTGTTACATCAACCTGTGGAATGAAGAGCTCCAGCGCATCCTGCCAGGAGCGGCATCTGGCAAAATGCAGCAGGCTCACCCAGGAATGCTTTTCAAAACCGGCGAGGAGACGATCACTTATACCGTCTTAGAGACAGGCAAACCTGTGGTGATTGAGGATGCGCTCCAAACATCTTACATCAGCAAGCAGATGGCTCAAGAAATCTCACTTCGCTCAGCCCTGGCGCTGCCCCTGATTGCGGGCGAGAAGAAACTCGGTTCGGTGATCTTTAGCTTCCAACAACCACACCGCTTTACCAAGCGTGAGATCTCTCTTTGCGACCAGGTGGCAGCGCAAGTCTCATTGGCCATTGCCGAAGCCTGGTCCTTAGACCTGGCCCAGCAGCGCGCACAAGAGGCAGATAACCTGCGCCAGGCCACGGCAGCCATCGCTTCCAGCCTGGATCTGCGCCAGGTACTGGATAACATCATCATTCACCTGGAACAGGTGGTGCCGTTCGATAGCGCTTGCATCTTTCTGCTTGAGGGACTCTCTTTGCGGGCGGTTGCAGGCCGCGGTCTTGAAAACCCTGAAGAAGTGATTGGCCAGATTTACCCGGTAGACGAGCTGTTTGAAGCCGTCCAGAATCAAGCAACCCCCATGATCCTGGAAAATGCCCAACTAAACCCATACTTTCAAAATTGGGGCAGTTCGTACTATATCAAGGGCTGGATGGGCGTGCCGCTGCACGGGCGCGGGATGACCATTGGCCTGCTGACTCTTGACAGCCGCCAGGGAAGCGCATTTGACGAACGCTCAGCAAACCTGGCCCAGGCTTTTGCCAGCCAGGCAGCCGTGGCGATCGAAAACTCGCAGTTATTTGAAAGGTCGCGCCAGCGCGCCCAAGAGGCTGAGACTCTACGCCAGGCGGGCGCCATTGTTGCCAGCACGCTGAAGCAAGACGAAGCCATGCAACTGATCATGGAGCAATTAGAAAGGGTGGTGCCTTTCGACAGTGCCTCGGTGCAGTTGCTGCGCAACGGATATTTAGAAATTGTAGGCGGGGTGGGTTGGCCAACGCAGCAAAAAGTGATCGGCATGCGCTTTCCAATCCCCGGGGCAAACCCCAACACACAGGTTATTGAAAACCGCCAACCTTACATCCTTGGCGACGTCGGCGAAGATTTCCCGGAATTTGAACTGATCAAGATCCACTCTTGGCTGGGCGTGCCGCTGATCGTACGCGAGCGTGTGGTGGGCATGCTTTCAATTGACAGCTACCAACCCAACCGTTACACGCCAGATCATGCGCGCCTGGCAGTGGCCTTTGCAGACCAGGTGGCAATCGTGATGGAAAATGCGCGCTTGTTTGCTGCTGAACAGGGCCGTGTCCAGCAGTTGGACGCGCTGCGCGCCACCGCGGCTGATATCTCAGCCGAATTGGAACTTGGAAAGCTGCTGCAAACCATCCTGGAGCGCGCCGTGTCGCTGCTGGAGGCTGCCGGTGGCGAGCTGGGGTTGTATCAAGCAGATCAAAACACGATCGAGATTGTGGCCAGCTACAATATGGGCCACGACTTGACCAAAACCCAAATGCGCATGGGAGAAGGCGCCATGGGCCGCACCGCCGAAACCCTCCAGCCGCTGATCATCCAAAATTACAGCGATTGGGCAGAACGTTCTCAACAGTATGACATAGGCGATTGGCATAGCGTGATGGTCACGCCGCTGACCTTGGGCGGCCGGCTGGTGGGTGTAATTGAGATGACCGCATCTGACCCCCAACGGATTTTCAACAGCTCTGATTTGCAACTGCTGACCTTGTTTGCCCAACAGGCGGCGGTGGCGGTAGAGAACGCCCGCCTGTACCAGGATGCACGCCGGGCCGCCGAGCGCCGCTCGATCTTACACCGCGTTAGCCAAGAAGTGGTCTCGGCCAGCTTTGATCCTGAGCAAATCTACAAAGCGGTTCACGAAGCTGCGGGCGAGCTCATGCCAGCCGAGGCTTTCGTGATTACCCTGGTAGATGAAGCTCACAGCGAGATAGAAGCAGTGTACTTGATCGACCGGGGAGGTCGTAGTCCCAACACCCGCATTCCGATCGACCAGGGGCTAAGCGGCAGAGTTCTTGCGTCTGGGAAATCCATCCACATCGAAGATATAGAAAAAGAAAACGGGTTCGAGGGCACGCACTTCGGCGAGGAGGATTACACCCGCTCGATCCTGGCAGTGCCGCTGCGCCTGGGTGACCGGATCATTGGCATGCTGTCAACCCAAAGCTACAAACCCAATGCCTATACCACTGAAGACTTGTACCTGATGGAAATGCTGGCTGCGAATACTGCCATTGCCATCGAAAACACGCGTCTCCTCAAAGAAGTGCAGTGGTTGGCTATTACCGACCCACTGACGGGGCTGTTCAACCGGCGCGGCTTCTTTGAGCTGGGCCAGCGCGAGGTAGAACGCTTCCGGCGCTTCAGCAGACCTTTCTCAGCCATCATGATGGACCTGGACCATTTCAAGCAAGTCAATGATACCTATGGCCACGCGGCCGGCGACCAGGTGTTGATTGGCCTGACCAACCGCCTGCGCAGCAAGATCCGGGATGTGGATGTCATTGGGCGCTACGGCGGCGAGGAAATCGTGATCGTTCTACCTGAAACCGACTTACAGGGGGCCTCTCTGCTGGCAGAGCGCCTGCGCAGCCATGTTGAGAGCGCCCCCATTGATACGGAGCGCGGGCCAATCCAAATCACGATCAGCCTGGGAGTGGCCGAATTCAAGGCCAATACCCCCGACCTGGCCAGCCTGCTGGACCGCGCCGACAGCGCCATGTATATTGCCAAGCAATCGGGGCGCAATCAAGTACGCTTATATGAGCAGGAATGAAAAACGGCGCCTGAGCGCCGTTTTTCATTCCTGACCTATTATCTACTGGCCGCCAGGGCCACCCAATCACCAATTTGCAGGCGTTCTACCAAGCGCAGGCCGTGCTTTTGCAAAGCGGCCTCAACATCGGGGCTCTGTTCATCCAAGATACCCGACAGCACCAGCCACCCGCCAGGCGTCACCAACTCACCCAGGCCCTGATCAAGCAGGCGCACCAGCACCGGCGCCAGGATATTGGCGAAGACCAGCCCGGCCTGCTGCAGGCCAAACTGCCCGGCGCGCAGCTCAGCTACCGAGCCAACCCCAAGTTCCAGGCCTTCGAGAACGCCGTTGCCGGCTGCATTCTGGCGGCTGGCGTCCACGGCTTCAGGGTCAATATCTACACCCAGGGCCTGGTGCGCCCCCAATTTGAGGGCAGCCACAGCCAGGATGCCCGAACCGCAGCCAACGTCAATAACCTGCCAGCCTTCTGCCGGCTGGATGTCTTGGACATATGTCTCTAAGAGCGCCAGGCAAAGCTGGGTGGTGGGATGGGTGCCGGTGCCAAAGGCCATGCCGGGGTCAATGCGAATGGGCATCCGCCCGCCGGGGGGCGTTTCTAGCCAGGCAGGCACAATGATCAAGCCCTGGCCGACCGGGATGGGGTGGTAATGTTCTTTCCAGGCTTCCATCCAGTTCACTTCTTCGATCGGCCTGAAGGCCGGCTCGGGCAGAGGCGAGGCCTTGCCCTCGGCGATGCGAGAGAGATACCACAAGCCTTCGACAATGCGCTGCCGGTTCTCTTCCAGGTGCTCATCCATGGGCAAGTAGCCGCACACACGCAGCGGCCCCACGGCCCGCCCGCCCTCATCTTCAGGCCCGGCAGTCACAGCGGTGGATTCAATCACCACGCCATCGGGGATATAGCGCGCCAGCACTTCAGCCACGGCCTCAGCCAGCTCGCCATCCACGTTAAGGGATACTTCTAACCAGGTTTGTTTACTCATCCGCCTAATGCCTCTTTCAGCCAATCCAAAAAGCTGCGCTCAGCAGGGTGAGCATCAGTGCCCATGCTCTTTGCCAACTGCTCAAAGAGCTGGCGCTGTTCAGCGCTGAGGGTCTTGGGAATCTCTACATTGACGATGACCAATTGGTCGCCGCGGTTGCTGCTGCGCAGGATAGGAACGCCCTTGCCGCGCATGCGCAATACTTTGCCGGGCTGAATGCCAGCCGGGATCTTCAGCTTAGCCGGGCCATCCACGGTGGGCACTTCCACTTCGGCGCCCAACGTGGCCTGGGCCACGTTAATGCCCAGATCTAGCAACACATCGTTTTCGCGACGGTGGAAGAATTTGTGCGGTTGAACTTCAACCACCAGGTACAGGTTGCCGTGCGGGCCGCCGTTAACACCGGGCTGGCCTTCACCCGCCAGGCGGATCTGGTTGCCCATATCCACACCTGCCGGCACACTGACGGCTTTCTTGCGCGTCCGGCGGACCAGGCCGCGCCCGCCGCAGGCCTTGCAAGGGGTGCTAATGGTTTCACCGGCGCCATTGCAGGCCGGGCAGGTAGAGACTTGCACCATCGAGCCAAGCAGAGTCTGGCGCACCTGGCGCACTTCGCCGGTGCCATTGCAGGAGCTACAGCGCGTAACAGAGGTGCCCGGCTCGGCGCCTTTGCCGCCACAGGCCTCGCACAGCTCATCACGCGTGATATCGACCTCTTTTTCCACACCAAAAACAGCCTGTTCAAAAGTCAGGCTCAATTTGTACTGCAAATCAGCCCCGCGCCGGGGTGCATTGCGCGAACGCGGTGTGGATCTTCCAAAGCCGCCGAAACCGCCCATCCCGCCGAAGAGGCCCTCGAAGATGTCGGCAAAATCTACAGAATAATCGGGCATGCCGCCCGTGCCTTGCACCCCGGCATGGCCAAAACGGTCATACGCAGAGCGCTTATCGGGGTCTGAAAGCACACCGTAGGCTTCGTTGATCTCTTTGAAGCGTTCTTCAGCTTGCGGTTCCTGGCTGACATCTGGGTGATACTGGCGCGCCAGTTTACGGAACGAGGTTTTGATATCGTCCGTTGAAGCGCTCCGAGGAACGCCAAGTACTTCGTAGTAATCGCGTGGGGCCATAGTTTATTTTACGGATACAACCGCCTGGCATCAGGCGGTTGTATCCGTACATAGTTGTTAGACGTTGCGGAATTCGCCATCCACCACATCTTCGTCGCCGCCAGGGGTTGGGCCTGGCTGAGGTCCGGCTTCAGGGCCGCCCTCAGGGGCACCATCGGGGCCTGGAGCGCCCGCGCCGCCCATATCTGGGCCGCCTTGCCCGTACATAGAGGCGCCAATCTTTTGGATCTCGACGAATAACTGCTCGGTGGCTTTTTTCATTGTCTCGACGTTGTTGCTCTGCATGGCCTGCTTGACATTGGCCACTTCAGCTTCGATCTTGCTGCGCACCTCTGCCGGGACCTTGTCGCCATACTCGCGCAGGGCTTTCTCAGCCGTATAAACGGCGTTATCTGCCTGGTTCTGGGCTTCGATCAGCTCTTTGCGCTGCTTATCTTCGTCGGCATGCTGTTCGGCCTCGCGGCGCATGCGCTCAACCTCGGTATCATTCAACCCAGAGGAAGCCGTGATGGTGATGTGCTGACTGCGTCCAGAGGCCTTATCAGAAGCGGTCACCTTGATGATGCCGTTGGCATCAATATCAAAAGTCACCTCAATCTGCGGCAGGCCGCGCGGGGCGGGGGGAATGCCATCCAGGATGAACTTACCCAACGATTTGTTATCGTTAGCCATGGGACGCTCGCCCTGCAGCACGTGGATCTCCACCTGGGGTTGGTTATCGCTGGCGGTAGAGAAGACCTGGCTCTTGCGGGTGGGGATGGTGGTGTTGCGCTCGATGAGCGGGGTTGCCACGCCGCCCAGCGTCTCAACCGAGAGGGTCAGCGGGGTCACGTCTAGCAGCAAGATATCTTTGACATCGCCGCCCAACACGCCAGCCTGGATCGCGGCACCAATAGCCACCACCTCGTCAGGATTGACGCCTTTGTGAGGGTCTTTGCCAAACTGGCCGCGCACGGCCTCTTGCACGGCAGGCATGCGGGTCATGCCGCCAACCAATACCACCTCATTGATCTGGTTGGACTCCAGGCTGGCATCGCGCATTGCCACCTTGACCGGTGACAGCGAACGTTCGATCAAGTCGTTGGTGAGCTGCTCCAGCTTGGCCCGCGTCAGGGTCATTACCAGGTGCTTGGGGCCCGATGCATCCGCCGTGATATACGGCAGGTTGATCTCGGTTTGCATCATGCTTGAAAGCTCGATCTTGGCCTTCTCGGCAGCTTCGCGCAGGCGCTGCAAGGCCTGGCGATCCTGGCGCAAATCGACGCCGCTTGAGTGCTTGAATTCATCCGCCAGGTAATCGATCACACGCTGGTCAAAATCGTCGCCGCCCAAGAAGGTGTCGCCATTGGTAGAACGCACCTGGAAGACGCCATCGCCCACATCCAGGACCGAGATATCGAAGGTGCCGCCGCCCAGGTCATATACGGCGATGACTTCTTCTTTCTTCTTGTCTAACCCGTAGGCCAGGGAAGAAGCCGTAGGCTCGTTGATAATGCGCAGCACTTCCAACCCGGCAATCTTGCCGGCGTCTTTGGTGGCGTTCCGCTGAGCATCGTTGAAGTAAGCCGGGACGGTGATGACAGCCTGGGTGACGGTTTCGCCCAGGTAGGCTTCGGCATCTGCTTTGAGCTTGCCCAGGATCATGGCGGAGATTTCGGGTGGGGAATATTCGCGCCCATCCAGCACCACCCGCACATCACCATTGGGGGCTTTGGTCACCTTGTAGGGCACGCGCGAGATGGCGCGCTGCACTTCGGGATCATCAAACTTGCGCCCCATGAAGCGTTTGATCGAGAAAACGGTATTCTCAGGGTTAACCACAGACTGGTTGCGGGCTACCCGCCCCACCAGGCGCTCGTGGTTTTTGTTGACTGCCACAACAGAGGGGACCAACCGCTCGCCTTCAGCAGAAGGGATAACGACCGGTTCGCCGCCTTCCATCACCGCCACCACCGAGTTGGTGGTGCCCAGATCAATGCCAATAATTTTAGACATAATTAAACTCCTTGATGATGAATGATAATTATCTTGCCACGCGTACACGCGCCGGGCGCAGCACTCGCTCGCCCAATGTATAACCGGTCTGCACCACGCCGATCACTTGCCCGCTTTCATGCTCTGGGCTGTCTTCTTGCGAAATAGCCTCGTGCAAAGAAGGATCAAAATCTTTGCCTTCCGCTTCGATCAGTTTGATACCATCGGCATCAAAAGCTGCCAACAGCTTACGGTAGATGAAATCCACACCCTGAGCCCAGGCTGCCCCGTCGCCATCAGCAGGGCGATTCTTAAGCGCTCGTTCCAGGTCATCTGCAATATCCAGGTAACGGCGAATGGCATTGCCGAGGGCATTTTGCGTCCCGCTAGACTGCTCGCGCTCAATACGGCGCCTGTAATTGGCAAAGTCTGAGCGCTCGCGCTGCCAACCTTGCAGGTATTCTTCAGCTTTGGTCTCAGCCGCTGCCAGGTCATTCTGCAGTTGGGCCACATCCATTGCAGGGACATCTGAAGCACCTGCTTCACTCACCACAGGAGGCGCTTCAGCCGAATGTGTTTCTTTGCGTTTCTTTGGGGTCATGATTACTCCTTATTCTGCTAATGAATCAACCACCAGGTCGCTCAATAGACCCGAAACAAAGCGCACGGCCGAAACCGTCCGCCCATAAGCCATGCGCGTGGGGCCCAAAACACCCAGGGCTCCCGTCACCAGGCCTGGAGCGCCATAGCGCGCCAGCACCACAGAACAATCGCGCAATTCCTGCCAGGTGCCCTCGCCGCCGATCAAGATCTGCACATCATCCACGCCGCTGTTCAACACGGTTCGCGAAAGCAAGTCTTCAAGCAGCGAGCGCTCTTCTAACACACGCAGCGCCTTGCGGGCCGATTCTGACTCGGCAAACTCTGGCTCGGCCAAGACATTGGTCAAGCCATCGCGGTACACTTCTCCTGAAACCAGGCGGCGGGCGCGCTCCAGGTCTTCGCTCACCAGTTTGAGCACGTCGGTCTCCAGGGCATCGAACTGCCCTTGCAAAGCAGAGATGTTTTTAAGGTCTTTGCCCTGGCACAATTGGGTAATACGAGCCGCAGCCGTGCTGAGCTGCTCTTGCGAGACCGGCTCAGCCAGGGTCAACATTTGTTGGCGCACTTCTCCACCCGACCAGACCATCACCATCAATACCTGGCGCCCCTGGGTTGAGATGAGGCTGAGGTGTTTGAAAAGCGCCTGCTCAGGGCGCGGTGCGGTGACCAGGGAGGCCGCCTGCGACTGGTGCGCCAGCACCGAAGCCGCCAGGCGCATCCACCGGCTGACATCGCGGCCTGCCTGGTAGAACTGGTGTGTAATGGTACGCTGAGTGGTGGCAGGCAACTCAGTATGCCCCATCAACTGGCGCACAAAATAGCGGTAGGCTTCTTCGGTGGGCACGCGCCCAGCAGAAGTGTGCGGCTGACGCAAATACCCGGCATCCGTCAGATCCACCATCACATTGCGCACGGTGGCTGAGCTGATGTCCAGGTTATACCGCTCCACCAGGTGATTTGAACCGATGGGCTGGGCCGTCTCGACAAAATCGTGGACGATCAAAGCCAGGATCAGTTTTTGACGCTCGTTAAGTCCTGCCATTTTGCTCCATAATTTAGCACTCTCGACGAGAGAGTGCTAAATAAGACAGATAGATGATACCATGAGCAAAAGCTCACGTCAAGCGGAGCAAGCTCGTTCTTACAAAAAGTTAACACGCCGGCTGCTTAGAAAACCGGGGCGCAAGTGCTATTCCCCTCTCAGCAAACCTTCCAATTCACTCAGGCGCACGCGGGCGGTCATATCCAGGCTAAGGGGGGTCACGGAGACAAGACGCTGCGATACCAGTACAGAAGCATCCGAATCAGTATCTGCCAGGTCCAGCGTCTCATTAAGACGGTAACCCACTGTTTCAGGCGTGTTCCACGAGGTGCGCCTGGGGGCCACCGGCACATAGAAGGGA
>CAZWFQ010000059.1:11969-20061 GCA_964633225.1 uncultured Anaerolineaceae bacterium
CCCGATACGGTCACGCCGACGCCAATATTGGCGCCATAATTGATGCCCGACACCACCAAGTCAGGCGGCTGGGGCAGTATCTCGTAGAGTGCATGCAGCACAGCCTGGGCAGGCGTACCGCCCACCGAATACACCTGCCACACCTGGCCGTTGACTTGCAGGGGCAAGGGGGTGATGATGCCATCTGAATTCGACGGCAAGCTGCGCCCGGCGCCCGAGAATTGATCGCGCGGGGCCACGACATGCACATAACCCAGCGTTGAAAGGGCCCGGGCGGCTGCCCACAAGCCAGGAGATTGGATACCATCATCATTGGTAAGTAAGATCTGGTAGGGAGAAGTCATGCTGACAGTTATACCACAAGGGCGGAGCAACTTGAAATTTACGACGAGGATGAAAATTTGCCATAAGCCAGAACGAGCTGGCGATGGGTGGTAACCTTTTCTAAGAAAACCCGCCGGGCAGATTCATCGGCAATATGGGCAGCCTGCGATTGCAGGTCTTGGTAGGCTGTTTTTAGCACCTGGCTAGCGCGCGGATCACCGGCAGCTTGCAATACCTGGTAGCAGGTCAGGTGCACTCGCATCGGTTCCTCTGAACCATCCAGGTTGCCACGCTGCAAAAAGCCCAAGATCTGCTCCACCTGTTCAAGGGCCTGGGGCAAATGTCCCTGGGCCAGTTCCAGGCGCGCCAGGCCAGCCTGTGCTTCGGCCACCAACGCCTCTTGGCCCATCTCGCAGCGGATTTGTTGTGACTGGCGATAGGCCTGCCCGGCCTCGTCCCACTTGTGCAGGCTGGTCAAAGCATGCCCCAGGCGGAACAAAGCATCGGCATAACGATCGCGCGCCCCAATCTCTTGCGAAAGCTGCACTGCCTGCTGGCTATAGCCCAAAGCAGAGGGCTGGTCATCCAGGTGATGGGCAAACAAGGCCAGGTCTGCCAGTACAGAAGCTTCGCCGCGGCGATCGCCAGTTTCGCGGAATAGGGCCAGGGCCGGTTGGTTATTGGCCATAGCCCCGGCGTAATCTCCCTGGTAATAACAGACCGCCCCCAGGTTGCTGAGCAGCATGGCCTGGTTGCGCCGGTCACCGGTTTCGCGGAACATGCGCAGGGCACGCTCATAATACGCGCGCGCCCCGCCATAATCACCCATGGCCAGCGAGAGCACCCCCAGGTTGTTCAGGGCCGCGCCATCGCTGCGCCGGTCACCCAGGCGCTGGCTGGTGATCAAGGATTGTTCATAATAATCCATTGCCGCGGCGTAGTCACCTTGATAATATGAAAGAATACCCAGGTTGCGCAGACCATCGGCTTGTAAACGGACAGCATCGGCGCTGGCAGGCTGGTCTTGAGCTGAGTGGGATAACTGCAGGGCGGTTTCAAAGTGGGTATGCACAGCAAGGTATTCGCCCTGGCGCACGAGGGCCTGGCCCCAATGCAGGTGACCCTCTGCCACGAGCAGGGTCTCAGGCAGATCTTGAGCCAGGCGGATTGCTTCTTGAGAGGCCTTCATCTCAGCCGGGTAATCACTGATGGCCTGTGCATAGGTGGCGCGGCGCAAGGCAACCTGGGCCTGGCGCAGGCTATCGCCCAACTGGGCAGCCAACTTCTCCAATGCAGCCAGGTCTTCAGCCTGCAAGTTACGTTTCCCTTGCAGGTCATAAACTTGCTCACGCTGGCGCAAGAGTTGATAGCGCTCTTCTAAGGCATGGGGGGGAATCAAAGCCAGGGCCCGGCTGAAATAGCCTTCTGCTTCAGCCGGTGCATAGCGCCGGGCAGCCTGCTCTCCGGCCTGGATGAGATACGCCACCGCCTGTTCTCCACGCCCGGCAGCTTCCAGATGACCAGCAATCAGGCCGGCTGAAAATGCCGGCCCCGCCCCTGCCTGCGCCATCAACCAATCGGCTGCCAGGGCGTGGTAGCCGCGACGTTTGCGCTTCAGGATGCTGTCATAAACCACATCACGCTGCAAGGCGTGCTTGAAGATATACTCTTCGGCCCCAGCAAAGGATGAATTCGGGCGGCGGAAAACCATTTCCTTGCCGCGCAGCCCTGAGAGAGACTCGGCAATCGCTGCACCGTCCACGCGGCCATCAGCCTGGCCAATCATTGCCACCACCTGATCCCAAAAGATACGCCCCATCACCGCTGCCCACTGCAAGGCCTGGCGCTCCTGCGCAGGCAATAGGTCCAGGCGGGCTTGCAAGAGGCCGGTCAGCGTGGGCGGCACCTGCAAGTCTGCCAGTCGTTCGGCCTGCACTTGCCAATGATCATCTCCAATAAGGATCACGCCGTTCTCGATCAGCATCTTGACCAGCTCTTCGATAAACAGCGGGTTGCCGCCCGAACGACTGGTGATGGCAGAGCGCAGGACGTCTGGCAGGTCGGCAACTTTTTGCAGCACATCATTGACAAGCTGCTGGCTGTTGGTTTCATCTAATAAGTTTAGAAGGATGCGGCTGTGAAAAGGCCAATCTTGGCCCCAATTGGGCCAGCGCTGATCCAGGTTGCGACGCGCCAGGCTGACCACCAGCAAAGGCACATGCTCATGGGCGGCGGTAGTAACTACCAGTTGTTCCACCGCTTCCAATGAGCTTAAGTCAGCCCAATGGATATCTTCAAGAAAAATGACGGTGGGTGCCTGAGAGGCTTCAGCCTCAAAGTACTCGTTCAAATAAATGACGGCACGATCGCGCAGTTGGCGCGCATCTTGATGCAAAGTTTGCAGAAAGGGGCTGCCGCTGAAATCGAAACCCAATAGTTGGCCCAGCAAGTGGGCCTTCATCCGGTTCTCGTCTGATTGCCCCAATGTTTCAATAATGCCAGCCTCAAACTTCTGGCGCACCGTCTCAGACGAGTCGCTGTCTTGGATGTTAAAACGGAAAGCGAACAGATCATGCAGCAAGGCATGAGGCAGGGGACGGCGTTCGGGGCTGGCGCGCCCCTTAAAGTAGCGCACCGGGTGAGGCAGCAGCTCAAGCCAATTTTCGAACTCGTACAGCAAACGTGACTTGCCCACCCCGGCCTCGCCAATAATGGTGACCATCCGGCAGCCGCTGCCAGCGGCGGCCTGGCGGAAAGCCTGTTGAAGCTGTTCCAACTCAGCCTGGCGGCCAATCATGGCTGTTTCTACCCCCTCTACCCCACGCCGTGCAAGGTGGAAGGCGCGCGGCCGGGCCTTGAATACGCTGTAAGCCTGCAAAGCTTCGCCGCGCCCAGGCAGGGTAACTGGAGGCTGTTGTGACACATCAAAGATGCCGCGTACTTCGCGATAGGTATCGTGCGAGATCAAAATGCCACCGCGGGGAGCAAATTTTTCCATCTGCATCGCCACGGTGATGGTGTCGCCGGTGGCAATGAAAGCTCCCCCCACGTCATCAGCCGGAGACAAGGGTCTCTGGGCGGCTGGGGGACGCCTGTGAAACTGGTATTGAACAAAGGCTGGCCCAGTATGGATGGCAATGCGCATTGCCAGGGGAACGCCGTGCTGCTGCTGGAATGAGGCGCTCATCGCAGTTAACTGTTCTTGCATGGCCAGCGCGGCGCGCACGGCTTTTTCAGGGTCGTTCTCTTGTGTCTGCGGCAGGCCAAAGACTGCCAGGATGGCATCGCCAATGTATTTTTCCACCTGGCCGCCAAACTGCATGATGGTGCCCGAAAGCAATGTGAACAAGCTGTTCAAGGCTTCATTCACCTGCTCAGGATCCATCTTCTCAGCCCATGAGGTGAAATTCACCAGGTCAGCCATCAAGACGGTCAAGCGGCGGCGTTGTTCTGCCGGGAGCGTGCCATCCAAAGCCGCCAGGCGAGCGCGCAAAGGTGCCAGGGCCGTCTCAACCACAGCCTGGCCCAGGCTCTCTCGCTGCGCTTCTAAGGAGAAAATAGCCTGTTCTAAAGTTTGACGCTCATCCATTGTCATCGATATCCATCGACCATCAGATTGACCCTTAGATTGTATCGCAGTTATCCAAAACCAAGCAAGTTCCTATTGTCTCATTCCCAGCCTTGTGCTATATTTCTAAGTATCTATCCGAAAATTATTTGGGTGTCAAATTTTCGGATAGGGTCTAAGCGGAGAGAATAGCATGCGAGGCTGGAAACGACTGATTTACTATGTGCTGATCAATATTGTGGTCTCAGCCGCGACCACACTGGTGGTGTTGAACATCTGGGAGCGCACACATCCGCCGTTGGCTGAAGTGACCACTCCCACTGCCCTGCCTGCGCCCAGCCAAACCGCGGCTGCGCCATCCGCCAGCACCCCTGCGGCAGGAGTGACCGAACAGGCCGCTGCGCCTACCGATGCCATGCCGCCATCCGAAACCCCTCGCCCGGCTCCAACCTTAGAGCTGATCGAGTATAAGATCAAATCTGGCGATACCCTGGGCTCGATTGCGGTTGATTTCGACATTAGCATCGCCGATATCCTGGCGGTCAACACCATTGATAACCCCGATAATCTCTCGCTAGGCCAGGTAATTTACATCCCGACCGGCCCGGTGCCTATTCCCACTGCCACGCTCGAAAACCCATCCTCACCCACCCCCACTCCCACGCGGCAGCCGAGCGCCACGCCCACGTATGGCCCCTCACCCACCCCCTCTGCCACGCTCACCGGGCGTGAGCCAGGCGTAACCATCAGCAGCATCATTGGTGCGGGAGACCTGAACCTTGAGCGCGTGGTGCTGACCCGAACGGGCGATGGCGAGTTGGACCTGGCTGGCTGGCGGCTGGAAGACAGCGCCGGTCACGTTTTCACCTTCCCACAGCTCACACTCTATAAAGATGGCGCCGTGAACATTTATACCCAGGCTGGCCAAAACACCGTGGTGGATTTGTATTGGGGGTTGGCAGAGGCAGTCTGGCAGGGCGGCGAGACCGCCACCCTATACGATGCGCAAGGCAGCCAACGCGCCACTTACAAAGCACCCTAACCCGACAGGCCGAACCATATCAAAATGGTGAGGTAACAAAAAACCGCATGCCAACGCTTTCAGAGAGCCTGCAAGGATTCGATCTGGGCCACCTGCACATTATTGCCCGCTTGTGGGGGCTTGAGTTGGCCGCGCCGGATGCGCGAGCGGGACTGCAACAGTTGGAACGCGAGATGCTCGACCCGCTGCAAGTGGCTGAAACGGTTGCCGGGCTGCCTGGCGAAGCGCAGGTGGTGTTAGAAGACCTGGCCTTGGGCGGCGGGCGCATGCCCTGGGCTTTGTTCGTCCGCCGCTACGGCAAACTGCGCGAGATGGGAGCTGCCCGCCGCGATCGTGAACTGCCCTACCTGGAGCCGGTTTCAGAGACCGAAACGCTGTGGTACCGCGGGCTGGTGGGGCGAGCATTTTTCGATACCGCCGCCGGGCCCGAAGAATATGCCTATATTCCCGAAGACTTGATCGAACGGCTGCCGCCGCCGCGCCAATCAGAGCATGCCGCCCTGGGGCGCCCTGCCCTGCCGATTGAGCGCGCCCAGCAGTTCCAGGCTACCGATCGCTTGCTGGAGCATGCCTGCACCCTGCTGGCGGCGCTGCGCATGGGGCGGCCTGCGCCAGCCGAGCCCTATGCACTGGGCCCCTTACCCCTGCCAGCCGGGGTGTTACAAAAACTGCTGGCAGAGGCAGGGCTGCTGGATGCGGCAGGCATCCCCCAACCAGAGCCAGCCCGCCAATTCCTTGAAGCCGGGCGCGGAGAAGCCCTGGCTCAATTGGCCGGGGCCTGGTTGAAGAGCGCCAGGTTCAATGAACTGCACCTGCTGCCCAGCCTGAGTGCCGAAGGCAACTGGCAGAATGAACCAGTCAAGACCCGCCAGGCCGTGCTGGGGTTTCTGGCCAATATTCCGGCGGGCACCTGGTGGAGTCTGCCAGCCTTTGTGGCAGCCATCAAGCAGCGGCAGCCTGATTTCCAACGCCCCTATGGCAATTACGACACCTGGCACCTGCGCGATACGCGCAGCGGCGAGTTCTTGCGCGGCTTTGAGCATTGGGATGATGTGGATGGCGCGCTGATCCGCTATCTGATCGGTGGGCCACTGCATTGGCTGGGCATTCTGGAACTGGCAACCCCAGCGGCAGATGGGCAGGGAGAACCTGGCCCTGTGACGGCCTTTCGTTGGTCAGCCTGGGCCCAGGCACTGCTGCAAGGGCAAAGCCCTGCGGGCCTGCCGGCAGATCAAGGGGTGCTTAAGGTGCGCTCAAATGCCCGGCTGCACGCGCCGCGCCGGCTGGCGCGCCTGGCACGTTACCAGTTGGCACGCTTTTGCGAATGGGAGAAAGAGGACGACCAGGCTTACACCTACCGCCTGACGCCCGCGTCATTGGAACGCGCCCGGCAGCAAGGCCTGACCGTGAGCCACCTGTTGGGCCTGCTGCGCCGTCACGCCGAAACCGTGCCCCCCACCCTGATCAAAGCGCTGGAACGCTGGGAAGGGCAGGGCAGCGCTGCCCGCCTGGAAAGCCTGGAGGTGCTGCGGTTCAGCTCGCCCGAGGTGCTGCAAGCCCTACGCCGCTCAAGCGCCGGGCGCTTCTTGGGCGAGCCGCTCGGCCCGGCTGCGGTTGCCATCAAGCCCGGCTCGGCCGAGAAGGTGCTGGCAGCCCTGGCAGAGCTGGGTTACCTGGGGGAGATCAAGCCTCCTGCTGGCTGATGGCCTGGCTTGCTGTGAGAAATTTTCATCGTCCAGTGCGCCACATAGCCAATCCTTTTGGATGATTAGAGCAACTTGCGATATAATTTTAGCTACGATTTTGCTGCGCGTGTGAGCATCATCGAACACCCCATCTGAAGTCAGCGGAGACGTAATGCCCAAACAAGAAAAGCTCGCCCCAGAAAAGCCAGTACTCGAAAGCTGGCATGCTCTCAGTTCTCAAGAAACTCTGCACCAATTAGCCACCCCGCCCGAAACCGGCTTAAGTGCGGCTGAAGCCGAGAAGCGTTTGCAACAATATGGCCCCAATCAATTGGATGAGGCCCCCGGTGCAACCTTCTTACAAATGCTCTGGGATCAGTTCAACAATTTCATCGTCATCATGTTGGTGGTGGCATCGCTCATCTCGGCTGTGCTGGGCGATTACGAAGAAGCGATTGCGATCCTGATCATCGTGGTGATGAACGCTGTGTTGGGCATTGTGCAAGAAAGCCGTGCTGAGCAAGCCCTGGCGGCCCTAAAAAAATTGAGTGCGCCTGAGGCCCAGGTGCTGCGCGATGGTCACCGCATCTCTTTGCCTGCGCCCATGCTGGTGCCCGGCGACATTGTGATGCTGGAGGCGGGCAATTTTATTCCTGCCGATATCCGCCTGTTAGAGGCGGTTAACCTGCGCATCGAGGAAGCCGCATTGACGGGTGAATCGGTGCCGGTGGAAAAGAACGCCAATGTTAACCTGCAGGCCGATATTCCCCTCGGCGACCGCAAGAACACCACCTTCATGGGCACCATGGTCAGCTATGGGCGCGGGCGCGGCGTGGTGGTCAGCACCGGCATGCGCACCCAGATCGGCCTGATCGCTGAGATGCTACAATCTGTGGGCCACGAGCCCACCCCCCTGCAGAAGCGCCTGGACCAATTGGGCAAGATGCTGGGCTGGGGCGCCCTGGCGATTTGTGCCATTGTGTTCTTGGTGGGCTGGCTGCGTGGGAACGAGCCGCTGGAAATGTTCATGCTGGCCGTTGGCCTGGCAATTGCAGCCGTGCCCGAAGGCCTGGCGGCCGTGGTAACCATCAGCCTGGCACTGGGTATGCGCGAGATGACCCGCCGCCACGCACTCATCCGCCGCCTGTCTTCGGTGGAAACGCTCGGTTCTACCACCACCATCTGCTCAGACAAGACCGGCACGTTGACCCAAAACGAGATGACCGCTACCACCCTGTGGGCAGATGGCCAAACGATTACAGTGGGTGGGAAACCCTACGCCCTGAAGGGCGAATTCAGCCAGGACGGTCAGCCCATCAAGCTGGCCGACTACCCGGCCATCCTGACCACCCTGTGGCTGGGAGCATTGAACAATGATGCTGAATTGGAGATATCGGGCACCAGCGGAGACGAACAAACGTACCGTATGATCGGCGACCCCACGGAGGGAGCGCTGGTGGTAGCGGCAGCCAA
>CAZWFQ010000060.1:0-19823 GCA_964633225.1 uncultured Anaerolineaceae bacterium
CTTTTCATCAACCGAGAGTATAGCACAGGAAAAGCCCACTAGCAACCACTCTGGGGGCGTTATTTTAAATAACCCGCTAACTACTGGCATCAAGTATAATTCTTTTCGGGCTAACTCGCTTCTTATGGATTCATCCAAAGGTCTTCCTTGGTTATCTATCCCGCCAAGGGCCGCCGAGGCCTGGCGCGGGGCCTGGCAGCTTCTGGCGTTGTGGTTAGTTTGGCGACTCCTAAGTTCCTTATTTGCTGCTTTTGTCTCATCGTTAATTCCCCTGACCCAGCCTGAACAAGAGATTCCTTTTCTGCCGCCTTCTGCCCCACTAACAGCCTGGTTCGAACGCGCCTGGCTGAGTCCCTGGTTGCGTTGGGATGCAGCCTGGTATGTTCGTATCATCACCCAGGGTTACCAGTCGACGGATGGGACCACCAATTTTCACCCTTTATATCCCTGGATTGCTGCGCCGCTGACCTTACTGAAAATCAATCCGCTGCTCAGCCTACTGGCGGTCAGTTCGCTGAGCACCTTATTGCTTATGGTAGCATTCGAACATTTGGCCCGTCTGGATCTCGATCCGGCCAACACTCGCCTTGCATTATTACTTCTGCTGCTGTTCCCCACGTCATTCATATTCTTCGCACCATACTCTGAAAGCCTTTTCCTCCTATTCGCCGTTCTATGTTTGTTATGGGCTCGGCAGCGACATTGGTGGTTAGCAGGCCTGGCTGGTGGGTTGGCCACACTTACTCGTCAGCAAGGCATCTTTTTATTTATCCCCTTACTTTGGGAGTTGTGGTCCACATCCAGAGGCGATTATCCAGCGGTCGTTCAGCCGAAGCATCTTGCATCTCATAAGTTCTCTCGCTCTTGGCCGGCGTTGGGATTGGTTCCGGCCGGAATGGTATTATGGATGGCGTATCGGGCTGTTGCTTTGAATGATTTGAAAATTGACCTCACCAATTTCCAAAGCCTGATTTACTCATTTGTAATCTCCAGTCAGGCCAATCAGGTTGTCACCATCCAGGCCTTCTTGTGGCCCTGGGAAAGCTTATGGCTGGCTTTATCAAAACTGGTGAATGCGCCGGACGCAGATATCATTCTAAACCTGGCCGTAAGTTTACTATTCCTTTTCTATTTAATATTGGCCTGGCCTCATCTGCGTGCCAGCTACCGAGCGTACTCTATAGCAATCACGCTGATCAGCTTTAGCTATCACACCGGGCCAATCCATCCATATATGGGGTTGCCGCGCCACCTGCTGTTAGCTGTGCCCGTCTTCATTGGGGCCGCCCCGCTCTTTGACCGCCCATGGAAACGCCTGCTCGTTATCGGTTTCAGCACCGCTGGCTGGTTTTTTATGCTAACATTGTTCATGCTTGAAGCCTGGGTTCCATAAAGCCCTTCGCCAGGCTGATTATCCTGAATCGCTCAGAGGCCTATGACACCTACACCCCCTACCCCTAATACTAGCATGACGCGTGGCAAAGGCCTTTTAGAGCCCTTCCTGGCCCGTTGGCGCGCCCACCAGGCCAATCAGCTCATCCCCAGCCATTTGCGCCAGGGGCGCATCCTGGATATTGGCTGCGGCTCATTTCCATACTTCCTTTCACATACTTTTTTTGCTGAAAAATTTGCCGTCGACCAGCTCAACATGCCAGATACAGTCAAAAATATCAACTGGCACTCGCTAGACCTGAATCATGAACCCCACCTGCCCTTCGAAGAACAATACTTCAGCGCCGTCACCATGCTAGCAGTGGTAGAGCATCTCAACCCTGGCAGCCTGGTTCAGCTTTTCAGCGAGGTTCACCGCACCCTGCAGCCCGGCGGCGTGCTCGTCGTGACCACCCCCGCGGCCTGGTCTGATAAGCTGCTGCGCTGGATGGCACAGACAGGCCTGGTCAGCAAAGAAGAGATTGACGAGCATGTCTTTGTGTATACGCTCCCCTTGCTGGGGTGGTATTTTGGAAAAGCCGGTTTTGAAATGACAAAAGTTCGCTTTGGCTACTTTGAAATGCGCCTGAACTTATGGGCAACCGCCACACGCTAGTCACGAAAGGCATAGTCTGGCAAATAAGCAAGTCGTCGAGACAAAAAAAACAAGGTGAATAATATGACTATACGCAATAGGCCAATATACCGCATCTTGCTCTGGGTCGCCTTCCTGGCCAGCCTCTGGCTCTTGGCGCGCATGGCCCCCACCCTGGTAGACCCCAAATACCTGCCGGCTGATGATTTTTCGCACTTTTGGGAAGCCGGCCGCCTGAACAACCAGGGACAAAACCCCTACGATCCTGAGCTGCACCTGATCTTCAACCCGCCCTGGACCTTGCCCGCTGTTATGCTCTTCGCTCTCTTCGACTACCCAGTCGGCCGCCTGGCCTGGCTGCTGGTCAACATCGCCATCGTCATTTACTGCGCCGAGAAACTTTGGCAGATCTACCGCGGCCGCCCTGACCGGCGCTGGATAGCCTGGCTCTTGGTATTCACCTTCTCGCCCACCATTTCCACCCTGCACAAAGGCCAATTCACGCCCCTGGTGCTGCTAGGCATGGTCGGTTTTTTGCTGACCATCGAACAGCGCAAGCATTGGTTCCTGGCGGGTGCCTGTGCGGCATTGGTGGCGGTCAAGCCTCAGTTGTTCTACCTGTTTTGGCCAGCCCTGGGTTTGTGGGTCCTGCACAAGCGCGCCTGGTCACTGGTGCTTGGCGCCGGGCTGGCCTTTGGCGGGCTGTTGGCATTGCCCATGCTGACCAACCCCAACGTAATTGCCCAATATATTGAGGGCTCAGCCGCCTTTCCACTTTCTGCCTGGGCCACCCCCACCATTGGGACCTACCTGCGCGCGTTGATAAACCTGGAGCATTTCTGGCTCCAATTCATCCCTTCGGTGCTGCTTTTGGCCTGGTTGGTAATCTACTGGTTTCAAAAACGCCAGTCCTGGCGTTGGAAAGACGAGCTGCCCCTATTGGTGCTTGTTTCTATGGCAACCATGCCTTACGGATGGACCTATGACCAGGTCATCCTCCTGCCCGCCCTGATCGTTGCAGCCTTATGGTTCCTAAAGTTGAAAGACCGTCGCTGGGGCTTTATCAGCCTGGCATTGTACATATTACTAAACGTCCTCAACCTGTGGCTGCACCGCTACCTGGATGATTTCTGGTTCGGGTGGCTGGCGCCCGGTTTTCTCCTCTGTTACCTGCTCATCTACTGGCAGCACAGCAAGACTTCCATTGAGGCTCCCGTCCCATGAGCGCTATGACCTGGTTTTCACGGAACAAACCCCTGCGCTATGCCGTTGCCATACTAGGGTTGGCAGCAGGTCTGGTTGTGCTCAGCCAATATACTGATCGCCTGCCGATCAACGATTTTATGGGATATTGGTCGGCTGCTAAGCTGAACCTGAGCCGCCAGGACCCCTTTAATTTCGATCAAGTACTAGCCTTGCAGCAGGCATCTGGTCTCAATAGCGATTATCCCACTTTCGTCTGGAATCCCCCCTGGGTGATGAGCCTGATCACCCCCCTGGGTTGGCTGGCACGGCCCCTGGCCCAAATGTTGTGGCTGCTGCTCAACACCGGCGCCGTGCTGATCAGCGTAGACAAAGCCTGGCAGATATATGGGGGAAACCCCAAGCTGCGCTGGGTAGCAATGTTAGTGGGGTTCACCTTTATTCCCGCGTTTTTTGCCCTGACCTGGAGGGGGCAAATCTCTCCCTTGCTGCTGCCGGGCGTCGTCGGCTTTTTGATCTACCACCAGCAGCCCAAGAAGGGCTGGCTGGCTGGCGCATTTGCAGCCCTGGCAACCGTCAAGCCGCAGGTGCCTTACTTATTCTTCATCGTTCTGCTCCTGTGGTGTTTATCCAGGCGGCGTTGGGATATCCTGGCCGGATTCGCGGCTGCAATAGCCACCGCCACGCTGATTGCCCTGGCCATCAATCCGCCCATCTTCCAATACTACATTAACGCGCTGAGCAACACCCCCCCGGTTGGCTGGGCCACCCCAACCATTGGTACCTATTTGCGCCTGTGGCTCAGCCCGCACAGTTTTTGGCTGCAATTTGTGCCTCCTGCCCTCGGGGCCGCCTGTTTTCTACTTTACTGGTGCAATCGGCGGCAAACCTGGGATTGGCTCAATCAAACCCCCATCTTGCTCCTGGTCTCCTTCATTACATCTGCTTATACCTGGACTTATGACCAGGTGCTCTTGAGCCTGGCTGCCCTTCAAATATTTGCATGGGCAACCAACACCCGCCGGATTGGCCTGATCCTGACCGTCTCGGTTACTTACCTGGCAATGCATTACGTTTACCTCCGCCTCCACCTGCGCCTGGATGATATGTGGTTCATCTGGTTCGCCCCTCTCCAACTGCTCTGGTACCTGGCAGTCCGCTGGCTGCACAATAAGACGGTCCCGCATGAAACAGTCTAGAGCATCCCAACATTCAACCAGGCCAAGACTGGCCTTGGGCACCGACCAGCTCTGGCCCCTCATTATTTTGGCTGGATTCTTATTCTATGTTTCTTTGGTGCCGCTGCCGCCCAACGATTTTTGGTGGCATCTTCGGGTTGGAGAATACATCGCTCACAACCAGGCCGTTCCAACCACCAACCTGTACGCCTGGACCATTCCGGCCGACCAGCCTTTCTTTTACGCCGCCTGGCTGGGCGAACTGCTGATGTATGCCGCCTACCAGGTTGGCGGGGTCAATTTACTTACCTTTATTCGCACACTTCTGGCTGGCATCACGTTTTGGGCCGTCGGCGCAGAGGCCCAGCGCCGCAGCGGCTCTTGGCGCATCGCCGCCCTGGCCCTGGCCCTGGCCGCGCTCATGTCCATCACCGTCCCCCTGGTACGCACCCAAATGTGGGCCTGGCTGCCATTCGTCCTCTTCTCAACCATCCTGGCCCGTTGCACAAGCGGGCAGCTTGCCCCCCGCTGGCTGCTCTTGCTGCCGCTGTTGATGGCCTTTTGGGTCAACGTGCATGGCACATTCATCCTCGGCCTGGTCTTAATCGGCGCCTACTTCGCCGGCGAAGCGCTCAGCGCACTGTTCAGTCAGGTTGGCCAACCACAGCGCCATCCCCTGCCCTGGCATCGCCTGGCCTGGTTGGGCGGCACTGGCCTGCTGAGCGCCCTGGCGACCCTCGCCAACCCGCGCGGCATCGAGATCTTCGGCTATGTCCGCAGCCTCTTAGCCAACGCCCCTGTCCAAGACCTGGTCACCGAATGGCAGCCGCCCACCCCGCACGGCACCGCCAATATCATCTTTTATGCCAGCATCCTGATCTGGCTTGCTGCCCAGGCCTACACCCGTTTCCGCCCCAGCCCCACCGACATGCTGCTTACCCTGGGCTTCTTATGGCTGGCGTGGAGCGGGCAGCGTTCGATCATGTGGTACGGCCTCATTGTCATGCCCATCCTGGCCCAAGCGCTGGCTGGCATTCCATTTAAAGGACTGGGGGCCGGCGTCCCCAGGTCTCGCCTCAACAGCCTGGTGGCGGCAATCTTGTTCATCCCCGTCCTGCTCGTACAGCCCTGGCTGGTCGAACGTTTCCCCCTCCCCGAGGTGTATTGGCAGCAGGTGCTGCGTGGCACCCCTGAAGCCGCCCTGCTCAGCGCCGAAACCCCCTTGGCAGCCGCCGCTTACCTCCAGGATCATCCCGGCGGCAAGATGTTCCAAGAAATGGGCTATGCCAGCTACATGATCTGGGCCATGCCAGACCAGGGTGTCTTTATGGATCCGCGCATCGAGCTTTTCACCAACCAACACTGGCAAGATTACATTCTCATCTGCCAGGGCATCCAGTATAACGAATTGCTTTCAAAATATGGCGCCGACCGCATTCTGTTGAGCCGCGCCCTGCAGCCCGCCCTGGCTGAAGCCCTGCAAAGCGATCCCTGCTGGCAGCAGGAATACCAGGATCAATCCGCGCAAATCTGGACCCATAGCAACCCGCCCCCCGCCAGTTGTCCTTAAACGCCGCCCTATGCCCCCCACCACCCGCCCACCCGCCAAGCGCTTCACCCCGCCCGATATCAGCCTGCTGTGGCTGGCTGTCATCCTGGCTGCCATCAGCTTCCTGGTCGCCATCATCCCCATCCGGGGCAACGACTTCTGGTGGCAGCTCAAGCTGGGAGAGTTGATTTTCAACCAGCGCGCCATTCCCACCACCAACCTCTTTGCCTGGACCCTTCCACCCGACCACCCGTTTTTCTACGGCGCCTGGTTGGGCGAATTGCTGCTTTACCTGCCTCACCGCCTGGGCAGCCTGGAATTATTGATCTTTGTCCGCAACTTGTTAGCCTTCGGATTATTCGTCCTGGTAGCCTACGAAGCGCGCCATCGCAGCGGCTCGTGGCGTATTGCCGCCTTCGTGGTACTGCTTTTTTACATCATGGTGTTGAACAACCTGACCCTGCGCACGCAGATTTGGGCCTGGCTGCCTTTCATGCTGTTTGCCATCCTGCTAAAACGCTTCGCAGCCGGCCAATGTTCGCCCTGGTGGCTCTTGCTGTGTCCGTTGCTCATGTTGGTTTGGGTCAACGTTCACGGATCTTACATCCTTGGGCTGATCCTGATCGGTTCCTACCTGGTTGGCGAAGCGCTGCGGGCATTGTTCAGGCAGCCAGGAGCCCTGGCATGGCGCGCCGTCTCCTGGTTGGGCATCGCCAGCGTCCTGACCGGCATTGCCACCCTGGCTAACCCGCGTGGCATCGGGATCTACACCTACTTCATGGGCCTGATGACCGACGCCCCCAGCCAGGGCCTGATCGCCGAATGGCAGTCGCCAACCCCCAGCGGCATTGCCAACCTGGCATTCTTTATCTCAGTCCTGATCTTGATCCTTGTGCTGGCTTACAGCCGCTATCGCCTCACGCTCACAGACCTGCTGTTGATCTTGGGCTTCTTGTGGCTGGCATGGAGCGGTCAGCGCTACATCGTTTGGTTCGGCGCCATCACCATGCCCATCCTGGCCCAAGGGTTGGCCCATCTCCCCATGCGCCTGCCCGCATTTTCGGAACAGCGCTCCTGGCTGAACGCCGCAATCATCTTGTTGTTGTGTATCCCGGTGCTGCTGGTCCAACCCTGGTTCGTTTCAAGCCTGCCCCTGCCCGAGAGCTACTGGCAAATCACCTACCGCAGCTCGTCCGAAGGGCCCCTGGTTGGCCTGGATACGCCCATCGAAGCCGCCGCCTACTTAAAAGCGCATCCCGGAGGTAGCCTGTTTAATGAAATGGGCTACGGCTCTTATTTGATCTGGGCCCTTCCCGAACAAGGCGTTTTTATTGACCCGCGCGTAGAGCTCTATTCATACGAACAGTGGCAAGATTACATTCACATCAGCCAGGGCCTTCAGTACACCGAGCTGCTGGAACGCTATGGCGCAGACCGCCTGCTGCTGGATACGCACCTTCAAGCCGGGCTGGTTGAGGCCCTGGCATCCGACCCGGGCTGGCGCATGGAATTTTCGACCAGCCGGACCCAGTTATGGACGCGCACCGAAAAATAGCCCAGCCGTCAGGGTGCCCATTATGAAGACCAAACAACAGCTCATTATTCACCCCATCCTCACTGCCCTTTACCCGCCGCTGGCCCTCTACTTGCAAAACGCCAACCGATTAAAGGTGCTGGATGCCTTGCCCACCCTCTTGCTGGTGGCCGCGGCCACCTGCCTGGCCTGGTGGCTGATCAACCGCTGGCTTAAAGACTTGGCCCGCTCAGCCCTGGTAAGCTCGGTCTTCTTCTTGCTTTTCTTTTCCTTCGGGCATATCTTGCCGGCGCTTAGCAACCTGGCCCAAAAATACCTGGGGCTGAACCTGGCCCCCGTGCTCGAAAATCATGTCCGCGGCTGGTCATACCTCATGTTGGCACTCCTTGGGTTGTGCTTTGCAGCCCTGGTTTACCTGGTCCGGCGCGCTTCCGGCAGCCTGGCCCTGATCACCCAGTTCATGAACGTGGTTGCCATTGCCCTTGCCGTCATGTCGGTGATCCAGGCAGCCAGCACCGCCAGCTTCAGCCGCCAATTATTACAAGAGGCCGCCCAGGCAGAGTTCACCCTCGATTCACCCCTCTCCCAAATTGCGCCCCCCTCCAGCCCTGTCGCCAGCCTGCCCGATATTTATTACATCATCCTGGATGGCTATGGCCGCGCAGATATCTTGCGGGAAAATTACCAATACGACAACTCAGCCTTTCTGGATTTCTTGCGCCAGCAAGGCTTCTATGTAGCCGAAAGCAGCCACGCCAATTACGGCATGACCATCCTTTCTCTTGCCTCCTCGCTCAACCTGGCCTACCTCGATCCGCTTGCTGCCCAGGTTGGGCCCGATTCGATCAACCCGGCTCCATTGAACGATCTGATCCAAAACAACGGTCTGTCTGCCTATCTACAATCCCTGGGCTACACCACCGCAGCCTTTGCCACCGGCTTTGCGCCCACCGAGCTGCGCCAGGCAGACCTGTATTTCGCCCCCCCGGTCAGCCTGAACAGCTACCAGAATGAACTGCTCAACCTGACGCCCCTGCGCATTCCCCTGCTTAACCTCCAGTATGACTTGCACGGCCAAAAAGTGCAGTTCGCTCTACAGCAGTTGACCAGCCTGCCCCATGCTAACGGCCCGCTCTTCTCCTTTGTGCACATCCTGATCCCACATCCGCCCTTCGTTTTTGATGCCGCAGGAACCCCGCTGCACCCCGACCGTGAATTTAACCTCAACGACGGCAGCCACTTCACCTCGGTTTCCGGGCAAGAGGAATACGTCGAAAGCTACCGCAACCAGCTCATCTTTGCAAACCACCTGATCACAGAAGTGATCCGGTCGATTCGCACCGGCGATCGCCAGGCAATCATTGTCTTGCAAAGTGACCACGGCCCCGGTTCGCAACTCGATTACGAAAGCGCTGCTGGCTCGGACATTCCAGAGCGCATGTCGATTTTAAATGCCTATTATTTCCCCGATCAAGAGTATGCCTTGCTCTATCCAGAGATCACCCCCGTCAACACGTTTCGGGTCATCCTGAGCCAATATCTCGAGACGCCGCTAGATCTTCTGCCAGACCGCAGCTATTTTTCAATCATGGCCCGCCCTTACGACTTTCTGGATGTCACCCAACAGCTTGATCGTCCCTAACGGATGAGGGGCTGTCCAAAATGTACATTTTGGACAGCCCCTCACATCCCCCCAATTTTCGCCAAGCTTTTCTTTACTTCAAGATTTGAAACAGGTTGCTATAATCATCCGTCCACAGGCGGATATCAGACGCGTAAGAAGAAAGCGGCTGACTGTTGTTCACAAGGGCCGGCAGGCTCAAGAATTCCTGATTGCGGCTCAACACAACCCAGTCCGAAGAAAAGACTCGCCGTTCGTCTCCTTCAGATCTCACCACCACCCCTTCAAGCTGGTAAGCGTCTGCCAGGCTGCGCACCACTGGGATCAGATCCAGGTGCCGGTTTGTAATATGGATCACCAGCGCACCTTCTGGCTCGAGGCGCTGCATATAGATCGCGAAGGCTTCTTTCGTCAACAAGTGCGCCGGGATCGAATCGCTGTTAAACGTGTCCATCACCAGCAGGTCGAACAACTGCGCATCTCCGGCCTCCAACTCCCTTTCCAGTGAGATGCGCGCATCTCCGGTGACGACCGATACCGAACAGGGACAGTCACTCAAAAAGTGGAAGTAATCCCCCTGGCCCTCCGCCAACTCGATAACCGCCGGGTTGATCTCATAAAAACGGAAGCTGTCGCCCTCTTGCCCATAGGCCGCCATCGTGCCAATCCCCAGGCCCAATATGCCCACCTGCAAGCCGTCAGCAGGACGCGGATAATTGAGAAAAGCCAGTCCGCACCCGCCCAACTCGGTAAAATACGCTGTAGGCTGCCGGCTGCGAGCCTTATCCTGGTACTCAAAGCCATGTGCCGTGATGCCATGGACGAGCTGGTAAGCTGCATCCGGTTGGTCTACGTTGATCTCGCGCACCCTCAGCACACCGTAGAAATTGCGCACAGAGGTCAAATCATTCGAAGACATGATGCTGACGTAAAGGGTCATAAAATAACCCACCAGGATAGTGCCAGCCGCCAGCAGTGAAGTCACCAATACCAGGTTACGCGGTTGCTTCCAGGCAGGACGCTTGACCAAAAAAGCGACCAGCAGCAGCACCCAACAAGCCACCAGCCCCAATTCCAACTCCCAATAGCCCTTAAAGATGTACGGCGCCACCAGGTTGACAAATATGCCGCCAATCGCCCCGCCCAGTGAAACCATCAGGTAAAACGAGGTCAGGTGTTGCGGGTGCGGCTTCAAGCGCGCCAGCTCGCCATGGCAGATCATACAACAAACGAACATCACCGCAGAATAACCAACGATCTGCACCAAGACGCTCACCCCTGCCGCATTCGCCAGCAGCCAGATGAACACCACGCTGCCGATCGCCAGGGCAATGCTATAAACCAGGCGCGAGTACCAACCCTCGCTCGCAAACGCCAGGATAAATGTGAGCAGGTACAAGGTCAGGGGAAGGATCCACAAGAACGGGATAACCGCCACTTCTTGGGTGATGTGGCTGGTAATGGCAAGCAGCATCACGGTGGCAGTTGCCGCCAGCAGCACCCACAAGATACGCATCCAAACGCTGGGGGCTTTTACCGCCTTGCTCACCGCCTCAGGCACAGCCTCCTGGGGTTGAGACTCTTTCGTCTTCAGCAAGCGCAGCGCACCGTAGCCTACCAGTAAAGCAAAAACCACGTACATCCCCGACCACACCCAGCCCTGGGTTTGCAGGGTAAGCGCTGGTTCGACCAGGAACGGGTACGTGATCAAACCAAGGAAAGAGCCAACATTAGACAACGCATACAGGCGGTAGGGAGAACGATTTGGGTAGGCATAGCTAAACCAGGCCTGGATCAAAGGGCTGTTGGTCGAAAGAATAAAATACGGCAGCCCAACCCCTGCCGTCAGGATCTTGAAAATATCCAGAATAGGCGAATCGTCCCCCACTGGCCTCCAACCTGCGCCCGGTGTGATCGGCGACCTCCAGGCAAAGGCCGCCACCAACAGCAGAACCACCGAAACCGCCAACACCATCAGGTGGATCTGCCCCTGCCGGCGTGGGCGAACGCGCCCCACCAGCCAGTGCGAATAGGCGTACCCGCCTAACAACAGCACCTGGTAAAACAACATCGAAGTTGACCAGACCGCCGGGGTGCCCCCGAACCAGGGCAAAATATATTTCCCCATCATTGGTTGGATTTGAAAAAGTAAGAACGCTGAGAGGAAGATGGCTATGACATAGAACAGCATGGGAGATCGCTCCTTTGAGCCAGGCAATGTGTTTCCAGTATACTACTTGCAACCCTGATAAGTCAAACGGAATACGTCTAGGTTCAACCCCTCCCAGAGCCCCGTTTCGTCTCCATTGCCGGACATGCTAGATGTATGTATAATTACCGCCACCAGTTAACCCACCGTGACCCGGCAACTATGTAATACTATTCATCGTGAAAAAATCTCTCCCAGCTTACTATCCGATCCTGTTTTCCACCAACCCGGTGTTACTGCTGCTTTCGGCCAATATCAGCGACCTGCCGCTTTCCCAGGCCTTTCCGGGCATCCTGGTTCTCCCCCTTCTGGCTGGCCTGACCACCTGGGCGCTGCAGCACCTGTTGAAAGACAGTCATCGCGCCGCCTTTATCGTCTTCCTGGCTACCTTCTGGTTTTTCTTCTATGGAACCGTGCGCATGGTAGCAATTGCCGCCCTGGCTGGCAAAATTGATCTCAGCCACCATGCCGTCTTCCTCACCATCTGGTCGCTGGTCTTTTTGTTCATGGGCAGCAGCTTTATCTGGCGGCGGGTGCAGAGCCCCCAGACCATCACCAGTTTTCTCAACCTGGTGTGTACCCTGGTCTTTGTCATCTCGGTGGGCCGCATCGCCCTCGACCTGGCCCCGCGCTACCTCAGCCAGCCGGATGCCAGCCAGTTGATCGCCGATCTGCCAGGCAGCCAGGCCGAGAAGCCCGATATCTACTACATCATCGTGGATGGTTATGCGCGCAGCGATGTTTTGCAAGAGATCTTCGCTTACGATAACAGCCCCTTCTTGCAAGCGCTTGAGAGCCGCGGCTTCTATATCGCCGAACAAAGCCAGAGCAATTACATGCAAACGGCCCTCTCAATGGCCTCAGCCATGAACCTGGACTACATGACCGACCTGCCCACCGCCATGCCCGACCGCGGCCAGTTGATTGGCCGCATCCGGCACAGCCGCTTGCGCGCCGCCCTCGAACACCTGGGGTATCAGATGGTCAACTTCGACAGCGGTTATCTACCCACCACCATCGACGACGCCGACTATTTCCTCGCCTCTGATCAACTGCCCCCCAAACGCGATCTTGAAGCCTACCTGTGGATCAATTCGGCTGCTGTGATCTTGATTGAAAACCGCTGGGTAGAAGCCCCCATCACCCGCTACCGCACCCAACAAGAACGCATCCAATACACCTTTGATCAAATTTCTCAGGTGCCGGCCCTGCCAGGCCCCAAGTTTGTCTTTATCCACGTCATCGTCCCACACCCACCCTTCATCTTCAACGCCCAAGGGCCGATCACGCCAGACGAATACTACATTCTCTCTGATGGCAACCGCTGGGTTGGCGAAGCCGGCAGCGCCGACTATATTCAATCCTACATCGGCCAGCTCCAATTTGTCAATCGCAACATCCTGCAATCGATCGATACGATCCTGGCTGCTTCGTCCACGCCTCCGGTCATCATCGTCCAAAGCGATCATGGTTCAGGCGCCCGCCTGAACCTTGAAACCGCCGAACTGAACTGTTTCCATGAGCGTTTCTCGATCTTCAACGCCTACTACCTGCCCGGCACAGACACCCCCACCCCGCCGCCAGACATCAACGCCGTCAATTCCTTCCGCTTCATCTTCAACACCTATTTTGGCACCAGCTTACCCTTGCTGGAAAACCACCAATACTACTCAACCTGGAACCAGCCCTACCGCTTTATCGATGTCAGCGCGCAGGCCCAGGAATTGTGCCCACCCAGGCCGTAGATAAATGCCAGCAATGACCTGGTGGCAGCGCATTCACCGTATCCTCACCCCCCAGCGTAAGTCTTATGCCTGGATTGCCGGCGGCGGGCTTTGGCTGGCCTGGTTGGCCAGCGTGCTCTTTGGCCCAGGCCACCTGGACCTGGCTGGCCAGGTGGTCGGCACCGATTACGTCCAGTTTTATGCCGCCGGGCTGACCCTCAGCCAGGGGCAAAACGACCGCCTGTTTGACCTGCAATATCAAAACCAGGTCGAGCAGTCGATCGGTGGCGGGGCATTAAGCGGTCACCACGCCTTCATCACGCCCCCCTTCCTGGCCTGGCTCTTCGTGCCCTTTGCACAGCTCCCCTACGGATGGAGCTTTGCCGCCTGGAGCATCTTGGGGCTGCTGGGCTTGTGGTTCAGCATTCGCTGGCTCAGCCGGCCCCATCCAAAGAACGCTTTTTTGTGGAGCTTGAGCTGGTTCCCCGTCTTCGCCGCCATCAGCTTTGGCCAGAACAGCCTGCTCAGCCTGGTCGTCTTCAGCCTCAGCTATTACCTTTGGCGGCGCGATCGCAAACTGGCTGCCGGGCTGGTCTTCAGTTTGGTGCTTTATAAGCCCCAGCTTGCCCTGGGCTTGGGCCTGCTCTGGCTCTTGCAGTGGCGCCAGGATTGGAAGGCCCTGCTGGGGCTGGCCCTGGGCGGCAGCGCCCTGGCTGGTTTGAGCTTCTGGGCCACGCCAGATGCCAGCCTGGCCTACATCGAGTTTGCCCGCAAAGTCTTACCGGTCATGATCACCCTGGATGGCTTCCCCCTCTGGCACGCCCACGCCCTGCGCACGTTCTTCTATCTCCTTCTGCCCGGGCAGATCACCCTGTCTGAGATCATGGCCCTGATCTTCACCGCGGCCGGCATCCTCTTTTTCATCCGCACCTGGCGGAATCTGCGGCAAGAACCCGCCATCGTCTTCGCCGCCGCCATCTGCCTCACCGTGCTGATCACACCCCATATCATGATCTACGATTGGGTGTTATTATTGGCCCCGGCCGTCTTGCTCTGGCAAGAACGCCCCAACTTGCGCCGCCTGTGGACGGGGATTTTCGCTGTACTTTGGATCGCCGCTTTCATCAGTGGGCCGCTCACCTTTGGCATGTTGCGCATTCTGCCCCTTGCCATCCAGATCAGCGTCCCCATTTATATCTTCGTGCTGTTCAGCGCTTATCGTGCCCTGAACAGCCAGACTGCTGAGTGAACGCTTCATGAACCCATTATCTGACCAACCCGAACTAAGCATTACCATCCCCGCCCTGAACGAAGCCGACAACCTGGCTGAGCTTTTGCCCAACGTGCACCATGTCTTATCCACCCTGAACATCGCCTATGAGATCATCATCGTAGACGAACGCGCCGACGCCAAAACACGCCAGGTGGCCCAAGATCACTCAGCCACCTTGCTTATCCCCGATACACACGGCTACGGCGAAGCCTTGCTGGCAGGCCTGCGTCATGCCCGCGGGCGTTACGTCGTCAGCATGGATGCCGACCTGTCTCACCCGCCAAATTTCTTGTTAGATATGTGGGAAGCTCGCCAACGGGCTGACCTGATCATCGCCTCGCGCTACGTCAAAGGCGGACAGGCCTTCATGCCCTTCTCTCGCCTGCTGCTCAGCAGGATCTTGAATGGTGTCTTCGGGCTGCTGCTCAACCTGAAAGCCCTGGATCTTTCCAGCGGGTACCGCATGTATGCATCTGAGGTGATCCAGGGGATGGAAATCCAGGGGCAGAATTTCGAGGTCTTGCAAGAGTTGCTGGTCAAAGCCCTGGTGCGCGGTTACCGCATCCTTGAAATCCCCTTTTCGTACCGCCCGCGCAAGCATGGTTCATCCCATGCCCGCGTGATCAAGTTCGGCTTTGCCTACCTGCGCGCCCTGCGCAGGTTATGGAAGATCCGCTACGGCCCTCGTAAATAGCAGCGCCGCCTCATCCTGGTAGACCAGGCGCCAGCCTGGCTCAGCCTGCACCGCCTGCACCAGGGGCCCTTGCTCCACCGGGCTGAGCATCAAGCTCTGAACCCCGTAGGAATCTAACCGCTCTTGCCAACCGGCCTGAGCATTGCTAATCGCCAGGTAATCGCGCCACACATCCAGCGAGAAGAGTTCGATCCGCCCATCCACAAAAACCGGGTATCCTGGCTGTGCCGCCCAGATGAGATAACTGCCAAACGACATGCCGTGAAACAGCCGCCCTGGCAGGTCTTCGTCCACCAATACCTGGGTTGCCTCCACGGGCGTCTCCATCGAGATCAAGCCCGCCTTCGCCGGCGGCAGTGGCAGCGCATCTTTGAACCAGGGCAAAGCTACCAACGCCAGGCTCAGCAAGCCCACCGCAAAAATGATGTTCAAAGCCGCCGAGCCAGTTGCCCGCCTCGAGGCAGGCTTCCAGCCCAGGCGCTCTGCCAAAGCCCCCAGGTGCTCTGCCAGGACCGGCCCCATGAATAACCCAAACCAGATCATGCCGCGTGAGGTCTTCAAACCCAGGGCTGCAAAAACCAGGAAGCCCACCAGTTGAAAGAAGCTCGGGCGGCGCGGTGATAACGCCAGCATGGCCGCGCTCAACAGCAGGCCGCCCAAAAACAGGGCACCGCCCAACGTATCGAAAGTCGGCGGCGCCCATTCGGGCACCAGGTTTTGCACCACCGTGTTCCCGGTCAGAGTCTTCACATAATTCAAGATACCCAGGCCGCGCGGGTTGAACAAACAGGCCAGCACCGCCAGCCCCAGGGCCGCCGCAGGCGGGTACAGGCGCCGCCAATCGGGCGCTTCTCGCCCTGCACGCCGCACCACCACCGCCTGCCAGGTTTCATCCGCCAGCCACAGGCCAATCAGCCCCAGCCCCAGCGGGAAAGTCCCGTGGCTGTTGACCCACACCAGCATCCCCAGCGCGAAGACCGCCAGCCATCCCCTGCCAGGCTGCCGCCGGTAACGCTCAATGGCCCATAAAAACAAAGCCCCCAGCAAAAATGTGACCGCCTGCGGGCGCACATTCCAATCGTTCAGCCCCAAGGCCGCCGCGAAGAGCGTTCCAAACGCCGCCAGGCGCCAGCTTTGCGTCTTCATCTTGCTCAAGCAGGCCACCAGCCAGTACGCCGCCGCGATCACCAGGCTGTGGACAAAGACCACCAGCGCCGCCCCTCCCAGGTTGTAGATGCCGTATAAAGCCACTTCCATCAGCCAGAACATCTGGTACGAGGGGTAAGGCTGCCCCGGCATAGTGTACGAATACATATCCACAGTGGGAATACGGCCCGTGTCAACGATCTCGCGCCCCACAGCCATGTGCCACCAAAAATCATGGGGACGGATGGGGTGCGTGCTGGCGAACACAAATACCCCCACCAAAGCCGCCAGGATCCACAGGTGTTCAAGGGATAACTTAAAACGTTTCACTGGCACGCAGCTCCTCGATCAACAGCTTGCGTGGGCGGATGGCCCACCAGCGCACCCAATACAAGCCCACCAGCAGCAAGAAAGGCAGCGGGAAGATCAGCCCCAGGGAGAAATCCGGCTGTGCGCCGCTCAAACCCCGTGCACACAAGGCCCACTCCCAAACAAAAGCCGCCCCCATCAACGCCAGCCCGGCCCACCTGCCGCCGGGCCGCCAACGCTCATCCAGCTCGGCCACCACCAGCATGAAGGGGATGGTCAAAACCACATAATTGCTGGCCGCTGCCGTGGGGATGCCAATCCACTGCCCAATCGTCAAGGTCAAGCAAACCGTCCACAAGAACCAGCGGAAATCCCTGCGCTGCCCCACCCACCACTCAAACAGCAGGGTCAACGCCAGGATAGCAGTCAGCACCCAGCCGATCTGCATACCCAAACCAGGCCACCACTGCTTGAAGACCGCCGCCGGAGAGCCGGGCGGCAGGTAATCTGGCAGCCGCAGCAGCAGCCTGAGGTACTGCAAGATCCAATCTGGCACCAGGAATACGCCCACGATGGATAAAATAGCCAGCGTTCCCATTAGCCACAGCACCAACAGATGCCTGCGCTGCGAAATAGACCATATAATAACGAAGATGGCCGCCAGGATGAAGACCTGGGGCTGCGACATGGTCAATGCCACCAGCACCCCCGCCAGCTCATCGCGCCCACTGTGCACCGCCAGCAGCGCTGCCGTCAGCAAGAAGCCGGTCAGGATAGCAAGGCCTCCGTCTACATAAGCAAACAGCCCGTGATAGCCAAAAAACGTGAAGACGCACAAGGCCAGGAAGCTGTACCAGGGCGGTTTCCAATCCAAGAGCTTGAGGCCGAACAGGAGCGTCAGCCCCACTAACACCTGCAGGAAGGTCATCCACAGCGCTTGCGCCAACAGGCCGTCTTCTAATAAAGCAAACGGCAGGATTAAGATGGCAGCATACAGAGGCGAAGTAAAGTATAAGAAAAAGGGACCCGAACCCGAGGGCTGGATCTCTCGCAAAATGAGGCGTGAAACCGCATCACTGTATGGGCTGCTGTCTCCCAACACCAAAGCCCGCACTGCAATCCACTGCACTTGAAAATCTTTTCCCCCAATGTCTTGCGCTGCCAGGCGGTAGTTTGCCCACCCCAAACCCACCACAGCGCCTAACAGCAAAACAACCACAACCAGCCAGGCAAGTGAAGTACGTCGTTCGTTCAAGCTTCCTCCAGGGATGGGTTCAGTATACCATTTTTTGCCCTTAATCTTGCGATTCCCCGGGATTAAGTTATCATTAAGATGAGTTCGGGTTGGCCGGGTGGTCTTTGCCTTGATCCTGAATTCGCGTTCTCATTAATCCAGGCCGATATCTTAGGCAGTTACAGTTCTTGTGGAGGAACTTATGAAACGGTATCTATCATCCCAGCACTCCCGGCTTCGCATTTTCACCCTATTGACCATCCTGAGCATGTTATTTAGCGTGGTCTCGCCGGGTGCCGTACAGCCCGCCTACGCCCTCGACGCCCCCGTCCCCCTCTTGCCTGTCGATGGCACAGAAACCACCATCCAAAACTACCCCCCGTTGGGCATTCCGACCGTCACTTGGGCCCCCGTCGAAGGCGCGGCAACCTATAAGGTCGAATTCTCCACCAGCATAGGGTTTGCGACCGTTGCCCATTCGAATATCACTCCTTACACCCAGTACACCCCTCTCGATGCGACGAATTTCGACGACGGCACCATGTATTGGCGCGTGCGGGTCGAGAAACCCGAAGTCGGTTTATACAGCGAACCGGTCATGTTCATTAAAACCTGGGCCTCCAGCGATAACGCCCCGCTCTTGCACGCCCCCGAAGACGGCACGCTGCTGGATTTCTACAACTCGCCCACCACCTTCTCTTGGGAACGCGTCACCGGCGCCGCATTTTACCGTTTCGAGATTGCCGCCACTTCAGATGGCTTCGACACACCCATCCACTTTGCCGAAACGCTCAACACTTCTTACCAGCCGGTTGCCAAGCTGGTCAAGAGCACCTATTACTGGCGCGTGGTGCCGCTGGACCTGGCCGAACACCAGGGCACACCCAGTGAAGTGCGCTCCTTCAACCAGGCTTATGGCACCAGCACCTTTAACCAGGTGCCCACCCAAATCGAGCCGGCAGACAATTCCTTCCCCGTCTTCACCCCCACCTTCCGCTGGACAGCGGTGGAGGGCGCCCAATATTACCGCCTGGAGTACACCTCTGATCTCTCCTGTGATTTTTCGAAAGATACCACACAAATCACCACGCGCATGACCCAATATACCCCCACGGCAACCTTTGAAAACGATTTTGCTTACTGCTGGCGTGTGCGAGTTCATTCCGGCCTGTCCGTCGGCGATTGGAGCGAGACCTGGCATTTCCAAAAACGCTGGTACATCCAAGCCCACCTGTTAACCCCTACCAACCTCTACCCGCACGGCAATTACCCGCTCCACAGTTGGGCACCGGTGCCAGGCGCGGCTTCTTATGAAATCCAAATTGATAATGATAAAAGTTTCCCGACACCATTTATTGACTCGGGTATAACAACCAATACTTTTTACACGCCAAAAAAATACCTTGCTCCAATGCATTATTACTGGCGGGTGATACCTATCGATGGGAGCGGCAACAAGGGTTTGGCCAGCGCTGTCTTTGAGTACGATGCTACGGCCGAATCTTCTGCCCCCTCACAGGTTTACCCGTTGTATTATTACCCGCCCAACGACCCGGTCTTCTTCAAGGACTACTATGGTGACCTTGTGACCACCAGCCCTTATGAAGACCGCAGCGTGGCCTTCCCGGTCTTTATCTGGCACCGTCTGCTAACCCCCTACACCGGCGGCACCCTCGCCAGCGCCTACCGCATTGAGGTGGACGATTCGGCTTATTTCTCGTCTCCCTGGCGCGCCGACACGGAAAACACCAGCATCACCCCTCTGCCTGGCGAGCTCAATCTTCCCCAGTCTGGGATCTATTACTGGCGCGTCTGTCCTCTCGATCACCTGGGTGGCAACTGCCTGACCTATGTCAACGGCCAGGGCTATACCACCGAGTGGTGGAGCCAAAGATGGGTCACTCGCCTCGACAGCTCCCTGGCCCTGCCCGCCACCCCCGGCTCGGCCCCCAGCCTCCTGCGCCCCATGCCCGGGCAAGAAAGCGTTGAGGCCACCCCCCTGTTGGAATGGTACCCTTACCAGGGCGCCTCCGAATACCGCGTTCAGATCAGCCGCGCGGCCGACTTTAGCAGCGAAATCGTGGAAGACGAGCTGACCCCCATTCCGGCCCTCTCGCCCCGCA
>CAZWFQ010000061.1:0-1481 GCA_964633225.1 uncultured Anaerolineaceae bacterium
CTGCGCAGCATGCAGTTCGTCCCCGATGCCCCTGCCGCCCTGGGGTTTGCCATTTACAGCGTGCTCATCGTCCTGATCCTGATGGGTCTGCTGGATCTCATCCAGGCCGTTTTAAATCCGCACGCCCAGGAGACGGATTGAGATGAGAGCCCTGCGCCGTTTCCGTTCTCATTGGCAGAATTGGCTGGGACTGCTGCTTGTGATGTCTTTTGTGCTGGTTGCCGCTGCCGCCCCGCTGTTGTCGCCTGTGGACCCGGATAACCCAGGGCCAATTAAGGTGGTTGGCCGGGCAACAGATTTCCGGCCCCATCCGCCCAGCCCCGAAGCCCCGCTGGGCACTTTGCCGGGCCAGGTCAGCGTTTACCACAGCTTGATATGGGGCACGCGTTCGGCCTTTGGTTTTGGTTTGTCGGTGGCAGGCCTGACAGCCCTGGTAGGCGTGCTGGTTGGCATCACCAGCGCTTATTTTGGTGGTCGATTCAATGATATCGTGATGCGCATCACCGATGCTTTCTTAGCTTTCCCGGTCATTGCGGGCGTGGTTTTTATTCAGCAGCTTGCGAATATCCTGCTCTATAATGCCGGGGTTCGCATCTTCATGCCAAACCCTAACCGCCCTGGCCTGGTGGATATACCAGAAGGCCTGTCTCTCTCGCTCATGTTCTTACAGCAGATAGACCCGGTTATGATCGCTTTTATCTTGTTCTCTTGGATGCCCTATGCCCGCATCATGAACACGGTCACACAACGCCTGAAGCGAACCGAATTCATCCAGGCTGCCCGGGCGCTGGGCGCCGGGCATGCCAGGATCATTTTGCGCCACCTGATGCCCAATGTCATCACCCCGGCAGTGGTCTTGGCGGCGCGGGACGTGGGCGGGATGGTTCTGCTCCAGGCCACCTTTACTTTCGTTGGCCTGGGTGGGGATTCGTTATGGGGGATGTTGTTGGCCGATGGCCGCGCTTGGATCATCAGTCCGGGGGGCATCCTGACCTATTGGTGGGTCTTCTTGCCTGCCACCCTGGCTCTGGTTTTCTTCGGCATAGGCTGGAGCTTGATCGGAGACGGCCTTAACGAAGTGTTGAATCCCCGCACGCGCTAAAGGATAAGGCAAGCCGCCGGTCTTCCATGCGCCTACATCGAACGCATCTACTGCTTTTCATCTTCTTGCTTGCTGCTGAAATCTTGATTGCAACCGTCTTTGCTCGGGGCGGCTTTATTCGCCATTTCCTCGGCGATGCCCTGGTGACCATGCTGCTCTACCATCTGGTCAAAGCCTTTTATCTGGCCCGGCCCCTGCCGCTGGCCCTGGCGGTCTTTGTCTTCGCCTGCTGCGTTGAAGTTACCCAATACTTTCACCTGGCAGATGCCCTGGGCCTGGCGCATGGCAGCCTGGGCAGCATCCTCCTCGGCACCAGCTTCAGTTGGATCGATATCCTGATGTACCTGCTGGGGTGCGCCGTTTCTTACCTGCTGGACGT
>CAZWFQ010000061.1:1581-19372 GCA_964633225.1 uncultured Anaerolineaceae bacterium
CTCGATCACTGCCCGTATTCTTCAACGTAGCGGCGGTGGGCGCGGGCCACTTCTTCGGCGGGGATCTCCTCTGGCAGGCCGAGTTGCATGGCGTAGAACACTGTGCGGGCCGCATCTTCTACCATCACCGCCGCTTTGACGGCTGCCTCGGGCGTTTTGCCAATGGTGAAAACGCCGTGGTTCTTCATCAGGATGGCTGGGCTGCTGCCGATGCTGCGCATGATCTCTTGCCCAATCTCATCCCCACCGATCTTGGCATATTCTCCAACGGGAATGGTCCCGCCAAATTCATCGCAGATGGCTGTCAGCACCGGCGGGATGGGCTTGCCGACCGCCGCCCAGGCGGTGGCAAATGTGGAATGGGTATGCACCATGCCGTTCACATCCGGGCGGTGGCGGTACACATATACGTGGGCAAAGGTATCGGAAGATGGCTTGGCCTGTCCTTCTACCACCTGCCCATTCAGGTCTACCACCACCATATTTTCGGGGGTCAGGTCTTCGTAACGGATGCCGCTCGGCTTGATCACCACCAGGCCAGAGCGTGGGTCGCGCCCGCTGACGTTGCCCGAGGTCCAGGCCACCAGGTTGCTGCGGGGCAGCTCAGCATGCAGACGGCAGATGGTGGCGCGTAGTTCATCCAGCATGTTTGACCTCCGCTTTGATCGCTTTCAGTTTCTTCATTACGTTGTTCTCGCCGCGCCCAAAATAATCGTGCAGGCGCAGGTATTCGGCAAAGAGCACCTCGTACACTTTTTGGTTCTCCGGAATGGGCTTGAAGGTCTCGGCCTTCAGGTGGGCCATCTTTTGGGCGGCATCATAAATGGTGTCATACCCGCCGGCACTCTTGCCGGCTGCCACTGCCCCGAACATGGCTGAACCCAAGGCCGGGGTTTGTTTGGAAGCGCTGACCTTGATCTCGCGCCCGGTCACATCGGCATAGATCTGCATTAGCAGTTTGTTCTTTTCAGGCAGGCCGCCGCAGGCCACCAGCTCGTGAATGGGCACGCCGTTCTGTTGGAAGGTGTCGACGATGACGCGTGTACCATAGGCAGTGGCCTCGATCAGAGCGCGGTAGATCTCTTCGGCTTTGGTCGCCAGGGTGGCGCCCAGCAGCAGCCCGGTCAGGTCAACATCCACCAGCACACTGCGGTTGCCGTTCCACCAATCCAGGGCCAGCAGGCCCGATTCGCCCGGTTTGAGCAGGGCGGCCTTTTCTTCCAGCAATTGGTGAATGTCCACCTGGCGCACCTTGGCTTCGTGCTTGTACAAGGCTGGAACGCAGTTCTCTACGAACCAGGCAAAGTGGTCGCCCACGCAAGACTGCCCGGCCTCGTAGCCAAAGAACCCCGGGATGATGCCGTCTTCCACATAGCCGCACATCCCCGGCACCATGTGGGCCTCATCCCCCAACACCATGTGGCAGATACTGGTGCCCATGATCATCACCATGCGCCCGGTACCGGTTACGCTGGCGGCGGGCACCGCCACGTGCGCATCCACGTTGGCAATTGCCACTGCCGTGCCAGGCCTCAGACCCGTCCAGGCCGCGGCTTGCTCGGTCAGCCCGCCGGCCCGCTCGCCAACTGGCTGGATGCGGCGGGACATCTTTTCGTCCACCACGTTTTCCAGGCGCGGGTCAAGTGCCTTGAAATAAGCCTTGTCAGGGAAGCCCTCGCGCTTGGACCACAGCGCCTTGTAACCGGCTGTGCAAGCGTTGCGCGTTTCCACGCCCGTCAACTGCCAGATGACCCAATCGGTGGCTTCTAGCATGCGGTCAGCGGCCTGGTAGATCTCGGGGGCCTCGTTAAGGATTTGCAGTACTTTTGAGAAGAACCATTCCGACGAAATCTTGCCGCCGTAACGTTCCAACCACTCCAGTTCCATCTTGCGGGCGGTAGCATTGATCTGGTCTGCCTCAGGTTGGGCGGCGTGATGCTTCCAGAGCTTGACCCAGGCGTGCGGCTGAGGGCGAAATTCGGGCAGCAGACACAGCGGGGTGCCGTCAGCCTTAACCGGCAGCATGGTGCAGGCGGTGAAGTCTACCCCCAGCCCGATCACATCAGCCGGGTCTACGGCCGATTCTTTCAGGACGGCAGGGATGGTAACCTGGAACGTGCGCAGGTAATCTTCTGGGTCTTGCAGGGCCCAATCCGGTTCCAGGCGCATCTCTTTGCCAGGGATAGGCAGGGCTTCATCAATCACTCCGTGTGAATACGGATATACGGCCGTGGCGACCTCGCGCCCATCGGCCACATCCACCAGCACCGCCCGGCCAGATTCGGTGCCAAAATCAACGCCGATTGCATATTTTGACATAACGCCTCCTGGTGGGCGGCTCTCTCCGCCCTTATGGAATGACAATGACCTTCAACCCTGTGCGCTGTTGGGCAGTGGTGAAGGCCTGCAGACACTGCTCGAGAGGAAAGCAGTGGGTTACCAAAGAACGCACATCCACCTGGCCGCTTTCAACCAGGTGGATGGCGCGTGGATAAGTGAACTTCATGCGGCGCACCAGCTTGATGGTCAGGCCTTTGCGCCGGGCAAGCGATGCAGAGAAGGACGTGCGGTCGTCAGCCGGGATGCCAACCAGGATCAGGCGCCCTCCAGGCCTCACCGCCGCCATGGCGGTTTCTACTGCCTGGTTATCGCCAGCAGCTTCAAAGGCCACATCTACGCCTGTGCTGCCAACGGCTTGTTGGATCTCTGCGCTGGATTCTGCCAGGAAGGCATGCTGAGCCCCCAGGGCCCGAGCTGCTTCCAGGCGGTGAGGCAAGACGTCAGTCGCAATGATCTTGGCCGCGCCTGCCAAACGCGCCAACTGCACAATCAGCAGGCCAATCGGCCCGCAGCCAAATACCCCCACCGACATCCCCAGGCGCGAATGGGCCAGGTCTGTGGCATGGATGGCTACCCCCAACGGTTCCAGCATCACCCCGTCAGCATCTGAGAGGCTGTCTGGCAGCGGGAAGAGACATTCTTCTGGCCAGGCCATGTATTCGCGCAAGGCTCCGTCTTCGGCCCCATGCCCTGCAAAGCGCAAATGCTCGCACAGGTTCGGGTTACCCTCCTGGCAGAACTGGCAGGCATGGCAGGGCACAGCGGGGTCAACTGCCACCCGCTGCCCGCTCGCCGTTATACCGGCAAATTCGTGTCCAATGACCAGGGGCTTTGCCAGGCGGGCATCGCCAATGCCGCCATCGCCGAACCAATGCAGGTCCGAGCCGCAGATCCCTACGGCTGTTATATGCACCAAGGCTTCGTTTGGGCCCGCCTGAGGCATGGCCTCATCGTGTTGGCGTAAATCATGTAGTCCGTGTAGCCTGATCGTTTTCATATTTCCTGTCAGGCCAGGCTGGCAAAGGTAATCCCCTCAGATCGCCAGGCCGCCCCCCTGGACAGCCAGGCATCCCTGATGACGCGCCGAAGCCGTGTCGCGCCCAGGGCTTGCCTGGCTGCCAGGTAAAACAGGAGGCCCAACCTACCCAAGGAGAGATGCATCATATACCTTTGGCCAGAAGGTAATAGATATCGTTCCACCTGAGGGCGTCTTTGAATGCCGACAGGTTGGTCTGTGCATTGATCGCCAGGAATTCCATCCCGGCCATCCCTGCATAGTCTTCAAGGTGCTCGCTGGTCACAGATTGGCTGAAGCCGGTGTGGTGGGCGCCGCCGCCGTGGATCCAGGCAGCCGCGGCCACTTTGAGGTTGGGGCGCGGGATCCAGACCGCGCTGGCAACCGGCAGCCTGGCAAGCGGCTTGTCTGGCTGAACCACATCCACTTCGTTCACCAGCATGCGGAAGCGGCTGCCCATATCCAGCAAGGTGGCATTGACGGCCGGCCCATTGCGCACATTGAACACCAGGCGCGCCGGGTCATCCTTGCCGCCGATCGAAAGCGGGTGCATCTCAAGGCTGGCTTTCTTGCCAGCCAGCGATGCGCACACTTCTAGCATGTGTGCACCAAGCACCCGTGGGTTAACCGGGTCGAGATGGTAGGTGTAATCTTCCATGAAAGACGTGCCCCCCTCCATGCCGGCGCCCATCACCTTCATGGCGCGCACCAGGGCGGCGGTTTTCCAGTCGCCCTCGGCCCCAAAACCATACCCATCGGCCATCAGGCGCTGCACTGCCAACCCTGGCAGTTGTGTTAGCCCATACAGATCTTCAAAGGTGGTGGTGAAGGCCTTGAAGCCTCCGGATTCTAAGAAGCTGCGCATGCCCAGCTCAATGCGGGCTGATTCGCGCAGGGCCTGGCGCTGGCTGCCGCCCGGGCGCAGGGTTTTTGCCACCGTGTACGTATCATCATATTCCGCCATTAGGCGCTCAATCTCGGCCTCGGTAACGGCATTGACGAAATGAACCAGTTCGCCCACCCCGTAGCCATTGACCGAATACCCTAAGCGGATCTGCGCTTCGACCTTGTCGCCTTCCGTAACAGCCACCTCGCGCATATTGTCGCCAAAGCGGGCAATACGCGCTCCCTGGGCATCGTGCCAGGCGCAGGCGGCGCGCATCCAGGTGTCCAGGCTGGCAAGCACATCCTCATCCTGCCAGAAACCAACAATCACTTTGCGGTTCAGGCGCATCCGGCTGCCGATAAATCCAAACTCGCGGTCTCCATGCGCCGACTGGTTGAGGTTCATGAAATCCATGTCAATCTCAGACCAGGGCAGATCGCGGTTGTATTGGGTATGCAGGTGAACAAACGGTTTCCGCAGAAGGTTCAGGCCGGCAATCCACATTTTGGCCGGTGAAAAGGTGTGCATCCAGGTCACCAGCCCAATGCAGGCGCTGGAGTTATTGGCTTCACGGCAAATTTCTGTAATCGCATCTGGCGTTGTTACCACCGGTTTGAAAATAATCGCTACCGGCAGTTTGCCCGATTGGGTCAACCATTGTGCCATTTCCTGTGCGTGCTGCGCCACCTTCTTGAGCGTTTCTGGGCCGTACAGGTGTTGGCTGCCGGTAACAAACCACACTTCCATTCCTTTAAGATTGATCACAAGAACCTCCTGATAAGAAAATTCAATCCACCGGCAAGGGCCTTACCGGTCAGAGATATCGATGGCATGATTGACGTAGAACCGCATTTGTTTTGACTCTACGCTCAATAAAATATAGAAACCTTTTACATCCGCCGGCACGGCGATCTCGGTGTTCCACTCTGTTGTCCCTGCCGCGGGGGTGATGGGCACCGATACAAGATCCATGATTTGAAAGAATCCGTAAAGAATGCCGTCTTCGCCGATGACAGGGGGCGTTCCGATGTGCGTCTTGAGGGCAAAGCTGGTGGGGTTGTAATTCTGCCAGGTGAACTGTAAACCGGCTTCGGTCCGTTGCACGTCGAGCAAGGTGATCGCATTGTCACTGATGGCTGGGATCGCATCGCCGGGGCTGTGGATCAGGTCATCAACCGTCTCATAAATGGGGTAGCTCAGATCCGTGGCAAGCTCTTCAAGATCCAACTCGAAGGTGTCGTTGGTGGAATTCGCATCCTGGTGGTAGTAGTCCAGGTCGCCCGTGTAGTAGACGTAGTCGATTAGGAGCTTTGCCCCTGCAGTTTCTTCAACGCCTGGGCATTCCACGTAGATGAGCTGGGTGGTGAGCTCAGACTTGGTGCCAACGGTATAGCCGCGCATTTGGAACCCAGGCGCCAGGCGGTGCCCACCCGTACTGATGAACACTGTTTCGCAGTCAACTTTGTCTCCTGAGCCTGTTTCTAAGACAGCCGGTCGCTCTGCCAGGGCGCTCATGGTGCTCCAGTCGCCGGTCTCATTGCGGATTGTAATATCAATGTGCAATCCGCCCGTATCGGAGGGGCTGACGTTGGTGACCACTGCCCCCCAACCCGCACCGGCTGAGACTTCCTCAAAATCCAGGCCTTCTGGCAGCACAATGTATACACAGGCCGAAGTGGTCAATAAGCTAATAATCAACAGGGCCAGGATCAATACCTTTTTCGCGCGCATCATTCCATCACCTTTTCTTTAAGTTCCCTGTGGAACAAGTTCCCTGTGGAACAAGTTCCTTATGGAACGGTTATAAATTGGGGAACGATTCCCTTGACCAACGAGATCACCTGCCAATAGTCTGCTGGCGCATCGGTTCCACCATCCACGCCTTTGACGGTTTTCTCTTGGCCGTCGTATGAAACTGTCAAGTAGTAACCATAGCACTGCCCACAAGGCGTATGCCAGGTATCGTACAGCTCATCTGTGAACCAGCCATACTCATTGATTCCGCCGAGCAAAATTTCCACCTCGGCCACGGTCACCTGCTTTTCTATGCTGGTTGTGCCGTTATCGCCTACAATCCGCCCATCTGGGTAGATGGCATACAGTTCATCCACACATTTCGGGCCGCCGTTACGTTCGTAGGCAATGATCGCACCCCCGGTAATCAGTTCGGCAGCTTGCTCCTGCCGGTAGGGCTGCAGCGAGCAGTGCCCGGCATCGGGGGTTGAGCTCAGCCCTTGCGATGCGCTTATCTTGGGGATCACGACCATCGCAATCACAGCCAGGGCCAAAACTGCCGCACCTGCATAGATCCACTTTTGCCGTGCCCGAGCTGAAGAGGCCTCGGTTGCTCGGCGGCCTTTTTTCTGTGCCACCAGCACGCTTTGTACACCGATGAACATCAAGGTCAACAAGCCGATCACGATCTTGGTCCACCAAGAGCTAAGCGAACCGTTGAACTGGATCAGGGTTTGGGTGATTCCCAGGATGAGCACGCCAAATACCGTGCCAAATACATACCCTGAGCCGCCCGTCAGCATGGTGCCGCCCATCACCACCGATGCAATTGCGTCCATCTCAAAACCCTTGGCGTACAGCCCATGCCCAGAGAGGACGAAGATGCTCAAAGCAATGCCGCCCAGCCCCGAGCAAAAGCCGCTGAAGGTGTAGATCAAGACCTTGGTGATGTTGACCGGCAGGCCCATCAGGCGCGCCGATTGTTCGTTGCCGCCGATGGCATACACTGTGCGCCCAAAGCGGGTGAATTGTGCGATATAAATGGCCACCAGCAAGAGCAGCAGAGAGACCACCACCGGGATGGTGATAAAGGGGGCTGTATCGCCGCGGGCCCATGCCATCTCAGCCAGCCCAGGGATCAAGATCTTGGTTCGCCCGAGCAGGGTATAGACCGGGTGATCAATGGCGATGACGTCATCGCTGATGAAAAAGCACATGCCTCGGGCAAACCACATACCTGCCAGTGTCGCGATAAAAGGCTGCACTTTCAAATATGCCACAAAGCAGCCCATCACCGCTCCGATAGCCATGCCCATCAGTGCCATGAGCAGGATGACCAGCCAGGGGTTCCAGCCCGCCTCGATCAATGCCGCTGCCGAGACGGTGACCAGGGCCATCACACCGCTTACCGAAAGGTCGATGCCTCCAGATAGGATCACAAACGTCATCCCGATCGAGATGATCAGCAAATAGGTGTTGTTGCGGAAGATGTTCAGGAAAACCTGCAAATCTCGCATGCCAGGGTAGAAGATTGCTCCCACGCCATAGGCCACCAGGGCCAGGATGGCGGTTGCAGCCAGCGGGATAAACCTGCGGTTTTTCGAGATAAAGGCGCCGATCTTTTGCCACATAGCTAAGCCTCTTTCTGTGTGCTCAATTTCCGAAGCAGGCCCCTGGCTTGTTCGGAATAGAGCAAGATCACCAGGATCACCACCACGCCTTTGATGGCCTGAAGGGCAAACGCCTGCACCCCCAGGGCATACATGGAGGTGGTGATGGCCTGGATCACCAGGGCACCCACCAGGCTGGATAGGAGCGAGAAACGCCCGCCAGACATCAGCGTGCCGCCGATGACCACAGCCAGGATGGCATCCAACTCCAGGGCATCGCCGATGTTGTTGGCGTCGGATGTTTTGATGTTTGAGCTTGCCACCAGGCCTGCAATGCCGGCACACAGCCCGCAGAACGAATAAGCCAGCAGCTTGATCTTTTTCTCGTCAATCCCGCTGAAGAAGCTGGAGCGGAAGTTTGTGCCTACCGACTCGATGAAGAGCCCAATGGCTGTCTTGCGCGTCAAGATCCAGGCAATCAGGAATACAAAGGCCACAATGTATAAAGAGAACGGCAAAATGATCCAGCCCTGGCCAATGAAGGCGTAGGGTTTATAAAAGATCTGGATGCGCACCCCGTTGGTGATCAGTTGGGCTATGCCGCGCCCTGCAATCATCAGGATCAGCGTAGCCACCATCGGCTGGATCTTGACATAGGCCACCAGCAGCCCATTCCACAGGCCGCAGATGGTTGCCACGATCAAGGTCACTAAGATCACTTGCCACAGTGGGGAATAGGTGAAATTAGGGTCATTCATGAATTTCATCAGGTCCGGCGGCAGCTCGAGTCCGATGATCACCGGATTCATCATAATTGCCGCTACCGATGCCGAGATTGCCATCACCGCGCCCACCGAGAGATCCACCCCGCCGGTGGCAATCACCAGCGTCATGCCAGTCGCTAGCAGCATCACAGTGGATGCGTTGCGCATGATATCGATCAGGCTGCCGAACAGGTTACCATCTCGGTTTTGGATCTTAAAGAAACCTGGAATAAAGATCAGGTCAAAGAGCAGGATCAGCGATAGGGTGAGCAGGGGGAAGAATAGCTTGCTCTCGGTGATCTTTCTCCACGTGATTTTTGATTTTGTTCGTTTCATGATTCACCTGCCATGGCCTGCATGATGACTTGTTCGTCCACATCGCCGCTAAACTCGGCCACTTTTTCTCGCTCGCACAGCACAGCAATGCGGTGGCTGCAGCGCGTGACTTCCTCTAGCTCCGATGAGATGAAGATGCATGCCCGGCCTTCTTCTGCCAGCGCGAGGACCAGCTTTTGGATCTCGGCTTTGGTCCCCACGTCAATACCCCGGGTGGGCTCATCCAAGATCAGCACCTGGGGGTTGGTTGCCAGCCAGCGTGCCAGGATCACTTTTTGTTGATTGCCACCGCTCAGGTTTTTAATCGGCTGGTCTGCCGAGGGGGTAGAAATCTCTAATAATTCAATATATTTATCTGCCAGCTCGTATTGTTTTTGCATGCTCAGGTATTTGAACCAACCCTGGCCGGCTTGCAAGGCCAGGATGATGTTTTCTCGTACTGTCAGATCATCCACGATGCCGGTCGCTTTTCTGTCTTCTGGTGATAAGACCAGCCCGCGCGTGATCGAGGCCAGGGGCGAGTAGTGCTCAACCTTCTTCCCGCCAATCTTTAATGTGCCGCTGTCGGGCTTTTCAAGACCAAACAAGAGGCCGGCCGTTTCTGTGCGGCCTGACCCCACCAGCCCTGCCAGGCCCAGTACCTCGCCGGCATGCAGCTTCAAATCCAGCGGTTCCACCTCGCCGGCCCTGCCAAACCCTTCTGCCTCCAGCACCAGTTCTTCACGGATCTGCTTGCTGGTTTCTACCTTGGTTTTCACCATCTCATCTAAGACGGTAATGCTCTTGCCAATCATCTTAACGATCAATTCCATCCGCGGCAGCGATGCTGTTTCCCAGCTTCCAACCAGCGTGCCATTGCGGATGACGGTAATGCGATCTGAAATTTCGTAGACCTGGTTAATAAAGTGGGTAATGAAGATAATGCCAACGTTCTCGCCCTTGAGTTTGCGCATCACCTGGAAAAGCTGGGCCGTCTCAGCCACAGACAGGCTGGAGGTGGGTTCATCCAAGATCAAGACCTTGGCGGCTTCGATCTCCAATGCCCGCGCAATGGCTACCATCTGCTGGATGGCAACCGAATAGGAACCCAGCATGCCGGTCACATCGATATCCAGCCCCAAGACGCGCTCTAAAATCTCATGCGCCTGGGCATTCATGGCTTTCCAATCGATCCTGCCCAACTTATGCGGCTCTCGCCCAATGAGGATGTTTTCTGCCACAGTCAGGTTAGGGCACAAGTTGATCTCTTGATATACCGTGCTGATTCCCAGGGATTGGACGTGCTGGGGAGACTTGGGGTGAATCTCTTTGCCAACCAAGAAGATCCGGCCGCTGTCGGGTTTCTCGACGCCGGTCAAGATTTTGATCAGGGTCGATTTGCCCGCCCCGTTCCCGCCCATCAAGGCATGGATCTCGCCGTAGCGCAGGCTGAAATCTACATTCACCAAAGCCTGCACCCCCGGGAAGACTTTGCTGATGCCCTGCATAGAAATCAAGAGTCCTTCATTTTCCTTGTCTGTCATAACAACCATCCAGCCTTGGGTTTTTCGAGGAGCGGCGTTGCCGCCGCTCCTCTGTTTTTGTTCTGTGAAATCGGGCGGTTTAGTACTTGCGACCGTCGGCAATCGCCTGCAGGTTCGGGTCGGTGGCGCTGAACACGCCTTCTTGAGAGGGGACCCACTTGGGCAGAGTCTGGCCATTGGCAGCAGCCAGGGCGGCCTCAAAGACCTGCGGAGCCAGGAGCGGGTTGCATTCCACGGTGACGTTCAGCTCGCCGGCCAGCATGGCCGTGAAGGCGCCAGCGGTGGCATCGACCGAGAGGATCTTGACATCCTCGCCGGGGACGATACCAGCTTCTTTGAGCGCTTCGATCGCGCCCAGGCCCATTTCGTCATTCTGCGCAAAGATAGCCTGGACATTGGTGTCTTCTTTCAGCCAGGCTTCAACCACCTGCTTGCCTTCGGTAATGCTCCAGTTGGCGGTTTGGCTGCGGGTGATGGTGATACCACAATCGGTCATGGCTTCGCGGAAGCCCTGGCCGCGGTCCTTGGCAGCCGAAGAGCCCACGTTGCCAACCAGCTCCCACACATTCTTGCTCTCACTGCCTTCGAGCAGGGCGCAAATTTCCTGGGCAGCCTTGCGGCCTTCTTCTACAAAGTCGGCGCCAATGTAGGTCACGTACATATCCTCAGGTGCATCAATGCGGCGGTCTTGAATGACGACCAGCTTGCCAGCATCGCGGGCTTCTTGCAGAACTTCTTCCCAACCGGTCGTTTCGAGGGCCGAAAGGACGATGATGTTCACTTCAGGATCCTGGTTGAACTGGTGGAAACCAGCAACTTCGCGAGCCAGGTCATTCTGTGAATCGTAGAATTTGAGGTTAATGCCCAATTGAGCGGCGGTCTCGTTGAAGGAAGCGGTGTTCGCTGCGCGCCAACCGCCCTCAGAGCCGGTCTGTAAGAAACCAACCACCAGGTCAGAGTACTGGCAGTTGGGTGCGCAGGCCAGGCCGGCCTTGGGCGCCTCGGTGGCGGGTACGGCGGTAGGGGCCTGGGTCGTAGCTGTGGTGCAAGCAGAGAGCAGCATGGCGACGGCCACGAGCAAATAAGCGATTTTCTTGAAGCGGAACATGACTTTTCTCCTTTTTCGGAATAGTAGTTGAGCTTGCAGCTTGCATGATTTATGTGCGTTATAATTGGGCCCGTGAGGCTGCCCTGATCACATCAAGGTTTGTCCTCGCTTGCCGGAAGTGCTTGCTTGGAGACGCTAATCGCTAAGCAGGCACTTCTTTTTTTGTGTTTGGCCATTTCTTTACCAGTTACACCTCCTTTATCCCTTCTTGCGTAGTGAACTTTGTCGTGTGATCAGCGTGGGAGAGAGCATGATCGATTTGGGCTCGACGGGCTCTTCGCCCGCCTGGTTGGCCTCGATGATCTTGACCACTTCTTCTACTGCGATTTTGCCAATGGTGAATTGATCTTGCTGGATGGTGGTCAGGGGAGGCCAGAAGTAGGCTGATTCGGCGATATTATCGTAGCCAACCACCCCCAAACGATCGGGGATCTGCAGCCCTTGCTGGCAGGCAACCTGCAACATGCCGATTGCCATCTGGTCGTTGGCTACAAAAACAGCATCCATTTCAGGGTATTGCTCGAGCAGCTTTTTTGCTGCCTGCACGCCGCTAGATGATGACCAGTTCCCTTCTACCCAAAAACGGTCTTGCACTTCTAGCTTGGCTTCAAGCAGCGTATCTTTCCAGGCGTTCATGCGTTCGCGGGTTTCCCACCATTCCGTGGGGCCCGAGATGTGCCCGATATGGCGGTAGCCCTGGTCTAACAGGTGTGTAACCGCAATGCGCCCGCCCAGGTAGTTGTTGATGGAGACTACGCTGATGTTTTCTCTGGACTGCATTGCCATGTATACAATTGGGATGCCCACTTCGAGCGTCAGGCGATCCACCCAATTGCGGTTTTCTCCAATCTCAGGAACAGCCCAGATGATCCCATCTACGTGATGGGCAAAGAGGGTCTGGAAAATGGGCACAATGTCGTTGGCGTCGAAGTGGGGTAGTTCTTTGAGCAGCAAGGAGTAGCCGGCCTCTTCGGCCGCGCTGGTAATGCCGCTCAGGGTACGGGAAGGGCCGATGTATTTCAGCCCGGCGGTCACCACGCCCAGGGTCAGGCTGCGCTGGCGGATCAGGCTGCGCGCCAGGGCACTGGGCTGGTAGCCCAGGCCTTTGATCACATCTTGAACACGCTTGCGGGTTTCGGGGGAGACGTCGGGGCGGTCGTTGATCACACGCGAAACCGTCTGCGTAGAGACCCCTGCCGCAGAAGCTACTTCTTTGATCGTGGCTCGCTCAGACCTTAGTCGCATGTTATCGCTCCCGTTATCGTTCCCGTTATCGATAACATCATAACAAATTAAAACCAGTTAAACAAGCGACGAATGTCATGTGTTGTTTATGACATTCGTCGCGTTGGGTTCGTTGGCGGGGCAGCAGCCCACAGGGAATTCCTATCTTCTCCGGCCCTGCTTATCGTTGCCAGCCAAACTCGCTGTAATAGATGCCTGCCTGGTAGTTCTCTAAGGCGCGCTTCACGTAGGGGATGGTATTGCTTGGCAGTGCGTCCATCGCGGTCCAGGCCAGGTCATCGCATTTTTGCGGCTCGTGATTGCTCACCTCGCCAGCCCAATGCCCCACGGTGACAAAAAAGTCGATCCGTTCATCTTCTGACTTACGGTTCATCACATGAACCACCTGGATGTCCCCCGCTTCGAGGGTAACGCCCACTTCTTCTTTGGCCTCCCGGATCGCCGCCTGGGTCACTGTTTCGCCTGCGTCTACGTGCCCGGCAACCACGCTGTAATTGCCGTCTTCATAGCCGGTGTTAAAGCGCCGTAGGAGCAAGATTTGATCACCGCGCAAAAAGAACAGGTGTACCGCAACAAGAAATTTGCTTCGCATTTTCTATACAATCATGGGTATGTAGCCCATTCATGGCTGGTGGGTCACGGTATCGCCTATGGCTACGGGTGTGCCGTCAACAACTTCCACGCCTCCCTGGGGCATAGGGGCGCCATCGTGATCTCTAAAATATAAGGGTAAGCCTTCGGCAAAGTTGACCGGATACTCGGCCGGATTCTGGCGTTGGTGGTGAATATGAATATGCGGTTCGCTGGTATTGCCTGAGTTGCCACACTGTCCAATCACCTGGCCTTCTTCCACGCGCTGCCCACTGCTTACCGTGAGACTGCCTTGCTTGAGATGGGCAATTTCCAGGTAGGTGCCTGTTTCATCCAGCAAGATCACCACGTGGTTGCCGGTTGGCGCCTCAATATTATTCGATGGCTGCCCGGGTACCATATCCGGCTCTCCATCATGGGCGATAGCAACCAGCCCCGCCGCCGGTGCGAGCACCGGAACACCATAGCAGCCATAATCAGCCAGGTTTGGACTGCCCGTGAGGTAGGGCTCCACCAGAAAATCATATGCCCAGCGTTGATCTGGAACGATCACGTGTTGGTTGACCGCCCGGCTGTCCCCTCCCCAGATCACTTTGAGGGGTACATCGGCTGGCAAACGAACCGTGACAGATGGAAAGGTATGTTCCAGGGATGCCGGATAGGTGGGCGGAAATACCATCATGAGGGCCGGAGCGAGGGCCAGGAGCGAGGCGATGCCGGTCACTACAGCCGTCCCATCGAGGCGTTTGACAACGAGGGAACGCACGATCGAGAAGAGCAAGCCAATGACCCCGCTAACCGGCAGCACCATCTGCAGCAGGTACCAGGCGGTTATCTTTGTCATGCCGCCCGCCAATAACATCCCAAGGAACACTGCGGCTGTAACCAGGATGATGGCCAGGGGCAGGAAGCGTAGTACATGGAACCGATTTGTTTTCAACATGTTCAGTCCGTTACTTGATCTTGCGTGACAGCTCGTCCAGGTGCGCCATCTCATCCGCAGTCAGCTTGAACTTGAGCGCGCCGGCACTTTCCTCTGCCTGGCGCATTTTGGTGGCGCCAGGGATGGTGACGATGGTGTCACCGTGGAAATGGATCACCCAGTTCAAGGCCACCTGGGCGGGCGTGGCGTTGTACCTGGCGCCGATCTCTTCCATCGCCTGCACCAGCGGACGGCTGGCTTCCAACCGGCTCTGCATCTGGCCGCGCCAGATGAAGGATTTCTGCTTCAACAGCTCGGGATTCTTGTGGTACTTGCCGCTCAACAGGCCCGAGGCCAGCGGTGTGTAGGCGATGATGGTTACCCCCAGCTCTTTGGCCGCCTCCAGGGTGCCGTCGGTTTCGATCGAGCGGTTCAGCAGGCTGTATAACATCTGGTTGGCCGCCAGCGGCAGGCCGCGCTTTTGCAGTTGGGCATGTGCCCGCCGCATGCGCCCAGCATTGAAGTTGCTCACCCCCACCGAGCGGATCTTCCCGGCCTCCACCAGGTCTGCCATCGCATCCATCTCAGACTCGGGGGTAGAGAAGCCGTAGGGCTGGTGCACCATGTACAGGCTGATGCTGTAGCCATCCAGAAAGCGCATGCGATCCTGGATGGTGATGGGGATGTTGCGGGCGGTGCGCAGCAAAGGCCACCATTTGGTCGCCACCACCACCTCCGCATCACTCTTGCCGGCGGCTTTTAGCGCCGCGGCCAGAGATGCTTCTGACACGCCTTGCCCGTACAATTCGGCAGTGTCGAACCAGTTGATCCCGCCATCCAATGCGGCGCGCACGGTGGCGTTCTTCTCTTCTTGGCTGATGGTCGGGAAAGCGGCGCCGAACAAGCCTCGACCTCCAGAGAATTCCATCATCCCCAGCCCGATGGGGGTGATCTGGATGTCTGTTTTGCCTAAAGTACGCATGGAAGATGTACTTTCTGTGGACATGGTTTGCTCCTTTTTGTTAGGGGAAAATTATGGTTTGATCAAGCCGCCGTGGTAAACGAGCTCGTAAACCCTGAGCTCGCGGCGCGAAATCCATTCTTTGCCGGTGAAGGATTCGAGATCGCCCTGGTTTGTGTCGGTATAGGTGAGACCATTGATGGTGCATTCAAATCCGCCCAGGAAGCGCTCTTGTTGGTACAGCTGAGAAAGGCTGGCTTTGATGATCTGCCCGGCTTCGGCGGCGGTAATTGCCTCGGGCTTGATGATCTTGCCGTAATAATTCATTGCCCAAACAGGCTCACTTTCGTAGTACACCACCTCCTGGCCAATAAAATCGCTGCCGCCAAAATAGCTGTCCAGGTATGAGAACGCCCCGGCCTGGAAGCTTAGATCATGCGACTTTTCTCGGCATGGCTTTATTGCCTGGCCGTTGCCCACGTACGTGGCGGCCTTGGCTTGAACGATGAATTGGTTAAGCTCTTGCAAGGAAAGATTTGTTGGCATAGTACAGATTCCTTTCATCCGTAATAATCGAGTACCTGGCTGGCCCTATCGGTGACAAAGGCTGCGCCAATGCCTTTGTCACCGATGGAGACGAGGATATTCATGCATCTTTCGAGCTCCCAGTATCCGCCCGTTAAGTGAGATGTTTAGAATCGATCCGACGCTTAAAGGCTCAAAAACCGGTCAACCGCCTGAGAGAGTGAAATATCCCCTTGTTTTGACCATTGTGTATATAGTCGTAAGAAGGGAACGATTTGATGAGAGCCAGTCATCACCTCACGGAAAAACAGGTGTCCCATCGGGCCCACAGATGCAAGATAGCCCGTATCGTTAAAACGGCTGAGCATGGCATCTAACTGGTATGGCACCGATTGATGTTGAATATTCCAGCCATTTTTTCCCTGGTCAAGGAGAAGGTATTGGGCCGTAGGATTGCCATCCAGGGATAAGCCAACTGAGCCACAGGTGACAATGAAACCTTTTTCCCAGACACGTACCTGCCCACAGTGATTATGGGCACGAATAATATACCGCTCTTGTGCGGTTGGAAACATTTCGTGCAATACTTTTTCTGGTGTGTACGATACGATCGTATCATGGTCGTCTCGCTCGGTTGCGTGGACAAAGAAAAGGTTGGGGGCCTCGGGCAGGTGTAGATGTAAGGGAAGCTGCTCCATATACTGCCGGTCTTGTTCAGAAAGTTGTTCAACAGCCCACTGCAGCGGAGCGAATTGTTCCAAAGACCAGGCGGGTGACGCTTTGGATGTCCCAAAATGGGCCACATAACGCTCGTGGTTGCCACGCAAGATCGGGCAGCCTAAAGACAAAGCCAGAGTCCAGCAGGCCTTCGAATCGGGAGCGCCATTGATAATGTCTCCCGCAAGGACAATCTGATCCGCCCCTTGCTGAGAGACATGTTTTAATGCAGCCTCAAAGGCTGGCAAATTCCCATGAATATCTGCCAAAACTGCGATGCGAATCATTGTGCTCGGTACCCTGAGTAATTGTATCCCACTTACCTTAAGTCAGGGTCTCTGAATCGGGGCAGATCTCCCAGCGCGTAAAGCGACGGATGACGATATTTTCTCCAATTTGGCCGATGGCCTGGTTTAACAACTGCGCAACGCTGATCGTTTCATCGCGAAGATAGGCCTGGCGCAAAAGCACATGCCGGTTCTTGTATTTTTCCAGCACGCCGTCCACGATCTGCTCGATGATCTTTTCGGGCTTGCCGGCTTCACGCGCCTTTTGAGAGGCGGTCTGTACCAATTCATCCAATATTTGCGCTGGAATATCCTCGTCGCGTACATACAGCGGAGAGGCCGATGTGATCTGGAGCGCGATTTCATGCGCGAAATTGCGGAAGACCTCCGAGCGGCTGGCAAACTCAGTTTCTGTGTTGATCTCCGCCATCACGCCGATCCGCCCGTTGCCATGCGTATACAGCTCGATCTTGCCTTCCGGCGTTTCGCGTTCGGTTTGTTTCCTGGCTTTGATGGCTGCCTTCTCATGCAAGTAGGTGAGGGCACTCTCAAAGTTTTGCTGTCTCTCTTCCAGGGCCTTCCGGCACTCCATAATGCCTGCTCCGGTTTCTTGGCGCAGTTGTTTGATCACTTCAATGGTGGTGTTCATTTTTTACATCTTACCTTTCACTTTCAAAATTTCCCTGTGCGAAATTCCTGCTGGGTCTGGCGCACCCAGTCGAGCTCGGTTTGATAGGCGGCAGTGAGATTCTCTGCGATGCGCTTCCACAGATACTGCTCTCGCCGCGAGCGGTTGGGGCTGATGCCAGGGCGGGCAGCCTGGGCCTGGTACATGCGCAGACGAATGGCGACCTCGTCTGCATATTGATCCATCAGGGCCAAGATTTCATTGTCTGTCAGCGCTTCTGCCCAGGCCAACTGGATGAGGAAGCTCTTGTGCAGCTCGGGCAGTTCGGGGGCTGCCAGCAGGCTCTGGCGCAGCGCTGCTAACCCCTTCTCGGTAATGGAATAGATTTTTTTGGCCGGTAAGCTTTCTTGAAGCTGAACTTGGTGGCTGACCAGCCCCTTTTTTTGAAGCTCGAGCAGGCTTTTATAATTGCCAAAGCATTGCAATCCTGCACATCATTCTCCGGATAGCCGAGAAATTATGTATAATCAAGAACACTTAGAAATATGAAACAGTCTATTGTCCACATTGCTCTGGTTGTCCGAGACTACGATGAAGCC
>CAZWFQ010000062.1:0-2889 GCA_964633225.1 uncultured Anaerolineaceae bacterium
ATTGATGAACATACTCCCTATTATAACGTGAGTTCAAGATCAGCGCAGGCACCCCAATCCTACTATTTCGCGTTACAATTGGAAGCATAGGGAGGGTACACGAGGGCGTCCGCCTCGCTGCACACCCCCGTATCATCAAAGAATAAAGGAGTCGTTCATGGAAAAGTTCATCATCCAGGGCGGGCAGCCCCTAAGTGGAGAAGTCACCCCCGCTGGCAATAAGAACGCCGCTTTACCGCTGCTGGCCGCCTGCCTGCTGACCGATGAGCCAGTCATCTTGCACAATGTTCCCGAAATCCGCGATGTCATCTCAATGCGCTCACTGCTTGAAAGCCTGGGCGTGATAACCGAAAGGATTGCCCCGCATACCTGGAAGATCCAGGCCAAAGACGTCCGCCCGGCCGACCTGGACCCCGATCTTTGCCGCGGCATTCGTGCCTCCATCCTCCTGGCTGGCCCCATGGTGGCACGCGCCGGCAATTTGCAGCTCCCGCCCCCTGGCGGCGACGTGATTGGACGCCGCCGCGTCGATACCCACATCCTTGCCATCCGCTCCCTGGGCGCAGAAGCGGAATACGACCGCTCCAATCGCGTCTTTGATTTCAAGAGCAAGGGCCTGAAGGGCGCCGACATCCTACTCGATGAAGCCAGTGTTACCGCAACCGAAAATGCCATCATGGCCGCCGTGACAGCCCATGGGGATACGATTTTACGCAATGCTGCTTCTGAGCCGCACATCCAGGAATTGTGCCGCCTGCTGAACAAGATGGGCGCCCAGATCAATCATATTGGCTCTAACACCCTCAAAATTCATGGGGTTCCTAAGCTTCACGGCGCCGAATTTACTATTGGGCCCGACTATTTAGAAGTGGTCAGTTTCATCGGCGCCGCCGTGGTCACGCATGGTTCCATTCGCATCCGCAATGCCGGGCCAGAATACCTGGGCATGATCCGGCTGGTGCTTGGCCGTCTGGGCGTTGATTGGCAGGTAGAAGGCCAGGATCTGATCGTGCCCGCCGAACAGCGCCTGATGGTTGAACCTGACCTCGGCGACGCCATCCCCACCATTAACGTCATGCCCTGGCCGGCCTTCCCCACCGACCTGATGAGCATCGCCATCATCATCAGCACACAGTCCAAAGGCAGCGTGTTGTTCCACGATTGGATGTACCCCAGCCGCATGTTCTTCACCGATAAGCTGCTCGGCATGGGTGCCCAGATTGTGCTTTGCGACCCACACCGCTGCATCGTCCAGGGGCCAACCCCCCTGGTTGGTGAGAAAATGGAAAGCCCCGATATTCGCGCTGGCATGGCCCTCGTCTTAGCGGCCCTGGCTGCCGAAGGGAGATCTGTGATCCGCAACGTAGGCCAGATCGACCGCGGTTACGAGCGCATCGACGAAAAACTTCGCGCCCTGGGAGCGCGCATTGAAAGAGAAACTGCCTAGCAATCACACCGCTTGTTTCAGAATCAAAAACGGAGCCAGGCTTGGGCTTGGCTCCGCTTTTGATTCTGGACTTATTTAGCAGTTTGCGTAACTTCTAAAAATTGCGCAACCGCGGTTCGAAGCATTGGCTCAGGCAGGGCGCCCACCTGACGGTGGATCACCTTTCCCCCAGCCACAAACAACAAGGTCGGGATACCCTGCACGCCATACTTAGAGGCCCACTCTGAATCCTCATCCGTATTTACTTTGGCAACCAAAAGCTTGCCTGCATTTTCTTTAGCAATCTTATCCAAAATTGGCGCCACCATCTTACATGGTCCACACCACGGCGCCCAGAAATCCACGATCACGGGCACAGCAGATTGTAAGACCGTTTTTTCAAAAGCAGCATCGGTCACATGTATAGGTTCTTCAATCATAGAAAATCTCCTCCATTTGGGTTACAGTGTCATAATTTAGATGCAGGTAACTGCTTTTGGTTACAAACCAATTTTGCCTATTCGTCCTCGGCCTGCCCGGGCGCCAAAATACGGTAGCTGGAGCGTACCTGCGCCGCAGCCCGCAGCATGGCGCTGGCCGAGCAGTATTTTTCCTCTGAGAGTTGGATCGCCTGCTCCAAAGCCTTGGGGTCAATATTCTCGCCCCATACCAGGTAGGTCACCTCAATCTCTGTAAAGATCATCGGGTAAGTCTCTGCCCGCTTGCCGCGCACTTTCACTTTCAAGGCCTGCATGGGCTGGCGTTTCTTGCGCATAATATCTGCGATGTCCATGCCCGTACAGCCCGCCACGCCAGTCAACAGCAATTCCATGGGCGAGATACCTGGCTTCTCGTCAATCGTTCCCATCTGAACACTTCCGCCAGTTACATTACGCCCAATAAAAGCCCCCTCGCCTTGCCATTCAGCTACCACTTCTCGCCAGGTTTCTCCCATTTTATTTCCTCTAGGTGCTACTCATCTTTGCGTTATGAACTAAATTTTTTGGCGCTGCAAGAAGGCCAGGTTGATATAGCAATCTACGCAACGATTAGTAAGTATAGCATGACGGTAACGAATTGTCAGGTATAATCACGCCCATGAGCTTCACCACCGCTGGCCATCAGATTGCCAATTACACCGTTGCCACCCCCATCTACGAAGGCCCCCTGGACCTACTCCTGCAACTCATCGAGCGGGCCGAGTTGGATATCACACGCTTGGCATTGGCCCAGGTCACCGATCAATACCTGGCGCACCTGCACCGCATCGAAGACCTGCCCACGGATGAGGTTTCAGCTTTCCTGGTCATCGCCAGCAAACTCTTGCAAATAAAATCTGAAGCTTTGCTCCCACGCCCGCCCGTGCGCGAAACCGGCGAAGAAGATCCGGGTGAAGAACTGGCGCGCCAGCTCCTGGCCTACAAACGCTACCGCCAGATAGCTGAGCTGCTAGATCAGCGTCA
>CAZWFQ010000062.1:2989-18088 GCA_964633225.1 uncultured Anaerolineaceae bacterium
ACCTCCCGGCACACCCGCCTGGAAGTGGTGGTCACTTTTCTGGCACTGCTCGAACTGGTCAAACGCCACCTGGTAAGCGCCAATCAAGAAAAGCTCTTTGGCGAGATCGCCATCGAAGTCTCTGAACATTGGACAGAAGACCAGGAGATCGAGACCGAGTTTGGCGAATGAAACAACGAGCGTGAGGTAGTAAAATTTCATCGCCTCACGCTCGCTGCTTTAGAAACTACAACTCAATCGGCAGTTAACAGCGTGACCGGGCAGTGGTCTGAACCCAGCACTTCGTCGTGCACCAGTACATCCTGCACACGTTCCGTTAATGCTTCAGAAACCATGAAGTAATCCAGCCGCCAGCCAATATTACGCGGCCGGGCATTCATGCGGTAGGTCCACCACGTGTACTGCACGCGTTCAGGGTACAACTTCCGGAACACATCCACAAAACCATGCGCCAGGTAGTGGTCAATCCAGACACGCTCTTCTGGCAAGAAGCCAGAAGTAGCTTTGTTTTCCTTGGGGTTGCGCAGGTCAATTTCCTGGTGAGCAGTATTGAAGTCGCCACAGATCACAATGCGCTCTCCAGAGGCGTGCTGTTGGTTGCAGATCTCTAACAAACGGGCATAGAACGCCAATTTATAATCCACGCGATCCTGGCCGCGTCCACCATTCGGAAAGTAGATGTTATATAACAGGAAGTCTGGGTGCCGGGTACACACAACCCGGCCTTCAACATCAAACTCCGGTAACCCCAAACCAATCTGAACATCCAAAGGGGGCTGGCGCACCAGGGTCAAAACGCCCGAATAACCAGGTCGTTCGGCCGGATTCCAATAGGCCTGGTAGCCGCTGAATTTCTCCAACTGCTCCACAGCCAGTTGATCGGGGCGCGCTTTGATCTCTTGCAGGCAGATCACATCCGCCTGTTGAGCATCCAACCACTCCCAGGCGCCCTTATCTAACGCCGCCCGGATGCCGTTCACATTCCAGGTTACGATCCTCATCGGCCCGCCCCTACTCAAGCCCTTCCATCAGTTCCATCGGCACGACTGCCACCCCTACAATCCCAGGGCCCGTATGCACGCCCAACACCGGCGAAATACGGAGTATTTCCAGCTTGCCAACATTCAGCTTCTGTTGTAAAAGTTCGGCCATTTTATCGGCCTGCTCGGCAAAGCGCCCGTGCAGCACCGTGACCCACACCGGCGCCGTACTGCCATACAAATTCACCAGGTGCTCGCCAATTGTTTCAATCGATCGCTGGATAGTGCGCTCTTTACCCACCGTGCTATATTTGCCATCAGCCTTGTCCACCTTGATGATCGGCTTGATGCGCAGCAGCATACCTGCCAGCGCCTGCACCCGACCGATCCGCCCGCCTCGCGCCAGGTATTCTAATGTTTCCAGCGTGTAGATCAACTCGGTAGAAGCGCGAATCTTATCTAACCGTTCCAAGATGAACTCCCGGCTGCGCCCAGCGCGCGCCATCAACGCCGCCGCCAAAACCTGAAAGCGCTCGCCCCCCGAAAGGGTCATCGTATCCACCAGATGGATAAGATTGTTCGAAACCTGTTCAGCTCCCACGCGGGCTGATTGAATCGTCCCACTCAGCCCTGAAGAAATGTGAACCGAGATCACTTCCTCGCCCGCATCCGTCAGCTTACGGTAGAGCTCAGCAAATATGCCCGCCGACGGTTGAGCCGTGGTTGGAATTTGCGGCCGCATCGCCTCCAGGCGGTTATAAAAATCATCTGCCGAGATATCTTCTGAGTTAACTTCACCCTCAGGAAATTGAATGAAGAGAGGTGCTATCGCAATCCCCAATTCCTTCCTTTCATTAATCGGCATATCAGATGCAGAATCCGTTACAATCTTCATAGGTCTTTCCTCCAGGTGCAGGTAAAATGATTGGTAAATAAAAGTATAACATGTCTTGTCATATTTCGATATCGAAATCGATCTTGCATGATCCATATCCTTTCACTGTTTTATATGTTAAAATCGGGCAGTTGAACGCATCACCCTGATGTAAAGGATCATTCTTATGAAACAGATCATCCAGCCCCTCAAGGGCACCCGCGATTTTTACCCCGAAGTGATGGCGGCGCGCACCTGGCTCTATAACCTTTTGCGTGAAGTTTCAGAATCTTTCGGGTACCAGGAATATGACGGCCCCTTCTTAGAGCCGCTAGCGCTGTACGCCGCCAAATCTGGCGAAGAGTTGGTCAAAGAGCAGTCCTTTGTCTTTCCAGACCGCGGCGGCGATCTGATCACCTTGCGCCCAGAGCTAACCCCCAGCCTGGCGCGCATGGTCGCACAGCACCAACGCCAATTGGTCTATCCACTGCGTTGGTGGTCGTTTGGCCCCTTCTGGCGCTACGAGCGGCCCCAAAAAGGCCGCACGCGTGAATTCTTTCAGTGGAACGTAGATCTTTTGGGTATCGACAGCCCCGAAGCAGATGCCGAATTGGTGACCATCATCGCCACCCTTTTCCAGAAAGCGGGCCTGTCGCCCGAAGAAGTTGTCATCCTGGTCAACAATCGCCGCCTGTTGGATGCTGAGTTGACCGCTGCCGGCGTGCTTGACGAGCAAAAGCCATCCGTGCTGCGTTGGATTGACCGGCGCGACAAGCTAAACCCAGCCGACTGGGAAGCCTACGCCAGCGAAATCGGCTTGCACAGCCAACAGGTAGAAGCGATCAAGACCACGCTTGGCGATACTGAGCTGTGGCGCAAATCAGATGAATTGGTGCGCCTCTTTGCGGCAGTTCAGGCACTGGGTACTGCTGCCTATATCAAATACGACCCCGGTATTGTGCGCGGGTTGGATTACTACACAGGCACCGTCTTCGAAGCCTACGAGATTCGCGGCGATGTGCGTCGCGCCGTCTTGGGCGGCGGGCGCTACAACAACCTGCTAGCCGATGTGGGCGGCGAACCCCTCCCCGGCGTGGGGTTTGCCATGGGCGACGTGGTGATCACACTGATCCTTGAAGCGCGCGGGCTCATCCCACCCGCCGCCAACGCCAACCCGGCCAATGTACTGGTGACCGTCTTCGATCCAGAGCTTCAGCCCGCTTCCCTGTCGCTGGCAGCCGCACTGCGCCAGGCTGGTTTACGCGTCAATTGCTACCCCGAGCCAGCCAAGCTGCCCAAGCAGTTCAAATACGCCGATCGCCTGGGCATTCGCGTGGCAGCCGTCATCGGGCCCGACGAAGCAGCCAATAGCCAGGTAACCATCAAAGATCTACAACAAGGCACCCAGCAGACCATCAACCGGTCAGATGCTGCCGCCCAAATCCAAAAAATATTATCCCAATGAAATTTTGCTAAAATCGTTGGTCAACAAGATCGTGTGACGGTGATCGTTAGCGAGATGACAGTTTCCTAGAGCTGGACTGTACAGCCCAGGCCTGGCATCTCGCTGCTCACCAAACAACCATCTTCCAGCCTAAAACCCGGTACCGTGGGGTCACCCACCAGGTCCATAGAACCATCCAGGTCACCGTACTTCACATTTGGGCTGCTCAAGGCAAAGCTCAAGCCCGCCGCAATCAGCAAACCCGGCTCAATCAAACAGCCAGCCAATGTAAAGAGATTGGCAGCGCGGGCAATTGCATCCACCTGCCGGGCACAGCGCAGCCCACCGCAAGATGAAACCTTCACACTTAACCCCGAGGCCGCCCTGCCAGACGCCAACTCCAGGGCCGAAGCCAGGCCCACCACACTTTGATCCGCCAACACCGGCAAGGGGCTATTCACCGTCACCTGGCGCAAGCTGTCCAGGTCACCCGGCCTGGTAGGCTGTTCCAACATTTCAAGGCTTCCCCGCAGCGCTTGCGCCACATCCAGTGCCTGCCGCACATCATATCCCCCATCCGCGTCCAAACGGATCGTTAGCGAAGGCAAAGCACGGTGGATTGCCTTGACCCGGCGCACATCATTTTCAGGATCAAGGCCACCCTTCACCTTCAATAAGCGAAAACCCTGCCGGGCCCTCTGCTCAGCCATCTCCACGCACTCAGCCTCTGGCGCCAACGGGATCGTCACCGATGTCTGGATACGGTTGCGGTACCCGCCCAATAAACGATACAAAGGCATATCTGCCAGCAAACCTAACAGATCATGAAAGGCCAGGTCATAAGCGCACAAGGCTGCCGGCACATCATCTACCACCTGGCTGAGACGGTCCAACGCATATTCCACATGTGTAGGATGAAGGTCTGGCACCAGGTCGGCGCATACCTGGCAGGCCCGCACCACATCCTTGGGCTTGGCGCCAGTCAAGTCGGGGTGGGCGATTGTACATCCCCAGGCGTTCTGCCCCTGGCGCGTTTCCATGCGCACAAATACAGCCACCACCTGGTGCACCTCTGGCATATGCGCCATGCGCACTGGCCTTCTCAACTTAAGTTCGACGGGTGTAACTTCAACCTTGGTGATCTGCATTGCTTGGCGCCTCCGGTAATCAGATTATACCGAATCATCAAAGGGCTGCGCAAGGTGTCTTTTCAAACAGCATACTGGGTATAAGCCTGGTGTATAATGCAGGTAGGCTCCTGCAAATTCGCAGCCGCAGTGTCCTCTAGCCTGAGCAAGAAGCTATCCAGTGCCCGTTGAGCTTTTGATCTCCCTTCCAGCAAGCGGAAAAACGGATGCCTGCATTCAGTGCATTCGCACTTTGCTTTTAAACCAGCCCTTCACCCCGGTGCGAGTGGTGCTGCCAGACCGCCTGCAAACAGCCGCCTTCCGACGCCGCCTGGCTGATGCTGGCGGGGCACTTGGCGTGCAGATCGGCACCTTTGGCGATCTATATCGCGAGTTGTTAGAAATGACCGGTCGCACCATTCCGGTAGCCTCTTCACCCATGCTCCACCGCCTGGTTCAGGCCGCCGTAGAACAAGTCTACACTGCTGGCGGCTTACAACACTACGCCGAACTGCGCCAGACACCCGGCTTTTCTCTGGCCTTGCGCGATGCTTTTGCTGAGCTCAAGCGGTCGTTAGTGTATCCAGATGCCTTCATCCAGCGCGCCGCCTTGGGCGGTGCGGCACAGCAAGAACTGGCCCGCCTGTACCTGGCTTACCAAACCAGGCTTCAGGCCCTGGGATGGGCTGACCCCGAAGGCTTAAGCTGGCTGGCAGTGGAAGCCCTGCAAAACAACCCCGGGCTGGCTGACAAAATGCAGTTGCTGGTAGTGGATGGGTTTGATTCATTCAACAGCGCCCAGTGCCAGGCCCTGCGCCTGCTGGCGCCGATCGTTCCCCATATCCTGATCACCCTGCCAGGCGAGCTTCCTTTTCATCGCGCCGCACACCGCCGGTCCGAAGCCGCCTACCAGGCCCTGTCATCCAGCCTGCCGCTGATCGTGCATGAGCTGCCCGGGCCGCCGCATTTGCCTGCCCCGCTCCAGCAAATTGAAGCTTCTCTATTCGAGCTCGGCGCCACGCCCATCGCTCCCACCGATTCAATCCACATGATCGAGGCACGCTCGCCTGCCGAAGAAGCACGCGAAGCATTGCGCTGGCTAAAAGCGCGCCTGGTGCGCGACGAGATCCAGCCGCAAGCTTGTGCCATCATCATCCCAGACCCCGATCAATACCATCCGTACTTGCGCCAGGCCGCAGCCGAGTTTGGTTTACCACTGCGCTTCACCCAAGGCCAGGCATTGATCCAATCGCCGCCCATAGCTGCCCTGCTTACCTTGCTCAATCTGGTAGTGTTGAACTACCCTCGCCGTCTCCTGCTAGATACGCTCCGCTCCCCTTATTTCGATCTATCTGCTTACGGCCTAACCCCTCCCAGTGCCGACGTACTGGACGAAGTCAGCCGCAAAGGCCAGGTCATTGAAGGTCGCCCACAATGGGACGAGATCTTCGATCACCTGGCCCAATCTCAAGCCCTCGCGCTAGTAATTGACGATGAAGAACTGCCAACGCCCATCCTCCCGCATGGCGCACAGGTAACGCCGCTGCGCCATGCACTGAACCATTTCTTTGACCGGCTGACCCCGCCTTCGCCATCTGCATCATTGGAGAATTGGATCTGCTGGCTGGAAGATCTACTGGACGATTGGCGTTATTACAACATCGGTGCCGGCGAGAATGATCAGGCGGTCTTCGATCAACTGCGCCAGGTTTTACGCGCCTTGGTGTTAGGAGAAGCAGTCATTGGGGCACAGACGGTCAGCTACGCCCAATTTCTCAACGAATTACAGGGCGCCCTGGAAGGTGCAGGCTATCAAGAACCGCTGCCCGGCGCCCAGCCTGCCATCCTGGTGTTGCGCATGATTGAAGGGCGCGGCTTACGCTTCCGTGCCGTGGCAGTCCTTGGCCTATCCGAAGGGATCTTCCCGGCAGTTGAAAATTCCGATCCGTTTTTGGACGAAGATTTGCGCCAGGCCCTGGGGCTGGAATCACGCCTACAGCGCCAACAATCCGGCGTGTTTTACCAGGCCCTGACCCGCTCAGACCAATTCCTGCTGCTCACACGCCCCTACCTGGCAGATGACGGAGAGAAATGGGAGCCGTCCCCCTACTGGAAGGCCGTCTCCTCCCTGCTGCCCCCGCACAGCCAACAGGTCATCCGCCCAGACGACCTACGGACATTGAATGACGCAGCCTCGCCAGAAGAAGCTTTATTCTGGGCCATGCGCCAACACCGCCTGCCCCAAAGCTTCTCCGACCTGCTGCCGCGCTGGGAATATTTGCGCCACGCCCGCCTTGTTTTACTGGCCCGGCAAGCCGATCAGGCTGCTGGTCCCTACGAAGGCTTTGCCGAACCCCTGGCAGGGCTGACCCAGGCTCGCTACGGCGCCCAGCACGTCTGGAGTGTTTCGCGCCTGGAACCTTATGGCGCTTGCCCGCACCAATTCTTCGTCCGAACAGCCCTGGAGCTGGAAGCCCGCACCCCGCCCGTGCCAGGCCTGGATGCCGCTCAACTCGGCACCCTCCTGCATGCCATCCTCGAGCAAACCTATGCCACTGCCGAAGACCCCGCTGACCTCCAGGCAGTGCTGGCTGTTTTACCTGGCGCTGCCCGGCAATTGTTTGAACGCGCTCCATTGGATCTTGCCTTCCGCCCTTCACTGCTCTGGCAAACAGAGCAGCAACAGCTCTTGCTGGCCCTGGAAAATACCGTCCGGCGCCTGGCCGAAGAAGATGCCGGTGCTGGCTGGAGGCCGCTTGCTTACGAGCAATCCTTCGGACGCAACGGCGCTGCCCCCCTGGCCATTCACACCGGCAGCCGGACTCTCCTCCTTCACGGTGTCATCGACCGCATCGACCGCGATGCCGCCGGGCGGCTGCGCATCATCGACTATAAAACCGGCAGCGGCCACCTGGCAAAACAAGACCTCATCCTCGGCTATCGCTTGCAGCTTCCCCTGTATGCCCTGGCGGCTCAAGAAGTTTTGAACATCGGCCAGGTTACAGAGGGCTGCTATTGGGCCCTGCTGAAGGGAGAGCCTGGCGCGCTCAAGCTGAGCACCTTCAATCGCGCCGACGAGACGGGTCCCCAGGCTGCCATCAACACAGCCAAAGAGCACCTGGAGCGCATCGTATCCGGCATCCATAACGCCCACTTCCCACCCATTCCCCCCAAGGGAGGCTGTCCTTCTTACTGCCCTGCCAGCGCCTGGTGCTGGCGCTTTACGCCAGGATGGGGAGGCTGACAAATGACAAACAGCCCCATGGTTGAACGCGTCCTAGATAGCTTTAGCCTCACCGCCGACCAACGTCGCGCGGCATCTGCTCGCGGCCAGGATATCGTCGTCACAGCCGGTGCCGGAAGCGGCAAAACACGCACCCTGGTAGCGCGTTACATTGCTCTCCTCGCCGAAGGACACTCCCCTCGCCGGGTAACGGCCATCACCTTCACAAAAAAGGCCGCCCGAGAGATGCGCAACCGCGTTCGCACATCCATCGTCCAGCAGTTAGCATTAGCTGGATCAGACGAGCAGCGCCAGCTTTGGCAAGACCTGGACGCTCAAATGGACTCAGCCCGCATTGGTACGATTCACAACTTATGCGAACAGATCTTGCGCACGCACCCAGCCGAAGCCGGGGTTGATCCTCGCTTCTCGGTGATGGACGAGGGCCTGGCAGCCGCCCTGCGCGCCCAGGCCGTCGCCGACACCCTCGACTGGTTGGTGGGAGAGCCCCCATACGCAGCCCTGTTAACCGGATCAACCATCAACGGCCTACGCAAACTATTGTCCTTCTTACTGGGTCACCGCCTGGAGGCGCAAGATGCCCGCGCCTACCTCGTGGATACGCACAGGGTGGCACTAGATGAGCTAAACCGCATCTTGGGGCTTCCCGTCCTGGCTGAGCCCTTGGCCGAGCTGCGTGCCTTGCAAGCCTCCGGGCGTTTACAGGCGGATGCCGGCGAAAAACTGAGCCTTGCCCTGGAAGATCTCTTGCACTGTTGGTGGGAGGCAGAAGAAGCCATCAGGCAGGCCAATTGGATCCATGCCGCCGCCCAACTGGTACAGGCCCGCCGGATCGCAGCGGCAAGAGGCGGCAGCAAAACTTGCCAGAGCCGCTTATCACTCGACCAATTCAAAGATGCCTATGACCTGTGGCTGGATCCCTGGCTGGGTGGGAAAAACGCCAGGGACCTGCCTCCAGATGCAGCAGTGGAACACTTATTCTTGCAGACTCTGCCCTTGGTCTGGCAGGCCTTCGACCATCTCTTGTCAGCATACCAGTCAGCGCTGCGCCAGCAGCAAGCTTTGGATTTCGACGATCTTGAAGCCGGGGCGGCGCGCTTGTTAGCACAACCCACAATCAAAGATCACTGGCAAAGCCAGGTGGATGCCCTGCTGGTGGATGAATTCCAAGATACCAACGCCCGCCAGCGCCAGATTGTGCTGGCCTTGTGCGGCGATACCCCCGGCAGGCTCTTTGTGGTGGGCGACGCTCGCCAGAGCATCTACCGCTTCCGCCGCGCAGACGTGACCGTATTTCGCGACCTGCAGCAAACCATCCAACGCCGGGGCGGCCTGGTAATTGACCTGGACCTGACCTACCGCGCCCACGCTCCTCTCTTGCAGGCCACCGGCGATCTCTTGGCAGAGGTCATGGGCTGCCAACCCGATCCCCAACGCCCCTATTATGTCCCCTTTGCACCCCTACGCTCAAACCACGATCTTCCAGAAACAGGCGTCCAGCCCCCTTATGTAGAATTTGTCTTTGGCGCTGGAGAAGATGCCGAAACGGCGCGTCCAACCGCGGCCCGCACCCTGGTCCAACGCCTGCTTGAGCTGCACCAGGCCGGCGAGATCTGTCGCTGGGACGATGTTACAATCCTGATGCGCGCCTCCACCGGTTTCCCAGCCTACGAGAATGCCCTCGAAGAGGCCAGTATCCCCTTTATCACCGTGGCTGGTCAGGGGTTTTACAACCGCCCCGAGATCCGCGATGTGCTTAACCTGCTGCGCGCCCTGGCCGACCCCTGGGACAACCTGGCCCTGGCTGGGCTGCTGCGCTCACCTGCCTTTGGCTTGAGCGACGCGGCAATCTACCAATTACGTTGGAATGCAGATCAGAAGCAGCCGCTCTGGAACGCCCTGCAGGGCAATCTTTCTGCCCTGGCTGAATGCGACCAGGCCCATGCCCAACGGGCGCTGGCCTTATTGCAAAAGCTGTTCCCATTAGTGGGCCGCCTGCCAGTAGCCGACCTGCTCAAACTGCTGGTTGACCAGGTTGATTACCGCGCCATTCTGGCCTCGGCTGAGGCCGCCTCAGGGCGCTTGTGGCGCAACCTGGATAAACTATTGGCAGATGCCCACGCCAGCAAACTTTCAAATCTGCGCACATTTCTGGAATACATCGATACCCTGCGCGACGTGGGTGCTCGGGAGGGCGAGGCCCCTGCCGACGCCGAAGGCTCTGTGCGCCTGATGACCATTCACAAGGCCAAGGGGTTGGAATTCCGCGTCCTGGTGCTGGCCGATGCTGCCCGGCGCAACAAAAATACCAGCCAGGCAGCCTACCTGCTGCCCAATACCGGCCTGACTTTTAAGCTGGACCAGTACAAAGCCTCCCCTTTGCTCTACCGCATGGCGAATATCCAAGATAGCAACCAGGCCGATGCGGAAGAAAAACGCCTGTTGTATGTTGCCCTGACCCGGGCAAAAGAAAAGCTGCTCATCAGCGGCCACTGCTCTTCAGCCAGGGCTGGGGAATGGAAAGCCGATGGCTGGCTGGGTGACCTGGCCCAAGCCGGGAACGTTGATCTGGGCGCTGTCATCGACAGCGGACAACCGGTCGAGACCACCACCGCTGGTAAGTATCCGCTGCGAGCGTGGGCCCTGTCCTCCCAAGCCTCTGCCGCTCAAGCCGCTCCACCTGGCGCTACAGTTGAGTGGCCCACCTCCACATCCGCCCCATTGTACCAATCCCTGAAAAAACCTGATTTGCCACAGGTCGAACACGATCTTAGCGACTCCGAACCGGCCGAAATACAATTCCCCTGGCGGGCCACTGGTAACCACCTGCGCCCTCCCGCCGACGCACTCGGCAGCCTGGTGCATCATGCCATCCAGCGCTGGTACTTTCCAGGCCATCCTGCTTTGCCGGGCTTACTTGAAACCGCGTCCATCGAAGAAGGCCTGGCCAATCCAACGCAGCGCGCTGAAGCCATCCGCTTGACCGAGAAGCTGTTAGAGCGTCTGCGCCTGCACCCACTCTGGCAAGAGATTGACCAGGCCCCGGTCCGCTACAACGAAGTTCCCTATACGCATATTACGGCCAATAATCTTCTCGACACCGGCTATATTGATCTGCTGTATCGCCACCAGGGCGAATGGCAGATTGTAGATTTCAAGACCGATTCGCTGCACAGCGCTGATGCGCGCCAGGCCGCGGTCGAACAATACCGCCCACAAATGCGCCGCTATACCCAAGCCGTCTTAGACCTCCTCCATGAACCGGCGCGGGTGCGTTTATGCTTCCTAGATGATGAAGGGCAGGTCAGCTTACAAGAAATGTAACAGAATGGTGTAAAATTGAGTGGTCCATCCTTCAGCTCGAAATCAGGCGAGGAAGTAAACATGAACCTTCCGGATTTTGTAGATCGACAGCTGCGCGATATGCTGTTCACGTACTTCGAAACGCCCCCCAGCGACAAGAAAATGATCTTGCTGGACAGCCCCGCAGGCATGGGTAAGACTTACTTAATGACCCAAGTCTGCTTGCTCTTATTAGAGCATGCCCGTTCAAGGCGCAACCGGCACTGGAAATTTATTCGCCTGGATTTTCGCGGGCCACAAACCTTTCACACCAAAACTCATATCCTTGAAGAAATTGCCCGGCAGTTATGCAGCGATTTGCGCTGGGATACGATCTGCACTCAACTTAGCCAGGCGGCTCAAAGCGACTCGGGTTCACTGGAACTGCTAAAGCGGATTGCAAAGGTACCTCTCTCTGAAGACGCCCAGGCCGCTCTTCTGCGCACCCTGAGCAATGTTGAAGAAGAGGATATGCAATCGATTGGCAAAGCCTTGGTCCGCCTGTTCAAAGATGCACCCATTCAAGAGCTTCAAGACCAGGCTGCTTTTCACAAAGAAAGTGAACAGATTTTCGCATTGATCGAGTTTGTCCAGGCGCTGCGAGCGCGCCAGGAACAAAGTGCTCGAAAAAAAGAGGCCGAGCCATTCCCCAGCCATGCCATTCTGATCTTAGACAGCCTTGAAAACATTGCTGACCCTGATCTGCTCAAGTGGGTGTTGAATCGGTTAGCCCCCGAGCTGCATAATGGCTTACAGGGCATCGCCATTCAAAACTTTTTTGTGGTTGCAATGGGGCGTTTTATCTCACATAACCTGGAAATCAGCACACGCAAGTTGTATTTTTCTCGCTATGAGCTGGATCCATTTCCAAAAACTGTGGTTGAAGATTTGCTGCACTGCTTTGAAGATCAGCAATTTTCTGACCCCAAAAACGCCGACCAAGTCTCCCAATTGGCCCGCAAGCTCACCTGGGTCTGCGGCGGGCATCCCCGGCTGCTCAACAAAGTCGTCCTCACGCTCTACAACCGGCCTCTGCACTTCGCCAGCCTGAGACATGACCCCCGTGATCAAATGTACTGGTATAACAACCCAGTGCTGGGAATTCAACAGATTTTGAGCAATGAACGCAAGACGGCGATTAGTGAAATCACCTCGATCCTAAGCAGAGAAGAAAGACAAACGCTTGAGCTGTTAAGTGTCTTTCGCAACTTCAACGTGGCCACCTTGGATTTCATCCTCAACAAGATTTCCACGTTGAACCAACCCGGGGTCTGGCCCCAATTCGCCAGCGATGTTCAAAAACTGTTCAATCAAATAGAAGTGCGCCGTCTCATAGGCAGCTCGCGCGTATCACCGTTTTACTCTGGGCATGTTGTCTTGCGCCTAATCGCCAGCCAAATGTTAGCAGAGGATTCCCCGGGGCAGTTTTGCCAACTCAACCAGTGGGCGCTTGAAATGTTCGAGAACTGGGTGCGAGGCTGCTTCCCCAACAACCTCGACCGCCCCCAGCCCATCCCTGGCGACTATCAGAAAATCTGCGTGATCGAATGGTTGTTCCACCGCTTGTGCCTGGCCCGTTACTGCCCCGAAAGCCGTGCGCTTGGTCGTTTCCCTGGGCGCAGTATGCTGATCGATCAAGCACAGGAGATATGCGATCAATTATCAAACATTCTAAAGGATATTGTCGATTTTCCATACCTGGCAAACAGCCGGATACAACTAATCCACGAGATCTCCACCGCCATCGAAGACGACGAGCAAATCGACCATCTGATCCACGAGATCGCCTGGGAAGATCAAGCTTTATATGACGAGATGCGAGCGCGGATTTTACAGGCATTCGCATAAATAGAGCGCGCGGAGGGCAAAATGACCGAGACAAAAAAACAGCAGCTTTATTTTGGCCGCGAGACCGAAAAAGAATACATCCGCCAGTGCATCACAGATTCAGAATCCAATCGCTACCTGATCTACATTTTCGGCGCAGGGGGCGTGGGCAAAACAGCCTTCATGGACCTCATCTCCAATATCTATGGGCATAACCCAGCCACCCTGGTGCTGGATACGGTAGACTTTGACGATCTCACCCTGCGCATGCCTACCAACTTCATGGAACGCATGGTCAGTCAGTTAACCGCCCGCGACAAGAAAACTCGCCTCTCATTCCGAAAGTTCCTGAATTTATGGACCAAAAGTATTGGCGAGAGCCTGTCGCAGCGTGAAGAACAGCTGCCCGAAATTCGCGCTGCCTTTATCCAGGGGATGAACAACCTGGCAAAAAAACGGCGGCTGGTTTTATTGATCGACACACTAGAAAAAGCTCCCTTATGGTTCCCGGGTTTCTTTGCCCGGGTCATCTCTTCGATCCAAAACCTGGTGGTTGTGGTAGCCGGGCGTCCCCAGAGCCAGGCAATTGAAAACCAACTTGAAGAAGCAGTCAAAAACGCAGGGGGAACACAAGCCGCCTTTGCCATCCATCCCTTTGATCAATGGGAAGGTTTGAAGCTGGATCATTGTCATCAATATTTTGCACAGGTTGACCTGAGCAGCGCAGCAGGCGACCTGGCCATGGTGGGGATCAACCTGAACGACGAGTTCAAGGAGAAAATTTGGAAGTTGGCCAGCGGCATACCCTTCCAGGTTAACCTGGCTGTCAGCCTGATCCACTACTTGGAAATGCAAGATTCAGTTCTCAACCGCGCCATCCATGGGCTAATGACAAAGATCCAAAACACAGCCAAAGAAGAGATGGATGACCAGCGCTTACGTGATGAGTTTCAGCGCGCCCTGGTAATGCCCTTTGTGATCAACTACAAACACTCCCGCCTTCCCGGAGAAACCGTCGACTGCACCAGCCGCATCATCATGCTGCTTGCACATACCAACCATTTTGCATCCCATGTCATCGGCGGCTTTGATTCTACCCTCTTGGCAGAACTGGATGACGCGTTGACCGAAAATGACATCGAATGCGGGCTGGAGGAAATCCGCTCTCAACGCGAGAAGTTGTACACCTTCGTAAAACTTTACCGGGGACCAGACGGGCGCATCAGTGGCATTGGTCTGCACGACGAAATGGTGCGCATGCTCAACAAATTTGCCTGGATGCAGCTTGAACCTCCTGGATTGACCGAACCGCCCCGCAAAAGCATCAGCCAGAAGCTGGTAGCCCACTACGATCGCCGCTGCGCAGCGCTCTCTGGTCAAGAAAGCGGCTCTCCAACCGATGCAGACTGGATGCACGCGGTGGACACGCCCGAAGGCCAGGCCCTGCTGCTGGCCCGCACCTTCCACGCTTTATACCTGGATGTGCGCCAGGGGTGGAATTGGATCTACAACCTTTCTGAGCGCATCTTCAAACAATCGTACTTCGACACCTTGCTGTTTGATTCGGTCGAGGCGTATGTGCGCGGAGAAGAGATGGGTAATGAGGCCGACGTGCAAGCGCGCATGGATGTTTGGAAAGCCGCGTCTTTGATTGCACACCGCGAAGAAAAGGATGCCCTCAAAAATGCCGCCAGGCTGCTAGAAAAAAGCATCAACGCCTGGTCTGCTCAATACAGTGAACAAAAAGCCACCATTAACAGCCTGGAGCAGGCCATCAGGGTATTAAAAGAACAGCGTCGTGCGTTGTTGGCAGAACAGGCTCGGGGTGTGCCCATCGATGCCGCCATCCAACATTTCAACCAACTCATCACCGACAACAAAGCAGCCATTCAAAACATGAGTCAGCTCAGCGATCTCGAGCGGGCTTACACAGCGCTGGGGTATGTGTACCGCTTGGAATCAAAATGGGATGATGCCATCGAAAACTATAACACAGCCCTACACTACAGCCGCTGGCTGGGCAACCGGGATAACATTGCCGAGATATCCAACAACATTGCCAATGTGTATCTTCTCTCTGGGCAGTTGTATCGCGCCGCCCTCTACAGCCAGATCAGCACCATTATTCGCAAGCGCCTGGGGATGCAAGATAAGCTTGGCAACTCCTATCGTATCCTTGGTATGATCAATTGGCGCATTGGCAACACCTACGAATGCCGCGGATACTGGCACCTGGCACGCCAGTGCTATGCAAACAGGCC
>CAZWFQ010000062.1:18188-19288 GCA_964633225.1 uncultured Anaerolineaceae bacterium
GCCGAAGCTTACTTGAGCATGGCCATGTTGTACTACCGCTGGGGCCGCCGCGACTGGCACAAGGGAAACGGAACTCTGGCCCTCCAAAAATTCGAGAAAGTAAGAGATTATTTCCAGGCAGGCTTCCCAATCGCCAATGAACGCCAGTTAATTGATTTGGTCAGCGTCTTTAATGGGGTCATGGGAAATGTTGAATATGCCTTAGGTGAGGCATACCCAGAAGAACCCAGCCATTACGAAGCAGCTTTCAGCTATTACGTACAAGAATGCCTGGCTGCGGCGCGTACCAAAGAGCTGCGCTTTGAACGCGCTCTGAATGAAATCGTTGCCGACCGGCTGGCCCGCACCCCGCTCAACCTGGCAATGCAGTTTGCCAGCATGCTGACCGACGAAAGTGCCTGGAAAGCTGCTGGCCTTGAACGGCAATACCAAACTCTCGTGCATGAGGTGGATGGCATCAAGCAGTTTTTGGGCGTTCCGGCCTCTGAAGAGGTCAAAGCCATGGATCGGCGTTTCAACCAATATATGCGCACAGGCGACTACAAAAGGGCCTTAGCCGAGGCCAACGGGGCGTTGTCGCAGTTCTATCGTATTCGCTGGAGCATTGATACCGTGCGTGTCTTGCTTAAAACCGCCCAGGCGTACCGCAAAATGGCCCAGTACACTGAGGCGCGGCGCTATTGCAAACAAGCCTTGGTCATCGTAGAAGGCATGCTGGGAGTCTCCCAAGTCAATGGCACAGAAACTGAAATAATTGACCTGATCAAGCTCAAAGCCCACTCTGACTTTACAATGGGGCGCATCCTGTGGGAGATTGGCAACACGGCCGAAGCCGCCACCCATTTCACCGACGCGCTTGAGATGTATATCAAGCATCGCGAAGACCCAGAAATGTACGAAGGCCTGGTGCGCTCCGTACAGTATGAAGGCTTCATGCGCTTCCGCATTCGCGAGTTCGACCAGGCGCTTACCTTCCTGGAATGGGCAGAAGCCGAATACCGCAAGATGGACAACCAGCGCCGCGTGCTCAAGGTGCTGATCATTAAAGCGCGTGTGCTGCGTGATCGCAATAGCGAGGGCGATATTGCCGCCGCCCGCCT
>CAZWFQ010000063.1:0-6828 GCA_964633225.1 uncultured Anaerolineaceae bacterium
GTCGACCAGGATACCGCCGCCGGGCGCGTCTGGGATTCCTGGGGTGGTATCATGCTGGGCAAGGCGCGCTTCTTGCGCAGTATCATGAGCCAGTATGGTGTAGATAAGCCGCTATTTGTCAATGAAACCGGCACGACCTGTACCTGGTGCACGCCAGACCAGCCAGATATGCTAGCAATGCAAGCAAATTTCCTGGCCCGTTCTTTCCCGCGCGCCTTGAGCGAGGACGTTATGGGGTTTGCCTGGTATACCCTGGACGGACCAGGGTGGAGATATGGAGGCTTGCTGGATGCTGATCAGAATCCAAAACCAGTTTACTATGCTTACCAGACTTTGATCTCGAACCTGACCCTTGCCAGGTACCATGGACCAGCGAATTACGGTGCCGGCATCGAAGGCTATGCCTTCCGGCGCGATATCGGCGGCACAGATGGCCGCCAGGAGATCCACATTGTGTGGGCCTATGAAGATATGACCTTTTTCAATGTGACTGTCCCACAAAGTGAATTCATTGCAGCTTACACTCGCGATGGAGCGGCGATCGATCCAATGGCCTTTGGAGATGACTATCTCTTCACCATTAAGTTCGAACCGATATACATCATCCGCAAGTGGTAACTGCGATGTGAGTCGCCCGCCCATCTCATTGCGCTCACTCCTGTTTGCCTTGGGTTTCTTGCTGCTTGCCGTTGCAACAGCAAGTACACAGGCTTCAGCCAATTCATGGCACTCAAACGCGCCCATCCCAAGATCTGAGGGCGCGTTTGAGTATGCCATCTACCTGCCCATCATCCAAAAAACCGACCCGTTTATCCTGGACCTGCCCATTTGGCCGCATGCCAGCCAACCAGCCGCTCATGAAGTCGCATTCTTCCGTCTACAAATCAACCTGTCTGAGCCGCTCACCAACGCCAGCCTGCACCTCTTTGCCGACACACGTTACCAGGCCTGGCTGGATGGAGCCTGGCTGGGCCGCGGGCCGGCACGTTTTATGCGCACTTACCGCGAATATGATGTGCTTGCCTTGGGCAGCCTGGCGCCCGGCGAACACACCTTAGCCGTACTGGTGCAGTGGGCGCCTGAAGATAGGCGCTCCGAATCTGTCCGCCCCATGCTGCAAGGCCACCTGCAAGGCCTGAACCCCACGGGGCAACCCGTCTTGATGCGCAGCGGCCCTGGCTGGCAAGCCGTTCTCAGCACTGCCTGGCAAAAGAACCCGGCCCCCATCCATGAATGGAACCTGGTTGGCCCAACTGAGCTGCTTGACCTATCCAGGCTGCCCGCCGATTGGACGACCGTTTCTTATCCGCACGCTGATTGGCCCCCCGCGGTAGTGGTTGATCCTTATACAGCCGTTCCGCCATTAAAAGCCCCCGCCAGCCAGGTCACGTACCGCCCGCGCAGCATCTCTTTTCTGATAGAAAAGCCAGTCCAGGTCACGCTGTTAGATGCAGGGCGGCTCTCTCCTGGCTTGAGGATAGCCGAACTGCCCGCAGGAACACCAGGCGGCGCCGGCGTCTTCCGTATATCGGCAACCACTGTCTTTACTCTTGAAACGCTCTCAGAGAACGTACCGCCACCCAGTGAACGCCTGGTATTGGATGGCAGCACCCCACCCTGGCAGGCCGTTGGCCCTACACGGCCCGATGTATACCAGGCTGTGGTCACGCTTTCATCCGGACAGCACATATTGGGCTACAATCCACCTGTCCAGGGGATCACCTTCGCCTTCTCCACCGCCAACCTGAGCAGTTATCCTGCCGATTTCGGGCCAAACAACAATGCCGGCAGGCGCACCTTGCTGGCAGATTATGCCAGCGACCCAGCCACGGTCATCGTCACAGGTACCCAGGTCACTTCAGACAACTTATCCCTGCGCTTTGACGCCTCCCCCGCCTATGCCGTGCTGGACCTGGGGCAGGTGACCCTTGGGCGGCTCACCGCCACCGTCAGCGGCCCAGCCGGAACCGTGATCGATATCGGCTGGGATGAGCGCCTGCTCGACGGCACCTTACGCCCCTTGCCCTACCGCGGCTCTTTGTTCCCTTCGTGGAACCAGGTCGACTCGTGGACGCTGGATGGCACCTCCCGCACCCTGACAACCATCGATGCCCGCTGCGGGCGCTACATTATCATCGCCGTATGGGGCCCCGGGCCAGTCTGGTTAGATGATCTGCAAGTCTACGCCGAAGAATACCCCCTCACCCAAAATGGCAGCTTCTCCTCCTCAGATCCGCTCTTAGATCAGATCTGGCAGGTTGGCGCCGACACGGTCAACCTGAACATGCATGACGCTTACGCCGACCCCTGGCGCGAACGCGGCCAGTGGTGGGGAGATGGTTTTGTGGTCGACCAGGTCAACGCAGCCGTTTTTGGCGATACCAGCTTGCTGAACCGAGGCTTGCTTTTCATGGACCTGGCCTTCGAAGAGAGCCTGGCCCCCGGCATTGCCCCCCACAATCATGACCTGCAAATGCTCGATTATGCCATGCTGTGGGTGCACAGCCTGGATTCTTACACCAACCGCAGCGCAGACTCAGCGCAGTTGGTCAACACCACCTATGCCACATTACGCCAATTCATGCATAACCTGGCCAGCTTCGAAAACCCTTCCACCGGCCTGCTTGACTTGCCGCAAACCCACTGGTCAGAGACAGCTTATATTGAACCCCTTGCCGATCACAGCCGCTATGGCCAATCCACCGCGCTGAATGCCCTGTACTACGGCACCCTGCTGCAAGCCGCCGGTCTGGCAGCCCAGGCTGGCGACGAAACACAAGCCGCCGCCTGGCAGCAGCGAGCCCAAGCTGTGCGCAGCAGCCTGAATGAACTGCTCTACGTCGAGTCTGAAGGCCGTTACCTGACGAACATCTACCAGGGCACATCCTATCCACCTACCCCGCAGGCGCAGGCATGGGCATTGGCCTACGGCCTGCCGCCTGAGGAAAACAATGATGCGGTTGCAGCCGCGCTGCTAGAGCTGCTCTCGCCTGACCCTGCCCAGCCGAATGTTGAGATCTATGGATTTTATTGGGTATTAGAAGCCTTGGGACAGTCAGGCCATAGTGCCGAGGCGCTTGAGCTGATCAAAAGCTATTACGGTCGCATGCTGGGCCTGGGGGCAACCATCTGGTGGGAATGGTTCACATCAGACCAAAACCCCACCCAGGCATTATCCCACGGATGGGGCAGCGCCCCCACATGGTTCCTGACCACTTACGTGCTGGGCGCTCGCCAGGTTAGTCCTGAAGCGTGGGTCGTAAAACCATCCTTCACCGGCCTGGATTTTGCCTCGGGCACACTCCCCATGCCACAGGGCGCGCTGCAAGTTGCCTGGCATGCCAGTGCCTGCTTACCAGGTGGCATCCGCTCGCTCGATCTACAGATCGAAGCTCCGCCCGGCACACACGGCCAGGTACAACTGCCGCTCAGCGCTCAATGGGTGAACGTGGATGGTGTGAACTTGGGCAATAACGAGTTAACACTGGACGCGGGGGGACACGTGCTCGAGTTTGAGCTGCCTTGTGCACCTTGACGCAGGCTTAGGTCAATCGATTGGATCTGTAAAGGCCACCACGCGGTTCCGGCCAGTCTGCTTGGCACGGTAGAGTGCCTGGTCGGCATGTTTCATCATCATCTCCAACCCAGAGCAGTCGTCATCAATGGCTGTCACCCCAAAGCTGGCCGTGATCAGCACCCGCTGATCTTGCCAGATGACCGGTTGGTTTGCAAAGCCAAGCCTCAACCGTTCAGCCACCTGGCGGGCTTCTTCGATAGCAGTCTCAGGAAGCAAAATGGCAAATTCTTCCCCGCCAATGCGCGCCACCACATCCACCGTGCGCACGCCAGCACGCAAGCGGCAAGACACCTCGCGCAGTGCCTGGTCACCCATATCGTGGCCGTAGGTATCATTCACCTTCTTGAACCAATCCACATCCAGGGTAACGACCGAGAAAGGCGTCTGGTAACGTTGCGAACGTTCAAATTCCTGCCCGGCCATATCAAAAAACTTACGACGGTTGTATAACCCGGTCAACGCATCGGTAATGGACATGTGAACGGCCTGCTCATACAAATGGGCATTTTCCAGGGCAATCGCGGCCTGGTCGGCAAAGGTCTGGGCCAGTTGGGCGTCTGCATCTGAGTAGATCTGCGGCGGATTGGCAAAAACAACCAGGAACCCCATCCGCTGGCCGCGCGCCCGCAAGGGCAAGGCAATGCCGCTGTCAAAGCGGGGCAGCGCTGGCAAGCAGCGGGCAAACGGCCACCCATCCTCGCCTGAGAAACGCTGTGGCTCACTATCCGGCAGGTTGAGCAGAGGGCAATCATGCCCCGCGCAGATCATCTTATCTCCCAGCCCTTTCAAGCCCCGGCTGGCTTTCAAATGCATCCCGGCACTGTTTTGCAAGACCACAAAAGCCGCCTGGTAGGGTGTTACCTGGCCCAGGTATTGCAGCACCGTATCCAGTACCTGGTCAACGTTAAGCTCAGAGGTGAGTGCTTGCATGGCCTGGCGCAGGGTCTCAGCCTGGCGGCGAGCCGCACGTTCAGCATCTTCGGCCCGCCGGTGCTCCGTCACGTCTCTCAGGATGCTGCCTAGCATAAATCCCTTCAGCGTGTTGATCGGAAAAGTGACCCATTGCAAATAGCGCCGGCTGCCATCTGAACGCGGATACTCGCGCTCAACCGCCTGGCCCATCCAGGGCGCCTGGCCGGTTTTGAGGGCCTGGCGCACTTCTTGCTCGTAGTTGGGGTCGGGAGGGAGGTCGGGGTTAGCCTGCGACTGCTGTACCTCCCACAGCGGCCTGCCCAACACCTGGATCAGTGAACGCCCGGTGGCGCGTTCCATCGCCGGATTCCACTCAATCACCAGGCCTTCCTCATCCGTCAGGCCGATGCCATCTTGAGACTGTTGGACCACATCGCGGAACTTGCTTTCACTTTGGCGCAGCGATTCTTCAGCCTGGCGCTGCTCTGTGATGTCTTCGCCCACCATCTGGTATTCGATCAGCTTGTTATGCTCACCAAAGATGGCGCGATCCGTGCGCCGCAGCCAACGCAGTGAACCATCCGGCGAGAGGACGCGGTGGTAATACGTCGTCACCGGGTGTTCAGCGGTCAACCCCAGGTAACGCGACCGGACACGCTCGTGTTCTTCGGGCGGGATGAATTGAAAGAGCGACATCCCGAGTAGTTTTTCCAAGGGTTGCGCAAAATAGCGGCCAAAAAGAGGATTGGCAAAGGTCAGCGCGCCATCAGACTGAAAGCGGCACACCAACACCGGCATATCCTCGGCAATATCCCGGTAACGCTGCTGCGAATGCAGCAAGCGCAGCTCAGAGGCATGCTTAGACAAAGCAATCGAAATGGCCGTGTTCAGGTCCTGCTCTTTGAAAGGTTTAACAATGAAACCAAAGGGCTCTGCCTGCCGAGCACGCTGTAAAGTTTCCGCATCAGAGTAAGCCGTCAGAAAGACAACCGGCACGTTGAAACGCTGGCGGATCAAGCGCGCTGCTTCAGCCCCATCCAGCCTGCCTGCCAGGTGAATGTCCATCAACACCAGGTCGGGCCGGGCTTGCTCAACTTTCTGCAGTGCATCTTCGCCGGTAGCCGCACTGCCCGCGATGCGGTAGCCTTGCAGCTCCAAAATCGCACACAGGCTGAGGTTAACAATATTCTCGTCTTCAACGACCAGTATCGATGCCTGGGTCATGACACCCTTTCTGTATAATTAGCTAAATTGTAGCACGATTCAGCTCAGAAGCTCCCAACCGCTTTGTTAGGTGGGGGATGATTTTTGACATTCCCCCGAATCTTTTTATGATAGAATGCAAGCAGTCCGCTTACCGGGCATCCCTTATCAGCAGCGCCAAAATGCGTTGCGCCCCCTCCCTTGAAAGGAGCATAAGCTATGAAAAATACACTCTTGATCATCGTGGTGCTATTAACAGGCATTGCCCTGGGCACCGCTTTTACCCTTGGGGCCAGCAGTGCCCAGGCCCAGGGTGAAACACCTGGAGATTGGAGCACCCCCAATGGGCCAGCCCCTGTGTCAAATGCCGGCGCCCTGCCGCAAACCAGCGGTCCCAACAGCGCTGAGCCCGCCAGCATAGATGCTATGCCCGGCTCACAGATGAGCTACCAGGGTCAACTGCTGCAAAATGGTGTGCCCTTCAGCGGTACCATCAGCATTCTCTTCAGTTTGTACAGCGAACCTACCGGAGGCACGCCCCTGTGGAGCGAAACCCAGCTCGTGAACGTGCGAGGCGGCTTGTTCAATGTCATGCTGGGCGCGGTTACGCCAATTGATGTGCTTGACTTTTATTTACAGACCTACCTGGGTATCAAACCTGCCGGGGCCAGCGGCGACCTGCTGCCGCGTCAAAAACTGGGGGTCTCCCCCTATGCCTTCAGCTTGATCCCCGGTGCAACCATCTTCGATACCAGCCCGATCGGAGGCTATGGGGCGGCCCTCTTTGTCAGCGCTGATAACCACGCCGGCATCAAAGGTGTCTCGGGGCTCGCCAATTCAGTCGGCGTGCGCGGCGAGGCCAACGGCGCCTGGAACGCCGGCGGCGGCCCGCCGGTTGGCGTATTGGGCACCAGCAAGAACGGCTACGGCGTACAGGGCACCAGTGACAACTCGACCGGCGTGTTCGGGCAGGGCTCTTTGATCGGCATTTGGGGCCAGGCCAGCCGCACCTACAGCAGCGGCGTGCTCGGTTATGGCGTCAACCTGACCGGCACCTACGGCGTGCACGGCACCAGCGCCGGCTACGATGGCGCCGGGGTCTACGGCTCCACTTCTGCCGCAGTTGATGCTTGTGC
>CAZWFQ010000063.1:6928-14694 GCA_964633225.1 uncultured Anaerolineaceae bacterium
GACGTGGTAGCCGTCGTCGGCTATACGAATGCCACGCAGGGCACCGCCCCCGTCATCCACGTGGCCCTGGCTGACTCAACCAATGCTGCTGCCGTCATCGGCGTGGTGGATGTGCGCTACGAACCCTGCAACATCCCCATGGATCAACGCCCGGTGGGCCAGGAATGCGGCGGGTTCGACTACGCCGCCACCACCATCCAGCCTGGCGAATACCTGGTTGTGGTCACGATGGGCACCGCCTCCGTGCGCGTGAACGCCAGCAGTGGCTCCATCCATGCCGGCGACCTGCTGTCCATCTCGGGCACGCCCGGCCTGGCTGCCACGGCGCGCATGATCACCGTCGAGGGCGCCAGTTTCTACGCCCCCGGCACCATCCTTGGCAAAGCCATGAGTGACCTGGAAACGGGCAGCGACCTGATCCCGGTCTTCATCACCATCCGCTAAAGGAGGCCACCCATGCGTAGAAAATTTTGGATCGGACTGCTCCTGGTACTGGTGGTTGGGTTGGGGATTGCTACCATTGCCTATGCCCAATCCGGCAGCGGCTTTGACTTGAGCTGGAACGTGGCCAGCAATGCTGGAGGCACTGGTAGCATGAGTGGCAGTGGATTCTCGCTGCAAGGCACCCTGGGCCAGACCGCCGCCGGGCCCATCTCCAGGGGGCGCTTCGAGGTCAGGTCTGGTTATTGGCTTGGCCCAGCAGATAGCTCCACCCTGGTACTGCTGCCCATCATCACGAGGTAGATCACCACCCTCCACGCATCCCCCAGGTGGAGGCTGCCCCGCCCTGCGGTGTAGCCTCCACCTGCTGCATCTTCCTCATCCGCTTGCTTGCCGGATATATGCATCCACCACCTGCTCTAAAATCTGCAAGGGCATGGCCCCGTTTTGCAGCAGGGCAGTGTGGAACTGGAGCAGGCTGAATTTTTCGCCCAACGCTTTTTGGGCCTTCTCGCGCAGCTCGATGATCTTCAGCTCGCCGATCTTGTATGCGCAGGCCTGGCCGGGCCTGACGATGTAACGCTCGATCTCGCTCACCACGCTTTTCATGGGTTGGCCAGTGTGGGCGGTCATGTAATCGATGGCCTGCTGGCGCGTCCAACGTTTGTCATGCATGCCGGTATCCACCACCAGGCGCACGGCGCGGAACAACTCAGACGCCAGGCAGCCCAGCTCGCCATAGGGATCATCCTGGTAAGCGCCCTGTTCACGCGCCAACTTCTCGGCATACAAAGCCCAGCCCTCGGCATACGCCGTAAAAGGGATCATGCGGCGGAAGAACGGCAGACCGCGCAACCCCATGGCTATGGCAATCTGAAAATGGTGTCCGGGAATGCCTTCATGATATGCCAGGGTTTTCATGCCAAACTTGGGCACCTCGTTCATATCGCGCAGGTTTGCATAGAACACACCCGGGCGGCCTCCGCCCATATCGGCAGGCTGGTAATAGGCGCCCGGCGCGGTCTTCTGGCGGAACTCGGGCACGCGCTGCACCTTCAATCCAGCCTTGGGACGCAGGTCAAACAGCGGCGCAATACGCTGGCTGATCTCGTCCAGTATCTTCTGGTAATCTTCCAGGCAGGCGGCCCGGCCATCGTCAGTATTGGGGTATAAAAAGCGCGCTTCTTTGCCCAGGGCCACCATGCGCCGGGCAATGGGGGTCAGCTCAGCACCTTGGGCGTCGGCATCTGGCTCAACCTGCAACTCGCCCAGGCGCTCCAAAATGGCGTGCATTTCTTGCTCGATTCGCGCCACCTCCTTCAAACCCAGATCGTGGATCTGCGCCGCGCTCAGCTCGGTGGTGGTGTTGCTGCGCAGCTGGTAAGCATAATACGCCTCCCCAGAAGGCAGTTTCCACACCCCATCATCGTCGTTGGTGGCACGCTCCAATCCCTGGCACACTTCAATCAATTTCTGGTAGGCCGGGTAAACCTGCCCTTGGATTGCATCTTGAACGCCATCCAGCAGACGCTTTTTTTCATCCGGATTGAGCTTGAGCCGATCCAATTTGCGGGCAAAAACCGTATACAGCACATTCTCACGCGGCGGGGTGGCCACAAATTCTGTCATTTCGGTCAATACACGCTGCAGCACAAAGCGCGGCGGCAGGCAGCCATTGGCCTGCCGCACCTGTAGGCCCTCAATGATATGGTCAAAGCGCCAACCGGCCAGGTGCAGGCGTTTGATGTAATTGCGAGCATTGGCGCGCCCATCCATGGGGTGCATGGTAGTCATAAAGTTCGGAAACTCAGACTGCTGCCCAAACATCTGGTTAACCGGATAGTCGTGATACCGGAAAGGCTCAGCGCGCACTTCATCGTCCAGGAACCAATCCAAAATATCCATCGAAAGTTGGTTGGAGCTGCTTTGGCGGGCGCGGGGATAGCTGCGCAGGGTGGCTAACAGACGCTTCAACAACGCCGCCTGTTTAGCCTCGCTTTTTTGTGAGATGTCTGAGAGTTTGGCATTGTGGAAGTTGATCCCAACGCGCTCAAGCAGGCCAACCATTGTCAGCACCTCGGGGCCATCGAGCATAATATGCAGGATGGCCCGCGTAAAGAATTGGCCCACCGTAATTGGGCGGAACCAGATGAAACTGATAATCATATAAATCAACACGACTATCAACAATGCGATCAAGATGTAGATCAAGATTTCCGGCATCTATTGCCTCCAAGAAGAAATGTCATTGCTGTTCCAATGCCTCTAACTGTGAGCGCAAGTAATCGCGTTCAGCAACCTTACGCGCCACTTTATGCTTCAAGGCCTTCGCCATTTCAGTCAGCAGATCGCTGCCGCGGCGGCGGGCCAACTTCACTTCCAGGCTGAGCTGCACACTGGGGTGGCGGCTCAGATTCGCCAGGCGCTGGCGCACCGTATCCAGGTGATGCTGCAAACGCGCTTCTTCACTCAGCGGTGCGCCGGGTTCGACTGGTGCCAACAAGCTGGCGGTCGCATCCAAGCCGGCCAACTTTTGTAATGCCGCCAGGTCACCAGCCGCGTAAGCCCGGTTGATCTCAGCCATCTCCGCCGTACGCTGCTGGCGGTCAGCCTCGCTGATTGCCAGGTCAGGGTGGCTGCGGCGGGCCAATTGGCGGTAGAGCGCTTTGATCTCTGCCGCAGCAGTGGGCGGCGTACTGGGCCCCGCGCCAGGCTCGGCAGGCGGCATCTCACGAAAAGCATCTGCATGCGGGATGTATTCCCGTTCCGGGCGCTGGTCCGGGCGAGCGCCATCAAAATAGCTGAACTGCTTCTCCCCATACAAACGTTGGTCGCGCCTGCGCTGCACCGCCTCCGTCAAATCCAGCACCTCAGCTTCCAATACAGAAAGCTGGTCCAGCAAGGCGCCCAGGCGCGCCGCCACTTGCGCATCAAAAGCGCGCAGTTCAGCCGTCAGCTCAGCCAGCTCAAGCTCAGCATGTTGGATATCCAACCGCAGGCGGTATACATCCGAGGGGTGAGGCATGGCCGGTTCGATCCTAAATCCACAATTGCAAGATCAGCAAGGCCGCCATGCCTGCCAGGATGGTCCACAGCACACTCTTGGTGCGCCAGGCCACCAGGGTGGCCAGCAGCCCGGCAAACAGGCGCGGGTTGAGGGGCGTAAACTGGCCCTCACGCAGCAGCAGCTCAGGCACAACGATCGCCGCCAGCACAGCCGGGGGCACAAAACGCAGGGTTTGGGCCACCCAGGGCGGCGCGTTCCAACGACCCAAGAGCGCAATCCACGATAAGCGGGTCAGGTAGGTTAACAGGCCTGCAATGCACAGGGTCAGCCAGAGCGCGTCCATCGTCTCTCACTCCACAGGCCCACCAAAATGCCCACCACAGCCGCAGCCATCAGGCCCAGCTTGTAAGGCAGACCATTGGCCAGCACCGCCGTAGCGCCAGCCGAGAGGGCCGCCAGCCCGCTGGCTTTATCCTTGATATTTGGCACCAACAGGGCAATGAAAGTCAATGCCAGGGTAAAATCCAGCGACCAGCTCGCAGGCACCTGGGCTCCCAGGAAAATGCCCAGGGCAGTGCTGGCCTGCCAGGCCGTCCACAAGGTCAGGCCCGCCCCCAAGAAGTACCAATGGCGGTTTACAGGGGCTGCGTTCGGCTCAGCAGGCTTCATATAATGCGTGATCGCCACCGCGTAGGCCTCATCCGTCAGCAGGTAGGCCAACAACAGCTTCCACAGCGGCGAAAGCCGCCGCAGATGCGGCGCCACCGAGGCACTGTACAGGGCGTGCCGCAGGTTGACCACCACAATGGTCAGGATAATGACCAGCCCAGGCGCGCCGCCGCCGATCAAGTTAACCGCCAGGAACTGTGACGAACCAGCAAAGACCACTGCCGACATGGCCTGCGCCAGCGTTGGCGGCATCCCTGCCGCCAACGCCAGCACACCATAGATCATACCAAACGGAAATACTCCCAACAGCAGGGGCAGCTCGGCGCGTACACCAGAGAAAAATTCCCGCCGCAAAGAATCCGAGCCGCCCATCAACGCAAGTTCCTATCAAACGCTCGCCAGGGCAAACTCACGCCCGGCATTGAAAGCCACGTAATTGGCTGCCCACACCACCGGTTTCGAGTTGGCTTTCTTGAGTGCCTTCAGCCAAAGCTCTGGCGGGAACACATCCAATGGGTGCAGGGTGCTCAACACGCCCATCATCACCACATTGGCCACCCGGCCGCTTGCATCGCCCAGCTCAAGCGCCTTGCACAGCACATCCACCTTGATGACATGGTAAGGGCTCAGGCGGGCGGCAATCTGCTCATCGCTGGGGTATTGGTCCTCGGGTAATCCCAGGGGAACAATGCGCGTATCGGCCAACAGCACCGTGCCGCCCGGCTTGAGCATCTCTAAGAAGCCCGGACGCAGCACCTCGCTTTTCTCCATCGCAATCACGCAGTCGGCCGTGCCAGGCAGCAGCACCGGGCTGGATACCTTGCCGCAGCTAAAGGTACTGATCACCGGGCCGCCCATTTGCGCCATGCCGTGCGTCTCGCCCTTGATGATATTCAACTGTCCATAGCCAGCCGCCAAAGCTAATTGGCTGAGCACACTGCCAAAGAACAGATTGCCTTGCCCGCCCACCCCGCGGATGGCCAAAGAAATGCGCCCCGGCAGTGTCTCGGCAGGCAAAGCTGGCGGCTCAGCCGCCTGGGGCGGCTCAGCATAAGATGGCATCGCCGGGAGATCCAGGTCTTTCAAATCGATCACCTTCAAGACATTGGTCGGGCACATCTGCACGCAGGCTGGGGTCTGCCCGCCGCAGCCGCTGCACAAATTGTTGACATGCGGCACCCCGTTCTCGTCCAGTTCAAGGCCCTGGCAGACCATGCAGGCGTTGCACTTCTTGCACGCTTCTGGGTCCACGTACACGCGCTGGGTGCTGCCCTTGATCTTCTGAATACAGCTTCCATCGGTCACCACCAGGGTGGTGTAAGTGCCCTTGGCGGCCTCTGCCAGTGCTTCGCGCAGGGCGGTGCGGATTTGCTTCTTGTTATATGCGCTCACCACCACCGTGTGCGCCCCATAGGCCTGCAAAGCCGCCGGCAGGTTAAAGCGGATCGGCTCGCCAGCCAGGTTGGCCGGTGACGTCAGCGAGGGCTGCCCGCCAGTCATCGCCACCCAGGCATTATCCAGGATCACCTTCACGCCAGCCACGTTGCGGAACACAGCATTGCGCGTGGCATCCAGGCCCGTGTGGCATTCGGTGCCGTCGCCGATGATGCTGATGCAGCGCCCGGCCTGCTCAGGGCGAGAGGTGACATACCCCACCCGCTCGGCTTCGCTGGCGCCCATTGCCAGGCCGGTATCCAGGGCATTCATGAAATACAGCAGGGTGTTACAGCCAATATCGCCAAAGATGGTATCCAACTGCTTCTTCTTGCGCAGCAGTTTCACTTCCTCAGTGAACAGGCGGTAAGGGCAGCCCGCACAGATCACCGGCGGGCGGGTTACCGGGCTGACACTGGCAGCCGCCACCGGCGCCGGAGGCAGGCTGCAGCCTAACAATTTGGCCACCTGGGCCGGGCTCCACTCGGTCAAGGTGCTGTACGGCGCCTTCCCGATCACAGCCAGCCCGAGCTGCGCAATCTCTTCTTGCAGGTAACGGTAACCATCTTCGATCACGTAGACCGGCCCATGGATCGACTGGTGGAACTTGCGGATCAATTCCAGGGGCAGCGGGTTGGTAAAAGCCAGGGAAAGGATATCCAACTTTAGCCCCAAGGCCTCTTGCACCTCGCGCACATACTGCTCACAAACGCCGTAGGTGATGACGCCCATCTTCCCCTCGCCCTGATACCAGTGGTTCAGGGGGCTGTTCTCCACCATCTCCACCAGGGCTGGCATGCGCTCTGCCATCATCTGATCGTAGTTTTTCCGGGCCAGGGCCGGCAAAACGTTAAAACCGCGCAGGCTCTCGGGCATTTCCTGCGGCTCCCGCTGCTGCACGGGCATCAACCGCACCAGGCCTTCGCTGTGGCATAGGTTGCCATTAGGCATGATCACGATCTGGGTCTTATATTTGCGAGAAATCTCCACCGCCAGGGCTGGTGCATCGTACATTTCCTGGTGGGTGCGCGGTTCAAAAACCGGTGTGAAGCAACTCTTGAACAAGTAATGGGGATCGATCACATGCTGGGTTGAACTGGGCGTGTAATCACTGGCGATATAGTAGACCAACGCCCCGCGCGGTTGGACGAACAAAGCCCCGCTGGTAAAGATGTCCCCAGCCTGGAAAAGCCCCGGGATCTTCATCGTCACCACGCAGTCTCGCCCGGCCAATGAATGACCGTGACCAACCCCTGAGGCCACCGCCTCATTTACCGACCAGCCTACCTTGATCAGGTCTTGCACCTGCGAGAGCCCGCGGTCAATCACCTCTGAGCTGGGTGTGCCCGGATAGCCATCCGCGGCATGGATGCCGCCGCGCACACAGCCTACCGCAAATGCAATATTGCCCTGTAAGATCTCGGCCTGCCCGCTGGGGGCCAGGCAAAGCTGCCGGATAGAACTTGCCATTACACTCCTCCTATGGATTTACCCTGTTGAACTTACCTGGTTGTTTTTGACCGCAGACAGGCACAGCAATCAAGGCATCTACGGCTGCCTTTTCGTAATTCTACCCCGTTTCGGTCCCGGATTCATTTCAATCCAATCGCAGCAAATGGCCGTTCGTCTTTAACCAGCGCGCTTGCTCTTTGTAATTGGGCAAGATAGCCTTGACCTGGTTCCAGAAATCCTTGGAATGATTCCTTACCCGCAAATGACACAGCTCATGCACCACCACGTAATCGATTGCTGGCAAAGGCGCCATCACCAATCGCCAGGTGAAGCTGATGGTGCCCCGGCTGCTGCACGACCCCCAGCGTGTACGTGCGCTGCTGATGCGCAGCTTCTGCGGCTGCAAGCCAACCTGCCGGGCATAAAAGGCCACCCGCTCTGTGAAGACCTGCCGCGCCTGACGGCGGTACCAGGCCTCAAAGAGCGCCGCCGCACCAGGCTGCGCCGCCCGCGCCAACCGGAACTGCCCGGCTTGTGCATCCAACGCCAATGCCGGTCGGGCCGCGTTTGCAATCACCAGGCGGTAAGGCTGCCCCAGGTACTGAAAAGTCTCCCCCTCCACAAAGGCCTTGGGTGGGGCCGCAGCCGCCCGTTTGCGGGCAGACTCTTGCCGCGAACGCACCCATTCGGCCTGCTGCTGCACCACATCCAGGATCTGGCGTTGGGTCACCCGCAGCGGGGCGCGCACCAACAGCGACCCATC
>CAZWFQ010000063.1:14794-18376 GCA_964633225.1 uncultured Anaerolineaceae bacterium
ACCCTGAAAGATTTCTCCCCTTGCCAGATTATATAGTATAGAATATGCATCATCAGGAGCCCACATGCCCGAAACCGATGAACATACCCTGATCGCCGCTGCCCAACAAGACCCGCAGCATTTTGACCCGTTTTACCGCCGCTACGTAGGGCGTATCTATGCCTACGCCCACCGCCAGACCGGCAGCCGCCAGGCAGCCGAAGATATCACCGCCAGCACCTTCGAGAAAGCCCTGGCCCACATCAACAGCTACCGCCCCCAAGGCAGCAGCCCAGCCGCCTGGCTGTACAAGATCGCCCTCAACGAGGTGCGCAAGAACTACTGGAAACAGCGCTTGCTGCGCCCCCTGCACGAGACCGATACCAGTCCCGTGAACGTCGAACAAGCGGTACAGGCCAACGAACAAACCCGCGCTTTGTGGATGGCGCTCTCTCAGCTCTCGCAGGCTGACCGCCAACTGCTGACCCTGCGTTTTTTCGAAGAGTTGAGCAGCGCTGAAGTTGCCAATATCCTGGGCTGTTCCCTACCCAAAGTTTACCTGCGCCTGCACCGCGCCCTCAAGCGCCTGCGCAAACAAATGGACCACCAGACCATAGAAGGAGTATCCTATGTCTCAGAATAATTGTTCCGAATGGGCCAGGCGCCTCGAAGCCCGCCAAACCGGAGAATCCGAGCTGGACCTTGCTGCCAGCCTGCAAGCCAACCGCCCCCACGCCCCCCTCCCCAAGCCCGAATTCACCGACCACTTACAAGCCCGCCTGGCACAGCGCGCCGCCAGCCAGTCCCATCAAACCAAGATGAGCTTTGGCTGGCTGGGCGCCGCCGCCGGCCTGGCGCTGGTGGCCCTGGTCACAATTTTTGCCATCCGCCTGCTGCCTCACCCCCCCGCCTTGAACAACCCCACCCAGCCTGCCGCCATCCAACCCGCCAGCCCTACCGCCACAGCCATCATCCCTGCCCCGGTTCCGCCGCTGGTCGAAGCGCCTGCCCCCGCCCGCCTGGCATACAACTGCGCCCCCGGCGCCATCTGCGCCGCCAACCCCGATGGCAGCCAGGCCGCCAACCTCCTCGCCCTGCCCGACCAGGAGATCACCCTGCTCTCCGTCTCGCCCGACAGGCGCTATTTACTGCTGGCCGTGGAGCCGGATGTGGCCCACCGGCCCACCCCCGATGACCAGCCCGATATCCCCGGCGTGGGCCGCATCGGCGGGCTGTACACGCTTAACCTGGCTGATGGCAGCCTGGTGCAGTTAGCCGACCGGTTTCAAGGCGGCGGCCTATCCACCTGGAGCACCGCCGCCTGGCAGCCCGATGGGCAGGTCATCTTCATTAACGAAGACGAGAACCTTCAAACTGCCCTGTACCGCATCCAACCTGATGGCAGTGGACTCACCCGCCTGAGCGAGACCGCCCCCAGCCCCACCCACTATCAACTCTTGCAGCCTGCCGGCCCAGAACGCGTTTACTGGCGCGAGGGCATCACAGAAGACTACGCCGTCAGCATGGGCCATTACTGGTGGTCGCCGGTCAGCGGCGAACAAACCAGGACCCTGGCCTGGCCCACCCTGGGAAACAATTTGGGTGAGGTGCGCATCTCGCCCGCCGGAGGCCAGATGGCTTACAGCCTATACGAAGACCCCCTGGCAATCTATGTTGCCAGACTGGATGCCTCAGAACCGCGCCAGGTTTGGGCTGCTCCCTCCGGCGGCGTCACTGCTGGCATGCCGCCTCAGTTCTACTGGGCGCCGGATGGGCGCTCTCTGCTGCTTGAATTGTATTTGATGAACAGCGAGCTGCAACCCGCCTCGGTAGCCTATGCTTTGTACAATCTAGAAAGCGGTCAAACAATCGGCCTAAAAAGCGGTCAAATAATCGGCCTGCCCTCCGAGCTCACCGTCGAACAAGATGTGACCGGCTACGGCTCTTGGGTCATCGGTCTGGATCCCCAGTGGTCGCCGGATGGCAAAACCATCCTGCTCAACCACCCGCATTACGCTTACCCCCTGCTGCTCGACCTCGAGACGATCACCGTTAGCCAGGCGCTTACCAGCGCCGTCCAACCCGGCAGCCTGGTTTGGCAGCCGGTGATCTGGCTGCCCTGAAAATGAAAAGAGCGGGTGACCCTGGTTGGTCACCCGCTCTTTTTTTATTACCGCTACGGCGCTCCAGGGATGTCGATCCCCTCGCCTTTTGCAATCAGATCGGCGAGCCAATCCGCTTTCAGCTCCGCGTAACTTTTCCCGTCCAGCATGCCATCTTCAGCATGATTGACATACACATCCAGCACCCGATCAAGAGAATAGCGATCGCATAACCAGGCTATAAAAGAGGCAGCCTGAGTATAGCTCAATTCCATCCCATCCTGGCCTTCTAAGTGAAAGCCCGAAACCAAGAGTTCGTATTTAACACCTATCGGAATTCCCCTCGATCCAGCATATGCATCCCGATACATGGTCGCAAAAGCCACCGCATCGGCGTACAGCCGGGGATTGACAGATTCCTCGTCCTCCATCTGCCCCCCTTGAGCCAGGTACCATGCCTTCGCCGCCTCAAATTGCTCAGGATCGAGATAATACCAATAGGATGTCCCTGGGAAGTTACTGCGATCCCCTTCGTTCACACGACCACTCAAATCCGTAAAGACCACCCCCTTGGCTGTTTGCGGATAAATGGTCAAAAGCGTCCCAAGGTATTCGGCAAAACCCTCGCTCATCCACAGCGTATCATTATTCAGTGTTGAACTCCATTCGAAGGTATGCACAACTTCATGCAGAACGTCGTAATACACTGCACTCCTGTTTAGCGTAATGGTATTTCCCTGTGCATAGCCCAGGCGGTCACCGAGCTCCACCACTTCAATCGTGATCGTTTCTTCAAGATTCATCAGGTGGCTGACAGACGGGGCCTCCGACAGGAGGTATTCTACCAATGCTTTTCGGCCGTAGTAAGCATCATAAATCAAGAATTCAGCCTCAGAGATTTCATCAAAGTATTCCTGGCTTGGGATGCAGTTCAGGCAAAAATACATCGTGTCGGTTCTGACGAACAGTTCACACTCGCTCCTCTGAGAATAAAGAAATCCTGCAAAATACCCATCATACGGGTAGGTGACCGTCCGGTCTACACCCAGCCATTCCAACCAGCGCGTGCGCACGCCGTTATCGACTTCTTCCACCAGCGCATCCGGCTGGATTTCCTCCACCTCCAACGCATACTGCACCAACGAAGTTGCCGACATGCGGGCAATTTCCCGTTCTTCTTCCGTCGCCCAACTTTCCATGAAACGGGCGATAAATAAACCCGCTATATCCAGGTCGTCGGTCGTTTGATACCAGGTTCTCAACTTCTCGCCGTCAGGCTGCTCATCCAGGGCCAGGGAAGACAGGCCAGCCAGCACCCAATATTCGCCGATGCCCGTTGCAGCACCCAGCAGGGCTTCCGAAAAAGACCTGGAATCTAATTCATCCGGTGAAACAAATACCAGGTCACCCGCTGAATAACACTCCCCCACGTTAGGATTTGAAAGGATGGTCACGGTGGGCGCATGGCTCATGGGAACAGGAGATGCATTATATAAGTCGC
>CAZWFQ010000064.1:0-3365 GCA_964633225.1 uncultured Anaerolineaceae bacterium
GCCGCTGGCCGTGTTGGCCCTGTTTGGCATCTACAAGCTGTGGCCGCGCCTGCGTTTCAAAAAGAAACGCAAGTAAAGGCTGTGGGGTTGGCGAAAATGAGCTCCATTTTTACCGGCCCCACAATTCTCTCTCCAATTCCAGGCATTCTTCACATAACGGCATTTCAACCACGTAGACCGCATCCAGCCCCACATGCACCGTCAGCATAACCACCGCCAGGCGCCCGCAGTCGCAGCGCAGCTTGCGGCCGCGTTTAGCCGCATCCTTAGGTTCATCCGCAGCAGGGATAGAGCGAATCATGACAACTTGATTGTAAGGAACCCAACGCCCCTGGCAAGGGGGATTAACAGGTTAAACTTTGGGGGGATGGGATTGCGGCACATCCCTTGTTCAATCAACGGCTTTTTAATGTATAATGATTACGATCGTCATATTCCTTCCATAACCGCCAGATCACACCAGCACTACCAGCCCCCATCTCCGATGCCCAATGAACTGAATATTTCCAAAAGGAGCACCCTATGTTACCCAAACAGCGTATTCTTATGATCTTGGTTGTCCTGTTACTTTCTCTGGGATTGACCAGCGCCGCATTGGCGGCTGCCAATCTCACAGAAGGTGCCTTATCTCAAAACCAGCCTGCGGCGGTTGAGCCGCGCCTCACCATCAACGAAACCCATGACCATGTGCAGGTAGAGGGCGAGTCCAACGTCCCGGTCACGGTCACCGTGGCTGGCAAAGCCGTGATCACCGGCATGACGAACAGCGAGGGGTGGTTCGGTTCTTGGGAGTGGGACTGGAACCCGGCAGCCCCCAATATTGAGCCAGGGGATGTCATCACGGTCGAGTCAGCCAGCGAGCAAAGCGCGGTCTCTCCGGTGGGCGAGATCAGCTACGATGTGGATTACGAAGCCGACATCGCCTACGGCACGCTGGACGTGCCCGGCTTCACCCAAACCCTGAGGGCCGGCTGCGAGGTCTGGGACAACGACACCCCAATCAGCATCTTCACCGACACCGTCCAGCCGGACGGCGGCACTTTCACCTGTGATTATGGCGCCATCGGCTTGGACTTACACCCCGAGCAGCATACCGTCAACCTGATCTATTGGGAACCGGATGGCGACCGGGTGGTTTACGAATACCGCCAGCCCCACCTGGAAGTCAACTACGCCCATGATTGGGTGGCTTTGTACACCGCTCCCTGGGCCACAGCCTCCATCAACGTCAATGGGGCCTACACCGTCACCGGCCGGGCCAATGGAGACGGCTGGTTCAACTCAAATGAATGGCCCTGGGATCCAGAACAACCTAATCTATCGTCCGGAGACGCCATCATGGCTGAAACGGTGAACCGCCAGCTTGCTGTAGACCCGGTCGGTGCAATTCCTATCACCGTAGATTATGATGAAGAAATCGTCGCTGGAACCATCCAGGCGCCCTGGTTCAGCCCGCTCACCCTCACCGTGAGCTGTGAGATATGGGTAGAGAACGGCGAATCCATCCGGGTTGAAGGGGTTGACCCCGACGGCGGCAGCTTTACCTGCGACTTCACAGATGTTGGCTGGGACCTCCAGCTAACAGACCAGATTGCCGTACGCTATCGAGAGCCAGATGGCGACAGCGTGATCAACATCTTCGAGCCGCCCTGGATGCGCGTCAATTATGGGCACAACTGGGTCGGCGGCAACTACCCAGCCGGGCACACCTTCACCATCACCGTCACCGATGAGAGCGGCGACATCACGCGCGGCGTGGCAATCGTCGAAAGCCAGCCCAATTGGGGTTGGGGCAACAACGATGGTTTCGACACCCAAGATGATTGGGGCCCCAGCGGAGCGCCAGATATCCAGGTGGGGGATTGGGTCTACATCGAAGCCGATGACGGCTATACCAACACCATCCAGGTCGGCGAGATCGGCGGCGAGCTGAACATCGCGACTGACAGCATCAGCGGCGCCATCGATGCCCCCTGGTTCAGCGATGATTTGCCCATCGAGTGCCACCCCTGGGGCGCACCCGGGGGCACACCCGGCAAGAATTCTACCGCCGGCCCGGATGGCGACCCGACCTACTCCTGCGCCTGGGATCCTAACACTGAATGGGATATCCAGCCCGGGCAGGATGTGGGCGTGATGTACATCGAGCCAGACCTGGATCGCGTGATGAACGTCTTCTCTGAACCCGCTCCCGATCTGAGACTCGAAATGTGGACCGAGGGCAGCATGCAGGTCCCACCCGGCGGCACTTCGGTCTTTACCATCCGCTATATTAACGATGGCGATGCCACCGCCGACAGCTTCACCATCTCAGATACCCTGCCTGTTTCCACCTCCTACGCCGGCGACAGCAGCGGCGTCACGCCTACGATTGGCGCCGGTTGGGTGGCCTGGGAATTGGGGCCCCTGGCGCCGGGCGCAGACGGGCGCTTCCAGGTCTTTGTGACCAACCACGCCAATCCCGGTGACGAACTGTGGAACCGGGTGGAGGTCTTCTTGCCCTTTGACCGCAATTGGGACAACAACCGCGCCGAAGCCAATGCATCGGTGGTTGAGGGCGCCTCCGACCTGTACGCCAACAAGAACCCCGTGCCTGGCGACCCAACCCCCGGGCAGACCATGCTGTGGGAGATCGACTATGGCAACAACCAGCCCGTGGGCAGCGGCCCGGTGGTACTCACCGAGACCCTGCCGCTCAGCACCAGCGTGGTGGAGTGGTACTCGCAAAACGGCTTCGGCGGCTGGCAAGAAATCACCTCAGAACCCGGACTGTTGGTGCTGGGAGCGCCCGGCATCCCCGGCTGGTGGGGCGACCGCCTGATCCTGCAGCTAGAAATTGATAGCGCCGTGGCTTACGGCACCCAACTGACCAACACGGTTGAGATCAGCACCCCCACCGAGCTGAGCACGACGACCGGCGATAACTACCAGATGCGGGATGACGTGTGGGTCAGCCCGCCGCGCTGGGATGTCACCCTCTGGAAAGATTTGAACTGGGGCGTGATGGTGCCCGGCCATGAACTGGGATATAACCTCAGTTTCCGCAACCACGGCAATATGGCCGGCGATGTGCTGCTGACCGATACCCTGCCCGCAGGCACCAGCTTTGTGGAAGCCTGGCTGAATACAGGTCAAACGCAGGTACCTTTCCCGCCCGACAGCGTGGTGGATGGCGTTTTAACCTGGCACTGGGATATGCTCGAACCCGGCGAATACCATGATATCGCTGTGCGCGTGCAGATCGACCCTGATACCCTGCCCGGGACAGAGATCGTCAACTGCGCCGAGATCGCCATCGACGGCCCAGATAGCTGGCCTTACGACAACCACCGCTGCCTGGCCGATACCGTGCGCGATGCCGGCCC
>CAZWFQ010000064.1:3465-15651 GCA_964633225.1 uncultured Anaerolineaceae bacterium
TCGAAGTCCCCCTGGCTGAGGATATTTATCCGGACGACAATGATGATGAAGATATCGCCATGACCGGCCCGGATGTGTTCATCGAGAAGTGGCTCAGCGGCGGAGAGCCCCGCCCCGGAGAGATCGTCACCTTCACGGTCATGTTCGGCAACCACAACGGCTGGCCCTGGGATGGCGACGATCAATTCAGCAGCCACATCACCGACACCCTGCCGGCTGAGATGACCTTCATCACCACCACAGCCCCCTGGAACCCGGCCGATACCTGGACACCGGATGTGATCGTGGACAATCAGCTTGTTTGGGGTTGGGGGCCCATGTGGGCTAACAGCATCTGGTTTTACGACATCGTGGTGCAGATCACCGATACGGTGGTAAGCGGCGATGTGCTCACCAACATCATCGAAGCCTACGGTGACAGCCCCAACGATATTGAAGCCAATTGGGACAACAACGTCTTTGCCCTGCCGGTCACCATCCTGGCCCCGGCTTTCGAGGTCAGCAAGCAAGCCGAAACATCTATGGTCGCCGGCACCGAGGTGCTTTACACCCTGCTGGTCACCAACACCGGCAATGCAGATGGCAGCGGCGTGGTGCTCAGCGACACCTTGCCCGCCAACATAGACTTCGGCGATAGCGACGGCACCCTGACTGATGATGATGTGCTCTGGAATTTCGCCAGTGTGGGTCCTGGGGCCAGCGTCTCGGGCTGGTTCTCAGGCACCCTGGCCTGCAGCGCCGGGCTGGTGGTGAATAATGCGCATTACCAGGTGGTCGGCAGCGACCAGGGCATTACCAGCCCGGAGGGCAATCCGGTCAGCTTCACCATCCTCGAGCCCACCATCAGCGTCAGCTTCACCCAGTCGGCAGCCAGCATCCCCATGGGTGGCAGCGTCGACTTCAGCGCTGTGACCAGCACAGATGGCACCGCCCTGACTTACGCCTGGGACTTCGGCGACGACGGCACCAGCACCGAGGCAGCCCCCAGCCATACCTATGCCAACTCGGGCACCTACACGGTGAGCCTCACCGTCACCGATGGCTGCGGCTACGCTGAAACGGTCACCGTCACCACCGCGGTAACGGTCGACCGGCTGCACTTCTTCCTGCCGGTGGTCTACAAGTAACAACCTAAATTCCGAAAAAGAAGATGATGCGGGGCCAAAGGCCCCACATCATCTTCTTTTTTTGAATTCTTGGATGTAGCGGACGAATTCCAGGGTGCGCGCAAAATCCTGCGGGTCGGCGGGCGTGCGCACCGAAACTTCAGGCAAGGGCCGCGTGGCCCAGGTGCGGTCGATCAGGTCGCGCCAGCCTGGGTCCAGGTTGGCCTTGGCCCACTCGGCCCCGGCGCGCTTCGAGCCGGTATCGCCAACGATCAGGTCGCGCAGCATACGGCAAAAGCTCAGCACGATGAAGCCCTGGTAGAAGCGGTTGTTGAAGCGCTCTGGCTCAGCCAGGATCTCTGCCCCCCATTCGTTGATCGTCGCCAGGATATCGCCCCTCAGCACCTGCACCGGAATCGGATCCACCAGCCCACGCATCACCGGCAGGCTGAGCGGCGCAGGCCCGGCCAGCGCAATGCCATATTGGCGCACCGTCCAGCGTACCACCACCGTGTTGCAGTGGGTTGAGCGCACCAGGGCGCGGCTGCCGTTATCCAGGTACCACAGGTCTTCGCCCTGACGCTGATAGTCTTTGAGCACATCCTTGGGGAAGTAAGAGCCTTCCAGGTGTTTGGCCCAGGCACAGTCCAGGTCGTAGACGGCGGCATGCGCTTCTTGCAGGGCACGAACCTGGGCTTCGGTCAGTGCATCTTCCACCACCATCGTAAAATCCACATCGCTGTGCTCGTCGAAATCGCCAACTGCAAATGAGCCCTGCAAACAGGCGGCCACAAAGCTGCTGCCCAGGGCCACTTGCACGCGGCCGACCAATGTATCCAGGACGGCGTTAAGATCGGGATACGGGGTTGGGTGAAATTCCATAATGGTCCTTTTTTCGCACATACAGCGAGGCCGTCAGCCAGGGCAGCAGGCCATCGGAGAGGAAATAAGTCATCCAATTAGCCCGGCGCGGCGGTTGGGGGCCCTTGGGCTGGGGCGGCACATCCGGCAGGCTCACATTCGCCAGGGTAAAGCCCTCCCCTTCGGCCTGGGTGCGCTCAGCCAGCACGCTGCCACCCTCGTCCACCAGCTTGCAGCCAGTGATCATGGGACACGTGAGGCTTAACGGCAGGGCTTTGAGACCATTGATGGCCAGGTGGCGGATGATCCACGGCATCACCGGCAGGTACAGTGCCGCCAAGGCCCGGCTGCGCGGCAAGTCTGAATGGAACTGCCCACAACCCACCGAGCAAGCCGCCGGCACGCCCAGCCAGGCCGCCTGCTCATCCAGCATGCGCCCAAAGACGTGCCTACCCGTATCGCGCATGCCCCGCATCAGTGGGCCGGCATCTTCCAACGAAAAGGACTTGCCATCGGTAAAAGCGTAGGTGGGGTTGCTGGCATCGGGCGGGCAAGAGCAGACCAGCATCAACTGCACCCGCCCGGCGTATTCTCTCCACAAATTGCGGTGCGCCACATCCCAACAGATCATCAAGCCAATACGGCCCAGGCTGGTCTCTGCCACCGCTCCCCCCTGCCCCCGGCAGAAGTAGGCCCGCTCCCAACCCCAGGGGTAGCGCTTGTCATAACGCCAGGTGCGCCCATCCGGCGCCACCAGCAACAGGGCGTTGTAGATCTCATCGCCTGCGCAGCCCGGCCCATCTCTTAGCAGCAGCGAACCTGCCAGGTGCAGGTCCAGCCGGGCCGCGCTGGCCTTGAGCCAGCCCAGCGTGGGGCCGTCGATGGATTCAGCCCGGGCATAGTTTTCATCCACATAGGCGTAGCCGGTGTTGAACAATTCGGGCAGCACCGCCAGCCGCGCCCCCGCCGCGGCCGCCTGTTGCAAGATCAACCCGGCGCGCCCCAGGCGCTCTGCGCGCGGGGCAGGGGTCACTTCCATTTGAATTGCGGCGATGGTCAAGTCTGTGGGCATGCTAAGCTTCCTCGCCCATGGTTCGCTCACTTTTTCGGCTCAAGGCCCGGGGCCCCAGGGGCCGCCGGCAGTAGTTGATCTTACCTACAGTGGCAGCACGTAGATCATCTCGCCGTCTTCGATCTCGGTGGCATGGAAACCCAGGCTCTCGTACAGCCCAATGGCCTTGAAGTTCTCCGGTTCGGTGCTTAAGCCCACTTCTGGATACCCCTGCTGGCGCGCCTCGGCAATGATCAACTGCAGGGCAGCGCGGCCGTAGCCTTTGCCACGCTGGCCTTCAGCCATCATCAAGCGGCCAATCCAAAGTATTGGCTGGTAGGCTTCTTCATCGTAATCGGGCCCATACAGGGTGTAGCCCACCAGCTCATCCGCGTGATAAATGCAGCAAGACCGCGCCCCAGGCCAGAATTGGGCTTCGGCAACAGAATGGGCATTCGAAGCCACGTACCGGTGGTCGGGGCCGGTGGGCAGCTTGAGGCATTGGCGCCAATTGCTGCGGTCTACCGGCACCAGGTGCACACCTGACACAGGTTCGCCAGTCTCAAGAGCCGGCAGCCTGGAATTGGGCCGGTTCGGGTCAAGCGGGTCATCGTAGAGGGGCAGCCCATGCTCAGCAAAGAGCCGCTCCATCCCCGCCAGAACAGCCAGCATCACCTCCCGCAGGCGAGGCAGATCGCGGTAAGCAGCCTGCACCAGGATATCCAACAAGTCATCCAAACCTTCCGGCTTGATGGGGAATTGGCGGGCGTGGGCAATATAGCGGGCAAAGGTGACGAATGGGCGTTGGTTGATCAACGCCAGCATCTGCAAAACGTGCAGCGTGGCATCCATCACCAGCAGGCTGATCCCTTCCAGGTTATTCTGTTCAACAGCCGTCAACACTTTGGCAAAAGCCTCTTGCAGCTCATAGCGCAGCTTAGCCGCCGCAGCCCAAAAATCCGCTTCGCTGTGCTGCGCAGTCCGCACCTGCTGCGTAATCTTCTCGACGAAGGGGGCGTTGTACACCGGCTCCAGGCGGTCTGAGGCCGACAAATGCCAGTGTGGGGCAATCCCGCTGCGCTCGCTCAGGTAGGCCTGGGGGGTGTGGTAGAAGCCCTCAATCAACATGCCATCCACCACGCGCTGGTAATACCGATCATCCCCAGGGGGCAGTTCGGTCAGGAACAGATCCAGCTCCAGGTCTGAGTAGGCCTGGTCTTCGCCGCGGGCATATGAGGCACTGGCGCCAATGCCAAGCAAATGATCGCCAAATTTCTGCTGCCAGAGCGGGACGAGCTTTTCAATGAGCGCGGCACGCTCGGCGTGGGTATGGGGTTTGAGCCCTTTGAGAGTCATCGAAACACACCTCCAGAGCAATTGTCGATCAAGATGATCCCCTTAACGGGCGGGACGATGGACGATTTCTGTGTACAAAGCCAGGGTCTGGCGCGCCGCCTCGGCCCAACTGAACTGTGCCGCCCGCCGCAAGCCCTTCTCACGCAGGGCCGCCCGCAGGGCAGGGTCATGCCAAAGCTTGCCCAAGGCCTCTGCCAAGAGACCGGCATCTTCGTCCTCCAGCACCAGGGCCGCATCGCCGGCGGCCTCTAACACCGCCTTCAACGGCGTGATGATCACTGGCGTGCCGCAGGCCATGGCTTCCAGCGTCACAATGCCAAAGCCTTCGTGCCGCGAGCAGAAGACAAAGGCCAACGCTGCACCGTAAACCGCCGGCACCTCTTCATCGGGCATAGGCCCGGTGAAGAGCGTGTGCTCAACCAATCCCAGCCGCTCAATCACTGCCGGGATGCTGGTATCGCGGCACTTGCGGTACTCCTCGCCCACAAAGACCAGTTTGCCCGGATAGCCGTACTGCTCGCGAAAGCGCGCAAACCCCTCCAAGATCAGGGGGATGTTCTTCTTCTGATCCAGCCGCCCCACGTGCACCACGTACTGCTCGGGCAGGCCGTAGCGCGCCCGCACCTGTTCAATCTCAGCCGCCGCAACCGGGCGGAAGTGCGGGGCCTGGGCCGGATAAATGATGCGCGTCTTCTCGGGCCCAATGCCATAAATGGCCTCGATATCTTGGGCCGTAGACTCAGAAATCGCAATCACGGCATCGGCCTGCCGCATGGTAAGCCTTTGCAGGGTTTTCCAATACCACACATCCACTTTGGGATAGATGTGCGGCAGGCGCAAGATGGTCAGATCGTAAATCGTGACCACCTGCCTGGTAGGGATGCCAAAGGCTCCCAGGTTTTTGATGAAGTGCACCAGGTCATAAGAACGTAAGCGCAGCGGGAAAAGGATCTGCGCCCACAGGCGCACCAACAGGCGCCCCTTCACCGGCGCCACCCACTGCTGCACATTGGCGCGCTGCAAGCTCGGCTCATATTGGGTCAACGCCAGCAGGTACTGGTTGTGAGGGTCCAGGTCAAACAAAGCTTCCAACAGCCGCAGGGTGGCTGTCCGTCCGCCGCCAAAATAATGAATGCCCAGGGCATCAATGGCAATTTTCATACCCGTTCAATCCCTTTTTCAACCAAAGTGAGAATATTGTAGCATGGTTTGTTTCTTGGAGTACAATTAAGCAATGAACGTTCCCACCCAGCCCCGCCGCACCTTCGCCCGGCTGCTGCCGCACCTGGCAAGCGGCATGGCAGGGGCGGCTGTGTTCTTGGGCCTGCTGGCCCTGATAGGTTGGTTTGGGAATTGGCCCTGGCTGACCAGCCTGGGAGACAACCTGTTTCCCATGGTGCCCATCACCGCCATCAGCATCATCCTGCTGGGGGCAGGCCTCATCCTCCGCCAGCAATGGCCGGGCTACCTCAAGCTGCGGCGCGCCAGCCAGGTCACGTCTGGGTTGGTGCTGGCGGGAGCGCTGTTCATTACAATCCAAGCCTTGCTGGCTGACTGGGGTATATTGTCGCTGCATACTGAGCAGGGGCTGGGCGAGAGCTCACAAACGATCCAAAGCAGCCTGGCTACCCCCATGTCGCCGGTTACCGCCCTGCTTCTGGTCCTATTGGGCCTGGCAGCTTTTCTCTCTCACCGGCGGCGAGTTTTCCATCAATTCCGTTTTCAAATCCTTGTCCAAGGCGCGGCCTTGCTCAATCTGATCGTTGCCGGGGTCATCCTCGTCGGCTATTGGTTCAATACGCCGCTGTTTTATGGCCAGCCCATCCAGCCCATGGCCTTGAACGCTTCCATCAGCCTGATACTGCTCAGCGTCAGCCTGCTGCTAGACGGCCGGCGAGCATGGATCGCGCACTGGATATTAGACGATTCGATTTACTCACGCTTCACCCGCATACTCATCCCCGCCGTGGTGGCCATCATCCTGCTGGTCGGCTGGGTTCACATGCACCTGCTGGAAAGCCTTTCTCCCACTTATGAGGTACTATCGTTTTCGCTCAGCGCGCTGCTCTCCGCCGGGCTGAGCGGCCTGATCACCATTTTTGCGGCCCGCCAGGTGCAGGCGCAGGTCAACCGGGCCCAAAAGGCCCTCAAGACCAGCCAGGATTTCTCCAGCCTGCTGGCAGGCAGCCTGCCGGCCTTTGTGGCCTACGTGAGCGCGCATGACCTGCGCTATCTCTATGCCAACCAGGCCTACCAAAAGGGGTTTAACCGCTCGCACATTGTGGGGCTGGAAGTGCGAGCGGTGCTGGGAGAAGCCAATTTCCAGTTTGCCCTGCCATATATCGAGCAGGCCCGGGCCGGCCAGCGCGCCACGTACATCAACACATTTCAATTGGCTGATGGACAGCACTGGATCGAGGTCAACTTTGTTCCCGATTATGACGAACAGCAAGCCGTGCGCGGGATTGTGGTGCTCAGTTATGATATCACCGAGAGCAAGCGGGCTGAACAGGCGCTTGCAGCAGCCACAACCAAGCTAGAAGCCCTGATCCAATCTTCACCGCTGGCCATCGTCATGCTCGATACCCAACACCTGGTCCAGCTCTGGAACCCTTCGGCCGAAAAGCTCTTCGGCTGGCAAGCGGCAGAGGTGCTTGGGAAACCCAATCTTGCGGTGCCGCCCGAACGGCTGGCCGGATATCTTCAATGGCTCCAAAAAGCTGACCAGGAGCGGGTCATGATCGACCATGAGACTCTCTGGCAGCATAAAGATGGTTCACACATCATGGTCAGCATCTGGTCGGCGCCGCTGCGGGATGCTGCCGGGCATTCCTTGGGCAATATGGGCATTGTGGCAGATATCACCGAGCGCGTGCAGGCCCAAAAACAGATCGAAACAGCCCTGGCCGAAAAGGAAACCTTGCTGCGCGAGCTCTACCACCGTACCAACAATAATATGCAAGTCATTTGCTCTCTATTGGACCTACAAGCCAGTTACACAGACGAACCATACCTGAAAAGCGCTTTTGCCAGCACCAATAACCGCATCCGCGCCATGGCCCTGGTGCACCAAAAGCTGTATGACGCCCAAGACCTTTCTCACATCAACTTGAAGGAATATATTCCTGATCTTTTCCGGCTCCTGGTCACCAACCACCAGGTCTCACCCAATCAACTTACGCTGGTACCTGAGATGGAAGATGTCTTCGTCTTGATCGACACAGCCATCCCCTGCGGGCTGATCTTGGATGAGCTGATCTCCAACACCATCCAATACGCCTACCCCTCAGGCCAAAAAGGCACCATCACCATTCAACTCCGCCGGAAGGAAGATGGCGAGATCTGCCTATGCTATGCCGATGATGGTGCAGGCCCCCCACCCGGCTTTGACTTTTACCGGGATGCCCGCCTGGGGCTGCAAAACGTCTTTACCCTCGCCGAGAGCCAACTGCGCGGCCAGGTGACCTTCGAAAGCCGGCCCGGGGTGTACTTCCAGTTCATCTTCCGCGACGATTTGTATCGCCCGCGGCTTTAACCACCGCAAACGTGTGAGCAGCCGGCTGGCAAAACTTCCCACACGTTTTCGGATTTCATAGTATCATATTTCAATATGACTGAAGAAATTACCACTCCCCTGCTCCCCGAAGCTACACTGGCTGATCTACCCGAGAAGCTGCGCCAGGGCGCAGCCCAGGCCGGCTGGGCAGAATTAATGCCCGTACAGGCCAAAGCCATTCCTTATCTCTTCGCCCGCCAGGACATGATGATCCAATCACGCACTGGCAGCGGTAAAACCGGCGCCTACCTCCTGCCCATCCTCGAGATGGTCAATACGCGCCAACCCCACACCCAGGCCCTGGTGCTCGTCCCCACCCGCGAGCTGGCCTCGCAGGTGGCAAATGAGGCCACCCTCTTAGGCCGCGACAGCGGTGTACGCAGCATTGCCGTTTACGGCGGGGTGGGCTACGGCGAGCAGCTCGACGCCTTCAAGGCCGGCGCCCACCTGGTCATCGGCACCCCCGGGCGCATCCTCGACCACCTGATGCGCCGCTCGCTGACCCTGGATCACCTGCACATGCTCATCTTCGATGAAGCCGACCGCATGCTTTCGATGGGCTTCTACCCCGATATGGTACGCGTCCAGGCCTATATTGACCGCGAGCACCGCCCCAGCACCTTCATGTTCTCAGCTACCTTCCCGATGCAGGTGCTCAGCCTGGCCAACCAGTTCATGCGCCAGCCCGGCTTCATCAACCTGAGCTCTGACCACATCCACGTGGCTGAGACCGAACACGTTTTCTACCAGACCCCCGGCATGGATAAAGACCGCAGCCTGGTGCGCATCATTGAAGTTGAGAATCCGCTCTCGGCCATCATCTTCTGCAATACCAAGGCCCATGTCGACTACGTCGCCACCGTCTTGCAGCGCTTTGGCTACGATGCCGACCAGCTCACCTCTGACCTGTCACAGGTCGCCCGCGAGCAGGTGATGGAGCGCATCCGCCAGGAGAAGCTGCGCTTCCTGGTGGCCACCGATGTGGCGGCGCGCGGCATTGACCTGCCGGAGCTGTCGCACGTCATCCAATATGAGCCGCCCGAAGACCCCGAAGCCTACATCCACCGTTCTGGGCGCACCGGGCGGGCAGGCGGCAGCGGCACCGCCATCACCCTGGTCAACGGCTCTGAGCGCCTGGAACTGGGCCGCATTGCCAAGCGCTACAGCGTGCCCATCGAAGAGCGCCCCTTGCCCAGCGACGAGGACGTGGAACGCATCGTGGGCGAGCGCGCCACCGCCCTGCTGGAAGCCCGCCTGCGCGGCCGCGACCGCCTGCAAACTGAGCGCATGGAGCGCTTCATCCCCCTGGGTGCCAGCCTGGCCCAATCCCCCGAGGGCGCCCACTTGCTGGCAATGCTGTTAGATGATTTCTACCAGGGCAGCTTCCACCCGCCGGTTCCTCCGGCGGCATCTGCGCCGCGCCACACGGCGCGCAGCAGCGCAGAAGGCCGTTCTGGCCGCCCGCGCCGCCGGAAATAGTCATAACCGCAAGGGAGAAGCAGTGCCAACCAGCACTGCTTCTCCCTTATTTTCCGGATGGTGGTATGATTTTACCCGTCCAGCAACCCCCTACACTGCTGAACTACGGTGACCATCACCGTCAAGAGGAGCCACTATGAACGTTTTCAACCTGTTTACGCGCCTGGGGGGCAAGCGTGCATCTTCCCGACGCCCAATCAACCTCTTTCTTATACTCATCTTCATCCTTCCCCTGCTCGTCTCCTGCCAGCCCAAGGCCCCCGGCCAGGTCTCCTTCATGGTCTTTGGCGATACCGCCGAGCTGGCCGCTTACCAGACCCTGGTAGATGCCTTCATGGCTAAGTACCCCGATATTGACATCGAACTGATCCACATCCCCGGCCAATCGGACTACCGCAAGCGCCTGGCAGCCGATGTGGCTGCTGGCGCCCCAGCCAACGTGGTGCTGATCAATTACCGCCGCTATGCCGCCTTTGCCGCCAAGGGGGCCCTGGAGCCCCTGGCCCCCTACCTGGCCAAGAGTGAGGTGATCGCTGAAGCCGATTTTTACCCCCAGGCCATCGAACCTTTCTACTGGAACGGCCAATTGATGTGCATCCCGCAGAACCTCTCCAGCCTGGTGGTGTATTACAACCAAGATCTCTTCGACCAGGCCGGCCTGCCCTACCCATCAGACGGTTGGACCTGGGATGACTTTCTCAAAGCCGCCCAGACCCTCACCCTCGACTCGAACGGCGACGGCGTGATGGAGCAGTTTGGGCTGGGCACCGAGGCCTCGCTCTTCCGCCTGGCGCCCTTTGTGTGGCAGAACGGCGCCGAGATCGTGGATGACCCGGCTGCCCCCACCCGCCTGGCCATCGAGACCCCCGAGGCCCTGGAGGCGGTCAACTTCTTTGTCGATCTATCGGTGAAATACCACGTGGTACCCAATGCTGAAGAAGAAGCCAGCCAGACCTCTGAAGACCGCTTCATCAACGGCACCCTGGCCATGTTCTTGAACAGCCGCCGCGGTGTGCCCACCTATCGCGAGAGCGCCAACTTCAACTGGGACGTGGCCGGCCTGCCGCAGGGCAAAGAACAGGCCTCCATTTTGCATTCCGACGCCTACTGCATGACCAGCCCCACCGCAGATAAGGACGCCGCCTGGACCTTCATCGAATACGCCAACTCGATCGAGGGCCAGACCATCATCGCCGGCACCGGGCGCACCGTGCCATCCCTCATCTCGGTGGCCGAGTCGCCCGCCTTTTTAGACCCCTCCACGCGGCCTGCCAGCAACCAGGTCTTCCTGGATATCATCCCTTACCTGCGGGCAGTGCCCATCTTGCCTAACTGGGGCGATATCGAAGTAATTTCTGGTGAGGAGATCGAGCGCGCCTTCTACGGGCAGGCCAGCGTCAACGAGGCCGTCATCGCCGCCATCCGCCGCGCCCAGCCCTACTTCGGCTTTGGCGAGTAAATCACTTGGGGGTGAAGGCGATGGTGTCCATCGCCTTCACCCCCAAGATCAAGCCTGGCTGGCCAGGCCCAATAAAAAGGCGTAACCCAGCACCCCCAGGCCCACCCACAGCCCCAGCATGCAGACCAACACCACCCACGGCTTGCGGGTGAGGTACGCCAGCCCGCCCCCCAGCAAGAACCAGAATACCGCCCCTGCCAGGTAACCCCAGCCCACCTGCGGCAGCATCAAGAAGCCGTACAGGCACAGGGCCGGCATGGTCAGCACCACGCTGAGGGGGCTGTCTTGATTGTTGAAGGCGATCAAGGCCATCAGCCCATAGAAAGCCGCCAGGGCCAGGCCCACCAGCAGCGCATTGCGCCCGCGGTGTTCGTTTGGGTCTACGAATCCAGCTTCAGCACCCATTCTTCCACCTCCGTACTGCGCCCGTTGGCAAAGCCCAGCCCTTCTCCGGTGATCTTGAAGCCGTTCTTTTCTAACACCCGCTTGGAGCCAAAATTATCCTTGGCCACGCGCCCATACAGCGGGCGTTTCTTCACCACCTTCAGAAATGCCTGCAGGGCGCAAGTAGCCACGCCCTGGTCCCAATATTCCTTGCCCAGCCAATAGCTGATCTCCAGGTCGCCAAACCAGGCATGGCTTAAGATATTGCCCGCCACCTTGCCATCGAACAGGATGGTGCGGATGGTGATGCCTCGATCGGCCATGATCTTGGCCCAATGGGCCTGGAAAGCATCCCAGTCAGACGGGTCTTTGGCGGTAAAGGCCGCCATGTAGACCGCCTCAGGGTCCATTTGCTGGACGAAGAAAGTGGGCAGGTCGGCTTTTTGCACTTTGCGCAGCCGGATCCTGCCGGAGAGGGGATGAGAAGAGTCAAGGGTTGGATTGATCATGAGAACATCATATACCAGTAGTAGGTGATCCAAAAAACCACAGGGCCACAAGGATCATTTTGATCACGCCACCTTGCCCACCGGGGCGCAGTACACGGTCAGCTCGCTTTCGCCATCCAGGCCCAGCAGCTCGTCCATGGCGTGCTGCCCATAAGCCGAGACGGCGCAGGTGCCGCAGCCGGTGGCCTCGCAAGCCAGGTACAGGTTCTGGCACACATGCCCCACATCCTGCAAGATCAGCTTGGCTGAGGCCGAGGTATACCGCCATTCGGTGCGGTAGGGAACCGCCGTCCAGGCAAAAGTGACCGCGCTGTGACGGGCAAAGCCGGTGCAGGCATGAGCAAACTTCTCGCCAATCTCAGCATCCGCCTGCAGCAGGCAGAGCTGGTGTTCCAGGCTGAGGTAGCGGTATAAGCCCACTTCCA
>CAZWFQ010000064.1:15751-18261 GCA_964633225.1 uncultured Anaerolineaceae bacterium
GGCAGGTCAATCAGCAGGGCCCCATCGGGGACCGGCTTTTGCTTGGGCGGCATGGGCAGCTTCTTTTGCTGGTCAGACTGGAAATTTTCCCACTGCTCGAACAGGTCTGAACCGAGAAGAAAACGGCTGTTGTAATTGGTGGTCATAGCAGAATGCCTTCAATATCTGCGCTAATATAGATTTTCATAGTAGGGCCTCCAAAACGCAATTATAACCCCACCAGCAGCTTAACCACCTCTGATATAATCAACCCCGACCCGTCATGAAACGCTTTTTCACCCATCACGCCGCCACCTACAGCCTGTTGGTCCCCTACCTGACCGGCGCACTGCTGCTGGTCATCATCCCGGCTGGGCTGGCCTTTGCCCTGGCCTTTTACCGTTACGACGGCCTGATGACCCCCGCCTGGCGCGGCTGGGGCAACTTCATCGATGTGGCCTTCGACCCGCTCTTCTGGATCGCCCTGGCCAATTCGCTTTTCTTCATCGTCGTGGCTGTGCCGCTGCGCCTGCTGGCCGCCCTGGGGCTGGCCCTGCTCTACAACCGCCCGCGCCGCGGCGTGGGCATCTACCGCGCCATTGCCTACCTGCCCAGCGTCATCCCCGATGCCGCCTATGCCCTGGTGTGGCTGTGGATCTTCAACCCGCTCTACGGCCCGCTCAACGCCATCCTGAACGCCCTGGGCCTGCCCACCCCCGCCTGGCTGCTGGAATACCCCCTGGCCAAGCCCGCCCTGGCCTTCATGGCCCTCTTCACCATCGGCGAGGGCTTCGTCATCCTGCTGGCCGGGCTGAAGAACATCCCCCACGAGCTGTACGATGCCGCCCATGTGGATGGGGCCAGCCGCCTGCAGGCCTTCCGCCGCATCACCCTGCCCGCCCTGACCCCCTGGCTGATGATGTTGAGCATCCGCGACATCATCCTGACCTTCCAATCCACCTTTACCCCGGCTTTTCTCATGACCCAGGGCGGCCCGTATTATGCCACCTTGTTCCTGCCGCTTATGGTCTATGAGGAAGCCTTCGAGGGCCTGCGCTTTGGCATTGGGGCGGCCATCATGCTCTTGATGTTCCTGGTGACCCTGTTCATCATTTTGCTGGTCTACTGGCTGTTTGAAGAAGGGTGGGGCTATGACGAATCCTGAACCCGCCCCCCGCCCCCGCCGCTGGAGTTGGCGGCGCGCCGGCGTATCCGGCCTCTTCCACGCCGCCGCCATCATTATTTCGCTGGCCTTTGTGCTGCCCCTGGTGTGGATGGTTTCGGTGTCGCTGCGCAAAACCGGGCTGACCCTGCCGCACGCCATCCAATGGCTGCCGCAAGAGCCCCAGTGGCAGAACTACCAGCGCATCTTCCAGATCTTGCCCATGGGGCGCTACTTCTTCAACTCGCTTTTGATCGCCGCGCTGGGCGTGCCGCTCAGCCTGCTCTTTGGCTCTTGGGCGGGCTTCGCCATGTCGCAGTTGGGCAAGCGTGCCCGCCGGCGCCTGCTGACCTTTACCATCATCCTGATGATGGTGCCCACCACCGCCCTGTGGCTGGCGCGTTTCGTCCTGTTCGCCCGCCTGGGCCAGACCAATTCTTATCTGCCCCTGCTGGCCCCGGTGCTGATGGGCGCCAGCCCCCTGCTGGTGCTGTTATTCTATTGGAACTTCCGCCGCATCCCGCTCGAAACCTTCGAATCGGCCCGCCTGGATGGCGCCACGCCCCTGCTTAGCTGGTGGCACATTGCCCTGCCCCAGGCCCGCCCCACCCTGGCGGCGGCTGCCATGTTGGCTTTCATCTTCTTCTGGAACGACTTCATCACCCCCCTGCTCTATCTCAGGTCCCAGCGCCTCTACACCCTCTCCATCGGCCTGATGCAGCTTCAAGAGATGGATAAGACCAACTGGCCCCTGGTGCTGGCGGCCGCGGCCCTGGTGACCCTGCCGCCCCTGCTGGTCTTCCTGGCAGTGCAGCGCAAATTCCTGAACGAATCCTGGCTGAGAGGAGAATAGGAGTTCTCAGCCGGGCTGGCTGGGGTTTCGTTTCGTTACCAGCACCGCCCCCCCAATCAACAGGATAGCCAGCATGCCCCCGCACAGGCAGCCCAACACGCCCCCGCCCAGGCCCTGCCCAAAAAATTCACTAACGCCATACAACCCGGTATAGGCGTCTTCCCAATACCACACCGAGCCGTCTGTCATGCGCGCAAAGCCGTACTGGTCGATCAGCTCGGCATGGCACACGCTGACATAGCGCGCCTCCACGGCAATATCGGGCAGCAGCGGCGGAGAGATCATCGCAGCATCGCAATCCACCGCGCCCGAAGACGGTGTTACTTCAGCCACCTCTTGCCAGCCTGCCCCGGTATCATTCAGATAGATTTTTCCGTCCATGCCGGTGACATAAAGCTGCCAGCCCGAATCAATATACGGGCCGGCATAAACTTCGAGAATGGCAGCCACCCCGCCAGGCGGCGAGACAAGCGGCTGCCAGTCCTGGCTCGAAGCCAGCGGGCGCTGCATGCCATT
>CAZWFQ010000065.1:0-18125 GCA_964633225.1 uncultured Anaerolineaceae bacterium
AAGCGCGGCAGCACCTCCAGGTTATACAGGATCTGGGTGCGTTTATCGTCCATTGGCTGGCTGGTATCAGGCACCGGGAAATCCGGCAGCACGGTCGCCATATCCAGCAGGAAGAGGCCGGCGGTAGAGCGCAGCAGCATGACCTCGAAGACGTTCATCCCGCTCACCCGGCCCTGCCCGCCGCTGGTGGTGTAATACACCTCGGCATCGGTGAATTCTGAGAAGTTGAAGCCGGTCTCAAAGGCCACCATCGAATAGCCCAGGCTGCGGAAGGCGTTCTCTACGGCACTGTCTTTGATCAGGTTGCGGATCTCAGTCCGGTCAGTGCTGCCCGACGAGAACTGGCCCAGTGCGTCGATGTAATCCATATTCAGGATGGAGGTCATCACCAGCTCGGTCTGGGCGTAATTAGACTGGCTGCAATCCAGCACGGTGAAGCCCAGTTCACGCAGGCCGTCTAAGAAAGCCGTGTTGTCGAAATCATAGGTCTGATCCAGCACATCCTGGCGGGTATATTCATCCATGATGATGAAATACACGTCTGGGACTGGTTGGCCTTGGGGCAGGCGCAGGTTTTCCAGGGCGGGAGCGCTGGCAGGCAGGCCCTTGCCAGACAGGAGGCCGGCCTCGTAGCTGGCAATCTGCCAGGCCGGGAAGAGCAAGAGCAGCAGGGCAATAATATTCAGGGCTTTGGTGGGCTGGTCAAAACGGCGCAAACGCGTAATGATCAGCCAGGTACCCAAACCAGCCAACACAAGCCACAACGGCATGAGCAGGCGGTGGCGGCCCAGGAAGATCCCGGCTTGCTCAAGGGTATTGTAGACGTGCCCATAGGTAAAGAACAAGGTCAACAGCAGGCTGGCGAGGACAGCCGCCCGCCGCCCATCCCGCAGCCATAAGCGCAGCAAGCCCCACAACAGACCCGCCGCCAGCAACACAATCACCAGCGAACGCAGCGCTACCGGCAGGTGCACCTGGTCCACGTTCAGCCCCAACAGTGCCAGGACAAAATACGCTGCAAAGAGAAAAGGGTGTAGAGGTTTGTTCATAGGGATAAAGGTTTCACCGCTGAGACGCAGAGAAACATCTCAAAAAAACTCGGCGCACTCTGCGTCTCCATAGAAAAAATTATTTTTCCATCCAGACCATCACTCATCACAATCATTCACAATCTGCATAAAGGTATACGGGTCTTCGTAGCTAGAATAATAACTACGATCAGGCAGCAGTTCCAGCCCCGCCCCAAAATAAGCCCCCAGCACAATGCGGAAAGTGTTGACCGGGGTGATGGATGGATACAATTGATCTGCCCCATCACCTGGCAGATAATAAGCATTCAAAATCGAAGTGCGGTCTTCAGGCACAGCCCGGTCGTTACCGTGGTCGGCCTGGATGATGATGACCGGCGGCGTGGCCGAAACAGTAATGATCTCTTCCAGCATATTGATGACACGCTGGTTGATATAACGGATCTCATCTGTATGCGCCTGGGCGAAAGCCGCATCATCCATATCCTTAGACCAACTCACCAGCTCACCCTGTGGGCCAAAGACGATCGGAAAATGCGGGGCCACAATGTGAGCATAGACGAACTTGGGACTTTCGACTGCCAGGGGCAGGCTGCGCAGCTTTTCAAAGGTATAGAGCACACGCTCGCGGTGCTCGTGGTTAGGATAATCCAGGTCGGGGGTCAAGGATTGGGGCAGGAAAGAGCTGGCATCGGTAAGCAGCAGAGCAGCAGAGGAGCGGATGAGCATGACCTCGAAGCCGTTCACGGCCAGGCGCGCCTCACCCGGGTTGACAGCGCTGCGCTCTTGGCTGTAATAAACGTCCGCGTCATCCCAGTGCATCCAGTAATAGCCGGTCTCAAAGGCCACGCTGGTATAGCCCAATGCTTCGAAGGCCTGGCGCACAGCGCTGTGCTTGATCAACGGCCAGGTAGGCGCCATATCATGGCTGCCGGCCACAAAACCATCGCCCAGGGCCTCCAGGTAATTCATATTGAGCGAAGAGGCCAGCGAAAGCTGGGTCTGGGCGTAGTTGCTCTGGCTGCATGCCGCCACGTAAAAACCCAAATCCTCCAGCTCTTGGATGAAGGCGCTGTTATCATAGCCAAACTGATCTTGCAGCACGTCGGCGCGCGAGTAACCATCCAGGATGATGTAGTATACATCCGGGTGAGACTGACCAGCCACAATCTGTAAACCGCCTGCCGTTGATGCAGGGGTGGCGCTTGCCAGGCTGGTCGTGCGCACAGCAAAAAAGATCACTTGCAAGAAAGGAAAGAGCAGAGCCATAAGGCCAAAAATATTAAGGGCTTGGGTAGCCAGCGCCAGTGTTTTGGATGAGCGGGTGAACACCCACCAGGTCCCCAGCCCGGCTGCCAGCAGCCAGAGCGGCAGCAGCAGGCGGTGACGGCCCAGGGCCAGCGCAAAGACGGGATGCACTTCCAAATACTGGTAGACGTGTCCATAGGTGAAGAAGAGCAGCAAAAAGAGACTGCTGAGCAGAGCGGCACGCTGCCAATCGCGGGCCAGCAGGCGCAGCAGACCAAAGAGCAGCCCAGCCCCCAGCAGGCAAACCAGCAGGGCGCGCCAGGCGGCCAAGGGACGCACCTGGTCCAGGTTCAGGGCCAGCAGTTCAACCACAAAATAGGCTGCCAGCAAAAAAGGATGGAATGACTTTTTCATAGAATAGGTTTTTTGAGACGAGGCCCCCACAAGTGGGGGCCTCGTCTCAAAAAAACGATCGAACAATCTCAGGAGTTCGCCTCTAACAAGTACAACGTACGCGGCGAGTCTTGCACCTGCACCTTTTCGTGAACGGTGAAGAACGGCTCAAAAGCCGCCTCAAAGCCTTCCAGGTGGTAGTTGGTGAAGATATCCTGGCGTGTGGCAAGCAGCTTCTTGACCTGTGAATCTTCCTTGGGGACGAACTCGATCACCAGCCAGGTGCACAAATCGTGGAAGGTCTCAGCCAACTGCGGCAGGGGCACGTTGTTCGAGATAGCCAGGTGATGAATGAGAGCCAGGGCCAGGACGGCATCAGCAGGGCCGCGCGCAGCCAGGGCCTGGCGCTCGCGATTATGCCAGCCCAAGCCAGGGCTGGGGTTGGTCAGGTCCATCACCAGGGGCAGCATGTGGGTTTCTTTCTTGGCTTTGCAGCCCTGGTAATTCTGCTCAACCGCGGCCGGGTCAATATCAAAGGCCACCGTGGGGATACTGCGGTCTGAGGCCAGGCGGCTGAATTCACCGGTATTGGCGCCCAGGTCCCACACTCGCTGCGGCTGGATGCGCGCCAAGAACTGGTCAACCAATTGGCGTTTGTGCTCAAAAGCGGCTGAGGAATAATGCCCGGCTGAAGCAGCGTAATAATCGCCCCACTCAGTACCGGCAGGCTTCCACTTGAGCCTACGGGTGGTGCTTTCCAGGCTGTCCATCAAGCCCTGGAAAGAGATCTTGCTCATCCCGGCGCGGGCGGCGGGCTTCTTTTCAGCCGCGGGGCCCACGGGGGCCTCCTTATCGGCATACCGCTGCTGGGCAGCGGCGTGCAGGTGAAGATGGGTAGCAAGCCCCAGGTCAAAACGGGTGCGGCCCGGCAGCAAGCGCACTGCCAGGTCGAGCGGCACGCCATCAATATAAATGCGCAGCAGTTGGTTCAGGCGCACATCGGTGTGCGCCATAAGGGCCAGCGGAGCCAGGAAGTGCTGGCAGAACTGCCGGTAAGCCACCCACGGCTCGCCTTCGCGATAAGCTTCAAAAGAAAGCGTATCGATCAATACGGGCCGGCCATGGTGGAATTGGATGTTATAAGCGCTGCTGTCTTTGAGCACCATGCCGGCATCCAGAGCCAGCTTCTGAATGGCCATGGTGGCCAGGGCGGCATCCTGGAGCTGGCTGAAGCTCCACTCATAGGGGTATGAGATGAAGTCCACCCGCTCAGGGCACAGGATCTTATAGGCCAGGGCAGGATCGGCCGGCTCGACGCTGAGCTCTTCATGCGGGATGAGCAGGCCGGCCTTCACAAGCCGGCCATACAGGCCAGAGCCCATCAACTGGTCGTAGTGAGGCTGGTAAGCCCGGTTGACCTGGCGGTACAAGACCCCCTGGCGCACAAACAAGAAACCGCTGGGATCCCGAAAGGAAGCCTCCAGGCGGCGGCTATGGCTGGGGGGGAGTGTTGTCATCGTTTGTCTGTTCGGGGGTCTCGGGAGGGGTGCGCTTGAAGAAGTTTACGATCTTCTTCCAATAAGCCCTGATAATGAAGCCTGCGCCCACTAATCCGGCGATCAAAAGCTGGAGAATGAAACTGCCAGAGCCGGGATCCAGGTATAGGTGCCCGCTCAGCAGGGGGGAAGAAAACAACCAATGGTGAATGAACATATTGACCTCTCTATGATGAAAATTATACCCGATATCCATGCCGCTAACAGCGGCAAGAAAAATTCGGGCGCCCAAACCCCTCTTTATTAACTTTACCCATCTGACTGCAAGAAGGTTTCAAGAGGAGCAGTTGAGGAAGTGTGCAGTTTGGCGATCCAATCGATGATCGGGTCGCGCCAATTCAGTCCGGTGAGGATGCCAAACTGGTCGTACTGGTTGACAGCAAAATGATTGCCGCCGTCGTACAAGGCCTGGGGGATAAGCAAATGGTATACGGCCTGTAAGTCCAGGGGCGTGCCATCTGCCAGGCGGTAAGCACCATCACTGCCCTGCAGGCCGCCGTACATGGCACGTGGATTTTCGATCGTCTCGATCAGTTGGGCCCCGGTCAAGCCAATATCCACCAGGGCATTATCGGTAGGCAGCATGCCCAGAATGGCAGCCCGGGTGATCTCACCTGCCGGCAGCGACTGGACGTAGCGCGGGCTGAAGACAGCCGCCTGGGCCCGGCCGTAGGCTTCCAGCCAGGGTGTTGTAACCAAGCGCGCCATCTGCGGGGTGTTCCAACCGACCTTGGTGCCCAGGTAACCAATGGGCTCAAACAACTCAGCAGGCATCTGGGCGCGCCAAGAATCAACTCGCGCCGCCATATCGGCATCAGGGCGCCCGCCCGTGTTGGGCTGCAAGCTGGCATCGATCTCTACCACCTGGCGGCTGGCGGTATCAAAGAGCAGGGCAATGCGGATGTAATTGTGCAGAAACGAGCCGCTTTGCACAATTGTCACACCATCCACGCGCTCCACGATCTCTTCGTGGCAGTGAGCGCCGCACAAGATGGAGATGCCCAACTCAGCTGCCAGGGGAACCAGGGTACGCAGGTCGCTGGCGCACAGGTGACCCAGCACCAGCAGCAGTTCTGCGCCCTCGGCCCTGGCCTGGGGCACCACCTGGCGCAGGGCCTGGTCCAAGGCGATGAATTCCAGCTCAGCCACGTGGCTGGGCGGGGTATCCCACGGAGTATTGAGGGTGGTCAGGCCAATCAAGCCTACACGGATGCCATTCACATCGCGGATGGTGTATGGCAGCAAGAAATCTGGAACAGCGCCGTCTGAACGCTGGCGAATATTGGCCGAGAGCAGGGGATAAGCGGCCTGGACCTGGCGCTGGCGGAGAATATCCAGCCCAAAATCAAAATCGTGGTTGCCCAGCGCAGCGGCGGCATATCCCATAGCATTCATGATATCCACCATTGATTGCCCGGCAAACCAGGTGGAAATAGCCGGGCCGATCCAACTGTCTCCGCCGCTCAAGGCCAGGAAGGGGCCAGCCGGATCGTAGGCCTCCTGGTGGCGCCAAAGGGCCAACATGCCCGCCGCACCGCCGTACTCGCCCGTGGGTTCAACCCAGCCGTGCTCGTCGTTGGTGTAGAGCAGGATCAACCGGCGGCGGGTTTCGTCCTCCTGGCTGGCAAAGTCGGGCAGGGCCGGGGTGCAGGCAGACAACAAGGCGCCCGCACCAAAGAGCGAGGCAACCTGGAGAAAAGAACGACGCGAAGGAGAGGAGGACATGGAGGGATTGTACCTGGTCGCCCCTACGCGAGGCGACTTTTCAAATTGAAGCACTCCTCCCCCGCCAAGAAACCTTCCAGCGGGGCAGATTCTAAGGCCAGGATCCGGCTATTGGCAAAGAAGGCAAAGTCAAAACCAGTCAGGTCGCCGGCGCGCTTACCGGGGATGGGCATCAGGCGGGCGGTAAGGGGTTTATCCAGGCGGCGGGCCAGGGCAGCCAGGTCTAGCAGCAGGGGGGCCAATTGGGCCGGGCTGGCATCGCCGGGCAGGGGCAGGGTGTCCAGGCCGGTGCCGCAGACAGCCGAATAGAGCAGCATATCTTTCACGCCCAGGGTGCCTTCGGCAGCACGGCGAGCCAGGGTGGCATCTTCCAGCACCGGCAGCATCAGGCCGCTGAAACCGGCGCGCGGGAACCTGGCCTGGTCCATAGTCTCAGCCAGGATGGCCGCGGCGGCCAAAGAACCGTGCAGGCCCAAGGCCGAAACACCCAGGCGCTCCATAGCCGTGCCGAGAGAAAGGGCTTCTTCAGGGAAAGGGGCCAGCGAAAAATCAATCCCACCAAAACGCGGCCCTGGTAAGCCAGCGACAGCGCTGCAAATGGCCTGGGCGTGATGCTCCATCTCGTCCACCAGGCGGCGGCGCGCGTCGGCCAGGTTGGCGGCCCCACTGAAGGCCTGCACAGCCAGGTCAGCGGCCTCGGTGGCGATGGCAAAACTCTCTTGGCCGCCGGCATGGTATGCCGCGGGGAAGAAGGGCGAGCCCGCCGGGACGTTAGCCAGGGCAGCAAAGCGCAGGTTGGCAAAGCCATCTGGTGAAATGGACGCGGCCTGATGGATGACCTGGGCACTGGCGCGCACGGCTGGCAAAGAGATGGCGCCATCGGCGCCGGTCAGCGCGCCGGAGAAGAAGGCATTTTGGGTGGCAGCCAGGGCATGCGGGATCCAGGTGTAGGTCTCAAGCCTTTCGGGCAGGGCAGGGCCGAGTGAAACATAGCGAAAACCGGCCTGTTTGGCGGCGGTTTCTAGCGCCTGGGCCAGGCGAGCCAGCTCAGAGGCACTGCCGGCAGGTAAGAGGTGAGAGAAAGACGGGCAGGCCAGGCGAGCAGTTTGCACTTCGTAGCCCTGAGCCACCAAGGCCCGGGCGGCAGTGGCGGTGAAATCGCTGGCACGTTTCAAGGCTGCATCGTCCAAAGGCCAGCCAGGATTGAGGAAATAAGTAAGGGAACGGATTTTCATAGGCTAAAGGCTTCTCTGGCGAACAACTTCGAACATCAGGATGGCCGCGGCAACAGCGGCGTTGAGCGATTCAACCGGGCGCTCCAATTCGGCCCCGCCAGGCATGGGGATATGCAAGCGGGCCTGGGCCAGGGCAGCCATCTCAGCCCCAGCGCCAGCCGCCTCGCCGCCAATAACCAGCACCAGGGGACGGAGCAGGTCGGCCTGGGTGTAAGGCTGACCGCCAGAAGCGTCTGCCAGGTAGATGGCAGGGGCAGGCTGGTGATGAGAAGGGCTCAGGTAAGTGCGCAGGGCCTCCCAGCTCAAGTTGTACAAGGGCAGGCGGAAATGAGCGCCCATGGCTGAGCGCAGCACCTTGGGGGTATACGGATCGGTTGTACCGGGCGGCAGAAGCACAGCCTGCACCCCGGCAGCAGCGGCAGTGCGTAAAATGGTACCCAGGTTGCCGGGGTCGCGCACGCCATCGGGGATGAGCATGAAATCAAGCGCCTGGGGCAATGCCGTGGGCGGCGGCAGGCGCAGCACCGCCAACAGGCCCTGGGGCGTCTCGGTGTCGCTGGCGGCCTTCATCACCTCAGGGCTGACCTGCTCCACCTCTGCGCCTAACCCAGCCAGCCCCTGCACCACGTTCAGGCCGCGCCCGTTCAGGTCGGCAGTGTGCAGCACCAGGCTGACCGGCCAGGCGGCCTGCAGGGCCTCTTCGCACAGGCGCACCCCTTCGATCACAAAGGCATTGGCCATGCGGCGGGCCTTGGCTTGAGACTGGAGCTTGCGCACCAGTTGGAGGCGTGGGTTTTGCAGCGAGGTGATCATCCAGGCTTACTCCCTAACCCCAGGCGGCCAGATTCAAGAACGTGTTCAGCTACAACCCGGTTCATATGCTTCTCCGAGGTGATTTTAGCACGAAATAGGATCTTTTGGCGCCTACAACAGCCTGTTAAATGATCTGAGGCAGTGCTTACGCACTGCCTCAGTAACTGTGTGAAAGAAGCGTGGAAGGATTAGGCGGCTTTCGCCTGGGCGACCACAGCAGCAAAAGCTTGCGGGTCGCGCACGGCAAGGTCGGCCAACATCTTGCGGTTGAGCATGATCTTGGCTTCCTTCATGCCGTGGATCAGGCGGCTGTACGAAATGTCATTTAGCCGGGCTGCGGCATTAATGCGGGCGATCCACAGCTTGCGCAAGTCGCGCTTGCGGGCGCGCCGGTCACGATATGCGTACCACATGCTCTTGAGGCGGGCTTCATTGGCACGCTTGAACAAACGATGGCGGGTGCCAAATTGCCCCTCGTTGAGCTTTAAGATCTTCTTATGGTGACGCCGACGGTACGGTCCAGTTTTTACACGAGCCATATTTTATCTCTCCTGCGAACCCCTGGGCGCCGGTATCTCACGCGGGTGGCGTGGACTCCAGTTGATGCACCCAACGGCCGCTCCTAAAGGTTGAAAGTGGGGCTACCCGGCCTTTTTGAGGTAGGGTGCCAGGCGATGAACACGCTTCACGATACCGCGACCCTTCACTGAAACCATCTCAGAGAAGAGCTGCTTGGTGCGTTTGGAGGTGCGGCGGCGCAGGTGGCTTTTGCCACCCTTGGTGCGAACCAAAATCCCGCTCCCAGTCACGCGAAAGCGCTTCGACGTCGCCTTATGCGTCTTGAGTTTGTATTTTCCTTCACATTGCTTGCGAGGCACGGCTAAACTCCTTCCTTCACACAAAATTCCGCGATCCAGTCAGTCTGCTAAAAGCATCCCGCCTGGGGCGCGGAGTACTTCACATCACGGACTTACTTAGGCGCTGGTTTGTTCTTGCTCGCCGGTGGACTCTTTGCCCTTTTTGATCAGCTTGGTAGGGGCCAGCACCATCAACACGCTGCGCCCTTCCATGGCTGGGGCCTGTTCCACCGTCGATACATCGGCCAGGCTTTCAGCAACTTCTTTCAGATCAGCCAGGGCCAGGTCTACGTAGTCAATCTCACGACCGCGGAAGCGAATGCGAACCTTGACCTTGTTACCAGCTTCCAACCATCGACGGGCATCACGCACTTTAAAGCCCTGGTGGTAGATATTGGTCTTGGGGCGCAGGCGAATTTCTTTGACCTCGATCTTGGTCTGTGCCTTGCGCGCATCGCGCTCCTTTTTGGTGCGCTCGTATAAGAATTTGCCGAAATCCATCACCCGGCAAACGGGGGGCTCGGCGGTGGGAGCTACTTCCACCAGATCTAGTTCGGCCTCGTTAGCGATGCGCATGGCTTCCTGAACGGAGACCACGCCGACGTTCTCGCCCTTGGGGCCGATCAGGCGGACTTCCCTGACACGGATGCCTTCATTGATGCGGTAACCAGCGGTGCTGATATGTCACTCCTTTTCTATGACAATTAATAACTAGCCGAATGCCAACAGGAGGCATTTAGCGTGCCCGATGATACCACAACTATGCGCTATTCGTCAACGCTGGGGGGAAAATTGGGTGGTGAAGAGATACACCGCATCTCTTCACCACCCTCCCAGCCATTAGAGATGGCTATTTCTTGTCTTGGATCTCTTGCCTGGCCAATTCCAGGAAGCTTTCTACAGCCATCGGCCCAGGATTTTCACCAGAGCGCAGGCGCAGAGCAACCTGGTTCTGCTCCATCTCTTTATCCCCGACTACCAGCATGTAGGGAATCTTCTGCATCTGAGCGTCGCGGATCTTGGCGTTCATGCGTTCACCGCGCTCGTCTACCGTAACGCGCAAACCAGCAGCCTTGAGTTTCTTGGCCACAGCCGCGGCATAGTCCACGTGACGGTCAGCGATCGGCACCAGCACTGCCTGCACCGGGGCCAGCCAGACGGGGAAGGCCCCTGCGTACTGCTCGATCAGCACACCAAAGAAACGTTCCATGCTGCCCAGCAAGGCGCGGTGTATCATGTAGGGTCGTTGAAGCTGGCCATCGGCGTTGACGAAGGTCAGGTCGAAGCGTTCTGGCAGGTTGAAATCGAACTGGATCGTCGAAAGCTGCCATTCACGACCCAGGGCGTCACGCAGTTTGAGGTCGATCTTGGGGCCGTAGAAAGCCCCGCCACCAGCGTCTACATCATAAGGCAGACCTGCCCGCTTAAGAGAGGCCTCCAAAGCCGCTTCGGCATCCTGCCAATGGGCCGCGTCGCCCACCGATTTCTCAGGCCGGGTACTCAGGAAGGCCTTGAAATCGTTGAAGCCAAAGGCACGCAGCATGCCCAGGCAGAAATCGAGCACAAAATCAATCTCAGCCGGCATCTGGTCGGGGCGGCAGAAATGGTGAGCATCATCTTGGGTAAAGCCGCGCACCCGCAGCAAGCCATGCAGCACACCGCTGCGCTCAAAGCGGTAAACCGTGCCGAGCTCAGCAAAACGCATTGGCAGGTCACGGTACGAACGCGTGTGACTTTTATAGATATGCAGGTGAAAGGGGCAGTTCATGGGCTTGAGGTAATACTGCTGGGACTCGATGTCCACCGGAGCGTACATATTTTCCTTGTAAAAGCCCAGGTGCCCGCTCGTTTCCCAGAGCTGCGCCTTACCAATGTGCGGAGAGTAGACGAAATCATAGCCCGCCTGCTCGTGCTGCGTGCTCCAGTAATCCTCTACCAGCTTGCGCACCTTGGCACCCTTAGGGTGCCACAAGATCAAGCCCGCGCCGACCTCCTCATTGACGCTGAACAGGTCAAGGTCACGGCCCAGCTTGCGGTGATCACGGCGCTCAGCCTCTTCCAGCTTCCACAAGTATTCTTTCAGCTCGTCGGCATTCTTCCACACCGTGCCGTAAATGCGCTGCAGCATCTTGTTCTTCTCATCGCCGCGCCAGTAGGCCCCGGCGGTATTCATCAGCTTGAAGGCCGAGGGGTTGATCTGCCCGGTATGCTCGACGTGCGGGCCGCGGCACAGGTCGGTGAACTTATCGTGGACATAGAGCGAGATCTCCGGCTTCGAATCCAAAGGCCGACCATCTTCATCCAGGCTGCCCTGTTCAAGACCGTCGATCAACTCCAGTTTGTAGGGCTGGTCTACAAACACCTGGCGGGCTTCGTCGGCTGAGACCACTTTGCGCTCAAACTTGTGCCGCCCGGCGATGATCTGGCGCATGCGTTTTTCGAGAGCCCCTAAGTCCTCAGGGGTCAGCGTGCGCGGCAGGTCAAAGTCGTAGTAAAAGCCGTTCTCAATCGCCGGGCCGATGGTGTATTTGGCCTCGGGGAACATCTCAAGCACAGCCTGCGCCATCACATGTGCGGCAGAGTGGCGGATGCGGTACAGGTCGCTATCTTCGTAACGTTGGACTTGCGGTTGGTCAGACATGTAAACCTCCAATCAGTGATCTCTTGTGTTAAAAACAAACCTCTCGCCATTTCTGGGGCGAGAGGTTCTCATCGCGGTTCCACCCAGGTTTAAGCATTCGCAAGAATGCCTATCTCCTTGAGCCGGTAACGGGGCCAACCGTTCGCCCTAATCAGGCCGCAGCCTTTTGGGGGTCACGCTCGCGGGGGGTATTCGCCGGTGGGTTGCCGGAGGAGACTCTCAGCCAATGATCTCCTCTCTCTGGCGGCGTACAGCCGGTTACTCGTCCCGGTCATCGCGTCTTAGAAAAGCAGGTTAAAGTATACCCGAAGAGGGCCGGATTGACAATAGGCCCATCACCAGAAAAGGGATTGACTCCAGGCAGGTATATTATTATAATCAATAATAATAATACTTCTCTCCAATACCCAGACATCAAAATGAGCCCATCCCAAAAAGGCAAACTGATCATTCATCCCCAGCGGCTGCGCATCCTAGAAACCCTGGCTGAGCGCCCGCGCAGCACATATGAAATCGCCTCCCTGCTGCCCGACCTGGCACTGCCGTCGCTGTATCGCCATCTGAAAATCTTGCTTGCCGGGGGCATTATTGCCGTGCAAGAGACGCGCCGGGTGCGCGGCACCGACGAGAAAATCTACCGCCTGGTCCAGGCACCGCACATGAGCACGGAAGATATTGGCGATCAGAGCAATGCCGAACACTTCCAGCTCTTCAGCACCTTCGTTGCCACGGTGATGAATGGTTTTCGCGGCTACCTGGACGCCGCCGGCGAGAAACCCGACCTGCTTGGCGACCAGGTGGGCTTTTCAGATTTCACCTTCTATGCCAGCGCGGCAGAGATGGAACACTTTCGCGGCCAGTTGATCGCCGCACTGCAAGAAGTGGGCTCTCTGCCGGAGGGCGGCGGACGCAAACGCCGCAAGCTGACGATCATCTCACATCCCCTGCTTACCAAGCCGCTTTCTGGCAATGACCAAAAGGAATAAGAAAATGGATACCCTGCCTCCCGAAATTGTGCGCCTGATTCCTCTCTTCATCCCCATTGTCCTGATCCAATTCGGCCTGCAAGCCTACGCCCTGGTTGACCTTGCGCGCCGCCCGGCTGAGCAAGTCAAGGGCCCCAAATGGCTGTGGGTGGTCATCATCGTCCCCTTCCAAATGTTCGGTGCGCTCATTTACCTCTTCCTGGCCCGCAAGGAGGCCTGAACAATTTATGGCCCTGCCTTCTTTGCCCGTTGCAGAAGTTGCCATCCGCTGCCGCGGCCTGACCCGTTATTATGGCACGGTCAAGGCCGTGGAAGATCTGGACCTGGATGTGCCGTATGGCTCGGTGTTTGGTTTCTTAGGGCGCAACGGCGCCGGCAAAACCACCACCATCCGCATGCTGGCTGGGTTGGCGCACCCCACGCGCGGAACAGCCTGGGTGGCTGGGGTGGAAGCCACCACCGCAGACAGCCGCGCCCGCAAGCTGTTTGGCTACCTGCCGCAAAGCCCGGCTTTTTATTCCTGGATGACGCCGGTTGAATACCTGGATTACTGCGCCCACCTGTTCGAGCTTTCTCCAGATGAAACCAAAACTCGCCGCGCCGAGATGCTGGCGCTCTCTGGCCTGGAAGCGGCCGCGCGCCGGCGGATTGGCGGCTTTTCGGGCGGGATGATCCAACGCCTGGGCATTGCCCAGGCCATGCTGCATAATCCACCGGTATTGATCCTGGATGAACCCACCAGCGCCCTCGACCCCGCAGGGCGCTACGAGGTACTGGATATGATCCAACACCTGCGCGGCAGGGTGACGGTGTTTCTCTCCAGCCATATCCTGGCGGACATCGAACGCGTCTGCGACACCCTGGCGATCATTCGCGGCGGGCGCCTGGAATTGGTTGCGGGACGCGACGAGCTGCTCGAGCGCCACACAGCCAACATCATCATCCTGGAAGTTAACCTCGAAGACCAACCGGCGCTGCAGCGGTTCGCAGAAACGATCCGGAACCTTCCCTGGGTCGAGTCCATCGAAATGGGCCAGACCAGCCTGAGCATCAAGGCCCGCCACCCGGCCCAAGCGCAGGCCGAACTCCTGCCGCTGGTGGTAGAGCAGCGCCTGGCGCTAATGCACTACCAATGGGTCCGCCCCACGTTGGAAGAAATTTTCTTAAAAATAAGCGCTTGAGCCTAAAGCAAGGGAGCTGCTGGCATGCTATTCTGGTTGACTTCTCTATCCGTAATCTTGATGATCGTAACGCCGATCGGCCTGGCTGCCTGGCTGCGCCGCCGCAGCCCAGTGCCGTGGCTGCTCTTCTGCGCGGGGATGCTCACCTTTGCTGTTTCTCAAGCGGTGCACCTGCCGCTCAACGAATTCTTGAGCGATATTGGCTGGATGCCGGCGCCGACCAGCAGTGATGCGCCGTTGTGGCGAACCGCTTTGCTGGCGGGCCTGACAGCCGGTTTGTGCGAAGAATTGGCGCGCGCCGGCGGTTACTGGCTGCTGCGGCGTGCCCGCAGCGCCGGAGATGGCATCATGCTGGGCCTGGGGCATGCTGGGATTGAGGCGATGGTATTTGGCGGCGTGATGACCGCCGCCACAGTCAGTGCGCTGGCACCGCTTGCCGGGCAAGACCTGACTCAAATGGGCCTGCTGCCCGAGCAAATCAGCGCGGTGCAGCAGCAGTTGGACGCCCTGCTCAGCAGCCCCTGGTCTGTATTTGCCCCCCTGCTGGAACGCCTGATCGCAATCGGCCTCCATGTGACCCTGTCTTTGATGGTTCTGCAGGCTTTTCGAAGCCGCCAGCCAGGGTGGGTGGGGCTGGCAATTGCCTACCACGCCCTGATTGATATGCTGGCCGTACTCTTCACCCGCGGCGCTGAAGCAGCAAACGCCTGGGAGACGTTGGGGGGGTTCTTGCTCATCTCGGCCCCCGGTTGGATTTGGGCGTTTTTCTACGTACGCAAAGCCGGGCTGCCCCGCGCCACAGCGCCCCAGCCCCTGGGCAGCAACCTGCGCCTGTTTTGGGTAACCCTACAAAAAGAGTTCTTGCAGCAGTGGCGGACGCGCCGGGTCTTGATCATTGCAGCGGTGTTTGGCCTGTTTGGCATGTTTTCGCCGCTGTTGGCTTACTTCATGCCGCAAATGATGAAATCCATTCCCGGCGCCGAGCAGTTTGCCAGCCTGATCCCCGATCCCACAGTCAACGACGCCCTGATCCAATATGTAAAGAACATCTCACAGTTTGGCTTCTTGCTGGCCATTTTGATTGGGATTGGCGACGTGGCTGGCGAAAAAGAACGCGGCACTGCCGGCATGATCCTGAGCAAACCGCTTGCCCGCTGGGCTTTTGTGTGCAGCAAATTCCTGGCACAGGTCAGCCTTTACTTATTCGGTTTTGTCTTAGCGCTGGTGGGCTGTTTTTTCTATGCCTATATTCTATTTGCCCCGGCCGATGCAGGGCTGTTATTGCGCATCCTGGCGTTGGCCAGCGGGCTGCTGTTCGTCTGGCTGCTGCCCTTTGTGACGATCACTTTGCTCGGCAGTGTCCTGGCAAACTCCACCGGGGCGGCGGCTGGCATTGCTGCCGGCGGGTCTGTGTTGTTGATGCTCTTGGGCGGCATACCATTGTTATCGGGCATCTTACCCGGTGCGCTGCTTGCCTGGGCCAACCAGCTCAACCTGGCGCAGCCGCTGCCAGCGGTTAATGGGGGTGCGCTGGCAGCCAGCCTGGCAATTGTGGCCGCTGGGCTGATAACCAGCGTAGCTTTCTTCGAAAACCAGGAGCTTTAGTAACGATCTGAGAATTATTTGGGGCAATCCCCCGAATTTCCGGATGGGTTCTTTACCTTAACCTGTAAAATCTGTCAAAGTTGTGATAAACTTGCCATGTTCGACTACTTTAAGGAAAAGGCGCAAATTGCTATGTTCAAGGCTTTCGACTTTCTGCTGATTTCCATGACGGGGGGTGTTGGAATGTTTGCCTTGTCGGAGTGCGCCTGCTGATTGTTCTGCTATACGAAGTCCAAACGGCCGCGGCGCACCCCACCCGCGGCCTTGTTGTTTAACAGTGGATTGACTCTTGTTAGGCCGCCGGTGGACCCCGCGGCCGTGTTATTTAACAGGAGTTTTTGCTATGTCTATTCTTACCGCTGAAAATTTATCCGTATCCTTCGGGGCCTTTGACCTGTTCGCGGGCATTTCGGTGACCGTGGCCAACGACGCCAAGATCGGCCTGATCGGGCCAAACGGGGTCGGCAAGACCTCGCTGCTGCTGCTGCTGGCGGGCATCAACCAGCCCACCAGCGGCGCGGTACACATTGCCCGCGGCCGCCGCCTGGGCTACCTGCGCCAGGAGGCCGTGGAAGCCTTTGCCGACCGCGAGAACAGCCTGTATGCCGAGATGCTGAGCGTTTTTGAGGACCTGCGCACCCAGCAAGAACGCTTGCACGAGCTGGAAGCGCAGATGGCCTCTGACTACAGCGAAGCGCTGCTGGAGAAGTACGGCAGCCTGCAGGCCGATTTCGAGCACCGCGGCGGCTACGACTACGAGCAGCGCATCCGCCAGACCCTGGGCGGGCTGGGGCTGCAAGAGGCCAGTTGGAACATGCCCTTGCGCCAGCTTTCAGGCGGGCAGAAGACGCGTGCCCTGCTGGCGCGCCTGCTGCTCGAAAAGCCCGACCTGCTGATGTTGGATGAGCCCACCAACCACCTGGATATCGAAGCCGTGGAGTGGCTGGAACGCACCCTGCGCGAGTGGGATGGGGCCGTGCTGGTGGTGAGCCACGACCGCTACTTCTTGGATAACACGATCGAGACCATCTGGGATATGAGCCGCAGCGGGATCGAAACCTACTCTGGCAACTACAGCGCCTATCTTTTGCAGCGCCAGGCGCGCTGGGAGTATTACGAGCGCGTCTACACCGAAGAGAAGGCCCGCCTGCTTAACGAAGTGGACTTCATCCAGCGCAACTGGGTGCGGGCCAGCACGCATGCACGCGCCCTGGGCCTGCTGCGCCGCCTGAGCCGCGATATCGCCATCGTGCAGAATTACGGCATATTGGCCCTGCGCGATGGGCGTAAATGGTCTGAGTTTGGCCTGCGCGCCGACCGACCACTGGACGTGATCGAAGCGGTGCGGGCAGTGAATGCCATCCAGATGGAACAGGCCCGCCCGCCGGTCATCCGGCCGCGCTTGGCCAGCGCGCCCACCTCTGGCAACATGGTGCTGCGGGCCGAGAAAGCCCACATTGGCTACCCAAACTACCCGCTCTTCCGCATCCACGAGCTGGAGCTGCGGCGCGGCGAGTGTGCAGCATTGATCGGACCGAACGGCAGCGGTAAGACGACCTTCCTGAAGGTACTGGTGGGCCAGCTCGAGCCGACCTCTGGCGAGGTGCGCCTGGGGGCTGGGTTGAAGATTGGCTACTTTGCCCAGGCCCACGACAGCCTGAGAGGCCAGCACTCGGTGCTGGAGGAGCTGACCCGGCACAAGCCGATGCTGGACGCCGAGGCGCGCCGCTACCTGGCACCTTACCAGTTCCAGGAGGAGGATGTCTTTAAGCCGCTCAGCGCGCTGAGCGGCGGCGAACGCGCCCGCCTGGCCCTGGCGATCCTGGCGTTGGAGGGCGTCAACCTTTTACTGTTAGACGAGCCAACCAACCACCTGGATATCCCAGCGCGTGAGGCCCTGCAGAGCCTGCTGGAAGACTTCCGCGGCACGATCCTGCTCGTTTCGCACGACCGCTACCTGATCAACCGCCTGGCGACACAGGTCTGGGAAATCCGCGGCAGCAAGCTGCACATCTTCCGCGGTGGCTACCGCGAGTACATCCTGCGCGGCAGCACCGTCCCGGTCAGCGGCTCGAAGACGAGTAGCTCGAAGACGAGTAGCTCGAAGACGAGTAGCTCGAAGACGAGCGGATCTAAAGCGCGCACCACCATCCTGCCGCCCCGCCCCATGGCGCGCGACAACAGCCGCGAGACACGCCGCCGCCAGGAGGAGATGGACAAGGTGGAAGAACGCATCCGCACCCAAGAGGCCGCCTTACAAAAGCTCTCGCGTGAGCTGCAGAAGGCTGGTGAGAAGCGGTCTTACCAGCACCTGCAGGAACTGAGCTGGCAGGTGTCGAAGACCCAGGCCAGCCTGGATGAGTTGATGACGCAGTGGGAGCAGTTGGCCGGATGACGTAAGTGGTTAATGAAAAAGGGGCTGCGCTGTGACGCAGCCCCTTTTTGATTCACGGGCCAGGCGGGGTTTCCCGGGGAGGGAGATGAAGCGGGCAAGTAGGAGCGACCTTGCTGGAGCGGGAGGGGAAGCGGGCCTGCCAAAATTTTGGCGAAGCGTTTGGATTCACTAAAAACGCACATATCGTATATAATTCGCCTATTAATCAGGATGGGAAATGGATTGGTAAACATGCCGAAAATCATTATCATTGGATCCGGAATGGGCGGCCTGGCGGCAGCAATGCGCCTGGCCCACCAGGGTTTTGAAGTCACCGTTTTAGAAAAGCAGTCTCGCCTGGGCGGACGCAGTAATATCATCCAGGAAGACGGCTTTCGAGTGGATACCGGCCCTACCATCCTGGTGATGAAGGATACCTTTGAGGAAACCTACCGGGCCGTCGGCCAGGAACTTGACCAGCGC
>CAZWFQ010000066.1:0-18005 GCA_964633225.1 uncultured Anaerolineaceae bacterium
CGAGCGTGCGGTTCATGCGCCGGTTGAGTTCGATCTTATCGTCCAGCGCACCGAGAATCCCGGCGATGGCGCGTTGTTCGGGGATAGGAGGAATATGTAATTCAAAATTGGGAATATCAGCACATTTTAGACTGTCAAAAATGGCACCAACATTTAAGAATTTATCTATTTGTTCCCACCATTCGGGCCCTTGAACCAACCACCGTAAAAATGGTGGATATATCTTGGCGCCATCAGAGCGAAGCAATACAAGATTTTGTCCTAACGCAAACTCTAAATTCGGTGGAACGACAGCGGTTTCCCCAGGATTGCAACGCCTAGAAAGTACAACATCATTTGCTAATGGCTTAGCTTTACGCGTCCATTCGATGTAATGTTCATGAGTAATAAGGCGTGCACCGTTCAAGTTGATATGCCCATCTTGAAGCTGAGGAATTGCTACATATGGGTATCCGGATTTAGACGCTGGGGGCGTACGATGATCACAGTCAATGAGAGAAACATTGGCTGTCCGAAGTTTCATAACAGGCCATTTATTTGTCATAATCCAGGCTCTTTAACTTAGCTTGAATGGTGCTCGACAGCCTATTACTTTCTTCAAACTGCCCCTCCAACTCCTTCGTCAAGCGCGCCATCTTCTCTTCAAACGGCTCCTCGTCCTCCTCCACATCCGCCGCGCCCACGTAGCGCCCGGGGGTCAGCACGTAGCCCTGGGCACGGATGTCTTCCAGGGTGACAGACTTACAGAAGCCCGCCACATCCGCATACGCCTGGCCTGCTTTCCAGGCGTGGTAGGTATCCGCGATGCGGGCGATGTCATCATCCGCCAGGTCGCGGTGCACCCGGTCGCTCAGGGTGCCCAGCTTGCGGGCGTCGATGAACAGGGTCTGCCCGCGCCGGCCCGGCTTGCTGCGCGTCAGGAACCACAAGCAGACCGGGATCTGCGTGCTGTAGAATAACTGCCCCGGCAGGGCCACCATGCAGTCCACCAGGTCGGCCTCGATGATGGCTTTGCGGATCTCGCCCTCGCCGCTGGTATTGCTCGACATGCTGCCGTTAGCCAGCACGAAGCCCGCCGTGCCGTTGGGCGAGAGATGATAGATGAAATGCTGCACCCAGGCAAAGTTGGCGTTGCCGGCTGGCGGCAGGCCGTACTGCCAGCGCTGATCGTCGCGCAGCGCCTCGCCGCCCCAGGCGCTCATATTGAAGGGCGGGTTGGCCAGGATGTAATCGGCCTTCAGGTCGGGGTGCTGGTCATTGTGGAACGAGTCGGCCGGCTGCTTACCCAGGTCGCCCTCGATGCCGCGGATGGCCAGGTTCATCTTGGCCAGCTTGAAGGTGTTGGGGTTGGATTCTTGCCCGTAGACCGAAAGGTCGCCGATCTTGCCGCCGTGCGCTTCGACGAACTTCTCGCTCTGCACGAACATGCCGCCCGACCCACAGCAGGGGTCAAAGACGCGCCCCTTGTAGGGGGCCAGCATCTCTACCAGCACGCGCACCACGGCGCGCGGCGTGTAGAACTCGCCGCCCTTGCGCCCCTCCTGGCTGGCAAACTGCGACAGGAAGTACTCGTACACCCGCCCCAGCGTATCTTGCTTGCGGCTCTCCGCGTCGGTAAAATTGATCTTATTGCTCACCAGGTCCACCAGGTCGCCCAGGCGGCGCTTATCCAGGGTGGCGCGGCCGTAATTGCCCGGCAGCATGCCGCGCAGTAAGGGGTTGTCTTTCTCGATCGCTTCCATGGCGGCGTCGATCAGGTTGCCGATCGATTCCTGGCGGGCATTTTCTTGCAAGACGCTCCAGCGCGCCGCCTTGGGCACCCAAAAGACGCGCTCCGCCAGGTACACATCCCGGTCCTCGGGGTCATCCAGGCCTTCTTGCGCCACCCGCGCCCGCACCTGCTCGAACATATCGGAGACATACTTGAGGAAGATCAGCCCCAACACCACCGACTTATAGTCGGCAGCGTCCAGGTGGCCGCGCAGGGCGTCGGCGGCCTGCCAGAGCTGGCTTTCGATGCCGAGGGCGGCGCCGTTGTTGGGTTTGGTGGATTTATTTTTGGGCATCTGCTTTGTCTGTAGGATTCTTAGGCCTGGGCGGATGTTTTCATCCTTCATTCAATCTTGAACATCGCCGTCGCCCCTTCCAGCTCTCGGGCGATCTCCGCCAGCTCGCTGGCGGAGCCGCTCACGGCCTGGGTCTGCGACACCAGCTTGTCGGTTGTCGCTGAGATCTGCCGGGTGGCAGCCAGGTTTTCGGCGATCACGCCCGATACCTGCTGATTGGCTTTGCGCAGATTAATGCTTGCGTTTCGAGCGATCTCATTTGTCCCCACCAACGGAACCGTATGCTGTTCCATCGTCACCGCTGAGGCCAGCAGCTGCTGCAGGGCCTCGCCAGATAAGGATGCCAACGTGCTGCTATCTTTGACCAGGTCGATCGTAGCCAGCATCGATTCTGTCGCCACACCGATGCTCTTCTGCACCGATTGTACAATTACATCCACTTCCATGGTGGCCTGGCGCGATTGATTGGCCAACACGCGCATCTCTTTGGCCACCACGCTGAAACCCTGCCCGGCTTCGCTGGCCGCGGCCCCAACAATCGAAGCATTCAGCGCCAGCAGGTTGGTTTGGTTGGTCAATTCGTCCAGGGCGCCTAAAATTTTGCCAATTTGCTGCGAGTAGGTATTCATCTCCTGGACGGTCTGCGCCGTCACCCCCACCGCATCGTGGATGCGCTGCATCTGTTGCAGTGTCTGGTTGACGGTATCGGTGCCTTTTCGCGCCGTTTCGGCCGATATCGTAGCCAACTCAGAAACATCGTTGATCCGCAAAGCAACTTCGTCAATCGCGCGCACGATCTCGTCAACTGCCGCCGAGACCTGAGAAGCGGCCCGGGTTTGCTCTTGAGCCTCGCGCCCCACTTCTCGCACAGCCATGGTGATCGCATGGACAATGTTATCTTCTGCCGGCGTTTCTTGATCGGTTTTTGCCAGGGGATTGGGCTGTTGTGAACCGCCTAAGTGCTGAGCCGAATCGGCCAGGTCTTGGCTGACCGAAAGCAGAACCTTTGCCCGGTTGTCGAGCAGGCTGATCAGCGCCCGCAGGCTGCTTGGCTCTCCGTTAAAGGTCGCAACAGAGATGCCCCTGGCTGCCGCCCGGTTGATATAAGGCACCAGGCGTTGCTGAGGAATATCCAGCGCAATGGCCTGGTATCCCTGTTCAACCAGTTTTTCCAGGTATGGCCCGCGGATGTCGATATCAAACGCTTGATCGGCCTCTGGGACAACCCAATCTACGCTGGCATTGTAGGCGCGCAAGGTTTGAGCAGCCGCCAGCGCCCCCGCCTTCACCGGCATCCAAAAGTCGCTTTCTTCTCGCCCCACCACTGCAATGCGTAGTGGGCGGGGTGAAGGCCGGATAGGTTTCGCTCGCCGCTCCTGGTTAGCCTGCGACTCAATCGTGCCCTCTCCGGCTTTCCAGAACTGCCTGTAATTTTCTGCCGTCACCACCTGCGGCGCGGTTAACAAGCGCGGCGTCGCCGGACGCCAGCCGGAGACCAGGTAGTTGAAAAGATGCACCACGGTATCATGCCCCTGGGCAAACGGATCCTGGCCGAGGGTGGCGTGGATAACACCCTTCGACACATACTGCATGGTTTCATTTACCAGGTCATGGCTGACCAGCTTAACCTTACCGGCCAAACTGGCCTCCACCACCGCTCGGGCAACACCCGCCGGAACGCCGCCATCGGTAATATAAATACCATGCGGGATCTTGCCCCTGGCCAGCCAATCCTTTGTCATGGCATAAGCCACGTCTGCCTTGCCCTGGGACTCTAACCGATCCAGGATGTGGATGCCGGCATACTTTTCCCGCAGCAAGCTTTCAAAACCCTTACGCCTTATTTCTTGCGAGGCCTGCGTAGCAAAGCCAAGGATGATGACGACATCGCCTTGCCCTCCGAGGGCCTGGCCCATGATCTCACCACAGGTGCGTCCTTCCAGGTAAGCATCTGACCCCACATAGAACAACCGTTGGCAGGGCTCATCCGTTACGGCGTTGAATTGGTGGGCGCTTTCTTGCAGGGAGGTGTTGATTCTGTTGAACAGGTCTTTTAAGTGCTTCAGCTCGCGGGCCCCAGATAACGAAACCGGCTGCGAAGAGAGCTTCACCCGGGCCGTCAGGTCGCCCTGGGCCAGGGCAACCAGGGCATCCGTGAAAGCCAGGCTGTCTTGAACCAGGGTTGCTTCACCCAGGGCCGTAAGCTGCTCCAGCGGCTGGGTGAGGGTTCGCTGCACCCGCCAGGTTTTCAATCCCCAACCGATGCCAATCCCCGCCGCCAGGCACCCAAGCAGCTCGGCCCCCAGCAGCACCATCGCCCCGCCCCCAAGCACAGCCAGGAGGCTGATGCCCCATTTCGAGATGAACGCATTTGCTTTCGTTTTTAGAGGTAAGTTTTCAAGCATTTATCAATCCTTGCGAAGGCCGCCGCGGCACCCCGCTGCGCCGTCTGCCAGGTGCAGGCCGGCTGATTAAGCAATTCAAGTATAGCATAGAAGCAGCGCGGCAAGTAAAGACTGCTTCAGCCAGCCAAAACCGGCATATAATAGTCTTCATACCTTACAGGAGGTTCCATGAACACCTTTGAAGTCATTGCTGCCCGGCGCAGCATCCGCAAGTTCAAGCCCGATCCCATCCCCGAAGCCCTGCTCACCCAGGTGCTCACCGCCGCCACCCAGGCCCCCTCTGGCAAGAACCGCCAGCCGTGGCGCTTTGTGGTCGTCAAAGAAGACCAGCGTCCCGAGATGATCCGCATCATGACCGAGGCCATCAACCGCGCCGTGGCCAAAGGCGAAGACCCCGGCAGCAGCGAGTGGACCACCCACGTGATGGAACATGCCCCGGTGACGGTCTTCATCTTCAACCCCGATGGCCTGCACCCCTGGCTGGCGCATTCCATCGACCAGAACTTTTCTGAGCTGGTGGATACCCAATCGGTGGGCGCGGCCATCCAGAACATGCTCCTGGCTGCCACCGAGCTGGGCCTGGGCTCGCTGTGGATCTGCGATGTGTTCCGCGCCTACAAAGAGCTGGGCGCCTGGCTGGGAGAAAAAGGCCAGATGATCGCCGCCGTATCCCTCGGCTACCCCAATGAGGCCCCCGCCGCCCGCCCGCGCAAGCCGCTCAGCGAGCTGGCGCGGGTAAAAATCTAAGCAAACCGAGAAGGAGCGTCTAGCGCCATGCGCATTACCCTTATTGCCCCTGGTTCTCAAGGTGACGTGCGCCCTTACGTGGCCCTGGGTAAGGGCCTGCAAGCCGCCGGGCACGCCGTGTGCGTGGTCACCCATCAAAACTTCGCCCCGCTGGTGGCAGAGCACGGCCTGGCCTTCTACCCCCTGCACGGCGATATGGAAGCCCTGATGCGCAGCCAGGAGGTGGGCAGCGCCCTGGCCAAGAACAACCCCCTGGCCCAGCTCTCGCTGGTGAAGAAGAAGCTGGTGGTCTTGAACGAGCAGTGGATGCGCGACGGCCTGGCAGCCTGCCAGGGGGCCGATGTGGTGGCGGGCGGCTTTGGCGGGCTGGTAGTGGGCCAACCGGTGGCCGAAAAGCTCGGCCTGCCCTTTATCCAGGCCTGGCTGGTGCCCTTCACGCCCACGCATGCCTTCCCGGCTGTCTCTTTCCCCCGCCTGGGGGCCTGGTTGGGCGGGCGGCTCAACCGCCCCTCGCACGTCATCGGCTGGCAGTGGCTGGCATGGCCCATGCAGCGCGCTTCCATCAACCTGGCGCGGCGCAGTGTGCTGGGCCTGCCCCCGGCCGCGCCGCGCGATGGCCCCCTGGCCTACTTCATGGATCGCACCTGGCCGGTGTTGAACGGCTTCAGCCCGCATGTGGTCCCGCGCCCCGCCGATTGGCCCGCCCACCACCACCTCACCGGCTACTGGTTCCTGGACCCTGCCCCCGGTTGGCAGCCCCCGGCCGCGCTGGCAGATTTCTTGCAGGCCGGGCCGCCGCCGGTAAGCATCGGCTTTGGCAGCATGAGCCACAACAATCCCCAGGCCGCCACCCGCCTGGTGCTAGAGGCGCTGCGCATCTCTGGGCAGCGCGGCATCTTGCTCTCGGGCTGGGGTGGGCTAACCCAGGCCGACCTGCCCGCCTCGGTCTACATGGCCGATGCGGTGCCGCACAGTTGGCTCTTTCCCCAGGTTTCGGCCGTGGTGCACCACGGCGGCGCCGGCACCACCGCCGCCGGCCTGCGCGCCGGCAAGCCCACCATCAGCGTACCCTTCATCTCGCTCGACCAGGTTTTTTGGGGCTGGCGCTGCGCCAGGCTGGGCGTGGGCCTGCCGCCCATCCCCTCCAAGCGCCTGACGGCTGAGAAGCTGGCCCAGGCCATCACCACCGCCGTCAGCGACCCAGGCATGCGCCAGCGCGCCGCCGAGCTGGGGGATAAGATCCGCGCCGAAGACGGCCCGGCCCAGGCTGCGGCGGTCTTAGAACACATGTAGAGATCAATAATCCACATCTTTTCAAAATCACTGCTTAACAATTTCTAAACAACTCCTTGTTATCCTATATTCAAGAGCGCAGGGCAACTGCGCCGCAAAAAGAACATCGAAAACAAGGAGAAAACCAATGAATCTCAAAAGCACCATTATTATCATCATCATCGCCGCAGTGACGATGGCCGTTGCCTTTGGAGCCGTGGCCTACAGTTCAGCCAGCGCAGCCGAGTCGACCCCCACCAACCCCGGGATGTTTGCGGGCGGGCGGGGTCCCGGCGATGGGCTGCGCGACGGCGCCAACGACGAGAACCTGGCTGCCGCCCTGGGCATCAGCGTAGACGAGCTCAGCGCAGCGCGTGAAGAAGCCCGCGCCGCCGTCTTGGCCCAGGCCATCGAAGACGGCATCATCACCCAGGCTCAAGCCGACGCGATGGGCACCAACGAGCGCCCCCTGCCCCAGCGGATGATGGGCGCCTGGCTGAGCGAGAACGGCGTGGACTACCAGGCCGCCCTGGCTGAAGCCCTGGGCATCAGCAGCGAAGAACTGCAAGCTGCCCATCTGGAAGCCCTGGATACCCAGCTTGCCCAGGCCGTGGCCGATGGCGAGATGACCCAAGAGCAGGCCGACCTGATGCTGGCGCGGCGCGCCCTGGCTGCCGACGGCGCCTTCCAATCCAGCCTGCAGAGCGCTTTTGAAGCTGCCCTCCAGCAGGCCGTGACCAACGGCGTGATCACCCAAGAGCAGGCTGACCTGCTGCTGGCGGCCCAGGCCGGCCACTCGATCTTCGACTTCGGCGGCGGGCACGGCGGCCCCGGCGGGCACGGCGGTGGGCATGGCGGCGACCCCGATCGCATCGACCGCGACGCACCCACCACAACCCCGTAACTTCTTCTCCTCCGCTTGGTTTGTGGGGGGCGGCTGGACACCGCCCCCCACGCAAGTTTTTAGCAGAGAGATACCAATCCCCGCCCCCCGCTGCACGGTCCAATGATAGAATCAGGGTAAGGAAACAACGTATGGCCAAGAAGATCCTGGTGGTGGATGACAAACCCGAGCTGCGCACCCTGCTCAATTCGTATTTAACCCAAGAAGGCTTCAGCGTCCTGACCGCCTCCAACGGTCAGGAGGCGCTCCACATGGCGCGCCACGAGAAGCCCGATCTGATCATCCTGGACTTGATGATGCCCGAGATGGGCGGCTACGACTTCATGCGCGTCTACAGCCGTGAAGCTGAAACCCCGGTCATCCTCCTCACCGCCCGGCTGGACGAAAACGACAAGGTGCTGGGCTTAGAGCTGGGCGCCGACGATTACGTCACCAAGCCCTTCAGCCCGCGCGAGCTCACCGCCCGCGTGCGGGCCGTCTTGCGCCGGATGGAGAAGCACAGCAGCGGGCAAGCCGTGCTGCGCGCCGGGCAGATCCAGGTGGACCTGGACGGACGCAGTGCCAGCGCTGCCGGCCAGCCAGTGGAGCTGACCCCCTCAGAGTTTGACCTGCTGGCCACCCTGATGGGCGCTCCGGGGCGGGTCTTCTCGCGCCTTGAGCTGCTCGACCGCCTGCAAGGCAGCGCCTACGAGGGCTACGAGCGCACCATCGACGTGCATATCCGTAACCTGCGCACCAAGATCGAGCCGGACCCGTCTAAGCCGCGTTATATCGAAACCGTCTACGGCTCGGGCTACCGCTTCTCAGCCCACGATTGACCCAAGCGAGGCCTTTCCATGCGTTCTCTGGCTGCAAAACTCACCCTGGCTTTCTTGCTCGTCGGCCTTACCGGCTCCATCCTGGTGGCGGCGGTCATCCAACAGCGCACCCGCCTGGCTTTCAACCGCTTCGTCTTAGACCGCGACCAGCAGGCCCTGGTGGACAACCTGCTGACCTATTACCAGGCCAACGGCAGTTGGAGAGGGGTGGGGATCAACTTGCTGGCTTTCCTCAACAGCCCGGCCCAATTCCCAGGTGAAGACGGCGACTTCCGCCGCAACTGGGAGCGCTTTACCCTGGCCGACGCCAACCAGATGGTCATTGCCAGCACCCAGCAGAGCCAAACAGAGCGCCAATTGAGCGAGCATGATCTCGAACAAGCCATTGCATTGGTGGTGGATGGGCAAACGGTTGGCTGGCTGGTCTTATCAGATGTGCGCGAGTGGGTGCCAAACCGGCTGGAGTCGCTCTTCTTGACCAATATCAACCGGGCCGCCCTGCTCAGCGCGCTGATCGCCATCTTGCTGGCCTTTGCCCTGGGCGGCTTCCTGGCCTTCGGCATGACACGCTCGCTGCGCGAGCTGACCGAGGCCACCCAGGCCCTTGCCCGCGGCCAGTTGGGCCAGCAGGTGCAGGTGCGCTCGCGCGACGAGCTGGGTGAGCTGGCAGCCTCGTTCAACCAGATGAGCAGCGACCTGGAGCGCGCCACCCAGGCCCGCCGCCAGATGACTGCCGATATTGCCCACGACCTGCGCTCGCCGCTCAGCGTGCTCTCGGGCTATGCCGAAGCGCTCAGCGATGGCAAGCTGCCCGGCAGCCCTGAAGTATATGCCATCTTGCACCAAGAGACCCTGCACCTCAGCCGCCTGGTTGAAGACCTGCGCCTGCTCTCGCTGGCCGATGCGGGCGAGCTGCCCCTGGCGCGGCAGGATATCTCTGCCCAGGTGCTGCTCGAACGCGTAGCCGCTCGCCATGCCGTCACAGCCCAACAGCGCAGCGTGACCCTGAACGTGCAGACTGCCCCCCACCTGCCTTCTATCAATGTAGACGTGGAACGCATGGCCCAGGTCTTCGACAACCTGGTCAGCAACGCCTTCCGCTACACCCCCCCCGGCGGCACAATTGACCTGGCAGCCACAGTGCTGGCAGCCAGCCAGGGGCGCCCGGCTGCCGTCCAGGTGCAGGTGCGCGACAGCGGCGCCGGGATTGACCCGCAAGACCTGCCACACATCTTTGACCGTTTTTATCGCGGTGACTCTGCCCGCCAGAGCGAGAACGAATCGGGCCTGGGGCTGGCGATTGCCCGCTCAATCGTCGAGGCACACGGCGGCGCCATCACCGCCGCCAGCAGCCCCGGGCAGGGCTCTGTCTTCACCATCACCATCCCCGCCGGATAAAAGGGTTCAAAAAGCGGCCGAGATGCGGTGCATTCGCACCCATCCCGCCCGCTTTATTCCGGTATAATTAGCCCATGCCCTCAGGAAAGATCCATGCTTTGGCAACCACCATCACCGCCGGGGTCGGCGGCCCCATGATGGTGGTTTTAGGCGGCCAGCCGGTGCTGCACGGCATGGCCTTTGTGGCCGGCTGCATGACCGGCCTGCTGGTCAACCCCGACCTGGACATGCGCCACGATACCCGCTCGCACGCGCTGGTGCGGCGTTCGGCCGGTTTCTTGTGGAGCGTCCTCTGGCGCTACTACTGGATGCCTTACTCGCGCCTGGTGCCCTACCACCGCCACTGGCTCAGCCACATGCCCGTGCTGGGCACCGTCTTGCGGCTGATCTATTTATTCGCCATCCCTGGCCTGGTCTATTGGGCGCTGACGTACTTCTTGCCCATCCCGGCCTTCACCTTCCCCCACGAGCGCGCCGTGCTCATCTGGGCGGTGGCTGGGCTGATGATCGTGGATGGGCTGCACGCGGTGATGGACCGCACCATGCACTAACGCACCCAGCCGGCGCGCCTGGGGCTAAGTTTTGCGGCCCACCAACATATACGTCTGCATCTCCCCCTTGCCTTTCACCTCAATCCGGCCGCGCTGGCGGAACTCAAAGCCGGCGTTCAAGCGCTGGTAAAGCACCTCTGGCACCTGGACCGCACCAGACAAGCCCTGGGCCTCCATGCGGCTGGCCACGTTGACCGTATCGCCCCACAGGTCATAAATGAATTTCTTCTTACCAATCACGCCTGCCACCACCGGCCCGGCGTTGATGCCAATGCGGATTGCAACCGGCAGTTGGTTTGAACGCTGGAAGCTGTCGGCCGAGGCGCACATCGCCAGGGCCAGGTCGGCCATGGCTTCGGCATGGTCAGGGCGCGGCAGGTTCAAGCCGCCCACCACCATGTAGGCGTCGCCGGTGGTCTTCACCTTTTCCAGGCCGTATTTTTCAACCAGTTCGTCAAAGGTCATGAAAATACCGTTCAGCGTATTGACCACCTCCGCCGCGCTGGCCCGCCCGGCAAAATCGGTAAAGCCCACCAGGTCTGCAAACAGCACGCTGGCGTCAGGGCAGCTATCGGCGATGACGGTCTCGCCCGCCTTGAGCCGCTGGGCAATGGGGGCCGGCAGCACATTGAGCAAGAGCTGTTCAGATTTGGCACGCTCATCTTCGATCATGCGCAGGTAAGCCTGCTCACGGTCGCGCAGGTGCTTCTGCTCCAACAGCGCCCCCACGCGGGCGCGCAGCAGGGTGGTCTTAAAGGGCTTGGGCAGGTAATCGGCGGCGCCCAACTCAATACAGCGCACCACGCTTTCCAGGTCTTGCACTGCCGAGATCACCACCACCGGCACACGCTGCAAACCTGGCTCGGTGCGCATCTGCTCCAGCACGTCATAGCCGTTCATTTCAGGCATCATGATGTCCAAGAGCATCAGGTCGAAGGGCTGCTGGCGCAGCATCTCAATGGCCTGGCGGCCATTATGCGCCTCCAACACCTGGTGACCCTGAAATTCTAACTGCATGCGCAGCAGATCACGCACGTCATCGGTATCATCCACCACCAAGATCGTACTTTTTTCAGAGTCTGTTGCCAACCGTACCTCCCTTGCTTATCCCAATCCCGAATTACACGGCAGGCGCAGCGTGAACTGCGAACCGCGGTTTGGCTCACTGACGGCGATGATGTCGCCGCCCAACATGCGCGCCAGTTGGCGGCTGATGGCCAGCCCCAGGCCGGTGCCGCCATACTTGCGCTTGGTCGAAGAATCCACCTGGTTAAAAGCCTGGAAGAGTTGCATCAACTGCTCGGCGCTCATGCCAATGCCCGTATCGTGGATCTCAAATACCATCCAATCGCCCGCCGGGCCAGATTGGCGCTGCACCACCAGCCTGACCTGGCCCTGGTGGGTGAACTTGAAGGCATTCTCCAGCAGGTTATCCAACACCTGGCGAACGCGCTGTGGATCGCTGACCATCGTGCCCAGGTTCGTGCCCTGCTCAACCTGGAAAGTGTTGTCATTTTTAGCCGCCATCAAACGGCAGCCCTCTGCCACTTGTTCCACCAGCTCACTCACCTCAAACTGGCAGGGGGCAACGGCCAGCCGCCCGGCTTCAATCTCTGAAAAGTCCAGGATATCGCTGATCAGGGTATGCAGCCGGTTGGCGGCCCCCTGGATCTTCGAGACGGGGTCTTTCAGCGCCTCCAGGCTGGCGGCCTGGGCATATTCTTGCAGCATATCGCTGTAACCCAGGATAATGGTCAGGGGGGTGCGCAGCTCATGGCTGACCTTGGCCAGGAACATGCTCTTGGCCCGGTAGGCGGCATCTGCCACCTCTTTGGCGTTGGCCAGCTCATCGGCCAGCTTCTGCTCGGCTTCGTAGATCTGCTTGTTGCGCAGGGCCAGCGCCATCTGGTCGGCCGCCGCCTGGATGAAATCAAGGTGGTCGGTGGTAAAGTAATTGACCTGCGAATGGAAGACGCTTAACACACCCAAAGACTCGCCATCCAACAAGATGGGCACCAACAAAGCCGAGTGAATGACATGCTCGGTGGGCATTGCCAGCCAGCGCGCATCCTGGGTCACATCTGGCAGCATGGCCGGCTGCCGGTTGCGGTACACCCAACCTGCCAGGCCTTTTTCCATCATCACTGCCCCCGAGCCGCGATACTCAAGGCGCATGGGCTGGCTGCGCGAGAGCAGGCTGTGCAGCACAATGCCATCTGGCTCCACCAAGAACAGGCTGCCGCGCTCGGCAGCGGTAATGTTGATAGAGACTTCCAGGGCGTTGCGCAGGGCAGGTTCCAGCGAGTGCGTGGCGGCAGTCATGCGCGCCACCCCCACTAGTTTTTCGAAGACATCCTTTTGGTGGTACAGGTCTTGCTGCATGGCATAGCGGGCCGAGATGTCCAAGAAGTCTGCGATCACGTAGGCCAGGCTGCCATCTGGCTCGCGCACCGGCGAGGCGCGCAGTTCAAAGCGCAAGACCTGCCCGCCGCGGCGCACCTCAACATCATCCACCACCATGGCATCGCCCGCCAGGGCGCGCCGGATTGGGAAACGTTCCAGCGGGTAAGGCTGGCCGGTGCCGGTCAAGAAGAATGCCCCACAGGCCAAGACGCCCACGTCCTGGCATTCTGCCAGCAGATCAGGCCCTAAGATGACCTGGGCATTTTGATTGGCATAGATCAGGCTGCCCTTGGCATCCACCACCAACACCCCGCCAGGCATGGCATCCAAAAACTGCACCAGGCGCTGCTCGCCGCTGGTCAGGGCCTGCTGGTACTGCTCTTTATCCACCAGTTGGCGGGCAGCCCATAACATGCTGATGACCGCCAACACAGTCGCCACCGGCAGGAAGAAACGATTGATGAATTGGTACAAATCTTGCGATACGCCGCCAAAACGAACCAATCCATGCGCCGCCAGGATTAACAACGGCAAAACCAACGCAGCCAGGTTCAGCCAACGCCGGCGCACAGGCGGCGGCATGGGAGAAGCCCCCAGCCGAGAAATTGACGATTTAACGGGCATTAGTGCTTATTATACCCAAACATAGCCCATCCCCCTATGCCCATCCAAAAACGAGTGTGAGGCACTGCCAGGGCAGCATCCCACACTCGTTTTTGGGAATTCTAAAACCAAAGCTTAAAGCAAGCTGGCTTCTTGTTCCAGCTTCTCGGCCAGGGCCAGGTATTTCTCATGCACACCGGCGCCGGTTTCTTCGTGCTCAACCTGCTCGAAGCCCTGCTCCACCTGCTCGTGCTGGTCGGCAGGGATCACGCGGTCAGCCATGGGGAAGAGCACATTGTCTTCTTTGGCAATGTGCTGGCGCAGCAAGGCCGCGTAGCGCAGGGCATTGCTGACCACATCAGGGGCAGCGCCGGCCTGCCCGTTTTGCAGCAGCTCGGCAGCCTGGCGCATGCCGCGGGTGAGGATGCGGCCTTGTTCGTGCTCAGCCAGCATCACACCCAGCGGCCCGCCCTGCACGGGCAGGCCGTTCTTCTGCATGGCCACAAACAGCACGCCTTCTTCTTTGTGATGATGACAACCATCGGCAAAGCCTTTGATAAAATCAGCCGCATCCAAGAAAAAGCCCGGACGCACGGCCTGGCCTTCATCCAGGCTGCGGGCGACATGTTCCAGGGCATTGATCACACGCAAGATCACCTGGTGTTCGTTCATCAGGGTTTGGGTAGCATTCATTTCAACCAGTCTCCTCGGTAATTAAGAATAAACAACAGTAAATTGTTGGTGGGTCCAGGCCTCAATCATCTGGCCCAGGTAGAACCAGGCATCTGAAGTACAAATGTACGGCGAGGCAGCCGACAACAAAGCCCTGGCTTCTCCAGCCGGAGCAGGTCCAATTTGTACCAGCCGCAGCCACTCGGCAGCCGTCTCCCAGCCGCGCAGGGCGACCTCTGAGGCAGGCTGCCTGGCCGCCAGGTTGGAAAAATAGGCGCACAAAGCCGGGGCCTGCAAAAGCGGCGGCAGGGTGCGCACCCAGGCGAAGATATGGTGCGCCAGGTCGTTCCAGGCGCTGCCCGAGCGGGTGCCGCAAGCCACCATCTCTAACAGGGCAGAGACTTCTTCAGGCCGGATATAAGCCTGCCGTTCCATCAAGTAGATCCAGCGTTGGGCGATTTCGGCGCCGTCACGCCAGCGCGGCTCGGCGGGGTATTTTTCCGCCAGGTCGCCAAAAAAGGTTCTCAAGCTTTCAGGAGTTTCCCATACCTTGAGCATAGACCATCCTTGAATCGTAGAATTGGTACGATTTCAGGATAAGTCTAGCCGCTGGGGGCTATCAAAAACTGTCCAATTGCCCGCCCAGGGTCAGGTGGCCGCGGCCGTGGCGGCTGCCGCGGCTGTGGCGTCTTCTTGATGTAAGATCATCAAGTACCAACCCAACAAAACCAGCAGGGGCAGATCCCCCAGGTTTTGGGCCGCAGAAGCAAAGGTCACCCGGGCCTGCTGCTTGAACAGGTTCGAGAGTTTCTGTTCTTCAGAACCAGGGCTGAAGAGCACCAGGTCATCGCCCGATGGGTGCCGCCAGCAAAATTGGTTGGCCCAGAAGTTGGCCGCCTGCCAGGCATAGGCATGCCCGGTTGCCAATTCCAGGCGGCCCTGGGTGCCCGTCCAGCGCGGGGTATAGAGCCCCAGATCGCTCTCCGAATCCGGCAGGCGCACGGTGACACGCGGGTTGAGGAATCCCACCCGCTTGAAGCTCCAACGCCCCTGGGCGCATTCTGCCTGGGCCAGGCTGCCCCAGGCGCTGCGAAATTCTAGCCAGGCGAACTCGTACTCGCCGCTGTGCAGCACAAAGCGGCGCTCAAAAGCAGCCGGTTGGACCCAGTAAAGGGGTACATCCAGGTAGTTGTAGATCGATTCCATAGCACCTCCCCTTAAAACACATAGCGCCGTTCAAGCACCCTGGGCTGGACCCAGTACAGCAGGCGGTCAGGCGGCAGAAAAGGAGACGCCATCAGGCGGCTACTTCTTCATTGTTATGGGCAGGTAGATGGCATACAACTGCTCGACGATCTTGAGATGGCTTTCTAAGTAATAGCTGTCATCTTCATCGTAGGCAATGCTCACCAGCCCATTGACCGGATTGGTAGCCGCCGAGATGAAAGAGCCCTCCGAAAGATAGGCCCCCCCGAAACCAATCGACTCGCACGTCCAGGTATCAAAGAGGCCGCCAGATGGGCCGCAGTTGCCGACCAGCAGGCCAATCGCAGAATTGGGGCGGGCAATATCGATCGTGGCAGGGCCTTGATCGTCGGTGGCGTTGGTGTAAGCGATAAGCGGGTTATTGTCGCCATCCAGGGTCAGGGATACATCAGCATATGTCAGGCCCGCACCCATCTCAGCCATATCATAACAGTGCCAGATATACTGGGCATCATCGGCATCCCAGCCACAGTTGGCGGTCGAGCTGCCGTAGCCCACATAGATGGCATACCGCAGTTGGCCGCTGGCAGAGTCGTAATAAGCCACCTCCTCATCATTTGGACTGTCGTCCTGGAAGCTGTAAGAGGAGTACTTACCGCCGCTTTGATCAAGGACGTAGCAAGTCCAGCCCCCATCCGTCTGGTTGGTGCAGCCGCTGCTGAAGATGCCCTGGTACCGGGCATAGCGCAGGGCATCTGTTTTGCTATCATAATAGGTAAAGCGCGGCATGCCATTTGTATCCAGGTCCATCGAGAGATACTGGCCAAAGCCTTCGCCGTAGTCGATCGTCTCACACTCCCAATCCCCCGCCGCGTCGCCCACGCCGCAGTTGCCGCCCGTTTTCCGGTAGGCATACCGCAGTGTGCCCATCGTTTTCGAAGGGAAGGTCAGTTGGACAGTTGAATTGCGATAACCGATGATGGGCGAATTATCTTCGTTGTAAGCCAGGTCAGTATAAGTGCCGTAATAGGTCATTGCAATCGACGAACTCTGGATCGTCTCGATCTTCCAGGAGCAGTTCACTGGAATGGAATTGGTACAAAAGTAATAGGCATACTTGAGGGCGTGGTTGGTGGCATCGTAGTAGCTGATGCCGTAGCGTGTTCCTCCCAAAAACATCGATGGAGAAGCCATCGCCAGCGAAGCATACTGCCCCACATCGCCAGTTGAATCGACCGTCTCACACGACCAGCGGTTGGCGGTGCCGCAGTTGCCGCCCGTGCCCACGTATTTTGCGAAACGCAGGTCCTTATTGGTGCTGTCATAATAGGCGATGTACTTGACACCATTGTAGCGGACAGCCATCGAAGCATGCCCGCCCAGGTATGTATCCGAGCCCTTTTCCACATAGCTTTCGAACCAGGGCAGCATGCGGGTTCCCAGGTCATCAACGGCCTGGGGCTGGGCCGCCTGGGCCAGGCCAGCGCCCAGCACGATGATCATCAAAGCCAGGGTAATGCGTAGGATAATTTTGCGGTTCATGATGGATCGATCTCCTTTTTGTGCCAGCAGAGTGCCGTAAAAACAGTCAATTGTTTTTACGGATAACAAACACGGGCTTCGTACACCCGCTGCGCAACCATTTTAGAAACCAGTCACATTACCGATCACCGGTCATAAAATGCCAGGCACCAATCGTCGATCCCCCTCCCCTCGCATTTCTATTATCGCGCCAAATATTTCATATGCATATAAGACATTTGGGGCATGTGCTGTCAGATTTCTGCGCCGGGCCTGCGTCCCGGCAGGTCGGTGGTACAATCGCTGCATGACTCTGAAAGCCATCTTATGGGACCTCGACGGCGTGCTGGCCGACACCCTTGAGCTGCATTACCAGACCTGGTCGGCCGCCTTTACCGAACACAAGCTGCCCTTCAGCCGCCAGTTGTACCGGCAAGCCTTTGGCATGAACAACAAAGACCTGGTAGCTACCGTGCTGGGCCGCCCGGCCGAGCCAGAATTTGTGGCCCTGGTCACCGATCAAAAAGAGAGCGCCTTCCAGCAGGCCGCACCGGGCCTGGTGCGCAGCTTTCCGGGCGTACGGGAATGGCTGGAAGCCGCCCTGCAGCAAGGCCTGCGCCAGGCTGTGGCTTCTTCGGCCCCGCCGCTTAACATCGAAATCCTGGTAGATGCCCTGGAGATCCGTCCTTACTTCAAGGCCCTGGTATCGGGCTTCCACATCCCCGGCAAGCCCAATCCAGATGTCTTTTTAGAAGCCGCCCGCCGCCTGGAAGTCACCCCTCAGGAATGCCTGGTGATTGAAGATTCGCTCCCCGGCCTCGAAGCCGCCCGCCGCGCCGGCATGCGCCGCCTGGCGGTGGCCAACACCAACCCGCCCGAGGTATTGGCAAAGGCCGCCGACCTGGTGACCACCAGCCTGGCAGAGCTGAGTCTTGAACAAGTGCATTAATGGCTCCTCGCACCCATTTTTTGCCCTACCAGCCCAAGACCATTCTGAACAAGGGCCCGCGCGCCGACCATTGGTTCTGGACGCGCTACAGTGCCTGCCCCTACCTGGGCTGCCAGCACGGCTGCGAGTTCTGCTACTGTCGCGAGCAAAAGTACTTTCCACACAAAACCCCCGGCGCGCCGCTGCCCGCCTATGATGCTGCCGCCGATCCCTTCTCGCACCTGATCAAGGTCAAAGAGAACGCCCCCCAGCTCTTGCGCAAGGCCCTGGCCCGCCTGCCCCTGGATGTGCTCTTCACCGGCGATTACCAGCCCGCCGAGCGCAAGTTCGGCCTCTCGCGCCAGATGCTAGAAGTGTGCCTCGACCTGGGATTCCCGGTCTTCATCCTCAGCCGCTCGCCGCTGGTGCTGCGCGACCTGGACTTGATCCAGGCCATCCACCGGCGGGCGCGGGCCATGGTGGCCTTCAGCATCATCACCACCCCCGATTC
>CAZWFQ010000067.1:0-1636 GCA_964633225.1 uncultured Anaerolineaceae bacterium
GCGGGAGTTTAGGGTGCCAAATGTGGGGAAGACACCTCCCCAAATTTTCAAGATTTGTGGTTTAATTGGGGTCTGAGGGGCGATGGCGGAATAGGCAGACGCAGAGGACTTAAAATCCTCCGGTGGAGACACTGTGTGGGTTCGACCCCCACTCGCCCCACTCCCGCAAAACGGCCAGGCCTGGCAACCAGCCGCCTGGCCGTTTACTTTACATAGAAAGTGCATTCCCATATCCTATGACCGATTCTCTCTACATCCCCCAATCCGTCCTGGCGGTTGCCGCTCATCCCGATGACCTGGAATTCACCAATGTCGGCACCCTGGCCCTTTGGGCCCAGGCCGGGGCACGCGTCGTCTACGCGCTGTGCACCAGCGGCGATGTGGGTATTGACGAACCCGGCATGACGCGCGCAAAGGCCACCCAGATCCGCGAAGCCGAATCGCGCGAAGCTGCCCGCATCGCCGGCGCCGCCGAAGTGGCCTTCTTGCGCGAGCCCGATGGCCTCTTACAGCCCACCCTTGAGCTGCGCAAGAAGCTGGTGCACATCATCCGCCAGCACCGCCCCGAGGTGGTGATGTGCGGCGACCCCATCGCCCTGTGGGGCAGCGGCGACTACATCAACCATCCCGATCACCGCGCCGCCGCCCAGGCCGCCCTGGATGCCGTCTTCCCGGCTGCCGGGCAGCCTCATCTCTTCCAAGAACTCGAACAAGAAGGGCTCAAGGCCCATAAGGTGCGCAAAGTATACGCCTCCACCTGGGAAGGCAGCAGCACTTACATTAACATCACCAACACCATCGAGACCAAAATCGCCGCCCTGCGCGCCCACAAGAGTCAGCTTAAAGACTGGGACCCCGCTCCCATGATCAAAGAATGGGCCGCCGGTACTGCCAAAGACCAGGGCATGACCTATGCCGAATCCTACCGTGTTATCACCCTGGTCAAAGATGAAGATTGGGAAAAACTCCAGGCACGCCGCGCTGAGATAAAGCCATGAACCTCAAAGTCGTCTTCATGGGTTCGCCCGATTTTGCTCTGCCTACCCTGCAGGCCCTGGTACAGCACTACACCGTGGTCGGTGTGGTCACCCAGCCCGATCGTCCTGCCGGGCGCGGTCGGGCCCTCACCCCGCCGCCCATCAAACGGTTGGCAGAGGAATTGGGCCTGCCCACCATCCAGCCGCCGCGCCTGCGCCAGCCCGAAGCCCTGACCCAACTGCAAGCCTGGGCCCCCGACCTGATCATTGTCGCCGCCTTCGGTCAGATCCTGCGCCCTGCCGTGCTCGATCTGCCCAAATACGGCTGTGTCAACGTCCACGCCTCCCTCCTGCCGCGCGGGCGCGGCGCCGCCCCCATCCAGGCCGCCATCCTCAACGGCGACCCCCAGACCGGCGTCACCATCATGCGCATGGACCCTGGCGTCGACACCGGCCCCATGCTCAACCAGCGCGCCCTCCCCATCCTGCCAGATGATAACGCCGGCACCCTCAGCGATAAATTGGCCATCCTGGGCGCCGCGCTGCTCATCGAGACCCTGCCCCCTTACCTGAGTGGGCAAATCGCCCCCCAGGCACAGGATGAAGCCCAGGCCACTTACGCCCCCATGCTCAACAAAACCGACGGCCTGCTGGATTTC
>CAZWFQ010000067.1:1736-17889 GCA_964633225.1 uncultured Anaerolineaceae bacterium
GGCACAGCCATCGTCTATCAGGGCCTGCCTGCCTTCTGCACCGCCGAGGGGCTGCTCGTGCTCGATGAGCTCCAACCGGCAGGCAAAAAGCCGCAGCCCGGCAAAGCCTTCTTGCAGGGTGCCCGCGGCTGGGGCCAATCCGCCGCCCCGTAGTCTCGCCATGCTCACGCTCGAAGATCGCCTCGCCCTCTTCCCCGTCACAACCACCGTCCAAGAGGACGGCCAAATCGCCGTTGCTGGCCTATCTCTGCAAGCCCTGGCTGAGACCTATGGCACGCCCCTCTATCTCTTCGATGCCGCCACCATCGAAACCCACCTCGCCAGCTACCGCCAGGCCCTGGCCGCGCATTACCCCGGCCCCAGCGCCATCACCTATGCCGGCAAGGCCTTCTTGTGCCTGGCCATGGCCCAGTGGGTCCAACGCCAGGGCCTGTGGCTGGATTGCACCGGCGCCAGCGAGCTGTACCTGGCAGAACAGGCCGCTTTGGAGCCCTGCCGCACCCTCGTTCACGGCGTCAACAAGAGCCTGGCCGATTTGCAAGCCGCCCTGCAGCGCGCCGCCGTGATCGTGGTGGATAACCTGCTTGAACTAGAACGCCTGGCCGCGCTGTATGCCTCAGCCGCCCCAGGCAGCCCCCCGCCTGCCCTCTGGCTGCGCCTGCGCCCTGGCCTGGCCGTTGACACCCATGCCTATGCGCAAACGGCCAAATCCGACAGCAAATTCGGCCTCAGCCCCGATGAAACCCTGCAAGCCGTGCGCTTTTGCCTGGAACATGCCCTGCCCCTCGAGGGACTGCATTTTCACCTCGGCTCGCAGTACCGCGATCCCGCCCCGCTTGCCACTGCCCTGCAGGTCACGCTGGACCTGGCAGCCGCCTGCCGGGACGAGACCGGCTGGCATCCGGCTGTACTCTCGCCCGGCGGTGGCTGGGGCGTACCCTATCACGAAGAAGACCTGCCCCAGCCTCCCATTGCCGCTTACGTGGCCCTCGTCGCCCAAACTCTGGCACAGGGCTGCCAGCAAAGAGACCTGCCCCTGCCGCGCCTCCAGCTTGAACCGGGCCGCAGCCTGGTAGCCCAGGCCGGCGTGGCAGTCTACCGCCTGGGAGCTGTCAAGCACACCCCCCAACGCCGCTGGCTGCTCTTGGATGGCGGCATTGCCGATAACCCCCGCCCCGCCCTCTACCACACCCGTTACACCGCCCTGCCTGTGCAAGATCCCCTGCGCCAGCCCGGCAGCCCCGCCTGGTTGGCTGGGCCTTACTGCCAGAGCGGCGATGTGCTGATCGAAGACCTGCCCATGCCCCAGGTTCAGCCCGGCGAGTTCATCGCCGTGCCCGTCAGCGGGGCCTACCATTTGGCCCTGGGCTCCAACTACAATGGCGCCCTACGCCCTGCTGTGCTCTGGCTGGCAGGCGGCCGCGCCCACATCATCCAGCGCCGCGAAACAGCCGCCGATTTGCTGGCCCGCGACCTCCGTCTTCCGGAAATGTAACGAAATCAACTCGCCGCACTCAGCGGCTGTGCGGTACAATCACCCCTATGATGTTCCAATCTCCTCCTTTACCCCCTTGCTACACCATCACCCTCCTACGCCATGGGCAGTCGGTGGGCAATGCCCAGGGCCTGCACCAGGGCCAGGCCGATTTTCCACTCTCACCCCGCGGTGAAGAGCAAGCCTACTTGCTGCAGCAGCGCTGGCAAAAAGAAGGCCGCCGCTTTGACCTCGTCATCTCCAGCACCTTGGCTCGCGCCCGCCAGACTGCCGAGATCATCGCTCAAGGCCTGGGTGTGCCGGTGGAGGTCGACTCAAACTGGATGGAGCGCGATAACGGACTGCTTTCTGGCCTGCATCCCGACACCACCAAAGCCTCTCGCCCACCCTTCATTCACCTTTACCAGCCCATCGGCCAGACTGGCGAAAGCCAGTGGGAATTGTACCTGCGCGCCGGGCAGGCCATCCAAAGCCTGCTTGACCATGCCCCAGGCCAGTACCTGGTGGTTGCTCACGGCGCCATCCTCAACATGGCCCTCTACGCCATCCTGGGCATCACCCCCCATGCCAATTTCATCGGGCCGCGCTTTCGCTTTCAAAACACCTCCTTTGCCACCCTCACCTACCACCCCGGAGAGCACCGCTGGACCTTGCTGGGGGTCAACGATACCGCCCACCTGCCAGAGGCAGAGCGATGAGCTCATGGTCTGATTTGCGCTGGCTGGTCTTTGGTGCGGGCGCCATCGGCACCTACATCGGCGGCAGCCTGGCCCTGCATGGGCAAGAAGTCATCTTTCTGGAACAGCCCGCCGTGGCCCAAGAGCTGAACACCCGCGGCCTGCGCTTGCGCCTGCCGGATGGAGAACACCACCTCCCACAGCCCAAGATCTGCGCCTCCATCGAAGAGGCCATGACCCATTGGCCCTTTGACGTGGCCATCTTCGCTCTCAAATCCTATGACACCCAGGCCGCCCTGCAAAGCCTGGCCCCTCACCTCAGCCAACTGCCCTCCTTCTTGTGCCTGCAGAACGGCATCGATAACGAGCCCGCCCTGGCAGCCGTCATCGGCCTCGATAAGGTCATCCCGGGCACAGTCACCAGTGCGGTTGGCCGCCGCGCCGCCGGCGATATTGTGCTTGAGCGCCTGCGCGGCATGGGCGTGGCCAAAGGCCATCCCCTTTCTGAGCGCATGGTCAAAATCCTTACGGCGGCTGGCTTGAATGCCCGCCTCTATCCACGCGCCGCTGATATGAAATGGTCGAAAATGTTCACCAATCTCACCGCCAACGCCACCTCGGCCATTCTAGACCTGCCCCCCGCAGAGATCTTTGCCCATCCCGGCCTTTGCCAGCTAGAGATTGACCAATTGTGCGAAGCACAGCGCGTCATGGCTGCCCAAGGCATCCGCCTGGTCGACTTGCCCGGTACCCCCGTGCGCCTGCTGGCATTGGGCGTTCGCCTGCCAGCGTTCCTGGCCCGTCCTTTCTTGCAGCGCGGCGTGGGGCGTGGCCGCGGCGGCAAGATGCCCTCCTTCCATATTGATTTGCACAGCGGACGCGGCAAAAGTGAGGTAAACTATCTCAACGGCGCCATAGTTCGCGCCGGCGAGGGACTGGGCATCCCCACCCCTGTCAATCGTTTGCTCAACGATACGTTGCTCGCCCTCACACAGGGCCGTTTAAAGCCAGAAGCCTTTGCCCACCAACCCCACCAGCTCTTGAGGTTACTGGGATAAGATGACTGTATTTCTCTTTACCGATATTGAAGGTTCGACCCGTTTGATGGAGCAGCATGGCCCCGAAATGCTGGCTGCTTTGCGCCGTCATGATGCCCTCTTGGAACAGTTGGTCACCCAACACGGCGGCCGCGTGGTCAAAAACACCGGCGATGGCGTTTTCGCAGCCTTCGAAGGCGGTGACCCAATCGGCTGCGCCCTTGAGATCCAGCGGCAGGTTTCTCACCAACCCTGGGGCGAAATCGGCGAGCTGCGCCTGCGCACCGTGCTGCACGCCGGGCAGGTGGAGCAGCGCGGCGACGATTACCACGGCCTGGAGATCAACCGCACCGTGCGCCTGCTGGCGGTTGGCTGGGGCGGGCAGATCCTGCTCACCCCGCCTGTGGTGCAAGGCTGCACCCTGCCCTCCAGCGCCCAGCTTTTAGATCACGGCCTGCACCAGCTCAAAGACCTGAGCGAACCGCAGCAAGTCTTTGAGTTAAAACACCCCGACCTGCCGCTCAAAACATTCCCTGCCCTGCGCTCATTGTCTGGCAAGCCCCACAACCTGCCCGCCCAAACCAGCCCCTTCGTGGGCCGCGTAGCCGAGCTGGCCGAGGTCACCACCCACCTCGACGACCCTGCCTGCCGCTTGCTCACCCTGGTTGGGCCAGGCGGCATGGGCAAGACCCGCCTGGCCCTGCAAGCCGCGGCCGAAGTACTGGATGACTTCGGCCATGGTGCTCATTTTGTGGCCCTGGCCCCTCTCAACTCCAGCGAATTCCTGGTTCCAGCCATCGCCGAGGCCCTGCACTACTCCTTCCACACCCGCGAGGTGCCCCGCATCCAACTGCTCAATTACCTGCGCGAAAAACAAATCCTGCTGGTAATGGATAACTTTGAGCACATCCTGGATGGCGCCGAGCTGGTGTCGGAGATTTTGCAAACCGCACCCAGGGTCAAGATCCTCGTCACCTCTCGCGAGCGCCTGAATCTGCGCGCCGAAACCATCATTGAGATTACCGGCCTGCATTACCCGTCTGACAACCAGGCCGCCGGTTGGGAAGATTTTAGCGCCGTCAAGTTATTCTTGCAGAACGCCCGCCGCACCGACGCCACTTTTGAACCCAACGCCGAAGATCGCATCCATATTACCCGCATCTGCCAATTGGTAGAGGGCATTCCCCTTGGCTTGGAGCTGTCCTCGGCCTGGGTGCGCGTCTTCACCTGCCAGGATATTGCCGACCAGCTTACAATCAGCTCCGAACTCCTCAGCACCACCATGCGCGACCACCCCGAGCGGCACCGCAGCATGCGCGCCGTCTGCGATTATTCCTGGAACCTGCTGACCGAGCCCGAGCGCCAGGCTTTCTGCCGCCTGGCTGTCTTCCAGGGGCCCTTTGACTGGAAAGCCGTCCAGGCAGTGGCTCAGACCTCCCTGCAACTATTTACCGCCCTGCTCGATAAATCGCTCATTCGCCGCAGCAACGCCAAATTGTATGAAATGCACAGCTTGCTGCGCCAATACGCTGCCGAAAAGCTGAGCGACCTGCCCGATGAAGAGTCTCGCGTGCAGATGCGCCACGGTCATTATCACGCCGCCTTCCTGGCAGAGCGCCTGGAGCGCATCCAGGGGCAAGATCAGATCCAGGCCGTTAACGAGATTGGCGAACGCATCCAGGATCTGCGCGCTGCCTGGAAGTGGGCTGTCGATCAATCTCAGTTCGAGATCCTTGCCCAATCTCAGGCCTGCCTGCACACTTTCTTCTCACTGCGCGGTTGGTATCAAGAAGGCTTACTGGCTTTTGAAACCGCCCTCAAAAAACTGGAAGAGCAGCCTCAGCCCTGGCTGCCCAGCCATTACCAACTGCTGCTGCGCCTGCTGGCCAACCAGGCCGCAAACTACATCGAACTGGGGCAATTGGACGATGCATCAGCCGCCGCTGAACGCAGCCTGGATCTTGCCCGCCAGTACGGCGAGCATGGCGATATCACCCCGGCCCAATCTGAACTGGCGCGCGTGGCCTGGCTCCGCGGCGACTATGTTGAGACCGGCAGACTTGCACAGGAATGCCTGCAGCGCGCTCGCCAGGAAAATGATTTAAAAAGCAGTGCCGACGCCCTATCCCAACTCGGCACGATCCACTGGGCCTCTGGCGACTATGCGCAAGCGGCCGAACTCACCCAGCAATCCCTTGACATCTACCGCCAGGTTGGCAGCCCCAGCCAGGTAGCTGGCTGCCTCGATCGCCTGGGCGTGATCATCCGCGACCAGGGCCATCCCCTCGATGCCCACCCCTACTTTATTGAAGCCTGCGAGATGCACAAGAAAACTGGCTCCCAGGCCCGCCTGGCCTATGTCCTCAACCACCTGGGCAGCGTTGAATCTATGACCGGCAATCCGGCACAAGCTTGCCGCTACTTCGAAGAAAGCATTCAGGTTGGACGTGAGATTGGAGAGCCGCGCAGTGTCGCATACAGCCTGGCTGACCTTGCCAGCATGGCGATGCAGACCGGGGATTACACCAAAGCCCGCGACCTGCTAAAAGAAGCCATTCAGCTCTTCAACAAGATTGGCGAAAGCTTTGGCATTACCTATGCCAATCTTTCCCAGGGCCAGGTGTACGCTGCCCTGGGCTGTGATGCGGATGCATACACCAGTTACCTGAAGAGCCTGCGACAGGCGGTCAACGCCAATACCCACCGCTGGATCCTGCCCGCCCTGACCGAGATCGCCCACATCTTGCATCACAAAGGCCAGCGCTTGCTTGCGCTTAAGCTCTTGGGGTTGGTCATGAATTTCCCTGAAAATTATGCTGAAGAACAGCAGGCCGCCCAGGCCTTACTTGCCGAACTGGCCCCCCAGCCATCGGACGAAGAAACAGCCGCCATTGAAAGCGGCAAAACCGCCTCGCTGAGCGAGGCGGTCGATGCCCTTCCTGTTTCACTGGATTAAGCCGTAGAACAGCGGCAGCGGTTCTACCGGCTCATTGCTCCACGTGTGCGCCGCCAGCACCAGCTTGCGCGCTTCGGCCGCCTTTCCGGCATCGTTGGCATGCACAATGAACAACGGCTCGCCATTTTCCACCCGCTCCCCCACCTTGCGCAAAATCTCCAGGCCAACGCCGTAATCAATCGCATCGCCCTTCTGGGCCCGGCCCCCGCCCAACAGCACCGCCGTCTCGCCCACCACCTGCGCATCGAGGCCGCTCAAGTAGCCCGAGCGCGGTGCGGGCACCACCTCCACCAGGCTGGCATGCGGCAGTTTATCGGGCTCATCCAGGCAGCGCACATCGCCGCCCTGCGCCTCCACCATGCGGCGGAAAAGCTCGAAAGCCCGATCGTCCGCAATCGCCTTTTGCACCAGCGCATAACCCTGCTTTTCATCGGCAGCCTTGCCACCCAACACCAGCAAATGGCCCGCCGCCACCAGGCAGTGCTCGCGGAAATCTTCTGGCCCCTTGCCGCGCAGTGTATCCAACGCCTCACGCAGCTCAAGCGCATTGCCCACTGCCCGCCCCAACGGTTGGTTCATATCCGATAGCAAAGCCGCCACCCGCCGGCCCGCCAGGTGCCCAATCTCCACCATCAGTTTGGCCAATAAACGCCCATCTTCCAGCGTCTTCATAAAAGCGCCCTGCCCAACTTTCACATCCAGCAAGATCGCCTGCGCACCGGCAGCAATCTTCTTGCTCATCACCGATGAGGCGATCAGTGGCAAGGCCTGCACCGTGCCCGTCACATCGCGCAGCGCGTAAAGCTTGCCATCCGCCGGCGCCAGGTCGGCGCTTTGCCCGGTGACCACAATTCCTATCGTCCGCAGTTGCTCAATGAATTCGGCTGTGCTCAGGTTGCAGCGGTATCCGGGGATCGATTCCAGCTTGTCCAGGGTGCCGCCGCTGAAACCCAGCCCTCGCCCCGACATCTTCCCCACCGGCAGCCCGCAAGCGGCAACAGCAGGCGCAATCACCAGCGTGGTCTTATCCCCCACCCCGCCCGTCGAGTGCTTATCCACCGCAATCGGTACCACGCCCGAAAGGTCCAGCACCTCGCCAGAATGGGCCATCGCCAGGGTCAGATCTGTCGTTTCGCGTGGCGTCATGCCGTTCAACAGCACAGCCATCGCCCAGGCCGAAGCCTGGTAATCGGGAATTTCACCGACCGTATATCCCTTTACAAAGAATTCGATCTCCTGGCGGGTCAATTCCTGATGATCACGTTTTTTGATGATAATATCTACAGCGCGCATATTTTTCGTCTCCAATGAATTGCTGTTTTTCGCTAACTGCCATTATAATCCAGGGTAGACACAATTTAAGGAGGCAGTATGACAGACACCCCTCAATCCCAATCCTACCAGTTAGGCCCCGAAGATAAAGTACTGCCAGTCATGGTCTACATCCCAAACGGGGTCGTGCGCGGCGAAACGATCATCAAACAGACCATCCGCATCGCCACCTGGCTGCGCGCCGCCTCCCCCATCGACTACCTCAGGCTGCACAAAGCCCAGGTCTTGCTTCTTGCAGGCAGCTCGCTCCAAACGATGGCCGTCCCTGAAATGTTCATCTCCGTTCCGCAAATCCTGGCCATCCATGCCGTCCCGCCCGCCCAAGAAAACCTGGATTACGATGTCACCGAGCCCAACCGCAAAATGGAACCCATTCTCACCATGCTGGGCTCCTTCCGCATCCAGGCCAACATGCGCATGGCAGCCAGCACCAACATGGCCTTACATCTCACCACCATCAAAGAAGCTTTCATCACCATCTACGATGCTGAGATCACCAACCCGGCTATTCCCAACATGGGCACCGTGCGCACCCCCATGATCTTCGTGCGCCCGGCATCCGTCCTGTTTGCCCTACGCTAACCTGGAACGGGCTCCCAGCCAGATCTGGTCGAACATCGCGGCCGTCAGGCGGCCTGTTTGGGTATTCTGCCGGCTGGGGTGGTACGAAGCCAGCAGCCAGGGCCGCCCCTGGCCCAGCTCATAAAAAGCCCCGTGGGCAAAATCCAGCCTGCCGGTTGAATACCCCTGCCCCTTATACAAGCGCAGCACCTGGTCAAAGGCGATCTTCCCCAAAGCAATGATCCCTTGCACGTTGGTCAGTATTGCCATCTCCTGCGCCAGGTAAGGCAGGCAGTTGGCAATTTCATCGGGTGCAGGCTTGTTGTCTGGCGGCGCGCAGCGGCAGACAGCCGAAATGAAAAGATCCTGTAATGCCAGCCCATCGCCCAGGCCAATTGTCAGCGGCTGGTTGGCAAACCCGGCCCGGTGCAGGGCTGGATACAAAAAGTCACCCGATGCATCTCCCGTGAACATGCGTCCGGTGCGGTTCGAACCATGCGCACCCGGCGCCAGCCCTACTGCCAGCAAGCGTGCCCCCGGGTCGCCAAACCCTGGCACCGGCTTGCCCCAATAATCACAATCCCGGTAGGCGCGCCGTTTTTCGCGTGCCACCTGCTCGCGCCAGGCCACCAGCCGGGGGCATTTGCGGCAAGCCAACAGCGTTTGATTCAAATGCACAAGCTCATTCATCGGCAACCCTGTCATTCCCGATCCTCACAAGATCAACATCGCATCCCCAAATGAATAAAACCGGTACCCTTCTCGCTTGGCTGTCTCGTAAGCATCCAGGATCCGTTCTCGTCCTGCAAATGCGCTCACCAGCATGATCAGGGTTGAACGCGGCAGGTGAAAGTTGGTGATCATGGCATCCACCAGGCGAAACGGGTAGCCCGGCAGGATGTACAGCGCAGTTGGGCCGCTGTAAGGCGCCGCCTGGCCCGCCGCAGCACAAGTCTCCAGCGTGCGCACCGAGGTGGTGCCCACGGCAATCACTCGCCCGCCTGCCTGCCGCGCCGCCTGGATGGCAGCTACCGTCTCGGCTGTCACCTGGCACCACTCGCTATGGATGGCGTGCTGCTGGGGATCGTCTTCGGTCACCGGGGCAAACGTATCCAGGCCCACATGCAGGGTCACGGTAGCCCGCCCAATCCCCTGGGCGGTCAGCGCATCCATCAGGCGCGGCGTAAAATGCAACCCTGCTGTGGGCGCCGCGGCCGAACCCGCCTGGCGCGCATACACCGTCTGGTAACGTTCAGGGTCTGCCAACGGGGCATGGATGTAAGGCGGCAGCGGCACATGCCCCGCCTGCGCCAGGTAAGGTTCCGGCGGCGCGCTGAAGCGCACCCGCCGCAGGGGACCTTCCAGCACCGCCTCAATCTCAACCCACAGCGCCAGCGCTTCTCCGGCCCGGTCAACCACCTGCACCTGCCTGCCAGGGGTCAGCCCCTTGCCGCCCGCCAAGGCCTGCCAGGTCTGCTCATCCTCTCGCTTTAACAGCAGCAGCTCCACCCGCCCCCCGCCCGGCAGCTTGCGTCCAAACAGGCGCGCCGGAATCACGCGTGTCTCGTTCAACACCAACAAGTCACCTGGCTTTAAATACCGCCCCACCTCTCCAAAGGTGGTGTGCTCCAGGCTGCCACGCTGCCGGTCCAACACCAGCAGGCGCGCCGCATCGCGCGGCTCCAACGGGGTTTGAGCAATGCACTCAACCGGAAGATCGTAATCGAAATCGTCAGTTTTCATTTGTTCAACAACTTCACCAAAACGCCAAAGATCAGCGACAGCACCACCGAAAGCAAGATCGAAGTCGCCAGCGGAAAAATACAGGTAAAATGACTGCCTTCAATCCGAATATCGCCCGGCAGGTGCCCCAGGGGTAGGTTAAGCTTACCAGCCAGGTACAATCCCCCGCCCACCAAGAAGATCAGCACGCCCAGCCCCATCAACACGCGGGCCATCAGAAGCATTTTGCCGTCCACCTAAAACAACCGTGACTGCTCTTCGGCGGGCATTGCGATACCCAGGTGTTCATAAGCCCGCGCCGCCGCCACGCGGCCCTGCGAGGTGCGCTCCAAAAACCCGAGCTGCAGCAGGTAAGGCTCAACCACATCCATGATCGTATCGGGCTCTTCGCTGATCGAAGCCGCGATCGTGCTCAGCCCCACAGGCCCGCCGCGGTACTTTTCAATCACCGTCAGCAGCACCCGCCGGTCCATCTCGTCCAGGCCAAGCGGATCCACATTCAACAGGTCCAGGGCATTTTTTGCCACATCGCGCGTGATGGCCCCATCTGCCCGCACCTGGGCGAAATCGCGCACCCTGCGCAGCAAACGCAGTGCCACCCGCGGCGTCCCCCGCCCACGCCGGGCAATCTCATCCACCCCTTCATCATCCGCTGCCACCCCCAACACCCGTGCCGCCCGCTGGACAATGGCCCGCATGGGCTCCAGCTCGTAGAAATCCAGGTGATATACCGCCCCAAAGCGCGCCCGCAGCGGCGCAGTCAGCAGCGCCAGCCGCGTGGTGGCCCCAATGACCGTGAAGTGCGGCAGTTTTAGCCGGATGGAGCGCGCCGAAGGCCCCTTGCCAATCACAATATCCAGGGCAAAGTCCTCCATCGCCGGGTATAACACCTCTTCCACTGCCCGCCCCAGGCGGTGAACCTCATCAATAAAAAGAATATCCCCCGCCCGCAGGTTGGTCAAGATGGCTGCCAGGTCGCCAGGGCGCTCGATCGCCGGGCCCGAGGTGACCTTGATGTTGACACTCATCTCGTTCGACAAGACATGCGCCAGCGTGGTCTTGCCCAGGCCGGGCGGCCCATAAAACAACACATGATCCAGCGGGTCGCCGCGCTGGCGCGCCGCGGCGATCAAGATCGAAAGGTTTTCTTTTACCCGATCCTGGCCAATGAGATCATTTAATGTCTGTGGTCTCAAGGTCTGGTCCAGGCGATCATCGGGCTGTGGGTTGGGGTTCACCAGGCGTTTTGGGGTATCATCAGTCATAGAATGATTATAACCGAAACATATCCCATTGAAAGCAAACGGGAATATAATATCCCTAATCTTATACCTGGAGCAGATGCCCTATGTCCAACGTTTTTCCTTCTCCCCATCCCCTGGTTGCCCATAAGCTGGCCCTGCTGCGCAATGTGGACACCGAACCCAAGAAGTTCCGCGAGCTGGTGCCAGAAATCGCCTCCCTGATGACTTATGAAGCCACCCTGGATCTTGAGCTGCGCCCCATTGAAGTGCAAACCCCCCTGGCCCTGGCCAAATGCCAGGCCCTGCAAGCCAAGATCGGTTTAGTGCCCATCCTGCGCGCCGGTCTTGGTATGGTCGAAGGCGTTTGGGCCTTGATGCCCTCGGCTGAAGTTTGGCACATCGGCCTCTACCGCGACGAAAAAACCCTCAAGCCGGTGGAATACTACAATAAGCTGCCCATCGAACCCACCGTCCAGGTTTGCCTGGTGCTCGACCCTATGCTTGCCACCGGCGGATCCGCCGTCGCCACGGTAGATATCCTCAAGCGCTGGGGCGTCACCAAGATCAAATTCGTCGGCATCATCGGCGCACCGCAGGGCATCGAAAACATGCAGCAGCACCACCCCGACGTGCCGATCTACCTGGCTGCCATTGACGAACGGCTGAACGAGCGCGGCTACATTGTGCCCGGGCTGGGCGATGCCGGCGACCGGCAGTTTGGCACCGCCTAAAACTTACATTTTTAACACTTGTCATAATGCTCGGTTGTGCCTTAAAATTCAACCGAGAAGAATTGTTATTATCCTTACTTAGGTGCTATACTTTCTGACATGACCACTGAAAAGTTCGGCCGCTACGAGATCAAAGGGGAGCTGGGGCGCGGGGGCATGGCCTCGGTTTTCAAAGCCTATGACCCGCGCTTTGAGCGCGAAGTAGCCATCAAAGTCTTACCGCGTGAATTTTTGCACGACCCGCAGTTCAAAGTGCGCTTCGATCGCGAAGCCAAGATGGTGGCCCTGCTCGAGCATCCTGCGATCGTGCCGGTCTATGATTTCGGCGAGGAAGAAGGCCAGCCCTACATCGTCATGCGCTACATGTCGGGCGGCTCTCTAGCCGACAGGGTCAAGCAAGGCCCCATGCCCGTCAACGAAGTGGTCAAGATGGTCAGCCGCCTGGCCCCCGCCCTGGATGCCGCCCATTCCAAAGGCATCATCCACCGCGATATGAAGCCTGGCAACATCCTGTTCGACCAATATGGCAACGCCTTTCTCTCCGATTTCGGCATCGCCCGCCTGAAGCAGTCCACCAGTGCCACCCTCACTGGCGGGGCCATCTTGGGCACCCCGGCTTACATGAGCCCCGAGCAAGTGCAGGGCGGCATGGAAATCGACGGGCGCAGCGATATTTACGCCCTCGGCGTGATCTTATTCCAGGTCCTGGCTGGCAAAACCCCTTACAACGCCGATACCGCCGCCAAGCTGATGATGATGCACATCCTCGAGCCGGTGCCCAGCCTGCTGGAAGAAAAAGCCGATCTGCCGCCTGCCTTTGATGCCGTCATCGAGAAGGCCATGGCCAAAGACCCCGATGACCGCTTCCAGACCAGCCAGGAATTAGCCGATGCCGCTGAAGAAGTGGCCCGGAACGCCTCAGACGCCACCCACATTGGCGCTGCACCCGCCAAGACCCAATTCAGTGCCACGCGCATCCGCCCGGCCGCCAACGCCACCACCGCTGCCGCTGCCCCAGCCAAGAAAGGCTCCGGCTCGCGCTTGCCGCCGCCTGCCGCTGCGCCCTCAATCCCTGCAAAGCGCGGACTTCCCCTCTGGCTGTGGATTGCCGGTGGGCTGATCCTGGTGGCCGCCGTGTTGGCGGTGGCATTTGGCGGCTCGCTCCTGATTGCCCTGGGCCTGAAGGCCGCCACCCCCACCATCACCACCCCTCCCTCTGCCACCATCCCCATTGTGGCTGAGCTTCCTTCAGCCACGCCCACCCTGGCGGCATCAGAAACTGCCCTGCCGCCCAGCAGCACTCCCCAGCCAACCGACGTCCCGCCCACCGCCACCACCGCCCCCTCTGAGACGCCCCTCCCGCCGACCCCCACCGCAACCTTCACCCCCCTCCCCGCCGCGCCGGTCATCGGCGGCGCAGATATGGTCGCCTTCTTGCGCAACAACGACGTGTGGGTGGTGAACCTGGATGGCACTGGCCTGACCCAGCTCACCACCGACGGCGGCAGGAAAGACATGCTGCAGTGGAACCCCGATGGCTCGGCGGTGGTCTTCGTCTCTGGCCTGTGTGTGCGCCAGGTGGCGATAGACACCGGCCGCGTTGATGATGTCGTCTGCCTGAACTCCGGCACCCTCGAGCTCTTCCGCCTCTCGCCCGATGGCAGCCTGGCCGCCATCAGCGTCTTCCAGCAGTTATTCATCGTCCCCAACGACCCCGAGCGCCTCAGCCAGGTCGATTATTGGACCGGCATCCGCGATATGTCGGTCTGCGCCGCCATGGCCCCTTACGCTTCCAGCACCGGCGCAGCATACTTAGTGGAAGAGGCTTTGTGGTCTGAAGATATGCAGCACATGGCCCTGGTGTTGGTGGGCGCGGTTGAAGGCCGCCGCGAAGACGTGGTCTACGTGCTCGATATCTCAACCTGCGAGACCAATGTGCGCAAGATCGACGAATTCCCCGCCCAGCGCTTCACCATGAGCGGCTACCGCAACTACCCCGAGCTGGATCATGTTGGCTGGAACGGCACCTCCCTCTTCGCCCTGGTCGGCTTCGTGCGCAACGAGGGCTTTGGCGACCTGTACTTTTACGATATGGACCTGCACACCATCGTCCCCAAGGCCAACCCCGTGCGCGGCTCTTGCTGTTACCGCGACCCCAACTTCAGCCCCGATGGCACCCACATTGCATTTGCATTCCAGGACATTGGCCTGGGCGAGAACAGCGTCATCGAGCTGTATTACATCTCGGTTGGCAGCCTGGGCACCGGCACGCAGTACGCCCCCATCCCCCTGCCAGAAAACTTCTTCACCAACCCAAAGGACAGCCCGCAGCCTGCCTTGCGGCCAGCTCCCTGATGAAATGCGATAAGTGCGGCGGCAAAGCCGTCTTCCACATGCGCCATCACAAACTGGCGCTCTGCCAGGCTGATTACCTGGCCTGGCTGCCCCAGCAAGTTGAACGCGCCATCGAAAAATACAAGATGTTCAGCCGCCAGGAGCGCCTGTTGGTGGCCGTCTCGGGCGGCAAGGATTCGCTTTCGTTGTGGGATATCCTGCATAAGCTGGGCTATGCTGTTGATGGCCTGTACATCAGCCTGGGTATCGATGGCGGGGTGAACTATTCCGCCGAATCCCGCCGCCTTTCTGAGCAGTTTGCCAGTTCCCGCGGCCTGCACCTGCACGTGGTGGATGTGGCCGCCGAGTATGGCGCCGGCATCCCCCAGATCGCCGAACGCATCCAGCGCGGGCGCGGCAAGTCTTGCTCAGTCTGCGGGCTGGCCAAGCGCCACATCATGAACCGCATGGCCCGCCAGGGCGGCTACCAGGTGTTGGCTACCGGTCACAACCTGGATGACGAGGCCGCCGTGCTCTTTGGCAACACCCTCACCTGGGCTGGCTCTTACCTGCTGCGCCAAGGTCCTGTGCTTGAGGCCCGGGACGAGGGCCTGGTGCGCAAGGTCAAGCCGCTCTGCCGCATCTATGAGCGCGAGATGGCCGCCTACGCCTGGCTGAGTGGCATTGAATACATCTATGATGAGTGTCCCTTTGCCGTGGGGGCCACCTCGCTCTATTACAAGGGGCTGCTCAACCAGCTCGAAGCCGAGCGCCCCGGCGCCAAGCTCAACTTCTACCTGTCCTTTTTGCGGGCCAAGGCCGCCGGGCTCTTCTCACCAGGCGCCGACCCCGACCGGCCCCTGCTGCACACCTGCCCTGCCTGCGGCCAACCCACCACCGCCCCCGGCGAGTGCACCTTCTGCCGCATGACCAGCAAGCTCCAGCCAGACGAGACATGAGCCAAAATCCCCCCCCAGAGTCTCTCCACACCACCCCACGCTATTTTGACCTGGTGATGGCCGTCTTTGTGGCGGTATTGATCATCAGCAACGTTGCATCCTCCGCCAAGATCATTGACCTGGGCTTCAGCCTCTTGGGCGTGCGCCTGGCCTTCGATGGCGGCACCCTGCTCTTCCCCATCAGCTACATCTTCGGCGACATCCTGACCGAAGTGTATGGCTACCGCCGCGCCCGGCGCGTGATCTGGGCCGGCTTCTTCTGCCTGGGGCTCAGCTCTCTGGTGCTGTGGCTGGTGAGCATCTTGCCCGGCGAGGCCACCTGGCAAGAATACGCCGGGCAGGCCGCCTACACCGCCATCCTGGGCGGCATGAGCAGCGGCGGCATCGTCCTCGGCAGCCTGGCGGGCTACTGGAGCGGCTCCTTCTCCAACTCCTTCACCCTGGCGCGCATGAAGGTGCTTACCCGCGGCCGCTGGCTGTGGGCCCGCACCATCGGCAGCACCCTGGTGGGCGAGCTGGTCGACTCGGCCGTCTTCGTGGCTGTGGCTTGCCTCTTCGGCGTCTTCCCCTGGAGCCTCTTCATCACCCTGGCCCTGACCAACTACCTCTTCAAATGCGCCGTCGAAGCCCTCATGACCCCCCTCACCTACCTGGCAGTCCACGCCCTCAAACGCAGCGAGGGTGTGGATGTCTACGACACCCATACTAACTTCAACCCTTTTAAGCGCTAAGCCGGGCATCGCGCTGGCCCAGGCAGGGTTTCCGGGCGCCCAAAAAAGGAACGAATGAAACGACGAGGGACGACTACTGCGGGGCGGGGGGAGCAGGGAGGAGACGGACGGCCCGGACAGGAATGGGGGACATATTCAGAGTGTAGCAACGAATTGTGACAGGGGCGAGTTGAACACATAATCGATGTGGATAATTCATATAGCCCGCTGGTTTGGATGTGTTCCAATATGTTGGCAGTTTAGCCTACACTCTTCGAATGGTGTTATACAAACTGAAACCTGAGACTAAGCCCAATAACATCAATACAAATAGCGACCCTAACCACTGGGGATGAAAAAAGTATTGGATGAAA
>CAZWFQ010000068.1:0-17559 GCA_964633225.1 uncultured Anaerolineaceae bacterium
GCCGAATTTCACAGCCGCTCTGCCAGCATGGCAGCCATCACCCCTCCGCCCATCATCGCCCGGGTGCACAATGCCCCGCCGGTCTTGGCAGAAGGGGATGAAATGAGCTTCACCCTGTGGCTCGGGCCTCTGCCCCTGCACTGGCTGGCACGCATCGAGGGCGTCTCGCCCAACGGTTTCACCGACCGCCAGCTGAGCGGCCCATTTGCCCAATGGGCCCACCGGCACACCTACCAGGCAGTCAATGAACAGGTTACCGATGTGTTCGATGAAATCACCTTGAAGATCAAGCCTCATCCGATCTGGGGGGTGGTTGGCCTCGGAATGCGCCTGGGGCTCCCGACCCTGTTTGCCTACCGGGCCTGGAAAACGAAAAAGCTGCTCGCCTGAAGCGCATCATACCGCTGCACAATCATGGTATTACCTGACTTCCAGGATACCCATTCGGGTTACCTCCCCGACCCTCCAAAGGGGAATCTCTCGCTCCACTGCATCTTGTTCACACTGGCCAGCCAACTCTGGCGAAATTGCAAATAACAGCCCGCCGCTGGTTTGGGGGTCGAAGAGAAGCAACTGCTGGTCCTGGCTGATCTTGGAAGCAAATTTCACATGTGGTCCGAAAAACTCAGCATTATCAAAGCCGCCTCCGGGGAAGCACCACTCGGCTGCCAGGCGTGCGGCATGAGGGTAAAGCGGGATCTGCTCTAAGTCAAAGCGCACACCTGTTCCTGATGCAGCCGCCACTTCCCAGCCATGCCCTAGCAGGCTGAAGCCGGTAATATCCGTGGCGGCGCGTACGCCGTGCCGGGCTGCCAGCAAGGCCGCTTCCCGGTTCAGGCGTTTCATCCAGGCAATCGTTTCAGAGGCATCTTCAGAGCTGATCTTATCTGTCTTGATCGCGGACGTGATTACCCCGCTGCCGATGGGTTTGCTCAGGAAAAGCACATCGCCGGGCTGCATGCCGCGCTTGGTCAAAACGCGGTCGATGGGCACGAAACCCAAGGCTACCAGGCCGTATTTCGGCTCTTTATCCTGCACGGTATGCCCGCCGGCAATCACCACCCCGGCTTCTTGTGCTTTCTCGGCCCCGCCGCGCAAGATCTCAGAGGCCACCTCCGCCGGCAACTGCGGCGGCAAGGCGGCAATGTTCAGCGCCAGGAAGGGCGTTCCGCCCATGGCGTAGATATCCGAAAGGCTGTTGGCGGCTGCGATGGCCCCATACTCATATGGATCATCCACGACCGGGGTGAAGAAATCAGTCGTCGCCACCAGGGCGCGCTGTTCGTCCAGCTTCCAGATGGCGGCATCGTCGGGCTGGCTGAGGCCAGCCAACAAATCAGGATAGCTTTCAGGAAGGAAGATATGCTGTAAAGGGCGCAGAACCTGCGCCAGCGCTTGCGCGCTGTATTTCGACGCTCAGCCAGAGCAGCTTGCCAGGGCCGTCAGGCGGATTTTTTGCTCACTGGGAGTCATATCACCTCAATCGCTTGTATACTGATCTGTTGTTCGCTGATCATCCCCCTGACCGCTTCCATATCTTTTTTGAGGATGCGCACGCACACGCCGCAGTCAGAACTGAGGTGGCGCGGCACGGGGATAAGCTTGCAGGTCAAGTCTTGCCCCACCAGCAGCTTCTCAATGCGCAAAGCGTGGCTGGTTGAATCAACCAGAATCACCGCATATGCAGGGTTCATCTCGCCTCCTTTGCCAATTCTTGCACGGCGGTCACTGCCTGCCGGATATCCTTCAGGGTGTTGAAAGCCCCCAACCCAAAGCGCACGCAGCCGTCCGGGAAGGTGCCCAGCGTATGGTGCGCCGAAGGCGCACAGTGCAGCCCCACCCGGCACAATATGTTGAATTCTTCATCTAGCCGCAGCCCAACCGTAGAGGGTTCTACGCCCTGGATATTGAAAGCGACCGTGGCAGTTTGCCTGGCAGCCTGCTGGGGGCCATAGACGATCACACCTGGGATGTTGCCCAGGCCTTCGAGCAGCTCCACACACAGCGCCCTTTTGTGGCTCTGGATCTGCGCTACGCCTTGCACCTTCAGCCATTCCAAAGCTGCCAATAACCCCGCCAACCCCACTGCGTTGGGCGTGCCGCTTTCAAAGCGATCTGGGCAAAAATCCGGCTGCACTTCGCGTTCCGAGCGGCTGCCGGTGCCGCCCTGACGGATGGTTTGCAAGTCTGATGGCGCGACGCGATCACCCATGACCAGTCCGCCCGTCCCCATTGGCCCGTAGAGCGATTTATGCCCGGTGAAGGCCAGCAGGTCAATGCCATCCCTTTCCATATCAATTGGAATGGAGCCGGCCGATTGCGCCGTATCCACCAGAAATAGCAGACCCTTGCGGCGGGCCATCTGCCCCACCGCTTGCACCGGCAGCAGCGTACCGCACACGTTCGAGGCCTGGTTCAGCACGATCAGCTTTGTATTTGACTGGATTGCTTGCTCCACCAGGGCCGGGTCCAGGGTTCCATCAGCCTGGCAGGCCACGCGAGTGTAGGTGATCCCCTGCTGCTGCAAATCGTTCAGTGGGCGCATGACCGCGTTGTGCTCCATGCTGGAGGTGACAACGTGGTCGCCCGGCTTCAGCAGGCCGTGCAAAGCCAGGTTGATGCCATCGGTGATGTTCAGGCCAAAGATGACTTGCAGCGGGTCGGAGGCCTCGAACAAGGTCGCAACCGCCTCGCGCACTGCATAAACGATACGGGCTGCCTGGATGGACAAGCGGTGCCCCGAGCGGCCCGGGTTGGCACCGACCTCGTCCAAGAAATGGCGCATGGATTGGGCGACCCCTGGCGGTTTAGGCCAGGAAGTCGCCGCATTATCCAGGTAGAGCGCGCCATCCTTTGCACGAGCAGAAGGAAAATCTGGCGCGGTCAGGCTCATTTGCTCAACACCAGTTTAAATTCGTCGTCTTGTTGGGTGATGGCAACCTTACAGTCCAATCGCTCGGCCATCCTTCGCACGTTCTCGCGTGATGTGACGGTATCCACCAACACTTCAACCGGGAATTTCCCTTCTACAATGGCCTTTTGAGCCATGATTACAGGCTGCGGGCAAGAAAGCCCGCGTGCATCTACTGTAGTACTCATCATGTATCTCCTCTATGCAACCTTCTGGCGCATGGTGAACCCAATTGCCAGGCAAACGACCAAGCCTAAAATGACGGCGACCATGCCGAACGTTGAGATCCCGCCAACTTTGAGCGCCCCATCCACAACGGCGTCGGCCTTGGCCGCCAGGCTGAAGTTGTGGGCAATGCCCGCTCCTGTGATCATACCCAGCACAAAAATCGCCGAATCGCCATCCCCCTCGCCGGAGAGGAACAACTGCCGCCCGGGGCAGCCGCCAGCCAGGGCATAAGCCAACCCTGCCAGGAGCATGCCCAGGATGTTCCACAGCAGGCTGCTGTGGGCGATTGGCATACCCGTATAGCCAAGTTTGAATTGGCCAAGCAGCAGGTTGGTGAGAAAGGCAAAGCCAATAAACGCCAGAAGACCGCTGAGCAGGTGGAAGTCACGCATCAAGATCACATCGCGCACGGCGCCCATGGTGCAAAAACGGGTGCGCTGCGCCAGGAAACCGATTAGCAAGCCGATACCTAAGGATGCCAGGAGCGGGGCGTGCAAGGAACCGGGACCGCTTTCGGAGGAGAAAATGGGACCTCCTTCGCTGAATACCGGTTGGAAGATCGCCAGCAGCAGCAAGCCAACCATCAGCAGCGGCATGATCCAGCCCACCGCCGGGTAGGTTTTCTGGCTGCGCCCCAGGTTGTAGCCCGAGCGTAGGAACAGCACCCCGATCCAGATGCCGCCCACCAGGCCCAGGATGCCGGTCAGTGCTGTCATATCCCCGCCTGCCAGGCGGAAGCCGGCCCGCCAGGGGCAGCCCAAGAAGACCAGCGCCCCAATCATGGCAAAGGCGCCCAACACAAAACGTACGATGGGTGCAGAACCAGCCCGGGCTTTGAACTCACGGAAAAGTAACGCTGCCACAGTTGAACCCAGCACAAAGCCGATGATCTCCGGGCGGATGTATTGAACGATGCTTGCCCGGTGCAAACCCAGCGCCCCGGCGATATCGCGCTCAAAGCAGGCCACGCAAATGCCCATATTGGGCGGGTTGCCCAGTTTCTGCAACACTGCCCCCAGAATACCAATCGTCGCTCCCACCAGGATAATCCCCCAGCGGGAAGCAAAGAATTTTGTGGTACGTTCCAACATAATTGGCTCTCCTTAGAATATAATTTACTTGCAACGCGAAGTGGCCATTGCAAAATGGCCTTTGTCTTACACGAGCTTTATGAATTCGCTTTGGAAATGGGGTTCAAATATTCGCCTCCTTGGACCGATCTATGGCCCAAAATGAAAAATCCGCTGGCACATGCCAGCGGATCGTGGAGGCAGAATCATTCTGCTCAGATATGCTCTGGTAAGTGCAGGCGGTTTAATGAACGCTGACCAGCGTTCTGAAGACCTACTCAACGACAGTGATGCAAGAATTGATTCACAGTTTTCAACCTTTGCACGATTATATCATTGCCAATCACAATGTAACAGAAAGATAATTCCAAATGCGATTACCCTATCCCCCAGCCCGAATGACAAGAATCTTATGCGTGGTTAAGGGTATAATACAAAACTTGAACGCCCTGGCGGTCGAATGACGACAGGTGCAAAGATCACCCCTCCTTGAACTTGGGTGATCCATCGTTTTATGATCGCAGAGTAATGCTATGAATGTGAAACATCGTTTTATCAAATGGATGTGGGTCCTGGGGGCCTGCTGCCTGCTCGGCCTGGGGGCCTGCCAATCAGTAGAGCCACTCACCACACCCGTGGCAGGCGAGCCCAGCGTGGTTCCTGCCGCTGAAACTGCCTTACCTACCCAGGCCGCGCCATCCCCAACCCAAGCACCCTCTCTATCACCGTCCCCTGCAGCCACCAGCACCCCCGCCCCCAGCCCCACGCCCACAGCGGTTTTTTACGAGCCGGCTGGCTGCTGGCAGCCGCCTGACGATTACACTCATGTGCAGGTCAATGGACACACCCTCAACGCCCGCACCTACAGCATGCTGCAACAAGCCGCCCTGCTGTACGGCGGCGAAATTGACCTGGCCGGTGCAGCCATCATCCAGGGCAGTTACGGCGATTATCCCCTGGGCGAGCCAGAAGCCCATCTCGGTGGCGGGGCTGTGGATATTTCGGTCGTCCGCCCTGGTACAAGCTCCATACAATATGCCGAGATTGAGCCGCTCATCCGGGCACTGCGCACAGCCGGTTTTGCTGCCTGGCTGCGCGAAGCAGATATGGAAACCGGACTAGGGTTTCACATTCATGCCATCGCCCTCGGCGATACCGAGCTCTCACCCGCCGCCCAAGAACAGCTCACCGGACCCGCCGGCTACCTGCGCGGCGGTAACGGGCTGCCCCTTACCGGCGATGAGCCCCAACTTGACCAGTACGGCGGCCTGTTGATCTGCCGCTGGATGCTGGAGGCCGGTTACACCGACCTGCGCCCGCCCACAGCCATCCCAACCCCTGGTATGGCCTGGCAAGAACGCCTGCGCCTGGCCTCCCTGGCTTACCAGGCCTTCTACCCTGAAGACGCTGAAGAGATCGCCCGCAGCCTGGACTTCTTAGAGGGCGAGAATGAATCGGCCGAAAATATCTGCGGCCCGCTGGCCGCCGCCATCCTGCGCGATGCCGGCTTGCTGCCCAACCAACCCGGCCCCATACAAGACCTCAAATCTTTCTGGCAGGCTCGCCCCATCACCAACGGCCGCCCCTGGAACATGTTCCCCGAGAGCGACTATGAAGTCTTCCACTATGATACCCCCCTGGCAGAGTTTGACTTTATCGCCTGGCCCCTGCAGCCCGGGGATTTCCTGTACACCTATGCCGAACATTCTGGTTTCGAACACATGTTTGTGGTCACCGAGGTCGATGCCGCAGGGCGTGCTTACACCGTCACCAACCAGAACCAATCTTGGGGCAATGACATCTGGGGCAGCATGCTGATCCTGCGCTATATGCTCTATGATCCCAACACCCCCGGTGCAGGCATCATCTACAACGAATGGAGTGATCGCCGCCTGGGCCTAACGGGGCATGCCGGCTTTGATGTGCTGCGCAGGCGCGGCCTGGAGGCAGGTTCTCTGTACGCTTACACCGTGCTTCCTGGCGACACCCTGCCCGAGCTGGTGGCCCGCTTTAGTGCCGCGCTGGAATTTAGCGCCGCACTCGAAAGCCTGGCTCAGGCCAATCCGGGCCTGGATTTGTACCACCTTCAGGTCGGCCAAATACTCACCATCCCCATTCCTTCCTATACACCCATCACGTCAGAGCCTGCCGCAAACCAACTTCCCTAAAGGTTCCCGGGGTGATAGAATTAAGGATTATTCATGAAATTTGCTATTTTCCATAAAAAATATAGGCTATAATTTTCTTATGCAACGATTGCGAAAATACTCCTGGTTGATCATCATCGTCGTCCTGCTGGCAGTGATATTGAGCCTGCCGCCGGTTTGGTCGCGGGTAACCTATCATTCCCGCGCGGCATATCGGACGGTCTTATACTGGATCAGGCCGCCCAGTGAAGCGGTATTTGTCCCATCCACGCTGAACGAGGGCACTGAAACTACCCCGCTCCCCGTCCAGATCACAGACACTCCCCTTCCTCAACCCACGCTCGAGCCGACCACGCCTCCGACGCAATCCACTGAGGCCACCCTTTCGCCAACCGCTACGCCAGCCCCCACGGCCACCCCTACCCCCCTGCCGCCTGCGGCTTTGCTGACGGGCGTAAAATGCGAACGCCAGTTCATGAACAACTGCGGCCCGGCTACGCTTTCAATGTACCTGTCCTTTTATGACTGGGGCAAAGACCAGATCGCGGCCCAGGGAGTGCTCCGGCCCAATGACCTGGATGCGAATGTAATGCCTTCTGAATTGGTAGATTTCGTCAACGAGCAAACCGAACAGCGCGCCATCTGGCGCTATGGCGGTGACCTGCAGACCATCCGCACCCTGGTCAGTGCCGGCTTCCCGGTGATGATTGAGAGAGGCTTTGAACCATATTCTTTAAGAGATGAGGGCTGGGTGGGCCACTACAACCTGGTGGTCGGCTATGATGATGGCATCGAATCGCTCACTTTCCAGGATTCTTACCTCATGAGCTATCCCCCATGGGGCGGGGAAATTCCCGTAGAGACTTGGGATACCTTCACCGGATTTGCTTTCTCGTACAGCGACTTGGAGCAGACCTGGCGAGCTTTTAATTCCGTGTTCATTGTCGTTTACCCACCGGAAAAAGAAAACGAGGTGCTCGACCTGCTCGGACCCCTGGCCAGCGAGGAAGAGGCCTGCCGCATCGCCTATGACCGTGCGGTGGCAGAAACATCCTCGATGGCGGATATCCGCGATCAGTTCTTTGCCTGGTTCAACGCCGGCACCAGCCTGGTATGCCTGCAAGATTACGCCGCCGCAGCCAGTGCATACGACACTGCCTACGGTATCTACCCAGATATCCCGTTGGGCGAACGCCCTTACCGCATGCTCTGGTATCAGGAAGGCCCTTACCTTGCCTACTACTACTCAGAGCGCTATCAGGATGTTATCAACCTGGCAAGCCAGACCCTGGGATATATGGCCGAACCGGTCTTGGAAGAAAGCTATTACTGGCGGGCGATATCCTATCATGCGTTGGGTCAAACCAACCTTGCCGCCGCCGATCTACGCACCAGCCTCAAATACCACCCGGGGTTTCCCCCCAGCATAGCTTTGCTTCAAGAGATGGGCTTGCTCCCTTAAAACCCGAATACTTTTAGGAGAAGAAGAACGTGATCTTAACCACCCGTTGTATTTTCCCACGGAGGATCCCATGACCCCAACCATGGAAAAATCACAACCCTTACCGTTAAAGAAAATATTGGCTAACCGTTGGTTCCCCATCGTCTTATTGGTGATCCCACTGCTCATTGCCCAGGGGGTAACCCCGGCCTATAGTTCCTATACGCCTGGCGAAAATTTGCTAGACACGCCCAATCCCTCGCTCACCGCAACTGCCACTGCCACCCGGACTATGGCGCCAACCGCCACCCTCACCACCACGCCGACGCCTGCCACCCCAGAAATAAGGATCAAGGTGTCTGGAGAATTGGTCAACCTGCGCACTGGCCCAGGCACTAACTTCTCAATCGTCCACAAGCTCAATTTTTACGAGCACCTGGTTCTGTTGGGACGGCTGAATGATGATTCTTGGCTGTATGTCAGAACATTTGACGGCTGGGAAGGTTGGATCAAAACGACATTGGTCAATCTTACTGGGGTTGACGTGAATGACCAGCCAATCGCAACCCCGGCCCCCCCACCCGAAGCCCTGATCACCGTGTCCAACGGCCCTGTCAACCTGCGCACTGGCCCTGGTATGCACTATGCCAAAGTCCTGCGGCTGGTTTATGGCGACCAACTGGTGTTGTTGGGACGGGTGAAGGATAACAGTTGGGTTTACGTAGAAGCAGCCGACGGCCAGGAAGGCTGGATCCAAACGATGTACGTCAATCTCGGCCGGGTTAACCTCGGCTACGATTACTTCCCCGTCGAAACGCCGCCCCCCACTGAGACCTCTACACCTGTCGTCTTGCAAGATGTCGATGGGCATTGGATTGATATCGATCTCAGCGAACAGACACTGCGGGCCTACGACGGCACCACCCTGATGAACACCTTCCTGGTTTCCACCGGGTTGTATCAATACCCCACGGAAGTCGGCCAGTATCATATCTTTTCCATGAGACGCTTTGCAGACATGCATGGTAGTGATTATTTCCTACCAGACGTGCCCTATACCATGTACTACTCGGGTGATTTTGCCATTCACGGCACTTATTGGCATCACAACTTTGGGACACCGATGAGTCACGGTTGTGTCAATATGGACACCCGGGATGCCGAGTGGTTGTTCAACTTCTCCGCGGTTGGCACGCTGGTGAATATCCACCGCTAAGGCAAGGCACAAGAACCTGATGCCTGGCTGGAACACCCCGCTTAACCGGTTGACATCGTGGAACCATTGATCCTTTTAGCTGGCACTGTTCTATCGGGTCTCATCTTAGCGGCGCTAGCGCCGCTGCTGCACCGGCGCCTTGCGTCCTATGCGGCTGCGCTAGCGCTCTTTCCGCTCGCCATCTTTATCCAGTTGTGTCTCGCCATTCCAGCGCTTGCCGCCGGAGATGCCTGGCAAACGGCAATCCCCTGGGTGCCCAGCCTGGGCTTAAGCCTGGATCTCAGGCTGGATGGCCTGGGCTTGGTGATGGCCTTGCTCATTTCAGGCATTGGCGCCCTGGTCATCCTCTACGGCAGCGCCTACCTACACGGGCATCCCTTCTTGGGCCGCTTCTACGCCTGGGTGATCCTGTTCATGACTGCCATGCTGGGGGTGGTGCTGAGCAACAATGCCCTGCTCTTGTTCATCTTTTGGGAGCTGACCAGCATCTCTTCGTTCTTCCTGATCGGTTTTGAACACCACAAAGCCAACGCCCGCGCTGCCGCCTGGCAAGCCCTGCTGGTTACCGGCTCAGGCGGGCTGGCTATGCTGGCCGGCTTTGCCCTGCTGGCCAAGATCACCGGCTCGTTTGAGATCACCCACTGGATCGAAAGTTCTGCCGCCATCCTCACGCACCCCCTTGCTCCAGCGGCCTTCTTGCTGGTCCTGATAGGGGCCGCCACCAAATCGGCCCAATTCCCCTTCCACTTCTGGCTGCCCAATGCCATGGAAGCTCCCACCCCGGTCAGCGCTTACCTGCACTCAGCCACCATGGTCAAGGCCGGCGTGTACCTGCTGGCCAGGCTCTTCCCCGTCTTCGGCGGATTAGCCCTCTGGCCAGTGGTGGTCACTACCCTCGGACTGATCACCCTGGTCGGCGGAGCCCTGCTGGCCCTGGCACAAACCGACCTGAAACGCCTGCTGGCCTACACCACCATCTCGGCCCTGGGTTCGATGGTCTTCTTCCTCGGCCTGGGCACCTCGTTGGCAGTCAAAACCGCTGTCGTGGTGTTGATCGCCCACGCCCTATACAAAGGGGCTTTGTTCTTGGTGGCAGGCAGCGTAGACCATGGCACTGGAACAAGAGATATCACCCTCCTGGGGGGCATTGGGCGCGCCATGCCCTTCACCGCTGCAGCCGCCGGGCTGGCAGGGCTTTCAATGGCTGGCATCCCCCCCCTGCTGGGCTTCATTGCCAAAGAATTGATGTACGAAACAACCTTAGAATCCGCCCTGCCCGCACTGCTGACCGGGCTGCTTTTGGTTGCCAACGTGGGCATGGTGGCTGTGGCAGGATGGGTGGGTTATCAATCATTTTGGGGCAAGCCAGGCCAGGAAGATCTGCATCCCCACGAAGGTGCCGCCGGGTTATGGCTTCCGCCGCTGCTCCTGGCCGCATTGAGCCTGCTGCTGGGGGCCTTTCCACAGTTGGCCGGAAAGTGGCTGGTGGCACCTGCTGCCCAGGCCATCTGGCAGGCGCCCATATCCGTCAAGCTGTCCATCTGGCATGGGCTCACCCCCATGCTCGGCCTCAGCCTGCTGACACTGCTGCTGGGCCTTGGCCTGTCGGCCGCCAGGCGCCGCCTCCAGCCCGGCATCGCCCGCTTCTGGCATGCCCTGGCCAGGTTTAGCCCCGCAGCCATCTACCCGCGCAGCTTGCACGCTGTTCTTTCCTTCGCTGCCTGGCAGACCAACCTGCTGCAAAGCGGCTATTTACGCCTTTACGTCAGTTCGATCGTCTTGTTCACGGTCGGGCTGGCCATCTTTACCATGGCTACGCAATCGATCCGGTTTTCTGTTCCAGTCATCAGCCTGCCGCGTTTCTACGATGTCGTCCTGATCGGCATCATCCTCACGGCTGCCGTCCTGGTCACCCGCGCCCGCTCTCGCCTGGCAACCATAGCCCTGCTGGGGTCAATCGGCTTCAGCATTGCTGTCATCTTCTTGCTCTATGGCGCACCCGACCTGGCCATGGTGCAGTTTGCCATCGAGACCCTGACCGTGATCTTATTTGTATTGGTGCTCTACCGCCTGCCAAAGTTCAAACAGCTCAGCAGCCGCAGCGCCAAGGTCACCGATATGCTGGTGGCGCTGATGGGCGGGGTATTGATGACTGCGCTGATGTTGATCGTTTCAACGCACAATTCTGACGCCCACCTGGCCCGCTATTTTGTCGAAAATAGTCTGCCGCTGGCTAACGGGCGCAACATTGTCAACGTAATCCTGGTGGATTTCCGCGGCTTCGACACCCTGGGAGAGATTACCGTGTTGGCGGTTGCCGCCCTGGGTGTTTTCAGCCTGATCAAGCTGACTGCCAGCGGAAGAAAAAAGCGCCAGGTGCCGCTTACCAAGGGGAAACAATAATGCAGCGCTCCATCCTGCTCTCGATTGCAGCCCGTTACCTGATGCCCTTGATGCTGGTCTTCTCGGTCTTCCTGCTCATCCGCGGCCACAACGAGGTTGGCGGCGGCTTTGTCGGCGGGCTGGTGGCCACCAGCGCGCTGATGCTGTATGCCATTGCCCTTTCTCCGGCTGCCTTGCGCAAACTGCTGCCCGTCGAGCCGCGCCTGCTGGTGAGCATCGGGCTGCTTTCTGCCCTGCTCAGCGGGGTGATCCCCATGCTGGCAGGCAAACCATTCATGACCGGGCTGTGGATGAAGTCTCCCATTCCCGTGATTGGCAAGATCGGCACGCCCATCTTGTTCGATACTGGCGTCTACCTGGTGGTCATTGGTGTGGTGGTATGGATCCTGTTGACCCTGGCGGAGGAATGAAATGGTATTGTTGTTAGCCATCACAGCGGGTGTGCTCTTTGCCTGCGCCATTTACATGATCCTGCGCCGCAGCCTGATGAAAACCCTGGTTGGCTTGCTGCTGATCAGTTATGCCGTCAACCTGCTGCTCTTTAATTCAGCCGATCTGGTCCCTGCCCGCCCCGCCCTGGTAGCAGCAGACAGCCTGCTGCCCCCCGCCATTTATGCCGACCCCGTGCCCCAGGCCCTCATCCTGACCGCCATCGTCATCAGCTTTGGTCTCACAGCCTTTGCCGTCGTTTTGATGCGCCAGGTTTACGGCACATTGGGAACTGATGACCTGGACGAGATGCGCTGTACCGACGTGCCCTGCCAGGAAGTTGACATTGCCAGCGAAGAAGAACTGCTGGAGGAGCCGCTGTGATCGCCTTACCGATCTTGCTGCCGCTCCTTTTTGGCATCTTGAGCCTGTTTGCCTGGCAGTCAGTGCGCTGGCAAAAAACGCTCAGCCTGCTTGGGGCCACTGCCCAACTGGGTGCTGCGCTCTGGCTGCTGGTCACCGTACAGCAAAACGGCATCCAGCATCTGCAAGTAGGCAGTTGGCCGGCCCCGTTCGGCATCGTGATGGCGGTAGACCTGTTCAGCGCCATCATGGTGACAGTTGCCGCGGTCGTGGCCCTGGTGATTGCAGCCTACAGCCAGGCCGCCATAGACCCGCCCCGGGTGCAGTTTGGCTATTACCCGCTCTTCTTCTTCCTGCTGATGGGCGTCAACGGCGCCTTCATCACCGGCGACTTGTTCAACCTGTACGTGTGGTTTGAGGTCATGCTGATGAGCTCCTTCGTCATGCTCGCCCTGGGCGGCGAGCGCCCCCAAATCGAAGGCGCCATCAAATACGTGATCCTCAACTTGCTTTCTTCCACCATCTTTCTCTCAGCGGTGGGCCTGCTTTACAACCTGGGCGGCACCCTCAACATGGCCGACCTGGCCCTGCGCCTGCCCAGGCTTGAGGTTGGCAGCCAGGTCACCCTCATCGCCATGCTCTTCCTGGTGGCCTTTGGGATCAAATCTGCCATCTTCCCCCTCTTCTTCTGGCTCCCGGCCTCGTATCACACCCCGCCGGTCACCATCACGGCCCTCTTCTCAGGGCTGCTGACCAAAGTGGGTGTCTACGCCCTCTTCCGGGTGTTTACCCTGCTCTTTGTCCAAGACACCGCCTACACCCACACCATCATCCTGGTGATTGCTGGCTTCACCATGGTCACGGGCGTCTTTGGGGCCGCCGCCCAAATGGACCTGCGCCGCCTGCTTTCTTTCCACATCATCAGCCAGATTGGCTACCTGCTGATGAGCCTGGGCTTGTTCAGCCAACCAGCCCTGGCGGCTGGCATCTACTTCATGGTGCACGTCATCCTGGCCAAGACTTCGCTCTTCTTGGTGGCGGGCATTGTAGAGAAGATGGATGGCTCTTTCAACCTGAAAGAACTGGGCGGCATTTACAGCACTCGCTTTGGCGTGGCACTGCTCTTCTTACTGCCGGGCCTCTCCCTGGCCGGTCTGCCGCCCCTCTCTGGCTTCTTTGCCAAGCTGGCTCTGGTGGTGGCTGGCTTTGAGCTGCAGCAGTATCCCATCGTCGCCGCCGGCCTGGCCGTCAGCCTGATGACCCTTTACTCAATGACCAAGATCTGGAACGAAGCCTTCTGGAAAGAACCCCAAGACCTGGCCCACCGCCCGCCGCACAAGCCCATCTCAGCCTGGTTGTGGGTTCCCACGGCCACCCTGGTGCTGCTATCGCTGTTGGCTGGTATCCTGGCAGAACCGCTGCTGAACCTGGCAAACCAGGCTGCCGCTCAACTCGCTGACCCATCCATCTATATCCAGGCCGTATTAGGAACCGTGCCATGAGCCTGCTCTTGCTGAACATCCTGTTAGCCATCGCCTGGGCCGCCCTGACCGGCAGTTTCCGTCCGGTGGATCTGCTCTTTGGCTTTGGGCTGGGCTACCTGGTCTTATGGCTCGTTACCCGGGCAGGCCAACCACCCAAATACTTCCGCCAGATTCCGCTGGTGCTGGGGTTGCTAGGGGTTTTCCTGGTAGACCTGCTGCGCTCCAATATTCGCATGGCTGCTCTGATCCTCTCACCGCGCATGAAGCTGCGCCCGGCCGTGATGGCCGTGCCGCTGATCTTGAAATCCGAGAGCGCCATCGTCATATTCTCCAATCTGCTCACCCTCACCCCCGGCACGCTCAGCCTGGATATTTCTACCGACCAGCGCACGCTCTTCGTTCACACCGTCTACCTGGAAAATCCCGAACAATTCAAACAGCAGTTAATCACCGGCTATGAACGGCGCCTGAAGGAGTTGTTTGAGGCATGAATGAGCTGATCTGGAATATCATCCTGCTCGTCTTATCCGCCGGTCTGATCTTTACCTTCATCCGCCTGGTGCGCGGCCCCTACCTGCCTGATCGGGTGATTGCGCTGGACCTGATCAGCATCTTGGCATTGGGTTTCATCGTGGTCTATGCAGTGCGTTTTAACCAACCGAGCTTCCTGGATGTGGCCATCATCCTGGCGATGATCTCTTTCTTGGGCACGGTGGCATTTGCATATTATCTAGAAAGGAGATGGTGATGCTGCGCGATGCACTCGTAATGGTGCTGATCTTCGGCGGCGCCTTCTTCATGGCCCTGGCTGGCCTGGGGATGCTGCGCATGCCGGACCTTTTTTTGCGCATGTCATCCTCTGCCAAGGCAGGCACGCTGGGAGCAGGGCTGATCTTGTTGGGTGCGGCGATCCATTTCGATGACTTCAGCATCTACACTCGCTCCTTTGCCATCATCATCTTTCTACTGCTCACTGCGCCAGTAGCCGCCCACATGATCGGCCGAGCTGCCTACTTTGACGGGGTGCCTCTATGGAAGGGTACGGTGCAAGATGATCTGCGAGGCCATTACCGGGCATCCACCCATGCCTTAGAGACCACCACAATCCCAGAGAACGACAGGCCGCTCACCGATTCAGAGGCCGCCCCCGAAAAAGACGACTTTGACCGCTGAGCATACGCTCGCCAACCATATCCTAAAATCGTCGGAGCAAACATAGGTTGATGGCTGGCTTTTACCCGCTTGCATTATAATTAAGGGATACACGCTTAATAAGGCCCACACACAACATACCCAAGTTGAAGGAGTAGCTAGATGAACACTGTTGCGCAAATCCTCAAAGCCAAAGGCAAATCGGTTTGGACGGTCTCAGAAGACGCCCTGGTGACCGATGCACTAAAGGTTTTTGCCGAGCACCGCGTTGGCTCGGTTGTGGTCATGAACGGCACCTCTCTGGTTGGGATATTCACCGAGCGCGATTTTGCCTATAAATTGGGCGTAGATGCAAAAGACCCATCCCAAACCAAAATCGCAGACGTGATGACCCGTGAGGTGATCACCGTTGACCCCAAACAATCGGTGACCGTCTGCATGGCCCTGATGACAGAAAATCATATTCGCCATTTGCCGGTTGTGGATGGCGCCCGCCTGGTCGGCATTATCTCCATCGGAGATGTCGTCAAGGATACGATTGAAGAATTGCAATTCATGGTTGTACAACTCGAAAAATACATCCAGGGATTACGATAAGCAAGGCTGGCAGGGCCAGGCACGTATTGGTGAGGTTAGACGATGAAAAGAAACTACATTGTGCAGGGAATCTTCTGGGTCCTTGTCTACTTGGTGCTGGTCAGCGCACCCTTACTGATTCTGTTGCTTGGCCCGGTGCCAGAAGGGCGAGAATTTTGGCGTGAACTCTCTGTGGCGCTGGGCTTTGCCGGGCTGGCAATCATGGCCTTGCAGTTCGCCCTCACCGCTCGCTTCAAATGGCTCAAGGCTCCTTACGGCGCAGATATTGTCTATCATTTTCACCGGCAAATATCCTTCGTAGCCCTGGTTCTGATCCTGGCTCACCCGCTGCTTCTCTTTATATTTTCTCCCCAAACCCTGGCCTTGTTGAACCTGTTTTCAGCCCCCTGGCGCGCCCGAGCCGGGGTGACCGCGGTGCTCTTGTTGCTGGGGCTGATTGGCGCATCAATTTGGCGCAAACCGTTGAAAATCGAATATACCAATTGGCGCATCTGGCATGGCGTGCTGGCCACCCTGGTGATTGCGCTGGCAATCATCCATGTGGTGCTGGCCCGCCATTACCTCAACACCCCCTGGAAACAGGCCTTATGGATCACCTATGGCGTCTTTTGGGTTGGTCTGCTGGTCTACGTGCGCGTCCTCAAACCGATCCTACTATTGCGGCGGCCTTACGAAGTAGAAAGCGTGACCCCAGAACGGGGCAATGCCTGGAGCCTGACCATCCGGCCCATTAGGCACGGGGGATTAAAATTCATGCCTGGGCAATTCGCCTGGATTACGGCTTTGAGTTCGCCTTTTGCAGATTCCGAACACCCCTTCTCGTTCTCGTCCAGCGCCAGCCAACCCGGTCATCTTACCTTTACCATTAAAGAATTGGGGGATTTCACCCGCCAGGTCAAGAACTTACAGCCCGGGCAGAAGGTGTATGTAGATGGGCCATTTGGCCACTTTAGCATTGACCGGCAACCCCACGCAGAACAGTTTGTTTTCATTGCCGGCGGCGTGGGCATCACCCCCACCATGAGTATGCTGCGCACGATGGCCGATCGTGGCGACAAGCGCCCCGTAACCCTCTTGTATGCCAATAAGGATTGGGATTCGATCATCTTCCGCGAAGAACTCGACTCGCTGAAAAATGCCCTCCACTTGAACCTGGTACACGTGCTCGAAAAACCCCCGGCCGACTGGAATGGGGAGACTGGTTTCGTTAACCGGGCAGTTCTAGAGCGCCATCTGCCCAAGGCCAGCAAACAGAACAGCGTAGAAATCTTCATCTGTGGTCCCCAACCGATGATCAACGCAGTAGAGAATGCCCTGACAGATCTGGGCGTCCCGTTTGGAGATTTTCACTCCGAGCGCTTTGACCTGGTATAAGGAGGCAACCATGCGCCAAAGATTCTCCACCTGGATTGCCCTGGGAATGGGTTTGGCAGCACTGATCTTGGCATTGATCTTTGCCCTGGTTCAAAGTCTATAGGAACAGCAGGCAGCTGGGGCATCCAGGTTAATTTGCCGTCACACCTTCTCGTAAAGCCTCCTGACAGAGGGCCATAATACAAAAACCAAAATCAAAAGCCCATTCACCGCAGTGACGTATTGGATCGGCCACCGAAAACCGATCAGCACGCCCTCAACAATCAGCCAGATTGCCAGCACCAGAGTCAAGAGCAGGGTTCCCGTCCAGGCCCAATGATGCCTTGACCAACGAAAGAGTGGCTCCATCCAGGTCCAAGCCGGGCGGGCCAGCAATCCATAGACCAACAGCAGCGGTACCAACCCCATCACAAAAAGCAAAAACAAACCCGGTAAAACGTAATCGGGCACCGGCAGCAGGGGCAGCACCTCAGTCATTTGCAGCGCTTCTCCTGATGGGTCCAAAAGCATGGCAATACCACCATACAGCCCACCCAGAGCCAAGAACAGCAACCAGAAAACAAGTATCCAGACGATAAAGGGACGTTTCACAAGATCATCACTCCTTTTTTCAACTATAGGTACAATTTTGACGCTAGTTCAAGCTAGCAAAATAAGAGATTACTTGGGCACCATGTCTGAGCATTCTTACCTTGTTTTTGCGCAAATAGAGACGGTTTCTATTCAAAAACGCCCGCAAGCGGG
>CAZWFQ010000069.1:0-17238 GCA_964633225.1 uncultured Anaerolineaceae bacterium
ATAGAAAAAAAGATCAAACAGGTGATATTGTGGTTGACATGATTCTACTACAGGTGCAGCCTTTGACTCAGAAGAGAGTATTTGCTACAATGGCATCTATGTCAAAGCGCGCTCAACTTCCCAGGAGAATTGGTACACTACATGAGACTTCGCTGCATTTGGGGCTCAAAAATTGGTATACGCTGCCAGGTGATTTGACCGAACAGGTTGTAGACGGTTATGTAATTGACATTGTTCGGAATGATAAGTTGATTGAAATCCAGACGGGCAATTTTGCATCCCTTAAACGTAAATTGGGTGCATTGTTGCCAAATCACAAGGTGCACCTGGTTTATCCGGTGGCGCAAGAAAAATGGATTTGCCGGCAATCGCTATCTGGGCAGCTTCTTGCCCGGCGTAAATCCCCTCGACACGGGCGCATTGAAGATTTGTGTGGTGAATTGTTGTATATTGCTGCCCAGGCACTGCATCCCAATTTTTCGCTCGAGGTTGCGCAGGTCTTGGCAGAAGATGTTTGGACCGATGATGGGCTGGGCAGTTGGCGGCGCCAGGGCTGGAGCTTGTCGGACCGCCGTTTATTGACCGTAATATCGCAAACGTCCTTTAGTTGTCACCAGGATTATTACCGCCTGCTTCCGGAAATAGCCGAACCATTCTGTACACAGGACCTTGCCTGCAAGTTAAAAATCCCACAAGCGAAAGCACAAAAGGTGAGCTATTGCTTGCGCAAAATGGGATTGATCCAGGTGGTGGGCAAACAGGGAAGGGCGTTGCTTTATTCGCGATGTTAGTTGGTTCATCTCCACAAATAATAAAATGCGCAGAGATTGCTCTCTGCGCATTTTATTAACAGTGATACAAAGGGTTACGGTGCAGCTGTCGGTACGGGGGTGGGGATGATCGTCAACTGCTCGGCAAGGATAGCGTTAGCTTCCTCGTTGAGCGCGTCCAACGTAGACTGAACATCTGCGTTGCTGTCAACGATGAGGGCAACAGCCTCAGCAACTTTGGCGCGCACGAAATCATAGCCAGGAACTGGCGGCTCAAACTTGCCATAGGGCAGCAAGTCGAAAGCGGTCTTGTAGGCAGGGTTCTCGGCAAAATAGTCAGCCAGGCTATCGGCAACGCTGGCGCGCACCGGGAAGTACCCGCTGAGTGGCGCCCACTCGGCCTGGATTTCGGCGCTAGTGTAGTGCTTGAGGAACAGCCAGGTAGCGAGCTCGCGTTCGGGGGTGGTCTTGGGCATGCTGACGCTGGCGCCGTAGATGTTCATCGACGGTGTTTCGCCGGTGTACGGGAAGGCACCCACGCTCCACTCGAAGTTCGCGCCTTCTTCAACTGCTGCCTGGTAGTAAGGCAGGCCAGATGAAGAGCCGGTGGTGAAGAGGGCAATGCCAACGCCAAAGTCGGTCTGCTCGCCGTAGTTCTCGGTGGGGTAGGTTGCGCAGCCACTGTTGAACAGATCCTGGATGAAGGTCATGGCAGCCACAGCAGCTTCGCTGTTGTAGGTGAACAACCCGGTCTCAGAGTCGTAGATGTCGCCGCCAAAGGCGAAGGTCCAGGCAGCGAAGGTCGATGCATCTGAGATCTTCATTTCATAACCCTTGGTGATATCAGGGGTCGCATTACCACTGAAGGGGGTGGCGGCGGCCTTGCAGGCAACTTCCTTGAACTGCTCGGGGGTGGTGGGCGGAGCATCGTAACCCAGCTCGTTCAGCCAGGTCATGTTATAGAAAACCACTTCCATCGAGCGGTTGGGGGGGAAGCCCAAGCGGGCGTTGCCAAAGTTGGGGAACACATCCTGGGCAAAGAAGCCGGGGAAGAAGTCGGCCTGTTCGGCATCGGTAAGGCCCCATTTGATGCTCTCAACCAGCGGGGTCATATCGAGCAGGGCATCAGCAACTTGGTAGGTTGCAGCCTGGTTCTGGTAAGCAACAACCAGATCAGGAACGTCGGTGGTGTTCAAAAGGCCCAGCATCTTGTTGAAGATATCGGGGTAACCGCCCTGGTACTCGGTGATGACGGTGATGCCCCACGGGTTTGTGGCGCTCCACTCTTCAGCAAGGGCGATCAAGTACTCATCGCGGGTCTTGGTGTGGTTGTGCCAGAAGGTGATGGTCTGGCCGGTGGGATCAACCTTGGCCCACGGATCGGGGGATTCAGGCATGATCGCCAACTGCTCAGCCAGGCTGGCATTGGCATTGGGTTCCAAAGCTGCCAGGGTGGTGGCAGCATCAGCACCGTCCACAATCCCAGCCATGGCTTCTTCCATCATGTCACGCACGAAGTCGTAGCCAGGGACGGGCGGCTCGAACTTGCCGTACTTCAGCATATCGAAAGCCGTTTTGAATGCAGGATTCTCGGCGAAGTAATCAGTCATGCTATCTGCAACGCTGGCGCGAACAGGGAAATACTCGCTGACCATCGACCACTTGGCCTGAACTTCGGTGCTGGTGTAGTATTTGACGAATAACCAGGCGGCTAACTGCTGCTCTGGGGTCGTCTTTGGGATGCTGACGCTGGCGCCATAAATGTTCATGACGGGTTCGGCCGTGGTGTGCGGGAGGGGGGCAACGCCCCACTCGAAGTTGGCGCCCGCTTCAACAGCGTCGCGGTAGTAGGGCAGGCCAGAAGAAGAGCCGACGGTGAAGAGCAGTTTACCAGCACCGAAATCGGTCTGATCGCCATAGCTTTCAGTCGGGTAAGCGGCGCAGCCATTGGTAAACAGGTCTTGCAAGAAGCTCATTGAAGCGATGGTGGCATCGTTGTTCAGTGAATACTGACCGGTCTCATAGTTGAAGATGTCGCCACCAAAGGCAAAGGTCCATGACGCAAAGCGAGAAGCATCAACGCTCAGCTCGTAGCCAATGCTACCATCAGCTGTAGCGGCGCTAAAGGGGGTCGATGTGGCCTTGCAAGCCATTTCCTTGAATTCTTCGGGCGTGGTGGGTGGGCCATCGAAGCCCATTTCCTGCAGCCAGGTCAGGTTGTAGTAGACTACTTCCATCGAGCGGTTGGGGGGGAAGCCCAGGCGCTGGTTGCCGAAATTGGGGAAAACATCCTGGATAAAGAAGCCAGGGAAGAAGTCAGCCTGGTCTTCGGCGCTCAGGCCCCATTTGGCACTGTTAACCATCGGGTTGATATCAGCCAGGGCGTCGGCTAACTGGTAGGTGGCAGCCTGGTTCTGGTAAGCAACCACCAGGGATGGAACATCAGCGGTGTTCATGAAGGTCAACATCTTGTTGAAGATGTCACCATAACCACCCTGGTATTCGGCAACCACAGTGATGCCCCATTCGTTGGTGGCATTGAACTCATCAACGATTTCGATCAAAGCGGTTTCGCGAGCGCGAGTGTGCTGGTGCCAGAAGATCACCGTTTGTCCGCTGGGATCTACATCAGCATAGAGATCCTCGCCCGCGGCAGGCGCCTCGGTTGCGGCGGCAGGTGCCTCGGTTGCGGCAACCGGTGCTTCAGTCGCAACACCCGGGGCGTCGGTTTCAGCTGGGGCGGCTGTTTCAGCGGCTGGCGAGCAGGCCGCTAAGACCAGGGCGAAAACGGTCATGAGGACCGTCAAGCGAGCCCAAAAACTATTGGGTTTCATTTTGTTTCTTCTCCTTTGTTGGTTTGATCTAAATGTAAAAAATTAGTGGTTATGGTTATTGGGTGTAATGTGTTGATATGTGTAGTACCTCCTTCTATTCACAATTTGGTAGCGGCTTGTACACAAGCCGGTATCCATTAACCTTTTAGGCCCGAGGTAGCTATGCCTTCAGTGAACTGTTTTTGAGTCAAGAAATACAGGATTAGGATTGGGATCAAGGTAATCACTGCCCCTGCCATCAGCAGTTGCGTTTCAGGCCCGGCCTCGGTCACAAATGTATAGAGCCCAACCATTAATGGGCGCCAGGTGGGCTTGGTGGTGACCAACAGTGGCCACAAGAAAGCGTTCCAGGAGCCAATGAATGAGAATATGATGACGGTAAGAATAGGGGCTTTGCTCATTGGGAGCACGATCTGGATCAAGTATCGTAGGTGCCCAGCCCCATCCAGGCGAGCTGCATCCCAGTATTCTTCTGGGATCTTGGCAAAGAACTGGCGCAGCAGGAAGATGCTAAAGGCATTGGCCATGAAAGGCACGGTTAGTGCAGGGAGTTGGTTTAGCCAAGAGCCTTTCCATGCCGGCAGCCCAGGCAATGGAAAAATACTTCCGCGAACCATGAGGAAGTTCGGGATCATGGTAACAGATTCTGGGATCATCATCGTGGCCAAAAGCAAAGTGAAGATCAGGTTGCGGCCAAAAAATTTGATGCGGGCAAAGCTGTAAGCGGCCAATACGGATGTTAAGAGTAATCCGGCCAGGGTTGTCAGGGTGATGATGACGCTGTTGAGGAAGTACTTGTTGAACTGCGCTTCCTCCCATGCTTCTATATAGTTCTCGAACTGAGGTACTTTGGGCAGCCACTGTCGATTGATTGTTTCGCCCAAGGTCATCAATGACGTAGACATCATCCAGAAGAACGGGACAATTGAGATGAGAGCGCCAAAGATCAAAAGGGCATAGACCAGCAAGTGCCCCGGTTTGATGCGCTCCAGAAGAGGCGTTTTATATTTGACGCCTTTGTTTGCCGCTGTGATATTAGCCATAGAAAACCCTTTCACCAAAGACCTTGTTCTGAACAAAGGTCAGGAACAAGATGATCGCGAGTAAGATGATTGCCTGTGCCGCAGCATATCCGTACTGGTTTGCTTTGTAGAATGTATCAAAGATGAAAATACTGGTAACGTCGGCTGTGCCCTGCGCAGATGGCACACGCATGACATAGATGTGGTTGAAAGCCTTGAATGTGCCGATAAAGGCGATGATTGCCAGGTAAAAGGTTACCGGCGAGAGCAGCGGGAGGGTGATATGACGGAAAAGCTGCCATTTATTGGCCCCATCAATTTCACCAGCCTCGTATAACTCGTGGGGAATGGCGCCTAGCCCAGCCAGGAAGATCACTGTGTTGTACCCAATATAGGTCCAGATCCCAAAAAAGGTGATCGAGACCAACGCTTCGCTGGGGCCTACCAGGAGAGTGGGCAAGTTTAGACTTTGAACATCTATCCCAAAGAATGCCTCGATGAATGGCCGGGGCTCAAATAGCCATCGCTGCGCTTTCAGGCCAAACAAACCAATCACCTGGTTTGCGAGGGATGTTTCGCGCGAACTGAATATTGAACGGAAAACCATGGCTGTAGCGACGGCCGGGGTGATATAGGGCAGGAAAAAGAGCATGCGGAAAAATTCTTTGCCGCGGATTTTTTGGAAAAGTAAGTATGCCAACACCATGCCAATGATGATCTCAGCCGGTACCGTCCCTATCGAATAAAACACAGTTAATGGCAACGAGTTCAGGAAATCCACGTCGCCTGTGGCCTCCATTTTTTCCCAACCGGCAGATATTGCAAAAAAGCCCGCGATCACAATCAGCGCTGCTGCGATCCGGACCGCCGTATACATCCAGCTTTTAGCCGGTTTGAAGGCACCAGTCCAAAGCCAATACGCCACGATCAGGAGGATAAAGCCTGCGGCAAATATAAGTGCGCCGCCCCAATCGCCTAGTGCCTTCAAATAATTTGCCAACCCAATGAAGTCACCTTGCTTGACGCGCCAATTAAAGGTGCTCATGTAAAAGGCATAACCCATCGGGAAAAACCCGAACATGCCAATTACAATCAAGGCCGGCAGAACAAAAAGATAACCGGTGATGTTCTCCTTGATATCGATCCAGCGTATGCGGCGCGGCTTACCCGATAAATGGGAGGAAGCAGCAGTCTGAGCCAAAGGAACCTCCTAAGTGTCTACCAGGCTGTTCTGAGAAGTCAGATCTATGCGAGCAGCAGGTAGGAATAGTGTGATAACAATCCAAGTGTAATTATATAACATCTTTTTGGTAAAGATGTATATTTAGAGAAGTTAAGATGGATGTCGTATTTAATTGAATAGATCGTCATAAATTAGCGCTACTCTCATAGCCTATGTCACCCTTGCAGGGTAGCTATTGGATGATTATACTATGACGCAACAGGTACGGGTATGCTGATTAATGACTTGATGGCTTCTCTTCCTTCGTACTATTCTGTGGCTGATCGCGATTTGGTTATGCGCGCATATCAGGCTGCTGAGCTGGCCCACAGGGGGCAGAAACGCGCTTCTGGCGATCCATATGTAAGCCATTGTGTAGCCGTGGCACAGATTCTAGCAGACTTGCGAGTGCCCCCGGTATTGGTGGCGGCGGCTTTGCTGCATGATACTGTAGAGGATACGGGGCTTACGCTGGACGCTTTGCGGAATGATTTTGGGGATGACATTGCCAAAATGGTGGATAGTGTAACAAAATTAAAACACTTGCCGCGAGTTTCTCAAGATGATCAATACTGGGAAGACGAGGCCGCCCTTGCTGACAAAGCAGAAACCACCCCAAGACATAATTCGGGCGATGAAGTAGATGCTAGCCCGCGAATAAGAAGCCGCAAACAGGATCTGATCCAAGAGACTCTGCGTAAGACATTTATGGCAATGGGTGACGATCCGCTTGTGGTGCTGATCAAACTGGCTGACCGGCTTCATAATATGCGCACATTGGCTTATGTGCCCGAAGAGAAGCGCGTGCGAATTGCCCAGGAGACCCTGGATATATTTGCTCCGTTAGCTAACCGAATGGGAATATGGCAGATCAAGTGGGAGCTGGAAGACTTAAGCTTTCGGCATGTGGATCCTGAAAAATATAGTGATATTGCCAGGGATATTGCGGAGCAGGATCCTAACCGTAAGCGAGAGCTAGATGAAATTATTCGAAATACGAAGGAATTGATTGAGCGGTTTGGAGTTCACGCTGAGATCTTTGGGCGCCCCAAGCATATTTATTCAATCTATCGGAAAATGCAACGAAAGGGAGTTGCATTTGATGATGTGCACGATGTGCGTGGGGTGCGGATCATTGTACCGGACGTGCCCGCTTGTTATACGACCCTGGGTATAGTTCATACACACTGGCATCCAATTCCTGGTCAATTTGATGATTACATCGCTGCGCCAAAAGAAAATCAGTATCAGTCGCTGCATACGGCTGTGGTTTACGATGATGGAAAGACCTTAGAGGTGCAGATCCGTACGCCCGAAATGGATCATAATGCTGAATTGGGCTTTGCATCCCATTGGCGTTATAAAGAGGGCGCTACACGCGATGAAGCCTACGAGAAAAAGATCTCTTGGTTCCGTTCTGTGATGGACTGGCGGCAGGATGTTGTGGATGCCGGCGAATTTGTAGACAGTCTAAAGACGGATGTTTTCCAAGACCGGGTGTACGTATTTACACCAAAGGGGGATATTATTGACTTGCCTGCTGGATCAACCCCGATCGATTTTGCTTATCACGTTCATACGGATATTGGCAACCGCTGTAGAGGAGCTAAAGTTGATGGTAAGCTTGTCCCGCTTGAGTATATCCTCAAAACTGGTGAACGAGTGGATATTCTTACTGCCAAGCGAGGCGGACCCAGTCGCGATTGGTTGAATTCAAGCCTGGGACTGGTAAAAACCCAACGGGCTAAAGCAAAAATTCGTTATTGGTTTAAGCGCCAGGCGCGCGAGAAGAACATAAACCAGGGCCGAGAAATGATCGATCGAGAGTTACGGCGCTTGGGCTTAGGTGATGTGAATTTGGAGCAGTTGGCGCGGTATTTTGAGTTCCGATCATTGGATGATTTGTTGGTGGCCTTGGGGTGTGGCGAATTTTCTTTCATGCGCATAGCCAATCATCTGATGCAAAACGAGTACGATGAAGATGGCAAGAAATTTGGCTCTTTACCTGGAGAAGATGAAAAATCATTAGAATCTGCACTAGGAGCAAGCGAGGAAGAGTCAAGAGAAATACGGAAGATCCAAAGTCATGATGCGGTCACGGTGGTGGGATTAAAAGGATTGCTGACCACAATTGCGCGGTGCTGTAACCCCGTTCCGGGCGACGCCATTATTGGGTATGTGACCAGGGGGCGGGGCGCCACCATTCATCGCCAGGACTGCCCGAATATTTATCGATTACATGAACGTGAGAGGCTCATCCGCGTATCGTGGGGAGAATCTAAGCGTACTTACCCGGTCCTTGTGCGTGTTAGAGCTTACGATCGTTCGGGCTTAACCCATGATATTTCAAGCCTGATGGCAGATGAAGGGATCAGCTTGAATCAAGTGCAGGGTGAAGTCAACCATGATAAGAAGCTCAGCCTGGCAACCATGAATTTGATCCTTGAGGTTAAGGATATTGAACAGCTAACACGTTTTCTAACCCGCGTGGATGCTTTGCCGAATGTTTTTGATGTTCATCGAGTCCGTCCGGGTTAAAATGTTTCAAATTTCCTTTTCTGATTACACCTTATGAGGTAAAATCACTGCCGTCTGGAACAGAGCTGAACGCGAACTTTTTGATATTGTTCTGGAGTGTTATACATATATATTCTTTAGGAGGATGCTATGCCCCGTATTAGATGCCACTATGTTGATTGCGTCTTTTTGGATGATGGGTATTGCGGTGCAGCAGCCGTCGAGGTAGACCCCGATATGGGATGCATGACTTACTCTCGGGCTGATGACGCCGAGGTGGAAGGCGAGTGGGACGAAGAGGAAGAAGAGCTGGAGGATATGGAGGAATGGGAAGAGATTGACGGCGACGATGAAGATGAAGATCTCTGGGCTGATGAGGATGAATTTTAACCTGTAATGTAAAAAAAGCTTTTTGGGCAGGCCTCCCAAACATGGGAGGCCTGATGTTTAAGACATGGTTGGCAATAATGGCTACTCTAGAACATTTTGACATTTTGGCCCCTCTTTACGATCGTTTGATCACGCTTGAAAATATCCGGCAATTGGAGCGGCACCTGGCACTGCCATCTCCTGGTAAGCATGTTAGATGCTGGAGGTGGAACTGGCAGGGTGGCGAAGGTATTGCAAAACAAAGTGCCCTTTATTGTTGTGGCTGATTTGTCTACCGGAATGCTGCGACAAGCGGCTCTAAAGGATGGCTTAAAACCGGTGTGTTCGTTCTCGGAGTATTTGCCTTTTGATGATGCTGTGTTTGATCGCGTTGTAATGGTGGATGCATTTCATCATGTGTGCGACCACAATCAGACCGCACGCGAGTTGTGGCGAGTATTAAAACCGGGGGGCAGGCTGGTTATCGAAGAACCAGATGTTCAGAAATGGATAGTTAAGCTGGCTGCTCTGGGGGAAAAGTTGGCCCTGATGCGCAGCCATTTTATCTCGCCACCGCACATCGGCCGGTTATTCAACGATCCTTGCGCAAGGGTGCAGATTGCATATCGCAAATACACAGCCTGGGTGATTGTTGAGAAGCATGCCGCTTGAGTGTTGGCAGATCCTGGGGAGCATTTCTCCGGCTAAGATATCGACAATATGCGTGCCCTCAATAGGTGTATTCGGCCGGGATGTGCCATCTCGTTTTTATGGATCTACATCTATTGCTTCGAGGTAAAATTCTTCGCCGCTTATGATTTTGATCTGGGTGCTGTTACAGTGCGGACACGAAAATTCGCGGTTTTGAGGGCGGTAGGTTTGGTTGCATTTTAGGCACTTTAATTCAACGGGAACTCGTTTGAAATGCAAAGTTGCGCCTTCGGCAAGCGTATCTTTTGAGATAATGCCCCAATAAAACTGCACAGAGTCATCGATGATCGATGCTAATTGACCTATAACCAGGTAGAGATTGGTTACGCGCCGAGCGCCAGCTTGTTGCGCATGGCGCAGGGCGATATCGAGCATGCTCTCGGTGACAGATAGCTCATGCATTTAGATGGCTTTGAGAATATGGGTGATGATATTGGCTCCGCTGCCGCCGATATTCTGCGCCATGCCGACTTTTGCGTTCTCGACCTGGCTGGGTCCAGCCTGATTGCGTAGCTGCTGTACAACTTCGGCCACTTGATAAATCCCAGTAGCGCCAACTGGGTGCCCACGTGCTTTCAGCCCGCCGAGTGTGGTGATGGGAATACGTCCGGTTGGCAATATGGCCCCTTCTTGTGCCAGACGTGGTCCCTGGCCTCTTTCAGCAAAGCCACAGGCCTCGAGCGAGAGAGCTGACATGATTGAGAAGGCATCGTGCAGTTCGAATAAATCAATATCTTGAGGACTAATTCCAGCTTGCTGATAAGCTTTCTTGGCTGATTTTTCAGCAGCAGAGAGCCAAAGGGGGTCTTTGCGCCCGTGAACCGCGACGGTATCGGTTGCAGAAGATGAGCCGGCAATCTTGACAATTGGTTTGCTCCCCGACTTGAGCTTTTCGACGGGTACAAGCAGCAGGGCGGCGGCACCATCGCCAGTAGGAGACGCGTCAAGCAGGTTGATTGGGTCTGCAATCATGCGGGCGCGTGAATATTCTGTTTCTGTGATTGGCTCGCGGAGGCGAGCATAGGGATTGTGTATGGAGTTTGCGTGTGCATTGATCGAAAACTGAGCGAAATCAGTGTGCTTCCAGCCGTAAAAATGTAAATAACGCTGCATGACCAGGGCGTTAATGGCAACGAAGGAAAGACCTTGGGCAGCTTCATAGTCAGCATCGGCAGCGGTCGCAAGACCCTCGGTTGTCTCTGACGGTAAGGTGTCTGTCATTTTTTCAACACCAACAACGATTGCACTGTCCATTTCCCCAGAGCTTACCGCCATAAAGCCGGCGCGCAGAGCGGCGGCGCCAGAGCTGCAGGCAGATTCAACTTTGAAGGCCTCCATGCCAGGTAATCCAACCCATTCTGCAATAAGCGCCCCAAGGTTCTCTTGTTTGCTGAGCATTCCTGAGAGCATATTCCCAACAAAAAGCCCATCTGCAGATGTGCGCTGCGCATCGTCTAGCGCAGCAAAAATGGCCTCGCCAGCAAGTTCGCGCAGAGATTTTTCCCAGTGTTCATCAACCGGGGTCTGTCCTATCCCAAGTATCGCTATTTCACGCATTGTTTAACCTCTTTGAAGAAAGTTGACTAAGGTTATTTCTAGTCTGCTCTCAGAACCTATCAGTTTTACCAGATAACAGAAACTTCAGCAATATCTGGTTGAATAATTGATGTTTCTCTACCGTGACAGCATGCCCTGCATCAGGAATGATTACATGCTGTGCGTTTTGAATGCCCTTGACAAGCACTAGCTGGCTATCCAGAGGTACGGTTGTATCTTCTCTGCCGGTGATCACGATGGTGGGGGCTTTGATTTCGGAAAGACGTTTTTCGATATTGAAAGAGGCCAGGGCCAGCATTGCGGCTCGATACCCACGAACATCAGCTTGCATGATTTGAGAATAAAAAACCTGGCGTAAGCCTTCTTGCTCGGGGCGCGGAAAAATTCTTCTGGCGACAACCTGTGCTTGCGGTGAGAGCCCCAGTACGCAAATTACCAAAAAACGGTAAACGAAGTAAGCCTTTACTGCCAGGTTTTTGGGGCGTAAACGGGCAAAGGTGTTGACGAGAACGAGCCGATCGACTTGATCGGGCCTATCCAGCGCGATTTGCGATGCCAGTGTTCCGCCCATTGAGATCCCAACCACATGAGCTGATGTTATTTCTAATTCATCAAGCAAACGAGTAATATCATCGGCCATTTGCTTGACATTGCGTAATCTGCCGGTAAAAGGCGATTGACCAAAGCCGCTTATATCTGGTGCAATCACACGAAATCCTGCTTTCACAAGATCGGGGGATTGGAAGGCCCAGGATGAGCTATCGGCGCCAAGTCCATGAAGTAAGAGAACGACGGGTTTCCCGATCGGATTTTCTTCTAAGTAGAAAATTTTTTGGTTTGAATCTAGTTTCACCAATAGCATATGACAGGTCCTTCTATTCGCATAGACATTATAACACAATTGAAATGAGCTGTATTTGCCCCTTCTACTAGGGTAGGGGTTCTGGTAAAATGCGCACTGCATGATGATAAATCGTTCTGATCCTGATTTGATTGTTGTTGGCGGCGGCCTGGCGGGTTGCGAGGCTGCCTGGCAGGCCGCAGTTCGTGGCCTGTTGGTTCATGTCTATGAAATGCGCCCGTTGGTGTCGACTGGTGCGCATACAAGTGATCGCCTGGCTGAACTGGTGTGCTCGAACTCGCTTGGATCTAGCTTGTCAGATCGAGCTGCAGGCGTGCTTAAAAATGAACTACGCGGTTTGAATTCTTTACTTTTGCGTTGTGCGGGGGAGACGTCGCTGCCAGCCGGCGGCGCCTTGGCGGTTGACCGGGACGCGTTTTCTCAACTTGTTACCGACGCTCTGGCTACTCATCCAAATGTGCGCATTATTCGAGAAGAAATCAGACATATCCCGGAAACCCCTGCTATTATTGCAACAGGGCCATTGACATCGCCTGCCTTCGCACAACAGATCATGGCCCTTGCAGGGCAGGGTTATCTTTATTTTTACGATGCAATAGCTCCCATTGTTCTTTATGATACGATTGATTTTCGTACAGCTTTTCGAGCTTCGCGCTATCAGCGGGGAGAAAATGAAGCGGGCGATTATATTAACTGTCCGATGACGAAAGAGGAATACGAGCGTTTTGTCGATGCTCTCTTAAGTGCTGAGCGGATATCACTGAGACAATTTGAATTGAACCTTGAACATGGGGTAAGGGCTGGCGCGGACGAATTTTTCGAGGGTTGTTTACCAGTAGAGGTATTGGCCAGGCGAGGCCGTGATGCTCTGGCGTATGGGCCGATGCGTCCAGTGGGCTTGGTGGATCCTCGAACTGGACGCCGCCCATATGCGGTTGTACAACTGCGCCAGGATAACTTGGCTGGCACATTGTATAACCTGGTGGGGTTTCAAACCAACTTGACCTTTACGGAGCAAGAGCGTGTCTTGCGGCTGATCCCGGGGTTGGAGGGTGCTCAATTCGCGCGACATGGGCAAATGCATCGCAATACATTTATCTATTCGCCGGGATTGTTGCTGCCAACCCTCCAGTTTCATTCTCGAAGCGACTTGCTTTTTGCAGGGCAAATCATTGGTGTTGAAGGGTATGTCGGCAACATCGGCACAGGGTTATTGGCCGGTTGGAATGCGGCCCGAATCCTGCGAGGCAAGTCGCCATTGGTCCTTCCATCAACAATGATGTTGGGGGCCTTGTGTCATTATGTAACGCACGCCAGTGCCAAAGATTTTCAACCAATGAAAGCTAATTTTGGGATCTTGCCGCCCCTGGAAGAGCAGCAAAGTAAACGTCCCGGGAAAAAGGAGCGAGGCCAGTTATATGCGTTGCGCTCTCAAGCCGCCTTGGAAACTTTATTATCTAGCGAAAACTGCGCATAGCCAATACAACACAACAATGTTATTAATAAAAAAACACTACAAAATATTCCGAATAATAATCCTAACAACTGCTATTTTAGCAACCATATTTTGGCTGGTATACCACTCGCTCCAAGTACAGGTGGGTGCCTTCGATGGGGAACGCGCTTTGAGAGATGTAAGCTATCAACTCTCTTTAGGTCCACGAATACCCAGCAGCGACGCTCACGCAAAAGAAGTTGAGTGGATCGCTGATGAACTAATCAGTAATGGCTGGTCTGTCGAAATTCAGGAAACCATTGTTAGCGGGATAGCGGTTAGAAACATCATTGCAAAACGTGGTCAGGGTGTGCCGTGGATCATTTTAGGGGCTCATTATGACACGCGCATTGAGGCCGACCAAGATGCTGACCCAGGCAAGCGAAAGACGCCTGTGCCTGGAGCGAATGACGGGGCATCGGGCGTTGCGGTGCTTTTGGAATTAGCTCGGGTTTTGCCTGATGATCTGGACAAACAAATTTGGCTCGTATTTTTCGACGCTGAAGATAATGGTACTTATGATGGCAAAGGATGGATCGTTGGCTCGCGAGCGTTTGTAGCTGAATTAATGGGCCAGCCAGATGCGGTTGTAATTGTTGATATGATCGGCGATTCTGATCTCAATATTTATATGGAAAAAAATTCCAACCCTGTATTGACTAGCGAGATTTGGGGAATAGCCTCTGAGCTAGGATGCGAGCAATTCATCCCGGAGTACAAATATCGGATGACGGACGACCATACGCCCTTCTTGGAGGCCAACATACCCGCGATTGACATCATAGATTTCGACTATCCTTATTGGCACACAACCCAAGACACCTTTGATAAGGTATCAGCAGAAAGTTTGCAAGCCGTTGGTGATACACTTTTTGCTTGGATAGTGCGCTAAATAATTGCCATAGAAAAAAACACCCCTAGATAGTTGGCAAAATGACAATCCTGTCGTAAACTTTAACCGATGCATGCTGTAGAGAAATTAAAGCAAATTCGTTCAGCCTGGCTGGAAAATGTCTCCGAACGCCTTGCACAAGGCAAAGTTGTCCGCGAGAATTTTCTGAACCAGCTCAATCGTTTTTTTGACCTGCTGCTATCATCCATCGAGAATGACGACCCGACACAAATTGAGCCATTGCTTGCAGAATGGGCTGACGCTTCTACAGGTGTAGATATCGATCAAGTCCAAAAGAGTAATTTGCTACCAATCATTAATCAAATCTTTTCGATAAACAATTATGTGGCAAGAGCGCACTTGCTTGCAGCGGATGCGCTTGATGTGGTTGACGCAAGCTTCCCCATTTATGCGCATGCTGTTCAGTATGTGTCAACACAAGAAAAGCAACTTAGCATTTCTCGCACATTAGATAAGCTCGAGCAAGCCAGCAATGCCTTGGGGAGAGTAGAAAAAAGCAAATCCGATTTCATTTCAGTGGCTGCCCACGAGTTAAAAACACCGTTAACACTCATTGAAGGGTATGCATCCATGTTGAGCGAGATGCTCCCAAAAGGCGATGGGAATGTTCAATCTGGGCTATACCTCAAGGGTATTGCTGATGGAACGCATCGTCTGCGCGAGATTGTTGACGATATGATCGACGTTACGATTATTGATAATAATTTACTGACTTTAAATTACCAACCTGTGTGGTTGAATCAGACGTTAAGCTTTGTGCGGCGCGAACTATTATCATCGATTGTCCAAAGAAGGATCAATCTTGTTATCAAGCCATTTCCAGGAAGTGATGAAATGCTCCTGGCAGATGCCGAACGTCTATACCAGGCATTTCGAAATGTGATCTCGAATGCAATCAAATATACCCCAGACGGGGGCACGGTTACTGTTGATGGGCGACTACTTTCGGGTTTTGTGGAAACGACCATCACAGATACTGGGATCGGGATTGATCCTGAAGATCATAATCGGATATTTGAGAAATTTGGTCGTTTGGGCAGTGTGGCGCTGCATTCAAGTGGCAAAACAAAGTTTAAAGGCGGAGGGCCAGGTCTGGGTCTTCCTATTACGAAAGGGATTATTCAGGCTCACGGAGGCAGTATTTGGGTTGAATCGGTTGGATATGATGAATCCAAGCTTCCCGGCACCACTTTCCATGTCCTTTTGCCGCTTCGGAAACCGTCGGCCGACGATAAAGTTGCAAAAATGTTCGATCTCTGATTGATGTTAGACTCTTTTGCTTATGGCTAAAAAAATTCCTGAACCAACAACTCGCATACACGAACGCGTTTTTCTAGTTGGGGTTGATCTGCGTAACCAAGATCACTTGCTTACGCTGGACGAATCACTGGCGGAGCTTGCACTCCTTGCAGACACAGCTGGATTAGACGTTGTTGGGCAAGCAACACAACGCCTGGACAAGCCTTATGTTCAAACTTTGATCGGCCCGGGCAAAATTGAAGAAGTGCGTGCACTGGTCGAAGAACTCAAGGCGGATGTCATTGTTTTTGACGATGAGTTATCGCCCAGGCACCAGAGAGAGTTAGAGCGATTATTCGGCAAAGATATCAGGATCGTTGATCGCACCGCACTGATTCTGGACATTTTTGCGCAACATGCCCGCACCAACGAGGGGGCGTTACAAGTAGAATTGGCGCAGTATGAATACCGTTTGCCTCGCCTAACTCGTGCGTGGACGCACCTGGCGCGGCAGGCTGGCGGTGGAGCTGGAAGATCTGGCAGCGTTGGAGGGGTAGGGTTGCGTGGGCCAGGCGAGACACAACTCGAAGTAGACCGGCGTGAAATTCGGCGTCGAATTGTGCATTTGAGAGAGCAGCTTGATAAAGTGCGCACCCATCGCAATCAATATCGTGCACGGCGGAAGAAATCGATGGTGCCGGTGGTGGCATTGGTTGGATATACCAATGCTGGCAAATCTACGTTGTTGAACCGAATCTCTCGATCTGATGTTTATGTGGCCGATCAATTATTTGCTACCCTAGATCCCACGACCCGTAGGGTCGAACTGCCGCATGGGCACGACGCATTATTTACCGATACAGTTGGTTTTATTCAGAAATTACCCACGGCTTTGGTAGCTGCTTTCCGTGCCACTTTAGAGGAAATAGCAGAGGCCGATTTATTACTCCATATTGTCGATATCACACATCCTGATGCGCAAGCTCAGGCCCAGGCTGTCTATCAAACCTTGGTTGAGATTGAGGCTGATCAGATCCCGGTCTTAACTGTGCTCAACAAAATTGATCGCTTGCCCGACCCTGAACAGGCGCGCCAAGCTCTGGTTGGCGACCATGGGTCGGTGGCTGTTTCTGCATTTACTGGTGCTGGTATTGATGAAATGCTCCAAAAAGTCACTGATCAACTTTTCGAAAGTTACCTTGCCATTGATGTGCGACTTCCCTATAAAGAAGGAGCCCTGGTATCAATACTGCACGAACAAGGACAAGTGGATCGGCTAGAATATATTCAGGGCGGTGTTCACATCCAGGGACGAATTCCAGGCCGCCTATTGGCATACTATCGCCCATACGAAAAGAAGGGTTAAAGGAACAGACCATGTTTAAGCGATTGAATACTTTGCTTGACACGCTTTCGGAGTTTCTAGCACCTCGCAAAGGCTTAGTGCCACTTATTGGCATCGCCCTTGTTTTATTGAATTTCATCTTACAGTTTTTTCCGGGCCTTGGCTGGCTGGTAAGCAGTAATCTCTTTTTGCACCTTGGGGTAATCGTGGGCTTTTTGGGCATCATGTTGGCTTGGGCATTGTAACCAAAACGGGCGAGAGTGGTCTCGCCCGTTTTGGTTAATGCTTCTTGGCGTTCTGATAAGATACACTACACTTTAGGCCCAGCTGTTGCTGCAAGTGCAGTGATTTCAGGAACATCCTCGAATTTTCTGAAGTTATC
>CAZWFQ010000070.1:0-16440 GCA_964633225.1 uncultured Anaerolineaceae bacterium
GACAGCTTGGTGACCACGGCGCCGGCTTCTTGGGCGATGAGCGACCCGGCTGCCAGGTCCCAGGCCCCCAGGCGGATCTCCCAATAGCCGTCGAAACGCCCGGCAGCCACGTAGCTCAGGTCGAGGGCAGCCGAGCCCAGGCGGCGCACACCCTGGCTGTGCAGGGCCAGGTGGGCGTAATGCTCCAGGTTGTTCTGCGGGTTGGTGCGGATGTCGTAGGGGAAGCCGGTCACCAGCAGGCTGTGATCCAGGTCACGCGCCTGGGCCACGTGCAGGGGCAGGCCGTTCAGCCAGGCGCCGCGGCCGCGTTCTGCGCTGAAGCACTCGCGGCGCATGGGGTCGTAGACCACGCCCAGCTTGACCTGGCCTTCTTCGGCATACGCCAGCGAGACGCTGAAAATGGGCACGCCGTGGGCGTAATTGACCGTGCCGTCCAGGGGGTCGACATACCAGGCCTGCCCAGAATGGCCGTTCAGCTCGCCGCTCTCTTCAGCGACCACGCGCTGGCCCGGGAAGCGGCGTTGGATCTCGCCCAGCAAGAAGGCTTCTGAGGCCCGGTCGGCCTCGGTGACCAGGTCAATGGTGCCCTTATGCTGGATGTGTAAATGCGTGCCATAGCTGGCGCGCAAGATGACCCCGGCCTGGCGGGCCAGGATCTCAAGATCTTTTAAGCTGGGGATCACGGTTTCTTTTGGCCGTTCTCAAGCAGGCGGTAGAGGTCGTTCAACTCGTGCTGGATCTCATCGCGGTGGCGGCGGGCCTCGGTCAAGAGGGCCTCAAAAGCCGGCTTCTGCTCAGCGGGTAGGGTGGTCAGCAGGCGCTCGGTACGCGTGATCTGAGTGTTCTTGTGGCGCAGCTTGTTTTCCAGGCGCTCGCGGTAGCCTTTGTAAAAGTCCGTTTCGCTGAGCGGTTCTGGCGTGGTGGGAGGCCCCTGGGTGAGCACCTCTGCAATGGTCAGCAAGAACTCCTCGGTATCCACCGGCTTTTCCAAGAAGCGCACCGCCCCCAGGCTGAGGGCAAAGGCGCGGTCTTCGGGGGTGACGTAGGTGGCAGACAGGAAAACGATGGGGATGTTACGGGTCTGCTGGTCGATGCGCAGCTTTTGGGCCAGGGCATAGCCGTCGAGCTTGGGCATCAGGATATCGGTGATGACGATAGCCGGGCGTGATTTGGCGATCGTTTCGAGCGCTTCTTGCCCATTGTGGGCGGTCATCACCGGGTAACCCTTGAAACGCAGGGTGACCTCTAACAGTTCCAATACATTGGGGATATCTTCAACAACAAGGATAGGTCCAGAAGGTACATTCATAGCGTTTATTGTAGCCTTTTTTGTGATCCTCGACAAGCCATCCGGACAATTGGGGGCTTGCGTTTTTGTTAGATCAATCTTCGATCTCCTGGCGCAGGCGCTCGAAGAAGCCAGCCATCAGGTTGTGGCGGGCTTCAGCCAGGCGGCGGGCGGCAGGGGTGTGCAGGCGGTCTTTGAGCTTGCACAGCTTGAAGATGTATTCGTGGTAGGCGCTGTGCGGCTCGCCGGGCTGGAGCTGCCCGCCCTGGATGAACTGCTGGGAGGGGGCGGCGTAGGCGGGTTGACCGGCGCGGGCGGCATAGGCCACGGCGCGCGCCACGCCGATCGCCCCGATGGCATCCAGCTTATCGGCGTCGAACAGCACCTGGGCCTCAAGGGATTGGGGCTGGACGGAACGATCGCGAAAGCGATGGGCCCGGATGCAGTGCTGGACGGCGGCGATGCGCTCGCCCGGCCAACCCTCACCAGCCAGGACCTGCCCGGCAAAATTGGCCGAATCAAGGTGGTGGGCCAGGCGGCTGGCTTCGGCAGATTGGCGAGGACCGGCGGGAGCCGGGGCAGCAGGGGCGACTGCATCGTGCAGCAAGGCAGCGGCGCGCACGATCTCGAGGTCGGCGCCTTCAGCCTGGGCGATCTGCTCAGCCAGGCGCAGGACGCGCAAGACGTGCTCGAAGCCGTGCACGGGATCGGCGGGAGAATACCATGAACGGGCCTGTTCAATAGTAGGCATAAACCACTTAAGAGCCCGCCAGGGTGCGGAACAAGAATAGTAAAATGCCAATCGCCAGGATAGCCCCGCAGCCCATGGAAAAGACCTTAGCCGTCAGGCGCAAGATGAAGCGCAGCACCACCCACACCAACAGCAAGGCGCCGATGATCAGTAACAGTTGCGTAATCGACTGGGTATCCAATGGAACGCACCTTAAACGTTGAGAACGTTTCCTCTCTTGATGACCACATCGACCAGATTGATGCCGAACTGGTAGCCCAGGTGGCGGTAATCGGAGACGCTCAAGATGAGCAGGTCGGCCTGCTTGCCAACCTCCAGAGAGCCGACCTGGGCGGCGCGGTCAATGGCAGCGGCGGCGTTGATGGTGGCGGCGGCAATGGCCTGAGCGGGGGTCAGGCGCATGTAGCGGCAAGCCAGGGCAATGACAAACTGCATGTTGCCGCACCAGGCCGTGCCAGGGTTGATATCGGAGGCCAGGGCCAGCAAGCCGCCTGCCTCTAAGATGGCCCGGGCCGGGGTGTATTCACGCTCAGCCAGCCCAAAGGGGGTGCAGGGCAAGCCCACCGCCACGGTCTGGCTCTGGCCCAGGGCGGCAATATCGGCGGCGGAGGTCTTGACCAGGTGGTCAGCCGAAACCGCCCCCAGCTCAGCGGCCAGGCTGGCCCCACCCAGGTTGTCGAATTCGTCGGCATGGATCTTGAGCGGGAAGCCCAGTTCTTTGGCCGCCACCAGGATGCGCCGCGACTGCTCCAGGTTGAAGGCACCCGTCTCGCAAAACACGTCTACAAAGGGCAGGGGACGCTGGGAGGCGTGCGCATCCCACCAGCGGCGCACAGCAGGCAGCATCTCGGCGCACAGGTGGTCGGTGTAGCCCTGGGGGTCATCTTTATATTCGGGGGCAATGGCATGGGCGCCCAAGAAGGTGATGGCAATATCGAGCGGGCCTTCTTCGTCCAGGCGCAGCAGGCCTTCCAGCATGTTCAACTCGGCTGCCGTCTGCAGCCCGTAGCCGGTCTTGGCCTCAGCGGTGGTGGTGCCGTGGCGCAGCATCTGCCACAGGCGGGGGCGAGTTTCATCCAGCAGACCTGCGACGGAAGCGGCGCGCGTATGGCGCACGGTGGAAAGGATGCCGCCGCCAGAGGCCAGGATCTCGAGGTAGCTCTTGCCTTCCAGGCGCATCTCGAACTCAGCCGCCCGGTCTCCGGCCCAGATGAGGTGGGTGTGAGGGTCCACAAACCCCGGCAGCACCACGCGCCCGCGGGCATCCAGGCGTTCTTCATCGGGGTAGGCTGCCAAAAGCTCGGCATTGGGGCCGATGGCGGCGATGAGACCATGGCGCAGCAGCAGCGCGCCACCAGTGAGGATGCCCAGGCGGCCGAGCGCCTTGCCGCGCTGCGGCCCGCCAGAAAGGGTGAGGATTTGGGAAGCAGAATGGATCAGCATGGATGAATTATACCTAAAATAACAGACAGACCGGCTTTGAGCCGGTCTGTCTGTTATTTTGGGATCGATTGTGTGGGCGGAATAGGACTCGAACCTACGGCCTTCGCGATGTCAACGCGATGCTCTAACCAACTGAGCTATCCGCCCGACAGGCAGACATTATACCATAAATGAGAGATGGCGCAAGTCGCGCCATCTCTCATTTATGGGAAAAATCTTAGGGCCGGTGATCCTGGATGAACTTCTTCGGATCGACGTAATGCACCTTGACGGCGTTGAGGTCGGTGCTGGGCCAGTGGGTGGGTCTATTCCCTTTATCCAAGATATCGGTGCAAGAGATATCAAAGTGCAGGTGATAGTTCTGGCCTTCGACCGGGCCGAAGAGGCCCACGGTGGCGATCTGCTGGCCGCGCTTGACCACATCGCCAACCTTGACCGAGATGTTCTCGACATGCCCGTAGCGGCTGAAGACCGGCTTGCCATCTGGCAGCTTGGCATGCTTGATGACGATCAGGCCGCGCCAGGACTGCGGCACCACCTGAGCGTAGACCACCTCGCCATCGCCAGAGGCGTACACCGGCTGGCCCTTATCGGCGTTGAAGTTGGGGAAGTTCAGGTTCAAGTCGGCGCCGGTGTGGTAGCCCAGGCTGTACTTGCTGAGATAGGGATTGGCATCGATCCATTTGCCAGGCCAGATCTGCGGGCTGGCGCGCTCGGCAGCGGTGCCAACGGGGGCATCAAAGCCCGCTCCGCCCACCACCTCGACCACCGGTCGCCAGCGGATGGCGGTAAAGCCGATCTCGCGCGGCGAGTCGTCGCCGGTGATATCCACCAGGTTGACGCGCCCGGCATCGGCATTCTGGGGGTCCAGGTCGTAGGTGCCCAGCGAGACCCATTCGTTGCTGCGGATGATCTGGTTGACCACCACGCGGTTCTCTTTGCGCACCCCGTTTTCATAATACACCACAAAGTACTGGGCGCCCTTGGTGGTGGCATGCGTGCTGGGGATGAAGGTTTCAACGTTATAGCGACCAGCCTTGACCAGGGCGGGTTTGTAGGTGGCATACATGGTTTGCTTGCGAACGGCGTTGCGCACCCGCACCAGGTTGCCCTCGATATCGGTGAACTGCAGGGTCCAACCGGCCTCGGGCGTGTTGGGCGGGAAAGCATACAGGCTGAAGCCGGCGCCGTTGGGCTGCACCAAGACAGTTTCGCCGCTGTCGGGGATGACGATGACCTCCGATTCGGCCACCTTCAAGTTCTTGAACGGCGCCCAGGCTTCGGCCATGGTGACGCCGGCGCGGTACAGGCTGACGAAGGTGGGGGCGTGGGCCTGGGCCTCGTCGCACCAGCGCTGGAACTCGAGGCGCGTCATGCGGGCCTTGCCGCCGTTATCCCAATAGGTGGCGATGATGGGCAGCATGGGAATGGTGTAGCCCATCTGAGCCTTGTAGAACTCGTATTGGTTGTAGGCAGTGCTCAGCACAACCGAGGCGGCGTTCTTGCGGTCAGATGGCAGGATTTCGCCATAGGTCATGGGCATGAAGCCACCGCGGCAGATCTTGGACAGGATGGCATAGGGGAAGATGGCCATCTTGGTGTTCAGGCGCGGGTCGCCGCACAGATAGAGACGGGTTTGGTCAATGCGGGCATCTGCCTGGACGCGGTTGACCAGGTCTTGCGCCTGGGTGAATTTGTTCAACACACCATCCTCAGCATCAATTATGACCGCTTCAAAGCCATCACTGAGGGCGCGCCTTAAGCATTCGGTCTCGGCGGCGGGTGCATCCAGGTAGCTAAAGGTCCAGGCCACTGGCACCAGGTCGGGGTTCTTCCTGACATCTGCGAGCGCCTTTTGGGCGGCTTCTGGGTCATATTTGCCGCGCTTGCTGATCTTGCACAGGATGTATTTGGCCCCCACGATCGGGGCTACGGCGACGGCCATTGCCACATCGTCATACAAAGTCCAGATTCCCTTACCTTGCAATATACCCATAGGCCATTCTCCTCAGGAATTATGAAATTGTGCTTAAATGGATGACACGCTAATTCATAGTATATTACAAAAACGCAGCAGGCGCAACAATTAAGACAAGAATTGTAGACTTTCTTTGGGGGACGGCGCAGGTTAAGGAGCAGCGGCCTTCAAGGCACGCAGGGCGCGCAGGGTGACCCAGGGATTGGGGGCCTTCTTGGGGCCGGCATCCAGCCAGGTTTTATCGGGGTAATTGTATTGCAGGGGCCAACGCCCCTGGGCATCTTGCCTGGAGCGGATGAATTCCAGGGCATTGGCCAGGCGCGGGTGGCGGCCGTAACCAAGCCCCCCCAGGGCTTCCACAATCTGCAAAACATCGGTAACGTAAAAGACCGGGAAGCCGAGCTTGAACCAACTGGCGGAGGGCTTGCCGGTGGGGGAAGGGTAGGCGGCACTGGCGGGGTCAACGCTGAACAAGAAGGCCACACCCCGTTCGATGGCGCGCTGGATAAGCGGCGTGCGGCGCTCAGGCGGCAGGCTGGCAAAAGCCAGCATGACCTTGACTGCACCCCAGGCGCAGGGCTGTTTGTTGTTAATGCCGCAGGCGAAATCGGGGCCGCATTTGTAGGCGTAATACCGCAGGGCGGCGGCGCGATCATCCTGGGGGGCAATGCCCTCGCCGGTGACGGTGCGCGCCATCCACTCAAAAGCCTGGTCGAGGCGCGGGTCGCAGCAGCCCAGCTCGTTCAGCGCCCAGCACAGGTTGCCCTGCAGGCAGTCGATGGTGCCGGAGGGGGCGCCATTGGTGCTGATCTGCCCGCCGGGGGCGATGCCATGCGCCAGGAAGTAGGCGCAGGCCGTCTCCAGGCGGGGGTCTTCTTCGATGCGGGCGCCCAGTTGGGCCAGCAAGATCAGTGCCCAGACGGTGGAGCGGTACTTGGGATTGTAGCCCGGGCCTGGTTTGACCCAGTAGCCGGCAGGGTGCATCTCTGCCAATATGCCAGCGATGGGGCCGTGCAGGTGCGCCTCGCGCCGCGCCGCCAGCAGCTCGGGGTCATCCGGGGGCCGGTCGCACAGGTCGCGCAGGGCCAGGTAACGCACGCCGGGAGAAGAGGGATCGAGGAGCCAGGAAAGAGAGGTATTCATAAACTGATTCTACATCCATTACTCGTTATGTGATATGCTAATAGGCGTAGAGTCGTATTCATGCGAATCAATTCGCAGCAACCAGGGCACAAAGCCTGTCTTACCAGGGCAGGGTTGTCTAGTCGAATGATGGCGCTTGTGATACAATCGGCGGGTTGAAGCCAATTTGACCCCGAGGTCGGTTAAACTTGTCCCAAAAAAACCTGAACATCTATCGCTTCGTGGTGCGGGCGCGGCGCAGCGGCGACCCGCGCTCAACCTCCTATTTGCAGGATGCCCAGGCCCTGGGCATGCAGGCCATCCACAGCCTGGAATGCCAGGACCTATATTTTATCGAAGGGCAGGTGGACCCAGTTGGGCTGGAACACCTGGCAACCCAAGTCCTCAGCGACCCCATTACGCAAACTGTCGAATGGGGTCGTATTGTTTCTACGCCCAGCCCACAGGCAGGTGAAGGGCGGGTGATCGAAGTGGCCCTGCGCCCGGGCGTGACCGACCCGGTGGCGGCGCAGGTGGTGCGGGCAGCCAAGGTATTGGGCATCCGGGGCGTGGCCCAGGCCTCGACCGGGCTGCGTTTTTTGGTGAGCGGTGGGCTGGACGAGGCCGGCCTGCACCTGCTGGCGCGCCGCTTGCTGGCCAACCCCACCATCCAGCGCTATGCCCTGGGCCAGCTAGAGCCGGCCTTTCCGCACTCGGCTGAGGCCTCGGGCCAGGTGGAACACCTGCCCGTGCGCCACCTGGACGAGGCCGGCCTGCTGGGGCTTTCAGCCAGCCGCCGCGCGGCCCTGGACCTGGCAGAGATGCAGGCCGTGCAGGCTTATTTTGAGCAGGAAGGCCGCGAGCCAACGGATGTGGAGATCGAGACCATCGCCCAAACCTGGAGCGAGCACTGCGTCCACAAGACCTTCCGGGCGCGCATCCACGTCCAGCATGCACAGCCCGGGGCCGGTGCTTCAGAGGTCAACGGCCTGCTCAAGACCTATATCCGCGCCGCCACCCAGCAGATCAATGCCCCCTGGGTGCGCTCGGCTTTTGTGGATAACGCGGGGATGATTGATTTCGACGACGAATACGAGGTCTCGTTCAAAGTCGAGACCCATAACCACCCCTCAGCCATTGAACCTTTCGGCGGGGCCAATACCGGCGTGGGCGGCGTGATCCGGGATGTGCTGGGCGTTTCGGCCAAGCCGATTGCCGCCACGGATGTGCTGTGCTTTGGCCCCCAGGATACCCCGGTGGAGAGCCTGCCGGAGGGGGTGCTGCACCCGCGGCGCATCCAATCGGGGGTGGTGGCAGGCGTGCAAGATTACGGCAACAAGATCGGCATTCCCACCGTCAACGGCGCCATCCTGTACGATGAGGGCTACACTGCCAACCCGCTGGTCTTTTGCGGCTGCGTGGGGCTGGCCCCCAAAGACAGCCACCCGCGCCAGCCGCAACCCGGCGATCATGTGATCGTGCTGGGTGGGGGCACCGGGCGGGATGGGCTGCGCGGGGCGACCTTCTCTTCGATGACCATGGACGCCCAGACCGGGGAGGTCTCGGGCGCCTCGGTGCAGATCGGCGACCCGATCACCGAGAAGGGCCTGATTGAGGTGGTGCTGCGAGCCCGCGACCAGAAGCTCTACCACGCCGTCACCGACTGCGGGGCGGGCGGGCTTTCTTCGGCGGTGGGCGAGATGAGCAGCCAGGTGGGGGCAGAGATCGAATTGAAACGCGTGCGCCTGAAATATCCCGGCCTGGCGCCCTGGGAAATCTGGCTTTCTGAAGCTCAAGAGCGGATGGTGTTGGCCGTGCCCAGCGAGCACCTGCCGGCTTTACAAGCGCTGTGCGACATTTATGATGTTGAGCTGACCGATATCGGGACCTTCACCGGGCGCGGCCGGCTGGTGGTGGGCTACGATGGACGAACGGTGCTGGATTTGGAAAACCACTTCTTGCACGAGGGCATTCCTCAACGCCAATTGGAGGCCATCATCCCGGCCCCGGCGGTGGTGGAATCCATCCCGCTGCCCAACGAGCAAGACCCGGCCCAGACCCTGCTGGCCCTGCTGGCAGAACCCAACACGGCTTCTAAGTCGGCGGTGATCCGCATCTACGATCACGAAGTGCAGGGCGGGACGGTGGTCAAGCCGCTGACCGGGGTGCAGAACGACGGCCCATCCGATGCCTGCGTGCTCAAACCCATCGGCACGCGCGGGCGGGGGGGAATTGTGCTTTCCAACGGCATCAATCCCGAATACGGCAAGCGCGATGCCTACCGCATGGCACTGAGCGTGGTGGATGAAGCGATGCGCAACGCGGTGGCGGTGGGCGCAGACCCGGCCCGCGTGGCCCTGCTGGACAACTTCTGCTGGGGAGACCCACGCCGGCCTGAGACGCTGGGCTCTTTGGTGGAGGCGGCGCGCGGCTGCTATGATGCGGCGGTTTTCTTCGGCGCACCCTTCATCTCGGGCAAGGACTCGCTCAACAATGAATACCTGGGCTCCGACGGGCAGCGCCACGCTATCCTGCCTACCCTATTGATCTCGGCCCTGGGATTGATCGAAGACGTGCGCAGGGCGGTGACGATGGACCTGAAAGAACCGGGCAACCTGCTGTACCTGGTGGGCGAGTTTCTCCCCGCGGAGGCAGGCTCATCGGGCGTGCCGCCCCTGGCCCCCAGCAGCGCTGCCACCTATCACGCTTTACACTGCACTATGCAGGCCGGCCTGGTGCGCGCCTGCCACGACTTGAGCGAGGGCGGGCTGGGCTTGGCCGCGGCCGAGATGTGCATTGGCGGGCGGCTGGGCCTGGCGCTGGACTGCCCCGACCTGCCCTTGTTTGCCGAGAGCAACGGCTGTTTGCTGGCTGAGGTGCGCCCGGCAGATGCACCCGCTTTTGAAGCCGCCTTTGCCAGCATGGCCAACCCGGCCTGCCGGCAGATCGGCCTAGTCAGCGCCGAGCCCTACCTGGCGGTTCCCGGCGCGGGCCTGCAGATGGCGGTCGAAACGCTGGTCGCGGCCTGGAAGCGCACACCATCCCATTCGTCCCGAGAGCACCTATGATCCCAAAAGCCCTCATCCTTCACGCCACCGGTACCAACCGCGACCACGAAGCCGCCCAGGCCTTTGAATTGGCCGGTGCGCAGCCCGAGATCGTGCATCTGAACCAACTGCGGCGCGGCGAGCGGCGCTGGGCTGATTACCAGATCCTGGCCCTGGCGGGCGGGTTTTCTTACGCCGATGCCCTGGGCGCCGGGCGCCTGCTGGCGCTGGACCTGAGCGCCTATTTTGCCGATGAGGTGCAGCGTTTTGTCGAAAGCGGCAAGCCTGTCATTGGCATTTGCAACGGCTTCCAGGCCCTGGTGAAGGCGGGGATCTTGCCGGGCGATAGCGGGCAGGGGGCAATGCCCGCGCAAGCGGCGCAAAGGCGGGCCGCCACCCTGGATTTCAACGCCGGGGGGCATTTCGAGTGCCGCTGGACCCTGCTGAAGCCCGCCTCGCAGCGCTGCATCTGGACCCGGCAGATACAAGACCTGGTTTACTGCCCGATCGCCCACGGCGAGGGGCGCTTCAGCGTGGCTGACGAGGCCCTGCTGGGGCGGCTTGCCGCCCAAGACCAGGTGGCCCTGACCTACTGCCTGCCGGATGGGTCTGCAGCGGGGGGGCAATACCCGCACAACCCCAATGGCTCAGCAGGCGATGTGGCTGGCATTTGTAACCCGGCTGGCAACGTGCTGGGCCTGATGCCCCATCCAGAGGATCACCTCTTCGACTACCAGCACCCGCGCTGGACGCGCGGCGAGGCCGGCCAAAAGGGCCTGCCGCTGTTCATCAACGGCGTGCATTATGCCAAAGGATCCTAGCCATGATCGATGCCCCCACCCTGCACCGTTTGCTGCCCCTGGCTTTCAGCGGAGAAGACCTGCCCCTGCCCGGCAGGGCAGCGGGCAAAGTGCGCAATTGGTACGACCTGCCAGCCGGGCGCCTGCTGGTGACCACCGACCGCCTCTCGGCCTTTGACCGCATCCTGGGGCGCGTGCCGTATAAAGGGCAGGTGCTCAACCAATTGGCGGCCTGGTGGTTCGAGCAGAGCGCCGATATCATCCCAAACCATGTGCTGGCTGTGCCCGACCCCAACGCCTTGCTGGCAGAGAGGGTGGAGCCGTTTGCAGTGGAGGTGATCGTGCGCGGCTACATCACCGGCGTGACCTCCACCGCCCTGTGGTACCGCTATTCGCTGGGTGAACGCGAGATCTACGGGTATCACTTTGCAGAGGGGCTGCGCAAGAACCAGGCCCTGCCTGCGCCCATCATCACCCCCACCACCAAGGGCGGCCCAACCGGGCATGATGAGCGCCTGACCTGCGCTGAGGTGGTGCAGCAGGGCTTGCTTGACGCCGCCACCTGGGAGCAGGTGCAGGCAGCGGCCCTGGCGATTTTCCAGCGCGGCCAGCAGGTGGCCCAGAAGGCCGGCCTGATGCTGGTGGATACCAAGTACGAATTTGGGCGCGCCCGCGATGGGCGGGTGCTGCTGATTGACGAGGTACACACGCCGGACTCTTCGCGCTTCTGGAAAGCTGAAAGCTACGCGGCGCGCTTTGCCACGGGCGCAGAGCCGGAGAATTTTGACAAGGAGTTCGTGCGCCTGGCCTATGCCGAGCAGGGCTATCGCGGCGAGGGTGAGCCGCCGGCCATGCCCGCCGATTTATGGGTGGCTGCCAGCCAGCGTTACATCCGCATCTATGAGATGCTCACCGGGCAGTCTTTTCAGCCCGGCGCATACCCGGTTTCGCGGCGCCTGCTGGCTAACCTGAGGCAGGCAGGATTAATGGATTAGACTTCCACCGCAGAGACGCTGCGGCTGAAGTACAGCCGAGAGAGCGCAGGGTATTATGAAGTTCTCTGCGTCTCTGCGGTGAAAAAAAGCTGGAGTGATGAAATGGATTCTCCCCTGGTTGTGATCTTGATGGGTTCGAAGGCTGACCTGGCGCACTGCCAGAAGATCGCCGAGGCCGCCCAAGGCTTTGGGCTGGAGACGGTCCTGCGCATTGGCTCGGCGCACAAAACGCCCGAACATGTGCTGGGCCTGCTGCGCCAATACGAGGCCGACCCACGCCCGAAGGTGTACATCACCGTGGCCGGGCGCAGCAATGCCCTTTCAGGCTTCACCGATGGCCTGGTGCGCGCGCCGGTGATTGCCTGCCCGCCGCCCTCAGAGAGCTTCGGCGGGGCCGATATCTACTCATCGCTGCGCATGCCATCTGGCATTGCCCCGGCAGTCGTGCTGGACCCGGCCAACGCGGCCCTGTTGGCAGCCAAGATCTTAGGGCTGAGCCAGCCCCAGGTGCAAGAGAAAGTGGCCCAATTTCAGCAACAGCAGGCCGCCAAGGTCCTCTCCGACGATCAATCTGTCTCGGCAACCAAGCAGGCATGATGCACAAATCACCGCTTAAAAACCAATTACAAAACAACTACCACCCCAAAGACCGGGAAAAGGCTTTATGCACTCCGCGTCTCTGCGGTGACTTCGATGATTCTCCGCACGACGAATGCGGCATCATCGGTGTCTACGCGCCGCACGAAGACGTAGCCAGCATGACCTTCTACGGCCTGTATGCCCTGCAGCACCGCGGGCAAGAGGCGGCGGGCATTGCCGTCTCGGATGGCGAGGGGGTGCGCCTGCACAAAGACGTGGGCCTGGTTTCGCAGGTCTTCAATGCCCAAAACCTGGCTCCCCTGCGCGGGCACTACGCCATTGGGCACACGCGTTATTCCACCACCGGCTCGCCGACAGCGCGCAATGCCCAGCCCTTTTTGATCGAAACCCAGTATGGCCCGCTGGGGGTGGCGCACAACGGCAACCTGATCAACACCGCGGCCCTGCGCATGGAACTGCTGCAACACGGGGTAGGCTTATCTTCCTCATCTGATTCAGAAGTGATGACCATGATGCTGGCAGGCGCACCCGGCCAAACCTGGGACGAGCGCATCCGCAACACCATGCCACGCTGGCAAGGGGCTTATTCGCTGGTGGTGCTGACGCGCGACTGCGTGTATGCGGTGCGCGACCCGTGGGGCTTCCGCCCCTTAAGCGTGGGCATGCTGCCCAGCGGAGGCCACGCGGCGGCCTCTGAATCGGGGGCCTTGCGCACCCTGGGCTGCATTGCCATTCGCGAGGTCAAGCCGGGCGAGCTGGTGGCCTTGAGCAACCATGCCCTGCGCGTCTGGCAGGCCCTGCCGCCCGCCGAACGGATGGCGCGCTGCATCTTTGAGCATATTTACTTCTCCCGCCCCGACAGCTTTTGGGATGGCTTGAGCGTGCACGAGGTGCGCCAACGCCTGGGGGAACAACTGGCACAGGAATGCCCGACCGAGGCCGACGTGGTCATCCCGGTGCCCGATTCATCGGTGCCGGCTGCCATCGGCTATGCCCGCGCGGCGGGCATCCCGTACAACGATGGCTTCATTAAAAATCGTTACATTGGGCGCACCTTCATCGAGCCCACCGATTCGCTGCGCAAGCAGGGCGTGGCGCTCAAGTTCAACACCATTGACGAGAACCTGCGCGACAAGCGCGTGGTGGTGATCGATGACAGCATTGTGCGCGGGACGACATCCGGCCCGCTGCTGAAGCTGCTGCGCGAAGCCGGGGCGCGCCAGGTGCACCTGCGCATCACCTGCCCCCCCATCCGCCACCCCTGCTTTATGGGTGTGGACATGGGCACATACGAAGAGTTGATCGCCCACCGCATGCAGGTGGAGCAGATCCGGCTACACATTGGCAGTGATTCGTTGTATTATTTAAGCCTAGAAGGCATGCAGCGGGCATTGGGGCGGAAAGAAGGCTACTGCCTGGCCTGCTTCACGGGTGATTATCCGGTAGCGGTGGATGTTCATTCCATCAAAACCGGCTTTGAGGAAAAGGAGATGCCATGCTGAAAGTGCTTCTAATCGGTGCAGGCGGGCGTGAGCACATGTTGGCCTGGAAATTGGCGCAATCGCCCCACCTCTCGCAGCTCTATATCGCTCCTGGCAATGCTGGGACGGCTCAACTGGGTGAAAATGTGCCCATCTCGGCCGAGAATGCCAGCGCGCTGGTCAATTTTGCTTACTCAAAATCGATCAACCTGGTGATCGTGGGGCCAGAGGGGCCGCTGGCAGCCGGGCTGGCTGATAACCTGCACGCGGTGCACATCCCTGTCTTTGGGCCCACGCACGCCGCCTCGCAGATTGAAGCCTCCAAAGCCTTTGCCAAAGAATTCATGACCCAACACGGCATTCCCACGCCGCGCTATGCTATCTTCCGCGATTTCGAACCCGCGCTGGCACATCTGCGCGGGCTGGATTACCCGGTGGTGATCAAAGCCTCGGGGTTGGCGGCTGGCAAGGGCGTGTTGGTGCCCGATAACCTGGCCGAGGCCGAGGCCGGCTTGCGGGCTATGCTGCTGGGCGGGGAGTATGGGCAGGCCGGGCAGCAGGTGGTGATCGAAGAGCGGCTGGAAGGCGACGAGATCTCACTGCTGGCCTTCACCGATGGACAGACTGTGCGCGCCATGCCGCCGGCCCAGGACTATAAGCGCCTGCTGGATGGCGACCGCGGCCCCAATACGGGCGGCATGGGGGCCTATGCCCCCACCCCGCTTTGCCCGCCAGAGATGGTTGAAGAGGCTGTGCGTACCGTTTTGCAGCCGGCAGTGGATGGACTGCGCCAGGCCGGCACGCCCTTCGTGGGTGTGCTGTATGCCGGGTTGATGAATACCTCCAAGGGACTGACGGTGCTGGAATTCAACAGCCGCTTCGGCGACCCTGAAACGCAGGCTATCCTGCCGCTGTTGGAGACGGATTTGCTGGAAATTTTCCAGGCCTGCATGGAAGGACGGCTGGCAGATGTGCCCATCAGTTGGAATCCGGGCGCAACAGCCTGTGTTGTGGTGGCCTCGGAGGGCTATCCGGGCGGGAAGGCGCCCGCCAGCCAGCCCATCTACGGGTTAGATAAGCCAACCCCCAACGCGGTGATCTTCCACGCGGGCACCAAGCTTGAAGATGGGCGCGTTTCGACGGCAGGCGGGCGGGTGCTGAATGTGACCGGTACTGGCGCCGACCTGCCCCACGCGCTGACGGCAGCCTACCAGGCAGTGGCTGGGATCACTTTCGAGGGCATGCATTACCGCCACGATATTGGCCGGCGGGCGATGCATTCGGCTTATGCCGAGGCCGGGGTGAACATCAACGCCGGCAACCAGGCCGTGATCATGATGCAAGAGGCCGTCAGGTCCACGTATAATCCGCTGGTGTTGGGTGGCATCGGCGCTTTTGGCGGCATGTTCGATGCCAGCGAGGTACAGGCCATGCGCCGCCCGGTGCTGGTGGCTTCTACAGATGGCGTGGGGACCAAGGTCAAGCTGGCAGCGGCTGTTAACCGCTACGAGTCAATTGGGCATGACCTGGTCAACCACTGCATCGACGACATCCTGGTGCAGGGGGCGCGCCCGCTGTTCTTCCTGGACTATTTTGCCGCCTCGAAGCTCAGGCCCGAGGTGGTAGCCGACCTGGTCAAGGGCATGGCTGAGGCCTGCCGGGCCTGCGGCTGCGCCCTGCTGGGCGGCGAGACGGCTGAGATGCCGGGCACTTACGCGCCGGGCGAATATGACCTGGCTGGCACGATTGTGGGCGTGGTTGAACGCGCTCGCATCTTGCCGCGTGAGGGCCTGCAAGCCGGTGACCTGCTCATTGGCCTGCGCTCATCTGGCCCGCATACCAACGGCTTTTCGCTCATCCGCAAGATCTTCGAGGGCATCCCGCTGACGCGGGTCTTCCCTGAGCTGGGGATCTCGCTGGCAGACGCCCTGCTGGCCCCGCACCGTTCGTATTTCCCCTTGCTGCACCCCATCATCTCCACGGCTGCATCACCAATCAAGGCCCTGGCCCACCTGACGGGCGGGGCATTCATCGAAAACATTCCGCGCATCTTGCCCCAAAACCTGGACGCCGTGATCCACCTGGGAAGCTGGCCGGTGCCGCCGCTGTTCAAGTTCATCCAGGAGCATGGCAATATCCAGCAAGACGAGATGTACCGGGTGTTCAACATGGGCATCGGCATGGTGGCTGTGGTGGCGCCCGAGAACGCCGATGAAGTGCGGGCGGCGATCCCTGAAGAGACCTGGGTCATCGGCGAGCTGGCTAAGGGTGAACGGATCACCCGGCTGCAGTGAGCGGGGGCGCTTCTCCACCTGCCCGCCTGGTGGTGCTCATCTCAGGCCACGGCTCGAACCTGCAAGCCATTCTGGAGGCCTGCGCCAGCGGGGAACTGCCGGCACAGGTGACGGCTGTTATCTCAAACAAAAGCCAGGCCTACGGGCTGGAACGCGCCCGCCTGGCAGGCGTCCCGGCGGTTTACCAGCCCAAGCCCCAAGCGCAAGCGCGCCAGGCTTACGACGCTGCGTTGGCTGACCTGGCTGCCAGCTACCAGCCAGATTGGATCGTGCTGGCGGGCTGGATGCGCCTGCTCTCATCTGCCTTCTTGGGGCGTTTCGCTGGGCGGGTGATCAACCTGCACCCGGCCTTGCCGGGGGCTTTTGCTGGCACCGAGGCAATTGCGCGCGCCTTTGAGGCGTACCGGCGCGGCGAGATCGAGCACACTGGGGTGATGGTACACCTGGTGCCGGATGAGGGGATGGATTCTGGCCCGGTGCTGGCGCAGGAAGTGGTGCCGATCTTTGCGGATGACAGCCTGGAAACGCTGGCGGCACGTGTGCATGCGGTGGAGCACCGGCTGTTGGTGAGTACGTTAAAGGTGGTGATTAAACCTTAGGGAAAACCACGGAGACACGGAGCGCACGGAGAAAGGCCTTAG
>CAZWFQ010000071.1:0-10316 GCA_964633225.1 uncultured Anaerolineaceae bacterium
TGTTGTTGTTCGATACGGCTGCGGTGGCCTCGGGGGCTTCGGTATGCACACCGATGGAGATGTAGGCGATATCGGGCGAGAGCATCACCTGGGCCGAGCCGTTGACGCTCATGGTGTGCGGTTGGGCAGCCGCGGGGGCCACCGGAATGCCAGCGCAGCCGCTCAGCAGGGTGGCTGCAACGAGGATAAGGGTGACGAAAACGATTTTGGTACGCATTTTTCTTCTCCTGATAGGGTTGGGTATTGTCGTAACGGCTTTCGCCGTTATTGATTTTCATGAGTAAGACGACTCTTATCCTAAAAAGTTCCCGGGGATATACCCGAAAATCAACCGTACCTTGCTTAAGTGTAAATTTCGCTCAAATTTTACCCTCTTGCCCAGGTCTGAGGCCGGTGCTATACTTGGCCTGGAGATAAATAACGGACAGCATCTATTGCTGCACAAAGTGAGAGATGACCGAGATAAAACACAATTCTTTGAATAGCCCCTTGTCGTCCATCGTCAGCGATGACGGCGACGAGCCTGCCAGTAGTCATAGACGAAGCGCAGGCTTTTACGAGTTTAACAGCTTTACCCTGCCTGGAGAGCACAGGAAGGTCTAACGGGAAGCGCATCACGCGTTTAATTTCACTTCCCGGAAGCGGCTGCTTACCCAGCCCGGCCTTCCGGGAAGTGCTTTTAAGCGCAAAATCTAGAGGCTCCTGAGCGGCTGAAACTGCTCGGAACCCTTTGAGAAACCTCTGGAGGTGTGTGATGATCGCTTTTTACAAGAATACTGACAATGGGATCGAGATGGTCGACGAGCCAGTTAACGGCTGTTGGATCAACGTGGTAGACCCCACCAACGAGGAGATCACCCAATTAGAGGGCCTGGGCGTACCGCGTGATTACATCACCTATCCCCTCGACCTGGATGAGCGTGCCCGTACCGAACGCGAGAACGGCGATCTGCTTATCATCTTGCGTGTGCCCTGGTTCCAGGGCAAGGGGGCCGATGTGCCCTACATATCCATCCCGCTTGGCATTATCATCAATTCGAAGTGCTTGCTGACGGTCTGCCGCTATGAGCATCCCATCTTGCAAGAATTTGCCTTGGGGCGGGTGCGCAGCTTGTCTACTGGCAAGCGCAACCGCTTTGTGCTGCGCGTGATGCTCAACACTGCCAACCTGTACTTGAATTACCTGCGTACAATCAACAAGGTAGTGGATGGGCTAGAAGACCAACTCCAACTTTCTACCCGCAACAAAGAAGTGCTGGAACTGCTGAAGTATCAGAAAAGCCTGACTTACTTTACCACTGCGCTCAAGACCAATGAGCTGATGCTCGAGCGCCTGCAGCGCAGCCAATTGTTCAAGCAGTTCCCTGAAGATGAGGACTTGCTTGAAGATGTGATCACCGAGAATCAGCAGGCAATTGAAATGAATAACATTGCCGCCAATAACTTGAGCAGCACAATGGGCGCCTTCGCTTCGATCATCTCCAATAACCTGAATGGGGTGATGAAATTCCTGGCTTCCATCACCATCATCTTGAGCCTGCCAACGATGATCGCCAGTTTTTACGGCATGAATGTGGTGCTGCCGTTCCAGGAACATCCCTCAGCATTTGTGTTCGTGGCGTTGGCAGCGATACTGATCTGCATCAGCGCCACCCTGATGTTCATTAAGCGCGATTGGCTCTAATCTACTTGAAAATCACCCATTGGCGCAAGAAGCGCTCGATGGACTTGTACATGTGCTCGATATTCTCGCTCTTGCGGAAGCCGTGACCCTCGCCGGGGTATAAGTGATATTCGTGCGGCACGCCGCGCCGCTGCAAGGATGCCACCACGTCGTCTGATTGGGAGCGCGGCACCACCACATCGATCTCGCCCTGGAAAATGATCATCGGATCGCACAGCTTTTCGGGGAAGAAGATGGGTGAGCGCTTGTGGTACAGATCAGCAGCCTGGGGCAGGGGGCCGATCAGCAAATCCAGGTAGTGCGCTTCAAACTTATGCGTATCCGCCGCCAGGTTGAACAGGTTAGCCACGCCGTACATGCAGACGCCCGCCTTGAAGAAGCCGGGGTAATCTTGCAGGGCCTTGAGCACGGTGTATCCGCCAGCGCTGCCGCCCATGATCACCAGGCGGTCTGCATCCGCCAGACCCTGGTCTGCCAGGTGGCGCGCCCCGCTGACGGCATCCTGAACATCGAGCACGCCCCAGTTGGAACGTAACTGATTGCGGTATGCTCGCCCGTAGCCGGCACTGCCGCGGTAGTTGACATCCAGCACCGCATAGCCGCGGCTGGCGAAGAATTGCGCAGTGGCGCTAAAGCCTGCCACGCGCTGCCCGGTGGGCCCGCCGTGGATGAGCACCACCAGGGGCGGCTGGCCCTCAGCCTGGAAGGCCGGGTTGGCAGGCGCGTAATACAACCCATAGGCCAGGCCGTCATCCATAGATTTCCATGTGATGTGCTGGGCTGTTGAGTAGGCCTCGCTGGGCAGGTCTTCTGCGCTGGAGCGGCGCAGCACGTGCACGCTGCCGCCTGGGTCGCAGGTGATGACGCGCGCCGGGATGCTGCTGCCAGAAGCAATCAGGGCGATCTGCTCGCCATTGGGTGATATGGCTAACTGCATCAGCCCGCCGTAGGCTGGCAGGGGCACCTGCTGTTCTTTGCCGCTTTCCAGTTCCACTTTCCATAAGCTCTGCACTGCCTCCTGGCTGCGCAGGAAGAAGATGCTTTTGCCATCTGGCGCAAAGCTGAAGGTGCGTACGCCCTGCACCCAGGCCGGTTCGCCATGCTCGGCCTGCGCCTGGGTGAGTTGGTGGTGCGTGCCCTGCTCCAGATCGTACAGGTAAATCTGCCACCAGCCGCTCTGGTCAGAGACGTAAGCCAACCAGCGCCCAGAGGGCGAGAACTGCGGCTGGAAGATGGACGTTTTTTCATCGCCAGCAATGGGCGTCACGTCTTGCATGCTGGGCAAGCTTGCTTCGCCCCCTGCCAACTGGCCCAGGTAGAGCGTGGTGCCATCCCAGGGCATGTTGGGGTGGTCCCAGGCTACCCAGGCAATGCGTGTGCCATCGGGGTGCCAGCAGGGCTGCATGTAAAAATCATGCCCGCTGTGCAGGCGGGCGGGCCAATATTTGCCTTCGCTATCTACAACAGCCAGGGCGTCTTGATTCTCGTAGCTGTGGATGTAGAGCAGCCAGCGCCCATCCGGCGAGAGCGCCGGGGCGGCAGCCTGCCCAAAGGCGGGCGTGATGGGGCGAGCCGCTCCGGCTGCCAGGGCCTGCCGGTAGAGCCTGCTGGAGATGGCCTCGACAAAATAGACCTGCCCGCGGTCGACGGTAAAATCACCGCCGCCATACCCCACCCGGGCGCGCACGCCAAAGTCGCTGTTCAGGTCGCGCGGCGCCTGGCCGTCTGGCGGCTGGATGACCAGCACGTTTCGGTCTGAGCGCCCCTCGCGCCACACCAGCGTGCCCGAGGCATCCCAGGCTACGTCGCTGAAGCTCAGGCCGCGTGCCAGGCTGACCGGGCTGATCGGGCTGTCCCAAAGTCCATATTGGCGGGAGATGGTGGTATCAGGGTTCATGACATTCTCCTTGTAATCTCCAGGTGAGACGGTGCTGCGGGCAGGGGCCACAGCTTGCCAATGCCCGGCGGTGAGCCAGGGTGCCGTAGCCTTTGTGTTGTTCGAAACCGTAGGCCGGGTGCTGGGCGGCCAAATCTACCATCAGGTCGTCGCGGGCCGTCTTGGCGAGGATAGAAGCGGCAGCAATGCTTAACACGCGGCAGTCGCCTTTGACCAGTGCGGTTTGCGGGATGTCCAGGTCGGGCAGCAGCAGCCAATCTAACAGCAGGTGCTGCGGGGCCGGCTGCAGGGCCTGGATGGCGCGCCAGGCAGCCAGGCGGGTGGCAGGCAGGATGCCCAGTTGATCGATCTCTTGCGGGCTTGCCATACCTACCCCCCAGGCCAGGGCCGCCTCTTGGATGCGCGGCCGCAGGGCTTGCCGTTGGGCGGGGCTGAGTTGTTTGGAATCTTGCACGCCTGCCAGGTGTTCAGCCAGGCCCGGTTCAGGCGGCAGGATGACCGCCGCGGCTGCCACCGGGCCCGCCAGGGCGCCGCGCCCGGCTTCGTCGATCCCGGCCGCGTAGCGCACGCCAGCCGCCCACAGAGCCTGTTCAAAAGATAGGTCTGGGGCAGGCGGCAGGAGGGCCGGGTCAAAACGGGCCATCAGCCCTCGTAAAGCCCGCGGCGGGCGTTACGGCGGATGGCAAGCAGGTCCAACGCCATGCGCAGCGAATCGCGCAGCACGCTGATCTTGCTGCCAGGGGTGTGATACCAGGGGATGGGCACCTCAAGGATGCGGTAGCCGCGCTGCCGGGCGATGAACAGCACTTCTACGTCGAAGGCCCAACCGTTCAGGGTCTGGCGTGGGAAAACGTCTGCCACCACCGCGGCCCGGAAGCACTTGAAGCCGCACTGCGTATCTTGCAGTCCGGGCAGGGCCAGGCTGCGGATGAGCCAGTTATAGGCGCGCCCAACCACGTGCCGGTAGTGGGGCTCGTTGTAGCGCACCGCACCGGGGGCTTCGCGCGATGCAATGGCAATATCGCAATCGTTCAGCTCGGGGGGCAAAAAACGGCTGATCTCTTCCACCGGCATGGAAAAATCAGCATCGCACATAAAACGGTACTCGCCCTGGGCCGTCAACATGCCGAGCTTGACAGCCGCGCCTTTGCCGGGAGGGCTTTGCAGCACGCGCAAGGCCGGAAACTGAGCGGTAAAATCCTGCGCAATTTGCAGGGTGCGATCTTGGCTGCCGTTTTCAACGACCAGCACTTCCACTGGATAGGGGCGGCTGGCGACAAAGTTCTGCAACTGCACCAGGGTATTGGGCAGGCGCGCTTCCTCGTTACGGGCGGGGATGACGATGGAGAGAAATGGTGTAACCAATGGATCCCTTTGCTTGCTCACGTCTCAGGCCGTGAAGACCACTACCAGGATCATGCCGATGAAGATCAAGATGCTCAGCACCAATAGAATGGACAGGATGACCCACTGGTTTTTGTTGAATTTGAGCTTATCTGCGGCCTTGGGCAGCTTGAGCTCGCTGGGCGGCGTAATGAGGGGCGGCTTAGACACGGCTGGCTCTTTGACCTTGGGAGGGGGTGCGGGCTTCGGGGCCACGCCCAGGTCTTTGCCAAAAAAGTCTTCGTTCGCCTCAAGCTGGGCAGCCTTTTCAGGAGGGCGAGAGGCTTTTTCGAGCGCATCGACGATCAACTTGACCTCGGTGGCATTGAGCACTTCTTCACTCGCCTGCTGGCTGGCGATGAAACGTTCCAACCCATCGATCTGAATCAGGCGAATGGCAGGGCTTTTGGAATCGATGTGCACGCCAGGGTGGAGAAAGATCATCACCGGCGTGGCCTCAGGGTTGGCTCTTTTCTGCTTTTCAAGGTACGTGTTCACTTTGCGCGCCAGGGCACGTGTATGCTTGATGAAATTGCGGCGCGAGGGTTGGTAACTCTTGGTCGCACGGTTCATCTCGGCCCAATTCTCGTCTTTGGCGCGGAACATGCCCTGCTCGCTGCTTACATCCATCACCACCAGGCCGCTGGCGCCGACCAGGATGTAGGGGATGGGAGCTTCGCCGGGCGCTAAGGCAACATCGTGCAGCAGGGTGAAGCGGTTATCCAGGCCGCGCGAAAAACGCCCGACCATCGTCTGGTGTGCGCGGCGTTCATTTTGCCCAGGCAGCATCTCTTGGATGCGGTCCAGCAAGGGCTGAAGAGGAGAATTGCCGGTTTTCTTCTCGCTGAAATCGATCAGTCTCATGGTTGCTTTTCCTCCGCAATGGCGGTGATTGCCAGTTGACCCTGGCTGCAGCCAGCCAGGTATCTGCTCAGCAATTGAATGTTATCGGTCAATAAATCCTGGCGGTAGCTTTCTAACTGATGGGGGGCCAGGTGGACAAAAATCTCGTGCTGCATACGCTCTTCTGAGTCGAGCAGGGCGTAGTAATCTTGCGCCTGCATGCCCTGCCGGGCCGCAAAGACCTCGACCGTTTGTACGCTGGCGCCAGGGCAGAGCTGAGGAAAGAGCAGGTCGCGCCAGGCATACAGATCTTGGTCGCTGGTGAAGGGCAGCCAATCTAGTGGTTCTACCTGGCTCAAGCAGGTATGTTGCCCCACCAACTCAGGCAAGACGCCGCGGTCAAGATAGGCCCGCAGCACATTATGCAGGTACAGACGCTCTCCAAAGCTGCCCCAGGGGCAGTGCGGGCCAAAGATGGGTGCAAAGATCTCCTCCACCCAGCGGTAATCGGCCTGCAGGTGGCAGATGTAGCCTGCCAGGAAAGCCGCCTGGGCAGGCGGCAGGCTGGCGGCATCTGCCAGGCATGGATATTGGCACAGCAGGGCCTGCCAGGGAGGCGGCAGGCCAGGCAAGATGGGCAGGTCGAAGAAATGGGTGGCCTCTCGGCTCTGACCTGAGACCACCTGCACATCTGCGGCAGTGGAGCCAAACAAGAACTCACTGCGCCATGCCAGCAAGAAGCTTCTTACATCTTCTGGCAGGGCTGGTTGGTGCAGCAGCGCTTCGCTGATGCTCAGATGATAGAACGGAGTTGGCACATTGAAATTATACCCCATCCCGAAAACGAATCAAAAAACAAGGAAGGCGCTGCATCTGCAGCGCCTTCCTTGTTTTTTGATGAACTTAGAAGATGGGAACGGTTTCCAGGCCAGCAAGAACGGTTTTGCCGTTTTGCTCTACCAGGTGCAAGGCCGGGCCAGCTTCGAAGGTGCCGCCCAGGTAGGGCTTGCGATCTCCGGCGGCATAGTTTTTCCCAGCCTTTATTTTTTCGATCAACGCCTGGCGCTCGATCAAGACGCGGTCTGAAAAGACTATGCCCCGCTTCTCGTAAGCCCGCACCCACTGCACCTGGCCATCGGGGGCATAATGTACTGCTTCAACAATGCCGTCGATTTTTTGTTTTGCCATGCTCATGTTCCCTAAAGTCGGGGCGGGCGGACTCGAACCGCCGACCCCCGCGTCCCAAACGCGGTGCGCTGCCGAACTGCGCTACACCCCGGCGGGGTGAGTATACTTCGAAGAAGGGCGAATCGTCAAGGTAATGACGCAACCATCATACGATTGCGCCATTACCTGATCTGGCTGTGGATCTCTTCTGCCAGTATTTCCATGACCTGCATCAGGTCGGGAATCTGGGCGGCGGTGAATGTGGGGGTCAAGAGCTGTTTGAGGGCATCTCCTACCATGCTGCGTGCCACACCCCAAGAAGCATACGCTGGCTGGGTCTGCGCATAAGGCAGCAGGGATAGGGCGGTGGCCCACTGTGGGTTGGCCTTCAGCTCATCTTCCAGCAGAGGCAGGGTTGATGGGCGCACCGGGGCATAGCCGCTGGCACTGGTCCAATAGGCCTGGGCAGAAGGAGATACCAGCCACTCCACCAGCAGCCAGGAGGCCAACTGGCGCTCAGGGGTAGAGCGGGTGATGGAGAGCGACAGGTTGCTGGCATCCACCACTGGGCTGCCATCGCCATTGGTGCCCCCGCCGTTGCCCGGGAAGGGCAGAACGGTCCAGCGATCACGGTTCGAGGCGGCTTGCATGGCCGCGCCCTGTGCAGGCAGCTCAGACAGGCCCGCGGCATAGAAGAGCGCCCGGCGAGCGGCAAACTCAGCGCTGGGGGTCAGGTCACGGCCCAGCCAGGCGCAACTGCTGTTTTGCAGGCCTTTTAAGAACCCCAGGGCATGCTCGACCTCAGGGTTATTGAATTGGTAGCCTGTACCACCTGGCTGGGTGATCTGCCCGCCGTAAGCCCCAATCCAACCCAGCAGCAGGCCGGGCGGCGGGTCGGCGGCCTGGTCATCCAGGCTGCCAGAGTCGGTGATCATCCATCCGCCCACTTCGTTCCCCGAAGCGGCACAGGCCTGCAGGCGCAGGTCGAAGGGCGTGGCGGGGGGCTCGTCGTAGCCCAGTTCTGTGGCCCAGGTCTGGTTGTAAACGATGAAGAACAGCGAATGGTAGAAGGGCAGCCCCAGACGTTTGATGGCTGCCCCCTGGCTGGTCAGCGTGACGGTGAGCGTATCTTGCTCCCAGAACTGCGGGTAAAAATCTTCCAGTTCTTCTGCGCTGAAGCCCCAGGCTGGATCGTAAAGATAGGCGTTCAAGTCCACCAGGGTTTGGCCGTTAATATCTAGCTGCCGGGCCTGGTATGGGTAAGCCACCAACAGGTCGGGCAGGGTGCCGCCTTGTTCCGCCGCCCAGATCGCATCTTGCAGGGCATCCATGCCGCCAAAGGCCTGTGCGTCCACGCGCACGGCATGCGGGTTGCTGCGGTTGAACTGGTTGATCAACTGCTGGATGGCCTCGCCTTCTGCACCGGCCCAGGGGTGCCAGAAGGTGATGACCTGGCCCGCAAGATCCTCAGGGGTGATGCTGATGGCGGGATGATGGGTAGGAGATGGCTGGGGGCGGGTGGGCGCCGGGGTGGCGGTGGCAGGAGCACTGCCAGGACGGGTGGTGCGGGTCAGGACAGGGGTGGCTGGGCTGCTGCTTGCGCTGCCAGCCGGGGTGGTAGCGGTGGGTTGGGGATTGGGAAGGCTGCTGCCGTCACACCCGGCTGCACCGAGCAGTAAGCTTAACCCTAGAAGCATCCGCAAAATTGCGGTAAGATAAACTTTTGTGCGCATCGTGCAGAGATTATATCTGATTTTTGGATGCGGTCAAACACTGAAGAATTCTGTTCTTTTTACAAAAGGTTACCCATGGACATCACTGCTCAAGCATTATCTCGTTTAACCAATACACGCCGCCTGCCTGGGCTGGACCTGGGCGATGGCTTTTTACTGCCCGATTACCAGGGCGGCTCGATCCTGAACCTGCCCTCCAGCTTCTGCCATTGGTTGGGCATCCCGGGCCTGGGTGCGGCCCCGCTGCGCGATGAACTGCTCACCCCCTTCCAGGATATACAGCGCGTCATCCTGGTGCTGGTAGATGCCCTGGCCCTGCACCGCCTGCAGCGCTGGATGGCAGATGGCTGTGCCCCCGTGTGGAAGCGGCTGGCGGATGCGGGCATGCTGGCCCCCCTGACTTCGATTGTGCCCAGCACCACCTCAGCCGCCCTCACCAGCCTGTGGACGGGGCGCAGCCCGGCCGAACATGGCATTGCGGGGTATGAGCTGTGGCTGAAGGAGTACGGCATGGTGGCCAATATGATCCTGCACGCGCCGATCAGCTTCCGCAACGATACTGGCAGCCTGGGCAAGGCTGGTTTCCGGCCTGAGGCTTACCTGCGACCGCCCACCTTGGGCGTGCACCTTGCCGCTCACGGCGTGCGCTCTTATGCTTTGCAGCATCACAGCATCATCAAGTCGGGGCTTTCGCAGATGTTCTTCCAGGGCGTGGATGTGCGCGGCTTCAACAGCTACGCCGACCTGTGGATCAACCTGCGCCACCTGGTGGAAAAACGCCCCGGCGAGCGCCAGTACATCTGGGTCTATACCGGCGAGGTGGACCACTTCGGGCACTTTTATGGTCCGGACGATGAGCGCACTGCGGCCGAGTTCGCCCATTTCAGCGCTTCCTTCGAACAGCTTTTCTTCAACCGTCTTTCTCCAGAAGCCCGCCGCGGCACCTTGCTGGTGCTCACAGCCGATCATGGGCAGGTGGTCACCACCCCCGACCTGAAATACAACCTGCGCAGCCACCCTGAGCTGGCGGCGCGCTTGCACATTATGCCCACCGGCGAAAACCGCCTGGTGTACTACTTCCACCGCCCCGGGCAGGGTGCGGCCTTGAGAGAGTATATGGAGCAGGCCTGGCCCGGGGAGTTCGCTTACCTGGACCCGGCCCAGGCCGTGCAAGGGGGGCTGTTTGGGCCTGGTGAGCCGCACCCGCACCTGTTGGACCGCCTGGGTGACCTGGCCGCGGCGGCGCGCGGCGGGGCTTACCTGTGGTGGGCAGATAAAGATGACCTGCTGCTTGGCAGGCACGGCGGGCTGACCCCAGAAGAGATGCTGGTGCCCTTCCTGGCGGCCCAAATGTAGCCCTTTTTGGCAAAAGGCCTCACAAATCTGTGAGGTGTGAACTTTTTAATTTACTGTATTATAGAAGGGAAGTTAGGGTACAAGACGATTAAGTGTATATTTAGATGAGGATTATCTTTTTAGGGGAAGATATGTTTTGGGTTTGAAAAGGTGTGGCAAAGTGTTTCGCCAGGTTGTGTAAAGGGAAGACGATGAACACTTCCAACATCTCTACTGCTAATTGGCGCTGGTGCGTGGCCCTGCCGTTGTTGAT
>CAZWFQ010000071.1:10416-13418 GCA_964633225.1 uncultured Anaerolineaceae bacterium
CGTTACATCGGCGACCTGGCGCCTGGGGAGTGCGTGGTGCAGTACTGGCACTTCACGTATCCCCAGTGCAGCAATACCGGCCCGGGTTGGGCTGCCAACCCGCCGCCTTGCGAAAGCCCCAGCCTGCCGGTGTGGGGCAGCGCCGGTGACACTGGCGATGACCTGTGGCTGAGCTTTGACGTGTGGGCCAAAGATGGCAGTGGGGCAAACTGGAATGATGATGACCAAACGGTGACCCTGCGCGCTGAGAGCGCAGCCATCACCAGCCAGGTCAAACCCAATCCCGGCGGCCTTTGGTTCAACACCACCAATCCCCCCGTCTACCCCGGTGAGACCATCACCACCAACGGCATTGGGTACACCTTGGGCGCCGTCACCCTGGGCTTTGACGAAGACGGCGACTACATCCCCGACCTAAACGCCTGGCTGCAGCCGGTGGGTGACCCCAGTTTTGACCCCTCCTGTTTTCGCCTGCTGCATACCAGCGGCGTGCTGACGGTGACGCGCAGCAGTGGTCCCGCTATGATCATTCCCTTTGAAGATGCCCTGTATTTCGCGGACCTGCCGCCTGATAACACCAACGTCACCGGCAAGGTCTCTTACACCTTCCTGGCGCTGGACGGCCCCTGCACGGCTGCCCTCTCTCCTTACCAGGCCTCGGCCTCGGGCTATGACCGCGAAAGTTTCAATGCTGATTATGGCACCGCCATCCAGCCGCTGCAAAGTGAAGCGCCGGTGGTGACCCTGGCGAAATCCTCTGCTCCTGAGACCATCCCGGCGGCAGGTGGAACCTTAACCTACCATATCCCATTTACCAATACCGTTTCGCAGGCGGCAGGTTTGCCGTCCAATGGCCTGCCTCTGGTGATCCAGGATACGGTGCCAGATGGCTTGACCTACCTCGGCGGCTCGGCGGCAGCCCAAAGCTTGCTCACCTTCACGCCCAATAACGGGCTTTCGATCCGTTATTCGACCGACAGCGGCCTCACCTGGTCTGCCACCGACCCCGGTGACCGCCTGAGCACCTGGCCTGCCGGCAAGGTCATGCTGCAGTGGTGGCTGAACGACCCCCTACCGGCTGATCACAGCGGCTCGTTTGTCGGTTACCAGGCCGCGGTGGGTGGGGCGTTTGCAAGCCCCTTGATTGAAAATTGCGCCCAGGCCAGTTTTGGGGCTAATGTGCCGTTTGCAGAGCTTTGCACTGATACCGTGGTGCAAGGGACAGCCTCCATTGGCGACCGGGTTTGGCTGGATCAAAATGGCGATACCTTGCAGGCTGGTGAGGACGGCATTACCGGCATTACCGTGCGGCTGTATTGGGACCGCAACGGCGATGAGAAGCTGGATGGCGGCGATAAGCTGGTCGCAACAGCAGAGACATCAGGCACCGGCGCTGCCAACTATGATTTCACCGCCTTGCCAGCAGCAGACTACATCGTCCAGGTAGACAGCAGCGATGCACACTTGTTCGGCAACACCGCCCCCACCACCGCTGAAACCCATGCGGTGGCCCTGGCTGTTGGGCAGGATTACAATGGCGCCGATTTTGGCTTTGCCCCCGCCCTGCAACTTCAAAAGCAGCTTGAGACCTATGACCCGGCTGTGATTGGCGAAACCGTCTCATTTCGCATTGACCTGGTCAACGCCCTGCCTGGCGATAGCAGTGCCGTGGGCTACTGCGTGTACTACGTCTGGCCTTCTACAGCGGCTACGGGCGGCGGATCGAACGATTCGTTTGCCAACCCCAATAATGCCCTGGGCGCGCCCAATTACACCTATGCCAACGCCGATTTCTCAGGTGCGGCCAATCGCTGGATGAGCGGCTCGGCCTTTGCCTCTGGCGGGCGCAGCAGCGGCATCACCAAAGTGGAAGGCGTATATAACTTCTACTTGAACGATTACCTGGAGGACGATTACCTGACGGTTTCGATGAGCGGCGGGGCCGCCACATGGTCTCATCCTTTTTCTACCGGTGAGATGAACCGGCAGGCGGCAGGTGAAGATGCCAGGGGCTACCTGACCAGTGAGATCGCCGGCACCTATGCCCCGGGCGGGTCTTGGGATTGGAACGATTTCAACGTTCCGGGATTGACCCTGCAGGTGGATTTAGAAAAAAACACGAATGGCGAGGCCACTTCTATCTACCTGGATGCCTTCGGTTTCCGCGTCACCACCGACGACCCTTCTTGCACCAGCATCAACAGCACCATCAGCCCACTGCCCTTGGATGATAGCTTTGATCCCACCCGCTTGCAGTTCCTGGCTGCCGACCCGCCGCCCTCCAGCACCGGCAGCGGCAGTCTGCACTGGGATAACCTGGGCCCCTTGAATGCCGGCGGTACGCGCACGGTGACGGTCCATTTCACCGCCCTGGCCGCGGCCACCGATACCCCCAACACCGCCGCCGCCCACGAAGCCAGGTTCTTGAACGGCAACGACACCAATGATGCATCTGCCACTACCAGCCTGGATATCACTGCCTCTGGCTCGATCTCTGGGCGCGTCTTTGCCAATACCACCACCGCTGGCGGCTGGGTCACCGGCACCGGCCACGGCAGCGGCGATACCTTCTTCCCCGGCACCAGTGTACAACTGTGGGGTTGTTTCAGCACCGCCACGGGGCGCATCCTCACCGATGCCACCAACGGCGGCGATAACAAGCCCTGTACCGACGACGCCAACGGCGGCGAGTGGCTGATGATCCGCACGGCGGCGACGGACGATAACGGCGCCTACAGTTTCACCGGCCTGCGCGATGGCTTCTATAACGTCATCGTCGATACAAGCACCCTGCCGCCGGGCTTTACCAACAGCGTGGAAACGGATGAAGATGGCACGGGCAGCGGCAGTACCGGCGGTGACAGTTATTGGAATACGGTGAACGCCAACTTGGGCGGTTTCAATGCCATTGAGAATGGCGCCAGCGGCGAGCATATCGGCGTGGTCAGCTTTGGCTATGTAGATGGCGGCGCTACCGCCAACCAGGGCGCGGTCATTGGCTA
>CAZWFQ010000071.1:13518-16367 GCA_964633225.1 uncultured Anaerolineaceae bacterium
CACCTGCGATAACCAGAATACGACCGCCTTCAGTGTGCTTGCCAATGTCGTGACCGATGCGGGCGATTTTGGCTACTATGGCGGTTTAACCCTGGGCGGCATGCTCTACGTGGACTGGAACGGGGATGGCGCCTACGCTGGCAGCGCCGAAGAAGGCCTTGCCAGCGTCAGCCTGAATTTGTACCGCGATATGGATGGCGATGGCGTGATTGACCCCGGCGATACCCTGCTGGGTTCTGAGAACACCGGCTCAGATGGCCAATACCAGTTCACAGGGTTGGTTGGCAATGGCAGCACCTACCTGGTGATGGTCAACCCCACCGGCTTGCCCGCCGCCTATGTTCAAACTGGAGATCCCGACCCGGTCAAGGACCACCAGAGCGTGATTGTTTTGAGCACTGAAAGCGCACAGGCCGTCAACTTCGGTTACCAGCCCTACGGGTTTGGCGCCGCCGGCAGCCTGGTCTGGTACGATCCCGACAGCAGCGGAACCCGGGGCAGCAGCGAGAGCGGCGCGCCCAGCATCAACCTCTATTTGTATGAAGATCAAAATGGCGATGGCCTGATTGATGCGCAAGATGCTGTCGTTGCCAATACCGAAACCTTGCCTTACATGGTCATTGACGGGTATATTGACGTTGACGGCAGCGGCGCCATTGACGCGGGTGATGACCTGCCCAGCGGCCTGTACGGGTACAAAGTTTACGGTGGCGCCCTGGATATCAACGGCAGTACTACCATTTCTGCTGCTGACGACGGTTCCTTTGGGCCTTATGCCGTCATTGATGGGCGGCTGGATCTGAACGCCGGCGGCAGCCCCACCACAGACGATGACGGCAGTTTGATTGGTTTTTACCTGTTCAAGAACCTGCACGCTGGCAGTTACATCGTCCAGGTGGATGCAGATGAATTTACTACCGGTGACCTGGTGGGGCACACCATCACCACCCTCACCGCTGACTACAACCTGGGCCAGAAATCTTACCGGCTGAGCCTTGTGGCCGGGCAAGTCAACTACAATGCCGACTTTGGCTTCGCCCCGCCCGCGTTGATCGGCGATTTCGTCTACTTCGATGCCAATGCCAACGGCGCCCTGGATGCCGGTGAGACAGGCTTTGACGGCCTGGCTGTGAACCTGTATGCCTGGAACGATGACGGCGATGGGGTGCTCGAGGCCGGTGAGATGGGGACGCTTCAGGCCAGTACCAGCACGGTCAATGGGGCTTACCAGTTCAGCCGCCTGGACCCTGGCAAGTACGTGGTGCAGGTTACCCCGCCTTCCAGCGCCGCTTACACCCCCTCGGCTGACCCGGATGCTTACAATGTGCCCTGCTTGCTCAGCGGCCCGCTCGAGGGACAGTGCAACCACATGGTTGGCGTGACCTTGCTCTCGGGCCAGGTGAACCGCAGCCTGGACTTTGGCTACATGCCCCTGCGCACCATCGGCGACCGGGTGTGGCTGGATGCCGATGGCGACGGCCTGCAGGGCGGCATGGAGCCGGGCATTGCCGGCCTGACCGTCACCCTGCGCAACTGCGGTACAGATAGCTCCTGTGGCGAGGCTGGCGAAACTACCCTCACCACCCTCACCGATGCCAGCGGCGGCTACGTTTTCACGGTCCCCGATACCAATCTCTACCGCATTGAGATCGCCCCGCCGGCGGGTCTGACGCCGACTTACGATTACGACGGCGTGCCAGATCACCAGGCCCAGGTGAATATGAGCCTGGTGGCGCCCAACTTCCGCCTGGCGGATTTTGGTTACCGCGCTGCTTTTGCCGGCAATCATACTATTCAGGGCACGTTGTGGCACGATAGTGACCGAGACCAGGCCATCGGTGCAGGCGAAACCTACCGCTACGCCAACCAGACCGTGTACCTGTGGAACAACAGCGGCAGCCTGGTGGCTACCGCCGTCACCGGTGCGGCTGGCTTTTACCAGTTCACCAACCTGCCAGACGGTACCTATATTGCCGCCTTCAATGGCGGCGGAACAGGCTTTGCCAACCTCACCGCCACCACCTCGATGAGCCAGAGCTTTACCTTCAGCAGTACGGAGACTGTTACCAAGGATTTCGGTTTCTACTCGGCTCTCGACCTGGGCGACCTGCCCTCCAGCTACAACCTCACCCGCCTGGGCATGGACGGCCCGCGCCACCAGGTGGCGGCAGCCAACGCCCTGCGCCTGGGTAGTCTCATCGACATGGATCCTAACGGCGATGATTCGGCCCTGGCGAACAGCGATGACACCAACCAGGCCGTCAATGACGAAGACGGGGTCACGCTGGATCTTTACTACCCCTGGTCTCCTGAGTATGGTGGGCGGGTCAACATCAGCGTCGATAACTGCCCCTCCACCTGTTACGTCAGCGCGTGGGTGGACTGGGGCAAGAACAACAACTTCTCCGATCCTGGCGACCGGGTGTTGTTGGATCATTCCATCTCAGATAATGTGATTATGGCGCCTGCCCCGGTGACCATCCCCATCCCTGCGGGCCACACCGTCAGCGGGCAATACTTTGCCCGCTTCCGCGTCTACGGCGCCAGCACCAATGGTACGGCCCAGCCCACCGGTTACGCCGCGGACGGGGAAGTGGAAGATTACCGCTGGGATTTCAGCGTTACCGCCGTCGAGATAGTAGCGCTGAGCGCATCCACGCCGGCGGCTGAAAGGGCGGGCTTTATTTGGGTTAGCGCCGCGCTGCTGCTGGGCGTTGGGGCTGGCCTTGTTCTTGGTGTCTGGCGTAAGATGGCCTGATTAGGGGGATTTGGAACAGGGTTGGAACGCGAACCTGTTCCGTTTGATGATATAGTATAACCAGTATAGCGAGGCAGTCTTTTCATATTTA
>CAZWFQ010000072.1:0-16208 GCA_964633225.1 uncultured Anaerolineaceae bacterium
CGGCCCATTCGAGGATCTCTCCTTGCGATTCAAAGCCATAAAAGCGGCCGCGCTTCGAGATCGATTGCACTGCGCGCAAGCGTTTAAGCCCCCCCATGGCATCTGCCCATTGATCGAAGATTTTCTCAAGCATCGGGCATCCTACCCGATCTTAACCATCACCGCCACACTGCCCAGTCGCAGCTCGTCGCCATCGGTGATGACCACACTCGCCTCCACCGTTTCGCCGTTGATGAAAGTGCCGTTGGTTGAGCCCAGATCCTCCAGCCACCACTGCCCGTGGTGGTAGACGCAGCGGGCATGGCGGGCTGAAATGGTCTTGTCGTCGAGGGTTAGATCGCAAGCCGGGCTGCGGCCCAGCACGATCTCGGTTTTGGCAAAGCTGTGCAGCTGGGCGTCAGCATCGGATGCCAGCTCAGACTTCAACTCCAGGCTGAGGGATGGGGCCTGGCGAGTCGCCATGGCCTCAGATTGCTGTTTTAGGTCGTGCCAAATGGTGTATAAGGCCCACCCTAAGAAGGCATACAGTAAGACCGCCATCAACAGGCGCAGGATCAAGAGGATAGGACCGCTCATGGCGTGTATTGTACCTCACAAAGCCCTCAGACCACCGTTTCGGGCGGCGGGGGGAGGTCTATTTCTTGGGTGGGTTCGGTGGGTGTTTCCCCTTCTTGCCCATAGACAATCGGCAGGCCAGCCAGGGAGATCACGTCGCCGGGGGAGAGGGTGTGCTGGGTGATGGGCTGCCCGTTGACAAAGGTGCCGCCGGTTGAGCCCAGGTCAAAGATCACATAGCGGGGCATCCCGCCGCTGACGGGCACCAGGCGCAGTTGGGCGTGTTGGCGCGAGACGCGCGGATCCTCCAGGGCCAGGTCATTGCCTGGGTCGCGGCCAATGGTGACCAGGGGGCGATCCACCACAAAGGTCTGCACGCCGTTGATGATCAAAAAATCGGGCGCAGGGAGGAACGACGCCCGCAGGCTGTGATACGCTTCGCCGGGCTCTGGACTGGCAAAGCTACCCAATTCCACGGTGCCGGTCTCTCCAAGATCGGATGAGTAACTGGCCTTTGCGGCTGCCTGCCGCGCGGCTGGGTTGGGTACAATGCGCAAGATAGGCGCCGCGGCCAGGGTCAGGCCTCGCTCGGCAGCCAGGCATTCCAGGCCGGCTCGTAAACGATCCTGGCGGGGCAGGTCGGCGGCCAGGGCCTGCGCTGCCTCGGGCGGCAGCACGATGGTGTACAGATCGGGGGCCAATGGGGGCTGGGCCGAACTCTCCATGGCCTGCTGCAGGCAGAGGCCCAGCACATCCGGAGCTTGCTTTGAATGGAACAGCTTTTCGGCCAGGCCTTCGATCAGGGCTTGCAGGCTGGCTTCCAGGCGGGCCAGTAATGACGTAAGAGAAGACATGGGGTTAATTTAACCATAGATACCCGGAATATAGGGAGGTCTTTTTTAGAGCATGATAGACATAAAAGGGATGTATAAAATGTTATACTAACAACGCATTCGAGAATTACCCAAATAATGATCGGATCGATACAAACCTTTGCGCTTGAGAAAATCTTATGCCATCTGCCGGTTATCGCGAACATGCTCATACCGCTGATTGGGAGCTGGAAGCCTGGGCGCCCGACCTGCCGGCTTTGCTTGAAACAGCCGCCCGCGGCATGTATGCCATCTCGGGCACGCGCCTGGCTGCCGGTCCGCGCCGGGCGCAGAACCTGGAATTGAATACCCCAGACGCCGAAAGCCTGCTGGTGAAATTCTTGGGCGAGCTGCTCTGGCTGGCCCAGCAAGATAGCCTGGCGTTTGACACCTTCGATCTGGATGTGCAGACCGGCCCGGATGGCATGTTGGCCCTACACGCCGTCTTAGAAGGCGCCCCCCTGGCTGGCTGCGAGAAAGAGATCAAGGCCGTTACCTACCATAACCTGGCCATCCGCAGCCGGGCTGGGCGTTTGGAAGTGAACATCGTTTTCGATGTCTGAAGCGAGGTGTTCAATGGTTACCTTACACGACCTGGTGCGTATTTCAGATTATGAATGGGAGATTCCCAAGAGCTTCCGCGCCGATATGCGCGTGCCAGTACGCCTCTTTGTCACCCGCCGCCTGCTGGAAGCGGTGATGAATGATAAATCGCTCGAGCAAGCGGTCAACGCTGCCACCCTGCCCGGCCTGGTGGGGCATGTGGTGGTGATGCCTGATATGCACCAGGGCTATGGCTTTCCCATTGGCGGCGTAGCCGCCACCAAGCTGCCGGATGGCGTCATCTCGCCTGGCGGGATTGGGTACGATATTAACTGCGGCGTACGCCTGCTCGGCTCACAGGTTGCTTATGAGAAAGCCCTGCCTTATCTGGATGACCTGGCATCGGCCCTCAACCAGCACTGCCCCTCGGGCGTGGGCGAGAAGGGTGCCGTGCGCATGAGCGATGCCGAGCTGGAGCAGGTCTGCCGGGAGGGGGCGCGCTGGGGCCTCAAGCAGGGCATGGCTAGCGAGGCCGACCTGCGCCGCACGGAGGAGTTCGGGCGGGTGGAGGGGGCCGACCCCAGCAAGGTGAGCAAACGGGCGCGCGAGCGCGGCCGCCCCCAGCTTGGCTCTTTGGGCGCGGGCAACCACTTCATCGAGGTTGACCTGGTGGAGCAGATATTTGATCCTGAAGCTGCCGCCTGCATGGGACTGGAGTTGGGCTGCCTGGCGGTGCAGATCCACTGCGGCTCGCGCGGCTTTGGCCACCAGATTTGCACCGATTACGTCGAAGAATTCCAATCTGCCGTCCGGCGTTACAACATCCGTTTGCCCGATCGCGAGTTGGTCTGCGCCCCGCTCAATTCGCCGGAGGGACAGAACTACCTGGGGGCCATGCGCTGCGCGGCTAATTTTGCCTTTGCCAACCGCCAGGTCCTGGCGCACGGTGCCCGGCAAGCCTTTGAAGAGGTGCTGGCGGGCAAGGTCAAGAATTGGCACCTGCACCAGGTGTATGATATCTGCCACAACATGGGCAAGATTGAGGTGCACTGCATCGATGGCGAGGACGTCAAGGTCTGCGTGCACCGCAAGGGCGCCACGCGCTCCTTTGGGCCTGGATCGCCAGGTTTGCCGGATGAATACAAGGCCATCGGCCAGCCGGTGCTGGTGCCGGGCAGCATGGGCACTGCCTCGTGGGTGCTGGTGGGCACCGAGGCCAGCATGGAGCGCTCGTTTGGGTCTTCGTGTCATGGGGCCGGGCGGGTGATGAGCCGCCACGAGGCCAAGCGCAATGTGCGCGGCGATCAACTGCGCAGCAAACTGGAAGCCGATGGCATCCACGTACGCGCCGGCTCGTTGGCTGGATTGGCTGAAGAAGCCCCCCAGGCGTATAAAGACGTCAACCAGGTGGTCGAGGCGGTCACCGGCGGCGGCATTGCCCGCAAAGTAGCCCGCCTGCGCCCCCTGGCAGTGGTCAAGGGATAAGCCGGATTAGAAAACCTTCATCTTGGTTTGGGCCTGGAACCGCTAAAATATCTCTGGCGTCTATCTTATGTGCTCATCCAACCGTGAAAGGAGATCTGAACCATGTACAAGTTATTGATAACCCTGGCTGTGACAGCCCTGCTCCTGGCAGGCTGCGCTCCTGCCGCCCCAACCGAAGACCCACTTACGGCAGGACCGGCTTTGAACAACACCCCTCAGTCTGCTGAGCCTACCGCCTACCCTGCCCCCGAATCGAATCAACCTGCCCCAACGACGGCCCCTGAGAGCTACCTGCCCCCCGAGACGATTTACGTTGTCCCCACCGATTCGTCATCCTACCCCTATCCTGAGCCCGAGGCACCGGTCTCTTCAGGCGGCAGCCAGGCGGCCGAATCCCTTTACGCGCCTCAGCCTGGTGACGAAGCACTCACCCGAAGCAACGTTTTCCCCGAGCTGGCGCAAAGCGAATTATTGCTCCGAGAAAGTCTCCCCGTCCAGGCGACCGCGCTGCTGCGTGGCAACCTGCCCGACCCCTGCCACCAACTGCGGGCCGTGATTACGGTGGATGCAGCTCAAAAGCGGGTAGATATCGAGCTGTATTCGCTTGCGGATCCAACCATGATCTGCATCACCGTGCTTGAGCCGTTCGAAGCCAATCTGCCGCTGGGCAGCTTCTCGGGCGGAGATTACAATGTATATGTAAATGGTGAGCTGTTGGGCACGATCGACCTGTAAGCCCGGCTGTTTAATCCCCTACAATGTCTGCTGCCAAAGCCCTGGTCAATTCGACCAGGGCTTTTACGGACAGGCGGATGTTCAGGCCGCGCTGTCCGCCTGAAACGTGGATCTCGTCGAAGAGCCCCGAAAGCTCATCCAGTACCACCTGGAAGCCCTTGTTCATCAGGGCCAGGGCTGAGATGCCGCCGGCCTGCAGGCCGGTCAGTTGTTCAGCCTCTCGCTCGCTGGGCAGCGAGAGCTTCTTCTCGCCCACTGCTTTGGCCAGTTTCTTTAAGTCCACTTCAAATGGGCCGGGGATGATGGCCAGGATGGGCTTGCCCTTGCCTTCGCGCAGGATAACGATGGTCTTGAAAACTTGCTCTGGCGGCACGCCCAAAATCGAAGCTGTCTCCAGCGCGCCCAGCTTTTCGGGAGGCGTCTCAAAAGCCTGGTAAGGGATATGGTGAGACTCTAAGAGGCGGGTAACGTTGTTTGCTGGCATAGAATGCGCTTTGGACTAACGCCTGACAAATATGCATGCCATGGATGGCATGGCCCAGTAAGAATGGCAGCCCAACAAGGCGCAGAGCACACGGTAATAGGCTGCTTGCAGTCTGGGTGGTTGCGCTCGTAAACGGTGTTCTGGCCGGGTTCCATATGGCTTATAGATGGGGAAATGCGCCCGGTATTCGTCAAAACTATTGAAAGTCTGGCAGACTGTATCGGGGCGGAATTTTTCCATCAGGACTTGTAGGTCAAACGGGGAGACGAATTCATTGCCTTGATCTTTCTTTTCGCGCCCCAACAGCCTGGCAATTCCTTTGCGCCGGTTGCCGGGTAGCCAGTGCAAGAAAGGCAGCCGGGTATCGTGCGGTACAACCGGGAACAGCTTGTTGGGTGTAGTGATCAATAGGCCCTGCGATGCAATGCGGCCAATGTGTTGTAAGGCCGGGCGAATGTTGGGTTTGCCAATATGTTCCAGCGTCTCGATCGAGACGAATAATTCTGCAGAGCCGGCTTCGAGTGGAAGCGCCTCGACCTTGGATGGTATAAAGCGCATCCGATTGCTAACGCCGAAGATGTGTGCAATTGCTTCGGCCGCTTCGAGCCGAGTTGCAGCGGCATCGGCAGTAATGGTGGCCTTCCCGCCTGCTAATAAGTATGAAATTGAAAACCAGCCATGCCCTGCCCCACAGTCTACTGCCGTGGCGTGGGCAATATCAAAGCGCTGCGCCAGCGGCTGAACATAACTGCGCGTAAAGAAATCCAGGGTTCCGCCAATATCCAGATCTTGGTAAAAAGACCCTGTCAGGGTGGGGATTGCCCGGATGCGGGTACACATTTCTTCTGTCAGCCCAGGGAACTGCATGCGTGGTTCCTTGTTACAGCTTTGAGTCTTTACAAGCTCAACGTGAAAACTGCCCCGCCCTGGGGATGGTTGGCGGCGGTCAACTCACCGCCGTGCGCCCGGGCCAGTTGGCGGGCAATGGTCAATCCCAGGCCGCTGCCGCCTTCCTGGCGGGCGCGAGATTTATCGGCGCGATAAAAGCGTTCGAAAAGGTGTGGCAGGCTTTCGGGGGGGATACCAGGCCCGCTGTCGTGAACAGCCAGGTGGATTGAGCCGGGCGCGGCACTGCTGGCGGCGGCCGAAAGGGTCAGTTCGATCTGCCCGCTGTCGGGTGTATGGCGCATTGCATTCGAAAGCAGGTTGTTGAGCACCTGCTCAATGCGCATAGGATCCAGCAATAATTGCACCGGGGCCAGCGCGGGGTTGGGGGCATAGACCAGGCTGATGTGGTGTGAGCCCGCCTGTGCCCGGAAGCGTTCTACCACCCGGCCAACCAGGGCGGGGAAGTTGGTTGGAATCCGTTCAAGGGTCAACTGCCCGGCATCGGCCAGGGCCAGGGTGCGCAGGTCATCCACCAGGCGGGTGAGCAGCAAGTTCTGCTCGATAACCGGCTGCAAGTTTTCGGCGCTGAGTGGGTACACGCCATCTTGCATGGCCTCCAGGTTGGCACGCTGCACCGAAAGTGGTGTGCGCAGTTCGTGGGCAATATCGGCAGTCATGGCCCGGCGGGAGTCCTCAGCTTGTTGGAGTGAATCGGCCATGTGATTAAAAGCCAGTCCAAGCGTGTTCAGTTCATCGCCTTTGCCGCGCTGCGGAACGCGCTGTGAGAGGTCGCCCTGTGCCAGGCGGCGGGCAGCGCTGGTCAGCTCACGGATCGGGCGCAGCAACGTGTAAGCCATCAACAAGGCCAGCAGCAGCGATAGTGCCCCGGCAATCAGCCCGGCCCACAAAGCCGCCTGATTCAAACGGCTGATCAAGAATTGTTCGTCACTGGCCGTATAGCCCATACCGCCCTGTGACCATAGGTAGCCAACAATTTGTCCGTTCACTTCCAGTGGGGTGGCCAGGTCTAGCTCGGCATTGGTAAGCTGCCCGGCGGGGGCTGTGGTGGTATCTGCCAGCACCTGCCCGCTGGCATCGGCCAGGCGCAAGCCTTGACCCATCATGGAGCCCTGGCCGGTGGTGTGGCCGGCAGTGGGGGTGCGCTGCCACATTGGGCCCATCCCGCTGCCTCCACCCCCTCCGCCCCCGCTTCCACCGTACATATCAGAACTTAACAGTGCTTCGGCGCCTTCCCAGGATCCAGACTGCTGGTAAAAAGTTTCCAGGTCGGAGGTAAGCTGTTCCAGGCTGCGCAGTCCATTGCCAAACATAAAAGCCCGTACTTCGCGGGCTGTGTTTTGCCGGGCAATCAGGGCAACCGAGACCACCGAAACCAGCACGATCAATGTAAACGCAAGGAATAAACGTAAACGCATACCAGCCCCGTTCTTATTTAGGGCCCCAGCGAGAGCCAGGTAGTCAGGTTGATGGCAGGCATTGGGTTACTCACCCTTTACAAAACGATACCCCACGCCGAAGACTGTTTCAATATAACGCGGGTTCTTTCGACCGCCGGCTGCATCAGGCTCCAACTTGGCGCGCAGGTTCTTGACGTGGGCGTCGATCGTGCGTTCGTAGCCCTCGTAGGCCGTGCCCTGGGTTGCTTCTAGCAATTGCAGCCGGCTGAAAGCCCGCCCTGGCTGAGAAGCCATGACCGTCAGCAGGCTGAATTCAGTGGGGGTCAGCTCAACCGTCTGCCCTGCGCGGGTAATGGTGTGCGCCTCCAGGTCGATCTCTAGATCGGCGCTGCGCAGTACCTGAGCCGGAGCAGCGGGCTCAGCCCGGCGCAGCAAGGCGCGCACGCGCGCCACCACCACCCGCGGCGAGAAAGGCTTGGGAATATAATCGTCCGCCCCCAGCTCCAGGCCAATCAATTGGTCTGTCTCATCCACGCGGGCGGTCAGCATGATGATCGGCGTGCTGCCTTTGCGGCGGATGGCACGCGCCACATCCAGGCCGTCCATGCCGGGCAGGTTCAGATCCAGGATCACCAGGTCTGGGTGTTTGTGTTCCCAGGTGGATAGGCCTGTATCGCCGCGTCCAGCCGCCAGCACGTTGAAACCGGCCTGCTCGAGATACGAGCGCAGCACTTTCACTAGCTCGGGTTCATCTTCAATGATTAAAATGGTTGACATAACATGATTATATTCGAAAAACGAAGGTGAAGCTGTGCGAAAGCACAGCTTCACCTTCGTTTTGGAACTCTCTTTGATTATGGGTTGTTCATTGGGCAGTTGGTGCCGTTTTGCCACATTTGATCCATGTGTTCCAGCCTGGCATCTGCCTGCTCTTGGGTCAGCAGCCCATCTGCCACCGCCTGGGTCAGCGTATCTGTGCGCACCTGAACCATCAACTCGCGGAAGGCATCGGCTGCCAGGCCCTGCTCCTGGGCAATTTCCCAGGCAGTTTGACCCGCGGCGATGTGTCCTTGCAGATCTTCAGCGCTCAGTCCCAGGGCCTCTGCCATGCGGGGCAGGGTGTATTCGCTCATCCATCCAGACTGACGGCCCATTTGGCCTGCTGCGCCGCCCATTCTGCCGGGGCCAGAGCCCTGCATCATGCCGCCCTGTCCGTGCCTGCCTTGCTCGCCGATCATCATGCCAGAGCCATCGCAGTTTCCAGCCATACCAACGCAGCCGCCCACCTGGTCAGGGGGATTCTGGGTTTGGGCGTAAGCCAGACCCGTCACACCCATCACGATAACTGCTAACATAAAACCAGTACCAATCCATAAAAGTTTCTTCAACATGATATTCTCTCCTATTTGATTTTTTTTACCAGTAAGTTTGTACTGTTTCGGAATAGATGGTTATTCGACCAAACTCTTTATCCCGAACTCATTTGTTCTTAGTTTAACAGAAAGATGTGAAGAAGATGTGAAAAGGTAGTGAAAAAGTAATGATATTGAGAAGATATAAAAAGCGTGCGCTGGGACAATTCAACAGCACACGCTTTTTGATTTATGCTTCTCCGGTCAGGTAGCGCACCCGCTCCCAGGGTGGGGCGTTGCTTTCCTCTGCCAGCACCCCGCGCAGCTCAAAGACCTGATCGCGCAGCACGGCAGCTTTCTCGAATTCCAGGTTGCGGGCCGAGTCTTTCATCTGCTTTTCCAGCTCTTCGATCAGCCGTTTGAGCTCATTCTTGGGCATGCCGCGCGATGGGCCGGTACGGTATTCGGCTTTCTTTTCGGCCAGGGCGGCGCGCCCTCCCAATTGATCGGTCAGGTCGCGCACCGCTTTGACAATGCTGAGCGGCTCAATGCCGTGAACCCGGTTGTAAGCTTCTTGCTTGGCACGGCGGCGGTCGGTCTCTTCAATGGCCCGGTTCATTGAATCTGTGTGGCGGTCAGCATACATGATGACCTTGCCTTGCACATGGCGGGCAGCGCGGCCAATCGTCTGGATCAGGGCAGTTTCTGAGCGCAAGAAGCCCTCTTTGTCTGCATCCAAGATTGCTACCAGTGAAACCTCCGGCAGGTCCAGGCCTTCGCGCAGCAGGTTGATGCCCACCACCACATCAAACACACCCAGGCGCAGGTCGCGCAGGATGCCGATGCGTTCCAGCGACTCAACCTCTGAGTGCAGGTAATGTACCTTGATCCCCATCTCCATCAGGTAATCTGAAAGCTTCTCAGCCATACGCTTGGTGAGGGTGGTGACCAGGGTACGTTGGCCCACCTCCACGCGCTGGCGGATCTCGCGGATCAGGTCTTCGATCTGCCCGGTTATCCCGCGCACTTCCACCTGTGGGTCCACCAACCCGGTGGGGCGAATGATCTGCTCGACCACTTGTTCCGCGCGCTCCATCTCGTAAGGTCCGGGGGTGGCAGATGTATAAATGGTATAGCCCATGCGCTCTTCGAATTCTTTGAATTTGAGCGGGCGGTTATCCATGGCCGATGGCAGGCGGAAACCGTAATCTACCAGTGTTCCCTTGCGCGAGCGGTCGCCGTTGTACATGCCGCGCACCTGTGGAATGGTCATGTGCGATTCATCAACGAAAAGAAGGTATTCGCTGGGCAAGTAATCTACCAGCGTCCAGGGCGGGGTGCCCTCAGCACGTTGATCCAAGTGGCGCGAATAGTTCTCAATGCCCGAACAGTATCCCACCTCGCGCAGCATTTCCAGGTCGTACATCGTGCGCTGCTCAATGCGCTGGGCTTCGAGATATTTTTCCTGTGATTTAAAGAGCTTGATCCGTTCTTGCAGCTCCGTCTCAATGTCGTTGATGGCAGCCTTGAGCTTATCTTCGGCAGCAATATAGTGTTTGGCCGGGTAGATTGCTACGCTGGGCAGTTCTTGCTTCAACTCGCCGGTGACGGCGTCAAAATCGACAATGCGTTCGACCTCATCCCCAAAGAAGGTAACGCGGTAACCCTGCCGGTCCTGGTAAGCAGGCATCACTTCCAGCGTATCGCCGCGCACCCGGAAGGTAGCTGGGCGCAGCTCGGTATCGTTGCGCTCGTACTGGGCCTCAATCAGGTCGCGCAGCAGGGCGTTGCGGCGGTAGATCTTATTAGCATCGATATTGATCACCACCCGCCCGTACTCTGCCGGGTTACCCAGGCCATAAATGCAAGAGACCGATGCCACGATGATCACATCTCGCCGCGACATCAGCGATGTGGTGGCTGCCAACCGCAGACGCTCGATTTCTTCGTTGATGTCGCTTTCTTTTTCGATGTACAGATCACGCCGCGGCACATAGGCCTCAGGCTGGTAGTAATCGTAATAAGAGACAAAGTACTCCACCGCGTTCTCGGGGAAGAACTCTCTGAATTCGGCATACAGTTGCGCTGCCAGGGTCTTGTTATGCGCCATCACCAGGGCCGGCATGTTCGTCTGGGCGATGATGGAGGCCATGGTGAATGTCTTGCCTGTGCCAGTAGCGCCTAGCAATACCTGGTGCTTTTGGTTGCCCTGGATGCCTTGTATCAGCTTGCGGATGGCTTCAGGTTGGTCGCCGGTAGGCTTGAAGGGAGCTTTGAGTTGGAAGTCCATTTGTTAAGTGGAGTGTGAATAGTGGATGGGATCCGTTACCAGGGTTGGTGTCGCTGGGGTGAGTATATCATAAAGGCGGTGCTCATCGAACGTAAACTGGATTCGTAATGATCCAGTTGCGCCGCTGGCCCAGGTAATGAACATAAGCTTCAATGCGGTACACGCCCGGTTCGGTGGTGATGTAGGTGCACAGGTCATGGTGTTTCCAGGTGCGCACTGGCTTGCCATCCTTTAATAGCACGCATTCTGTACGCATCGGCAGGCGGATCTGGAAGGTGACGCCGTTCTTGCTGGGAATTTCATCCCCCATGCCAACACATTTATCTGCGCCGTGGACGATGAGGCGAAAGCCGCGTGTAGAAGCTGGCAGGTCATACCCGATGAAGCAGTGTCCCTGGCGCAGCGCATCCAGGACCATCTGCCCATCGGCAAGCGCATCGCTGCCCAGGGGGCGCGGCACAAAAACATGGGTGTTGATACAGCGGAAGTGAAATTCGTACGGGAACAGGGTGCGGCGGAGCGGCCCCAGGCGGGCAGGCATGCCATGTGCATCTGAGCCGCCGATTGCCACCACGCGTTTGCCCTCTCCCAACAAGGTATCCCATTTGGCAATCGCCCCAGGGTAAGGGCCGCGTGCCACCCGGCGCGGGTTATAGGCATAAAACAAGCCGTGCAACTTGCTCTTGAGCAGTCCTTTGAATTCCGAGAAGCTGTTCCACAGCTCGATGCCAGTGTAGCCGGTCAGGTTCCAGTCCACCCACGAGATATCCCCCTCGCCCACTGCTGGGGCCTCTGGGTCCACCGGATGGGCGAAAAAGGCCAACCCTCCGGCCTGATTGACGGCATCTAGCAAGCGCTGCGGGTCGTAGGCATAGGTAGCCAGCTCGCGATGGGCGCCGAAGACCAGCAGATGGTTTTTCTGTGGGTCACGTGCCTGGTCGTGGATCTCCTCCCCGACCAATAACAACACCCGGCGGTCGCCGTCTTTATAATAATCCTCTGGTCCCCCTACCCAGACGTTATGATCGGTAACGATGACAGCATCCAGCCCGCTGCGTATGGCCGCGGCCGCGATCTGATCGTGAGTGCAATGCCCGTCGGAATAGGGCGTATGCATGTGCAGGTTGACAACAAGCTCGTGGGCAGTTTCTGGCATGATTTGACGATTCCACCAAGCAAAGGTATAATCCCTTGACACTTTTTCCGGAGGATTAGCGTGGAAACAACTTTGTATATCTCGTTGATTATAATCTCGATTGCCTTGATCACAAGCGTGATCTTGCAAAGCAAAGGCGCGGGGTTGGGCGGCCTGACCGGCGCCGATATGGGCGGCATTTTCACTGCGCGGCGCGGCATCGAAAAGACTCTCTTCTTTGTCACCATTGGTCTGAGCGTGCTGTTCTTCATCCTGGCAATCGCCACCGTCATGGTTCGCGGCTAATTGCCAGCCCATGCGCTGCCAGGGAGGTGCGGCTTACCCGGCCTGCGCCTTGCCTACAGCGCTTTTTCTTTAATAAAATATGAAAAAACTACGTTGGCCCCTGTTGATTGCCCTGCTGGCACTGGTAGCAATTGCCGTGCTCTTGTTGGGACAGAAGCCGGTCACACTCGTTCCCATCGAGCCGGTCATTGAACCAGCCGAAGGCGGTGTGTATACCGAGGGATTGATCGGCGAATTAACCCGCCTGAACCCACTGCTGGATGCTTACAACAATGTGGATCGCGACGTAGACCGCTTGATCTTCAGCGGGCTTTTGCAGTTTAATGACCGCGGCCTGCCCCAGGCTGGTCTGGCTGATTCGTGGGGCATCTCGCGCGATGGAACGATTTACAACTTCAAGGTGCGTTCCAATGCCGTCTGGCACGATGGAAAGCCTGTTAGCAGCGATGATGTGATCTTTACCGTTGAATTGATGCGTGGAGAAGATTCGCTGCTTCCCGCCGATCTGGTCCGGTTCTGGCAGCAGGTGGAGGTCAAGCGCCTGGATGAAAAGACGATCCAGTTTATCTTGCCAGAAGCCTATGCTCCCTTCTTGGATTACTTGACATTTGGCGTGCTGCCCTCGCACCTGCTGGGTGATTTGAGCATCGCTGAAATCATTGATTCTTCCTTCAATTTACAACCGGTTGGCAGTGGCCCTTATCGCTTTGACCACTTGATCGTGGAGGATGGGCGGATTGCGGGGATCGTACTATCTGCTTTCAAAGACTATTACGTTCAGGCATCTTTCATCGAGCAGATTGCTTTTCGCTATTACCCGGATGCTGCGTCTGCATTTGCAGCTTACCAGGAAGGTGAGATTGGCGGCATTGCCCAGGTGACACCAGATATCTTGCCGCAGGCATTGGCAGCAACGGATCTGAACCTTTATACCAGCCGCCAGCCTGAGTTGAGCCTGGTACTGTTTAACCTCAATAACCCAGAGACTGCCTTCTTCCAGGATGTGAACGTGCGCCAGGCACTACTCATGGCGCTCAACCGCCAGGGGATGATTGACCGGCTGATGGGCGGGCAGGGCATCCTGGCCGATGGCCCGATTTTCCCGGGCACCTGGGCCTACTACAGCGGTACACCGCAGGTGAGCTATGATACCGACGCGGCTGTCAGCCTGCTGCGCCAGGCCGGCTTTACCATCCCGGCAGGGGGCGGCGACGTGCGCCAGACTGAAGGCGGCACAGCCCTATCTTTTACTTTGCTTTATCCTACCGACGAAAAACATAAGGCCATGGCCGAGTCTATCCGGGCCGATTGGGCCAAGATTGGTGTACAAGTGCTGCTAGAGGGTGTGTCTTACGATACCCTGGTCACTGAATACCTGGATACGCATGTCTTCCAGGCTGCCCTGGTGGATCTCAACCTGTCTCGCTCACCCGACCCCGATCCTTACCCATTCTGGCACCAGGCGCAGATCACCGGTGGTCAAAACTATTCTCAATGGGACGACCGCCAGGCCAGCGAATACCTGGAAGCGGCGCGCATCACCACGGATATCGATGAACGCACTCGCCTGTATAACAACTTTCAGGTGCGCTTTGCCCAAGAGCTGCCTGCCCTGCCGCTCTTCTACCCTGTTGCCACTTATGCCGTCACTGCTGAGGTGCAAGGTGTGCGCGTGGGCCCACTCTTTGACTCTGCCGACCGCTTTAACACCCTGACGAGCTGGTTCCTGGTCACCCGCCGGGCCAGCGAGGTAACTCCAACACCGTAGATTAGAGCGATACTAAAAAAGAGCCCAGATGGGCTCTTTTTTAGTATCGCATTTCATCTTATCCTGGATGGATGTAGCGCGGTTGGGTCATGTTCTCGGGCCGCAGCAGGTCTTCGAGCTGCTCTTTGCTCATGAAGCCTTTCTCAAGCACGATCTCATAAACCGAGCGCCCACTGCGCAGTGCCTCCGAAGCGATCTCGCTGGATTTCTCGTAGCCCAGGATGGGGTTGAGCGCGGTGACCAGGCCAATGCTGTTTTCCACCTGTTTGCGGCAGTGTTCGCGGTTGGCGGTGATGCCCACGATGCAGCGCTGTGCCAGGGTGCGGCAGGCCCGCCCCAGGGTGTCGAGTGAGTTGAAGAGCCGGTTGGCCATCACAGGCTCGAACACGTTCAATTCCAATTGCCCGCCCTCAGCCGCCATCGTCACGGTCACATCATTGCCGATGACCAGGAAGGCGACCTGGTTAACCACTTCAGGGATGACCGGGTTGACCTTGCCCGGCATGATTGAAGAGCCAGGCGCCATAGGCGGCAGGTTGATCTCGCCTAGCCCAGCCCGCGGGCCAGAAGAGAGCAGGCGCAGATCGTTGCTGATCTTTGACAGCTTGACCGCCACGCGCTTCAGCACACCCGAAAGCTGCACATACGCCCCCGTATCTTGGGTGGCCTCCACCAGGTTCTCGGCCTTGACCACTGGCACGCCGCTGGCCTGGCGTAGTTTTTCGGTCACCACCAGGGCGTAGGCGGGGTGGGAATTCAGTCCGGTGCCAATGGCTGTAGCGCCCATGTTGATCTCGCGCACCAGGGTCTGGGCTTCGCGCACGCGCTGCAAATCTTCGGTGATGGTCACTGCCCAGGCTTCGAACTCTTGGCCCAGGGTCATGGGCACGGCATCCTGGAGCTGCGTGCGCCCCATCTTGAGCACATCGGCGAACTCAAGGCCTTTTTTGCGCAGCGCGTCTCGCAGACCGGTCATCTCCACCATGAGGCCATCCAGCTTCTGGCTTAGTGTCAGGCGGATGGCGGTAGGGTATACATCGTTGGTGGATTGCGACAAGTTGACGTGGTTAAGGGGATGTATGATGTCGTAATTGCCCTTGGCATAGCCCAGGTGTTCGAGGGCGCGGTTAGCGATCACCTCGTTGGCGTTCATGTTGGTGGATGTGCCCGCCCCGCCCTGGATCACGTCAACAATAAATTCAGAAGTCAGCGCGCCAGACGTGATATCGTCACAAGCTTGCACGATGGCGTTGCCGATCTTGGGGTCGAGCAGCCCCAGCTCAATATTGGCCTGGGCAGCCGCCTTTTTGATATAGGCCAGTGAATTCACCAGGCGTGGGTAGTGCGAGATGGGGACACCCGTGATGTTGAAGTTCTCCAGGGCGCGCAGTGTCTGAATGCCATAATAGGCCTCAGCAGGGACTTCGCGCTCGCCAAGCAAATCGTGTTCGATGCGTGTTGCTTTCATGTTCGTTTTCTCACTCCATTGAGAAGCCACAGTGTGGCAAAGATGATCAATACAGCCAGGATAAGCCAAATAATGAATGGCCAACGAGCTCCCCACATCTGGCGCAGCATGCCCACCACAGCGGCTGTGCAGAAGACCGCTTCGGTTTCTACCAACAAGGTCACTTTCTCATAGTTGGTTTGTTGGTAGCCGCGCAGCGAGCTCCAGGCCAGGCCAAGCAAGGCGGCGCCTAAAATGCGCGCCAGGACAGAGTCGATTGGGGCCCAATTGAAGAGCCCCAAGAAACGGCCTGGGGCAAGCAGCAGCGGCGCCCCACAAACAAAAGCCACGATTGTATGGGCCAGGAAGGTGATCTTTAGCAGCTTAGACATACGGGCCTCCTTGTCTGTCTTATCGAGGGTGCGTTTGACGACTTGCAAGGTCGCCAGGAACGGCACATGCTATTGTTCTATAGTATAACCAAAAACCCGCCGCATGGCGCGGCGGGTTTTTGAAGTCAAGTCAGGTAACAGCTAGACTGCTTTGACCTGAGCGGCCTGCAGACCCTTGGGGCCCTTCTCGATGGAGAACTCCACCTTCTGGCCTTCCTGCAGAGTGCGGTAACCTTCGCTCTCGATAGCCGAGAAGTGGACGAAGACGTCCGCGCCGTCGGGCTGCGACAGGAAGCCGTAACCCTTGCTGTTATTGAACCATTTGACTGTGCCGATGATGCGTTCAGACATTTTATTTGCCTCCTTAAGGCATGATAGAAGTTTGAGATGCACGTCCAATTCCATCGGAGCAGTCAAAGCAAAACGGCCCAAGGACCTTGCCTCGAGCCGTTGTCTTTCTACTTCATCCAACGAGAACTTGCTGGCATCCTACAACCCATGATTCTATCAGGGAATGGCCAAATGTCAAGGGATTAAT
>CAZWFQ010000073.1:0-15740 GCA_964633225.1 uncultured Anaerolineaceae bacterium
TGCTTGGTCGATGATTTGCCAGGGCCAGCGCAGACCGTGTACCGGGACGACCTGCGTTCCGCTGGGCGAGATCAGCAGGGCGTAGAAACGTTGGAAGAGATTGGTGCCGGGCTGAAGATCGTCGAATATTGCCAGGCGATAAATGCTCCAGGCCAAGAATCCGGCCGGAATCAGGCCGAGTGCCAGCCAGTTTTTCCAATTCTTGGCGGCGTGCGGCAGCTTGTGCTGGGTCGAATCCCACAGTTCCCAGGCCACGGGTATTGCCAGCAGGACACCTTGTTGGCGGGTTAAAGCTGCCAGGCCTCCTGCCAGGCCAGCCAGCCACCAAGATTTGCGGCGCGCCCAGATCAGGCACAGCACAGCAAACAGGAGAAATAGACTCTCGGTATAGGGGGCAAACAGGATAAAGGCCGGCGGGCAAAGCAAGAACAGCAAGGTGCTGAAGCGCGCCTCAGATGGCTGAAGGTCTTGCCCGGCAAGCTTTTCGTAGAAGTAGAGAAACAGAAGCGAGGCGATCGCGCTGACGAGCAAGAGGCTGAGGGTGGGGTGCAGCCCTATGCGATAAAGGATGGCTGCCAGCCAGGGGTAGAGTGGGTGGAAGAGCGTGGTGCCATCATTGACCTGGTAGCCGTGCGTCACAATGCGCGTGAACCAGAGGCTGTCCCAGCGCATCCAGGGGGCGATCAGGAGGCGCTCTAGCCAAACGCTGATCGGGGTGCTGGGTGGCAGGAGCGGGATGGTTTTTTCAATTTGAGTGAGGGGCTGCAGGCTGGAGATGAAGGCGGCAAAGAGGCTGCTCAAGAGTCGCCAAACGAGCCACAGCGCCAGAAGCTGCCAGCCCCTGTGCCAGGTCTCAGCGGTTCCTGGCGAGGCGGACGAACAAGGAAGACTTTTGGATGAATCCATAAGAAGCGAGTTAGCCCGGAAAGAATTATACTTGATGCCAGTAGTTAGCGGGTTATTTAAAATAACGCGCCCAGAGTGGTTGCTAGTGGGCTTTTCCTGTGCTATACTCTCGGTTGATGAAAAGACTCATATGGGCCGGTTATATGGGGTGGATTGGGAATGATGGATAGGGTCACGATCCTGGTGGTAGACGATCATCCACTGTTTCGCCAGGGTGTTGTGAATGTTTTCTCTGTCGAGTCAGATTTGGAAGTGGTGGGGCAGACGGATAACGGCGAAGATGCATTGGCGATGATCCGTCTGCTGAAGCCGGAGATTGCAGTATTGGATGTCAACCTGCCGGATATGAATGGCCAACAAGTGATGCGCCAGGTGGTGGCTGAAAAACTACCCACGCGCGTGATCTTATTGACCGCGTATGATGATGTGTCACAAATGGCTTATGCAATGCGCGGCGGAGCGGCGGCCTATTGTTCGAAAGATGTCAAGCCTGAGACCCTGGTGTGGGTGCTTCGCCAGGTGAGAGATGGCAAGCATGTGCTGGACGAACAAATTATGGAACCGGCAGCCCTTGAAAGCTGGTTGGCCGCCCAGGCGGATGGCAGCGCAAGAGCCTATCGTGATCCGGGCGAGACGTATGCCCCATTATCGGCGCGAGAGATGGAAGTTCTGACCTACGTCACCAAAGGCATGAGCAACAAAGAAATCGCGGCGCTGCTGCGTATCAGTCACCAAACGGTAAAGAATCACATTACGGCGATCTTACACAAATTAGATGTAGAAGACCGGACACAGGCGGCGATTTATGCTCTGCGCCGGGGATGGATCCGGTTATCTCAGCAAGACAAGCAATCTCAGGAGTAGATGAAGATGAAGCTTTCGCAATCCAATGACTCACAATCCGAATCGAATGTGTGGGGCCTTTTAAAGGAAGAATGCAGAAACGAGCTGGAATCCTCGCGGCGTGAGCTGAAAGAGATTGGCTTGATGATTGAGCAGAGCCAATTGGAGGTGACCAAGCTCCAGCAGCGGAACGCCTCTATCTCAGCGCATTTACAGCAGATCCAGGCCCAGTTCGATACGATGTCAAAGGGCGATATCCGGATGGCATACGACTCGGCACTGGATGCGCAGCAGCGCTTGTTTGTCATGCGAGGCCAAATTGACAAGCTGCAGAGCGATCAGACGCATATTGAGCGCTATTTGGCGATCTTGGAACGCGTGCTGCAGGCGATTGAGACGGGCGGCATGAAGGAGAGCGGGCGAAGCGGCCACTCGGCGATGGCACAGACGGTGGAGATGCTGATCCAGGCGCAAGAGGCTGAGCGGCAGCGCCTGGCGCGCCAGATGCATGATGGGCCGGCCCAGGCTTTGTCGAATTTCATCTTGCAGGCTGAGATTGCGATGCGTTTCTTTGACATTGACCAGACCAAGGCAAAAGAAGAGTTATTGAGTGTGAAAACATCAGCCACATCAACTTTCCAGAAGGTGCGCGACTTTATCTTTGAGCTGCGGCCGATGATGCTGGATGATCTTGGCCTGGCGCCGACTCTGAGCCGGTATGTGGAGGCTTATAAAGAACAATCTGGAATGGATGTGCGGCTGGCTTCTACAGGGATGGAGCAGCGGTTGGAAGCTTACCTGGAGGTGATGATTTTCCGCGCCATTCAAGAGTTGTTGAGCAACGCGGCGCGGCACAGCCAGGCGACCCAGGTTAAGTTACAAATTGACGCCTCTGAGAACGAAGTGCGGGTGAGCATGGAAGATAATGGGCGCGGTTTTGATGTGGATTCAATGGGAGATAAAGGCGGCATGGGCCTGAAAGTAATCAAAGACCGGGTTGAGATGCTGGGGGGGAATATCGATATTCACAGCACCATTGGCCAGGGAACCCATATCATCTTTGTCATCCCGGCGAGCAAGCCGGCCGTATTTGCATAACTGTAAGGCCAAGCGCCCCAATCAGCTATTGCATATTTTTATAAACCAGCTATAATATGATTAGCTCTGGGCAATACCACCCAGAAATCCAGCAGAGGAAGGAGGTGAATGCCATGTTGTTCCAGCCTAAGGAAAAGGGTCAGGGTATGGTGGAGTATGCGTTGATTATTGTCTTGATCGCGGTTGTTATCATTGTTGTTCTCACCCTCCTCGGCGGCCAGATTTCGACCGTTTTCAGCCAGATCGCATCTGCTCTCGACAAGTAAGACCCTGATCTACGAAATAAAAAAAGAGCCCGGCTTGCCGGGTTCTTTTTTTATTATTCTGTTGTTATTTTGGGTGTGGGTTACGTGAAAAATTGATCAAAAAATAGTGGCGCAGTTTAGAAATATCAGGTAGACTATAGTCGGCGGAACGATTACAAGGCTTCTGCTTGACATTTATGTCAAAAGGCGTATGATTACGATATAGCATACTCCGTACATTACGAAATGGGAGGCTCAAATGGGTCGAGGACGATTGTTTTTATTTGCAGGCTTGCTCCTGGTCATTGGTTTGGCCGTGGTGCTTTTCCTCTTTAGGGATCAATTATTTGGGGGAGGCGGACAAGCCAATGGGACTGAGGTTGTGCTTGAAACTGCCACCCCTACGCCGGTGCCCACAACCAAGGTTGTGGTGGTGGTGCAGAAGGTGGAGCGCGGTGAGGAACTGACTGAGGATAAGCTTGACCTGGTCGAATATCCGAACGACCTCGTCTGGCCCAATATGTTCACCGATATTGAAGATGTGGTTGGCCTTATATCTCGATACGACCTGGAAGAGTATACGGTTTTAACCAAAAGCATGTTGGCTGAAGTGGTGGACACTGCCCAGGGTTCTGAGGCTGCTTTGTTCATTGAGCAAGGCAAAGTGGCTGTCTCTATCCCGGTCAACCGTTTGTCAAGTGTATCGTATGCCCCGCAGCGCGGCGATCATGTGAATGTGATCGTGACGTTGATGTTTGTTGACATGGATACGACTTACCAATCTAAGCTGCCAAATTGGACCGGCACGATCTTGGGGGCGGGCTGGATTGGTGAGGAGCGCTACATGGTGCCTCAACCGATAGCAGGAAATGCCCCTCAAGGGCGGGTAGAGGTCGATCCAGTATTTGACGGCACTTTCTACGTTTATCAGAACGAAGCACAGCGGCCGCGGCTGGTGAGCCAGACCCTGATCCAAGATGTGATTGTGCTGCAGATGGGGAAGTTCCCAGAACCGGGTGAGGAAGAGCCCACGCCTACCCCGGTTCCGTTGGATCTTACCCCCACTCCGCAAACCGGTGCAGGTGCGCCTCCCTCTTCTGCGACCGCCACACCGACCCCGGTTCCAGCACCTCCTGATGTCGTGACGCTGATTGTTTCGCCGCAAGATGCGGTTACCTTGAACTATCTGATGTTTGCCGGCGGCGAACTGACCCTGGCTTTGCGCCACCCGCAAGATACCAATACGGGGCAGACCGAGGCTGTGACCCTTCAGTTCTTGCTGGATCAATACAGCATACCTGTCCCGGTCAAGCTGCCCTATGGTTTGGAGCCGCGCGTGGATGATCTTCTCTGGCCCACCCTGCCCAGTGACCACCCATCCCCAACCCCTGAACAGTAGTTGAGACGCGGAGTTTTGAATGGCGATTCAAGGCAAAATTCGGGTAATCATCGTTGATGACATAGCTGAAACCCGCGAAAACATCCGCAAACTGCTGCAGTTTGAGAGCGATGTTGAGGTAATTGGGGTAGCCCGCACGGGCAAAGAAGCTATTGACCTGTCGAAGGAAGTCAAGCCGGATGTGATCCTGATGGATATCAACATGCCGGATATGGATGGCATTTCTGCTACCGAGGCTATCCGGCGTGTGCTTCCATATGCTCAGATCGTGATCCTGTCTGTGCAAAGTGACTCGAACTACATGCGCCGGGCGATGTTAGCTGGAGCGCGCGACTTTCTCACCAAGCCCCCCACGATTGACGAATTAAACTCGGCGATTCGCCGGGCTGGAGCCATGGCGCACGAAGAGCGCGCCAAGATGGCGGCATCTGCTGGGCCGCAAGCCGTCATGGCGGGGGGCAAACCCGGCATGTCCCCCATGACTGCGCCGGCGGGCTCTTATGGGCACGTTATTACGGTATACAGCCCAAAGGGCGGCAGCGGCACCACGATGTTGGCGACCAACCTGGCGATGAGTTTGAACAACGAAGACACCTCGGTGCTGTTGGTGGATGGCAATTTGCAGTTCGGAGATGTGGCAGTATTCTTGAACGAGCAAAGCAAGTTCAGCGTGGTGGATTTGGCACCTCGGGTGGATGAGTTGGACCCGGAAGTGGTCGAGAGCGTGATCATCAAGCATGCCCAATCGGGCGTGCGCATCCTGGCGGCGCCAGCGCGACCCGAATATGCGGACAATGTAAACGGCGAACAATTCTCAAAGGTATTGAATTACCTGCGCCAGATGTACCCGTATGTGATCGTGGATACTGCCTCGATGTTGAACGACATTACCGTGATGGCGCTGGATGCCAGTGATATTGTAGTTTTGTTAGCCACGCAAGACATCCCGGCAATCAAGAACGCACGCCTGTTTTTGGACGTGGCAGATAGTTTGGGAATTCACCGCCGCCGGATCTTGTTTGTGATGAACAAATATGACAAGCGGATTGGTATTACGCCCGAGAAGGTTGGCGAGAATTTGAAGCAAGAGGTAAATGCTGTGATCCCCTTTGAAGAAAGGGTGATCGTGTCCGTCAACCGGGGCATCCCATTCTTGTTGGCAGATAAGACTCGTCCGCTGTCGCGAGCCATCTTGTCGCTGACCGAAACGATCCGTCAGCGCCTGGCAGAGCTTGAAGCACAAGATGTTCCTGTGACCAAGAAGAAAAGTACTGGTAAAAAATAATCGGATAGGAGGTTCGGGCGATGTCTCTTCTCAAGCGAATCGAACAAGGGCAAGGCGGACAGCCACCTGCTGGTGGAGGGGATTCCTCTCGCCTGGGCAATTTGCAGGCGCGCCGTGTTGTGCCACCTGGGGTGGGTGCTCAGAAGGATACTTATGCTGATCTAAAGACGCGCGTTCAGACCCGGCTGTTATCGGAGCTGGATCCGACGATGGATATCACGCGTGTTAACGAAGTTCGCAACACAATCCAGGAGCTGTTTGAACAGGTATTGGCTGAAGAAAACATTGTTCTCTCTCGACCTGAGCGGCAGCGTTTGTTCGAGCAAATCACGGCAGAGATCCTGGGTTTTGGGCCGCTCCAACCCCTGTTGGAAGATGAGAGCATTACTGAGGTGATGGTCAACGGGGCTAAGAACATCTACGTGGAGCGGAAAGGTAAGATTGTGCGTGTGCCGGTATCGTTTGAGAGCGATGAGCACGTGATGCGCATTATCGACCGCATCGTGGCGCCGCTAGGGCGCCGTATTGATGAATCTAGCCCGTATGTAGATGCTCGTTTGCCAGATGGGTCGCGTGTGAATGCAGTCATTCCGCCCATTTCGTTGGTTGGGCCAGTATTGACCATTCGTAAATTCTCCAAAAACCCGATCACGGTTGAGCAGTTGGTCAATTTTGGCTCGATCACCCCTGAGTCATTGCAGTTTCTCAAGGCGTGCGTAGAATCACGCTTGAACCTGGTGATTTCTGGAGGCACTGGCTCGGGCAAAACGACGCTGCTGAACATTCTTTCATCATTTATTCCAGATGATGAACGCATTGTTACCGTTGAAAATGCGGCTGAGCTGCAATTGCGCCAGGAACATGTGGTAACGCTTGAATCGCGCCCGCCGAACATTGAAGGACGCGGCGAGGTGACGATCCGACAGTTGGTGATCAACTGCTTGCGTATGCGCCCCGACCGGATCATCGTCGGAGAGATCCGCGATGAGGCGGCCCTGGACATGCTGCAGGCTATGAACACTGGTCACGACGGTTCGATGACCACTGCCCACTCCAATGGCCCGCGTGATACGTTGGCCCGTATGGAAACCATGGTGATGATGGCCGGGATGGATTTGCCAATCCGCGCCATCCGTGAGCAGATCTCGTCCGCAATTGACCTGGTGTGTCACCAGGAACGTATGCGCGATGGTACGCGCAAAGTGGTCAACATTACCGAAGTGTCGGGCATGGAAGGTGATGTGATTACTATGACTGACATTTTTGTGTTTGAGCAGTCTGGCGTAGAGAATGGCAAGATCGTAGGTCGTTTGCGTCCTACGGGGTTGCGCCCGAAATTCATGGATCAAATAGAAGCATCGGGCATTCACTTGCCGCCCTCGATCTTTGGTATTGGTGAGCGCCGGCGCTACTAGTCGGACCGTGCAAGAAAGGCAAGGTTTCTCATGGGGACGACTGTCCTGATCATTGGTGGTGTACTGGCTTTGTTGCTCCTAATTGTGGGCTTGTTCGTGTCGCGGCGCGATGAGCACTCGTTGGTAGAGGAGCGCTTAGGCTACCTGGAAGAAGAGGGGATGGTTAGCAACGCCGAAAAAGCCACCCCGATGACCGACTGGCTGAACAACCAGGCGGGGCGTTTTTCGTGGGGGCAGGGTTTACAGAAGTCTTTGGCGCGCGCCGATGTGAAGATGAAGGTCGGCGAGTTTGTGGGGGTGATTGCCATTCTCATGATTGGCGGGGCTCTGATTGGTTTTGTTTTAGGCGGGGGTCTGAAGGTTCCGCTGGATGCTCCGCTTTCAGCCAGGTTTGGGGCTTTGCCGGCAGCGGCCTTGGGGGCTGGGGCGGGTTACCTTTTGCCGACCATGTATTTGCGGAACGCACAGGGCAAACGGCTGCAGCACTTTGATGAGCAGTTGGCTGATATGTTGAGCCTGATGGTGAACGGCTTGCGGGCAGGTTACTCAACCATGCAGGCGATGGAGGCCGTCAGCCGCGAGCTGCCGCCTCCGATCTCGGATGAATTCAGACGAGTGGTACAAGAAATGCAGTTGGGCGTATCAATGGAAGCTGCTTTGCAAAACTTGATCCGCCGCATTCCCAGCAAGGACCTTGACCTGGTGGTAACAGCGATGAATGTGCAGCGCGAGGTGGGTGGTAACCTGGCTGAGATTTTGGATACGATTTCGCATACCATTCGCGAACGTGTGCGGGTGAAGGGTGAAGTAAAGGTACTGACTACCCAGGTGATGTACTCGGGTAAGTTCCTTGCCATCATGCCAATCGGCTTGATCGTGGTGATGTACTTCTTGAATCGTAGTTACATGATGAACTTTTTCAATCCTGAGACACGCATGTTCGGTATTCCAATCTTGATCACGGGTGCGGTTCTGATTGCGATGGGTTATTGGATGATGACGCGCATCGCAGATATTGAAGTTTAGGAGCCTGCCAGGGAAAAGCGTATGGAAACGAATCTACTGCCCATTTTTATCATTGGTGGAATCATCCTGATTGGTGCTATTGTGCTGGTGGTGATTGGTTTGAAGTCGCCGCAGGATGCTAATCCGTTAGAGTCGCGCCTGGTGGATTTTGCTTCACGAGGCGAGCAGGCATCGTTGGAGGAGATTGAGCTTTCACAGCCTTTCTCGCAGCGCATTATTATTCCCATTGCACGTCGCATGGGAGAGATCGTGATGCGCTTCACTCCCCAAAATGCGATCCAATCGATGTCGCGCAAAATGGAGTTGGCAGGCAACCCGGGAAACTTGGATCCGGCGGTGTTTTTTGCGCTGCGTTTTGTGGGCCTTCCACTCGGTGCGTTGTTCTTGATCCTGGCAAATTATGCGCCTCCTAACAGTTTTATGGAAGGCAAGGGGTTGATGTTTGGCATTCCGGCTTCACTGTTGGGTTTTTACCTCCCGGACCTGTTTTTGAAAAGTAATATCGACCGCAGGCAGAAGGAAATCCGCAAAGCAATGCCAGACGCTCTGGATTTATTGACAATCTGTGTTGAGGCTGGCTTGGGTTTTGAAGCGGCTATGGCGAAAGTATATGAAAAATGGGATAATGAGCTCGGGCGAGCGTTTGGACGTGTAATCCGTGAGGTGCAGCTTGGAAAGCTGCGGCGCGAGGCCCTGCGCGATATGGCAGACCGCCTGGGAATCAATGAAATGACCAGTTTCGTTGCTGCGGTGATCCAGAGCGAGCAACTGGGCGTCAGTATGGCTCAGGTTTTGCGCATCCAGGCGGATCAGATGCGTGTGCGCCGCCGCCAACTGGCTGAGGAAGAAGCACACAAGGCGCCGCTGAAGATGCTGATCCCGATGGCTTTGTTCATTTTCCCGGCTTTGTGTATTGTTCTGATGGGTCCCGCGGTTTTGATGATCGTTGCACGGGGCGCGGGCGGTTTGATCTAGTTCATTTTGGGCAGGCAATTCCGCTGCTGCGCTCGAAATGTTGATGGGCGCTGTGCGACCTGATAGTGAATGCATTGGAGTCACATGGCAGGGTCGCTTGCTTATCAAGCTTATAAGTTGGTGTGGTCTGGACTTGATTGGTTATATCCTCCATCCTGCGGGGGGTGTGGTGCTGCTGGTGCGCGTTGGTGCGATGCCTGCAGCGGTGCTGCCAATGTGGTTCCTGATCCCATTTGCCCAGTTTGTGGTCAGCCTCAATCGACTAATGTGGTCTGTAAACGATGCCAGGAAACGCCGCCGTATTACCAGGCGCTGCGTTCTTGGTGTATATATGGAGGCGCGGTGCGCAAGGCAATCCACCGCCTTAAATATAAACGCGACGTGGCCTTGGGAGAGGCATTGGCCCAGCCGATGATCCGATGTTTGCAAACACAAGCCTGGCCGATTGACCTGGTGGCGCCTGTGCCTTTAGGTCTTGCGCGCAAGGCTGAGCGTGGATATAATCAGGCGGCTTTACTGGCAAGGCCAATTGCTTTATCATTGGGGTTGGAGTATCGTTCAAATATTGTCTGGCGTGGGCGAGAAACGCGCTCACAAGTTGGTTTATCGGCGGAGGCCCGGCGCGAAAATGTGGCAGGTGCTTTTTGGGCTAAGGCCGTGCAAGTGCGCGGGAAGCGTGTTTTGATTGTTGATGACGTGCTTACCACAGGCGCAACGGTAAATGCATGTGCACAGGCGGTTATCGAGGCCGGTGCAGAGTGTGTCTACGGATTAACCCTGGCGCGAGCCGGGCAGGCGCATGCTGAAAACAGCCAGGCTGGATAAAGCCGGGCAAAGGGCGCAGTCAGCGCGCTGGCATTCCAAAATCTGCGCAAATAAAATCTTTTAGGAGGATGTGCAATGACACTAGAAGTTCAGGTTTATGGACGCAACATGGAAGTAACCGATCGGATTGAGTCTCACGTTCAGAAGAAGACTTCAAAGTTAGATCGTTATTTGAATGGCATCGATGAAGTGCGCGTCGACCTGGCGTATGTTAAGTCAGCACGCAGTGCAGGCGATCGCCAGGTGGCCCAGATCACTGTTCGTGGAAAAGGTTTTTTGCTGCGCTCTGAAGAGCGGGCGGATGATATTTATGCCGCGCTGGATACTGCTGTTGATAAGATGCAACGCCAGATGGAGCGCTATAAGGGCAAGCGCCAGCGCGGACGGGGCGATGGTAAATCGGCGGCTGAGGTAATCCCGCCAACACCTGAAGAAGAAGAACCAACCGGTCCCGAGATCGTTCGCCGCAAGAAGTTTGCGCTGGACCCGATGGATGAAGCTGAAGCCATGGAACAGATGAGTTTGTTGAGCCACGAGGATTTCTTTATCTTTTTCAACGCTGCTACCAATGCAGTGAATGTGCTTTACCGGCGCCGCGATGGCTCGTATGGTTTGATCGAAACAGAAACCCGTTAACTGTTTGGCGTTTGACCGACTGACCTTTGCATAGATTGCTAGATCAATTTAGCCTTCTTGCAGTGGTAGAAAGTTGTGTTCATCACGTAAGGATGAGTAAGAGTGGCGAAGGACTTCCTCTTCGCCACTCTTTTCTAAACCAGGAGGATAAGAATGGATGATGTAAATACCCGGTCGACTGACGATCTGGATGACAACCAACTGCCATCTAGTTCAATGGATACAGATGCAATCCGGCAGGCCGTCAGGCAGATGTTGGTGGCGTTTGGTGAAGAGCCTGAGCGCAAGGGCCTGCTGCGCACGCCCGAGCGCGTGGCGCGCATGTATGCCGAATTGTTGGATGGGTACCGGACGGATCCGGCCGCGGTGATCAATGACGCATTGTTCGATGTCTCTTATGATGAGATGGTGATTGTTCGGGACATTGAGTTTTACAGCATGTGCGAACACCATATGCTGCCTTTTATGGGGCGCGCTCACGTGGCCTATATGCCGAATGGGCTGGTAATTGGGCTTTCGAAAATTCCTCGGATTGTGGATGTGTTTGCCCATCGTTTGCAGGTGCAAGAACGCATGACCAAGCAAATTGCCGATTTTCTGAACGGAGCGCTGCGTCCGAGGGGTGTGGCGGTGGTTGTGGAAGGGCTGCACCTATGTACGATGATGCGCGGGGTGAAAAAGCAGAATGCGAGGATGACGACCTCGGCTGTGCATGGTGCGTTCCGCACCAGCCTGGCTACCCGGCAAGAATTTTTGGATAATATTTCGCGCGGTTCAGAGCCAATGCGCTTTTAGCTCAAGCGGTCTGCTGGCTGCGTTCGATCTCTACCCCAACTGATTGGGTGAAATCTATGGCTTCGGGTTTTTCTACGCGGACGCGAGCAGATTTTACGCGCCCATCTGCCAGGCAGATTTGGGCGATATCTTGGGCCAATGCTTCAACGGTGAGGCGCGCAGCGATCTGGGTGTGTTTCTGCACTTGTAGAGCCAGGGCGTGGTAATTGATACAATCGGCGATATCGTCTGTTTGGCCGGCGGTGCGGAGGTCGGTATCGAGCTCAATATTGATCAGGATATCCTGCGGCTGCGTGCGTTCTGTTTCGTAGATGCCAATGATGGCGCGAACCAAAATATCTCTGATGATCACTTTATCCATTTTTTTAGTCCCCATAAACTGATGGCGAGAACCAGCCAGGCGAATACCTGAGCCTGGCGCAGCCCGCCTGCGATCAAGATGGAGTCGCCCCGGAACGCTTCTAGAAAGAGACGAGCGATGGCAGTTAAAGCCAGAAAGATCAGGAAGCGTGCCCCTGGCGTTTGGGGCTGAAAGAGGCCTTTTTGAGGCCATAGGGCGAGCAAGATGAAGAGCGCGGCAATGGCTTCGTACACCTGGCTGGGGTGGCGGCTGGCGCCCCAGAGCCAGATTGACCAGGGCAAATCAGCCGGTGCGCCGAAGGCATCGCCAGATGCCAGATGCGAGAGCCCGCTGGCCACTGCCAAGACAGCAAGCAGGTAGGTGAGGGTGTCGAGGGTGTTCCAAAACGGGAGTTGGCTGCGGCGGCCGTAAATCAGGGCGGCTAAAAATGCCCCGGCCGCGCCAGCCCAGGGGTCTAGTAAGGTGGTGTTTAATGAAAGAATGCTGGCCGGGTTTGCTGCGAAGCTGGAGGGATGCATGGCTACATATGACAGGCGAGCGGCGATGACACCGGCGGCTGCGGTCCACAAGAGTAGATTGTAAATCTTCCCGGCATCTACGGCATGGTGATGTGCATGGCGTTCTGTTAATGAGATGCCAAGCCACAATCCGATCAGCAGGATCAGGCCGGGGGTCTGTATGGCGAGAGGGCCGATGTTCAGGATTGGCAGCATTTAGGGTTGCTCCAGCAGGTTTTGGATCCGCTCATGCAATATGGCCTGAGACATAGGGCCGCCTACCACCACTTCTTGAATGATCCCATTTTGATCGATGAAAAAGGATGTGGGCAAGGCCTTTGAAAGGTAGGTTTGGGCAACGCTGCCAGAATCGTCGAATAAGACCGGGAAGGTCAATCCATATTCTTGAACGAATGACAAGACCGCCTGGCGATCATCCTGATTGGTGGCGTTGACAGCCAGGATGATAAAGCCATCCTGCTGGTAGGCTTCGTAAACCGCTTGCATGGCGGGCATTTCTGCCCGGCAAGGCGGGCACCAGGTGGCCCATATGTTGAGCAAGACAGGCTGCCCACGGAGATTGGAAAGGCGTATGTTTTCTCCATTGGCGTCTTGTAATTCGAAATCGGGGGCAAGAAACCCTCGATGGGGCGCCTGTATGGCTTCACTGGCTGCAAGGCTGAGTGGAACAGCGCTGAGCCAGATCCAGGCCGCGCCCAGCAGCAGCACCAGGGCTGATAAAGGGAACCAGTATTTGATCGCCAGGGTTCTCATGTTTCTATTCTAAAAATCCAGGGTGAAGCCATGCTGCTTCACCCTGGATTTTTTCTTGTTAGCCTAGTAGGCCCCCGTTGTTTTCAACAGGGCGGGTTCGGCGGGGATGCGGTCTTTCCAGTAATCAAAGATTTGTACGTTGGCGGCTTCTCGCTGCGCTGTTAGCCAATCTTGCATGGCCTGGTCTTTGAGGGCCTGGAAATCCGATTCGGAGACCGGGCGTACTTCGTGCCCGAGGACCTGGATGATATGCCACCCAAAGGTAGATTGGACGGGCTCGCTGATGTCGCCAACCCCCAGGCTGAAGGCGGCGGCTTCAAAGGCCGGATCCATGATGCCGATGCCAAACCAACCCAGGTCGCCGCCCTGGGCAGCGTTGGATGTGTCGGTCGAAACCTCGGCAGCGATGGCGGCAAAATCTTCGCCGTTATTCAGACGGTCAAGGACCAACTGTGCGGCAGCTTTGTCAGCCACTAAGATGTGGCGCGCCCAAACCTGGTCTTGCTCTTGGGCAACGTCGGCAGTAATGGCAGCCGCCACCTTTTCGCGGTACAGACTCATTTCGTAGAGCCAGCGGAATTCAGCTTCGGAGATGCCGGCGCTGCTTCTCGCGCCGCTCAAATACTCTTTGTAGTTGGTACGGAAAAGCGCTTCGGTGTAAGGGGTGGGCAAAGCAGTTGGCGTGCTGACCGTATCAGCGGTGGGGGCGGCGGTGGGCTCTGTGACGGCGGTGGGGGCTTCAGCGGGAACTGCGGGCGTGGCGGTAGCTGGAACCAGAGTCAGTTGTAATGGAGAGAGGGTGGATGTGGGGATGATGGGCAAAGTGGGGGCTGGGGTGGGAGTGCCGTTGGGATAGTAGCCGAAGAGGCTTTCTAGCAAGGTGTCGACCTCGGCATCCGTAACGGTAATCCCTCGCCGGGCAGCTTCTTGACGGATCAATTTATCTTCGATCAATTGATCAAGCCCAGCCTGGCCCAGGTAGGTGGGATCGGTAAGCTGGTATTCGATTTGAGAGAGGTACTGGGTGAAGTAAGACTGGCTGCCTTCGTCAGTGCCGAACATGGCTGCCAGATCCTGGTATTGTTGGTATTGGTTGATCAGCTGTAGTTTGGAGTAACTTACGTAGGATTGGAATTGGCGCGTGGTGATGGGCTCTCCGGCGACGATGGCGATGGGCTGCTGGGGCTGGATGATGTAGTTAGAAACAATGCCCCAACCGACCAGGAGCACAACAATACCAATCAAGACAGCGGCAATGGTAATGATATAGCGGTTTTGAATCTGTTCGCGCTGCATGCGCGCCAGGTGCTTTTTTGTTACGACAGGATTTTGTGATCCTTTAGGCATGGCTTGACCTCGGATGGATAGACAGTTTTTGGAAATGGGGTGTTTTACGCCAGCTTGCGTGGCGTAAAACACCCCATCCTCCAGGTTGGTGCGAAGTGATGGGTATGAACGAGTGTTTTAACGAAGAACTTCGCCGGTGAAGGGTAACAGGGCCAGGTGACGGGCGCGCTTGATGGCGCGGGCCAGCTCGCGCTGGTGTTTGGCGCAAGTGCCCGATTGGCGGCGGGGGCGGATCTTGCCGTTATCGGTCACAAAGCGGCGCAGAACTTCGGCCTGTTTGTAATCAATCTTGGCACTGCGGTCAGTGCAGAATTGACAGACGCGCGGCTGGGCATAAAAACGACGCGGCCCACCACGGCTATCGGTTTGGGTTTCATTATTATCCACGAGAACTTACTCCTGATTTAGAAGGGGAATTCGTCTTCTTCTGTAGCTTCAGAGTCGGGTGAAGCCTCGGCTGATTCGCGGCGATCGCCAAGCATGATCATCTCGTTGGCAACAATCTCAACCGTGGTATGCTTCTTGCCTTCGGGATCTTCCCATTGGCGAGACTGCAGGCGGCCTTCGATGTAAACCTGCTGACCTTTGGTGAGGTACTGCTTGCAGATTTCAGCCAGACTGCTCCAGGCAACTACGTTGAACCACTCAGTCTCAACGCGCTTTTCGCCATCGGCAGTATTCCAGGTGCGGCTGGTGGCAACGCTGAACGTGGTGACGGGCCGCCCAGAGGGGGTGTACCGCATCTCGGGATCGCGCCCAAGATTGCCGATGATCATTATCTTGTTCAAGCCTCGACCCATGATCGACTCCTTGGCTTTACAGAAAAAACTTGATTACTCAACACTGGTAACCAGGAAACGCATTACGGGTTCCTGGAAGCGCAGGTTGCGTTCGAGTTGAGCCGTGAAGGTGGGCAGCATTTGGGCTCTGATCAAGATATACTGGCCTTCTTTCTGCTTACGAATAGCATAGGCCATCTTGCGCTTGCCCCAGAAGTCCACCTTGGCAATCACGCCGCTGGCGTCAACAATCCAACCCTTGACCTTTTCGACCAACTCTTTAAGAGCATTGTCGTCCAGATCGGGATGGACAATGAAGATTACTTCATAGTCACGCATAGGGGAAAAACCTCCTTTCCTCGGGTTTGCCCCTGAATTGGGCCGGGCGGCCTGCCAGGAGCGGAAAGATAGCCACGCCAAGGCGTGGCTTTGTAACGCCCAAGTTTAGCACAAAGCCGTTATTTTGCAAAGGGTTAATGAATGTGGGCAGATCATGATTCTGACCCTTTGCGCGCACCAAAACCGACCAACTTG
>CAZWFQ010000074.1:0-15478 GCA_964633225.1 uncultured Anaerolineaceae bacterium
CAACATCTTCCCGGTTGATGGCACCATCACTGACCTGCCCTTCCCCGATGACTTTGCCGACGTGACCATGGGCGGGCACGTCTTTGGCGACCTGCCGGCAGAAGAAATGGCCGAGCTGCGCCGCGTCACCCGCCCCGCTGGACAGATCATCCTCTGCCCGGGCAGCAGCCTCAGCCAGCAAGCCACACATGATTTCCTGATGGCCCAGGGCTTCGCCTGGAGCACATTTGAAGAACCTCGCGATGGGATCAAACGAAAGTATTGGATCACAAAATGAACAAACTACAAACCCTATTCCTTCTCCTGACAGCCGCCATCTTGCTGGCGGCCTGCACAACCCAACCTACTGCCGCCCCCACCCAGGCGGCCCAGCCCGCGCCCACGGTGATACCCGCTACCGCCACCCTGCCCGCCCCCACCCCCACCTTTTACCCGGTCACCAGCTTTACGCCGGCTGAGGTGGCCCTGGATGAGGCCGATTGGAGCCGGGTTTCTGGCCCAGAAGGGGATGAATGGATCAGCGCGCTGGCCGTGGATGATTATGGCAACACCTGGTTTGCCAGCGACAAGGGCATCTGGCGCTACGATGGCAGCGCCTGGCGCATCTACACCACCGATGACGGCTTGCCCACTAACGATGCCTGGGGCCTGACCATCACCGCCAGCGGTGCGCCATTGGCCGGAATGTGCGGGGGGGTCTTCCGCCTGGTGGGCGAATCTTGGGAAAGCGTGGACCAACAAGCACCGGTCAGCACAGCCAGCATCTGCTTCCAGGGCCTGGCAGCCGGGCAAGATGGCTCGATCTGGATGGGCATGGTCAACAACAATTTTGGACGGGGTCTTGGGCCAGGGGTACTGCGCTTCAACAGCTTTGCCTGGCTGAGCTACACCGATAGTGAGACGGCCATCCTGGATGGCTTCAAGGCCGAGGCGGCCAACCTGCCCGGCAGCGACGTCGCGCTCTCACTGGTCAGCCGCACAGGGGAGGTGTGGGTTCTTTTAGATGAAGGGCTGGCCCGCTTTGACGGTACAAATTGGGCCATCTACGATGCCTCCAACAGCCCACTCAACACCCGCCTATGGGGCCTGGTGGAAGACCAGGATGGCGGCATATGGGTGGGCACGCAGAGTGGGGCAGCCCACTTTGACGGCGCACGCTGGAGCGTTTACGCCCCGGCAGATGGTTTCGAGGGCCTGGTGGTGCCCCTGGCGGCTGAGCCGCAGGGTGCGCTCTGGTTCCACGCCAACACCGGCCTGCTGCGCCTGGAAGATGGCATTTGGCAGCGCTACGCCCTGCCCAGCGACCTGGCAGGCCAGCGCGCCTGGGCGGGTGCCATTGGGCCAGATGGCGCTTTGTGGCTGGGCACCTGGGGCGGCGGCGCGTTCCGCTACCTGCCCGGTGAAGCCGCAGTCAGCCAGGTGCTGCCTCTGCCCACTCCGGTTCCCACCGCCACGCCCGTCATCGAGCCGCCGGATACCAGCAGCCTGCCAGGCGGCAGCGCTGAGAACGGCGCCGCCATCTACATCGAACAGCGCTGTGACGAATGCCACGGCGATGTGGCGCAGCAGCAGGGCCTGCTGTTGGCCCCCTGGCTGGGCGACATGGCTGCCAACGCCGCCAACCGCCAGCCCGGCTACAGCGCCGAACAGTATCTCTACGAAGCGCTGGTCGATCCGGACGCCTTCATTGCGCCAGAATGTCCCATCGGCGCCTGCTCTGGCGGGCTGATGCCCTATTACAGCCAGCTCAGCCGGCAACAGCTTGCTGACCTGATGGCCTATCTGTTGGCAGGCACCGAACCTTAACCAGTAAATGTTTGGGGGTGTGAACGGGCGGCTTTAGCACCCGTTCACACCCCATATGCTTCCGCTCCCGGCTGGCAGAGGCGCCGCGCCGCAAGCTAATATTCGATGTATAATGAAGATAGCGTGCCGCCCTGGCGCTTAAAAATCACTGTTCTATTCTTCAAACGACCTCGTTTAGCCTATGAACACGGATCCAGCCAATCCTCGTCCCAAGCTACCTCCACACCTCCTGCCGCTGTTGGCAGGCGTGGCTGTTGTCAGCCTGGTGCTGATGGGCCTGTATGTGCTGGTGATGCAGACTCTGGGCCCATCGCTCAGCGCCTGGAGCACGGCCCTGATTGCGATCGTTTTTGGGCTGCTGGTGATCGGCGCCAACGAAATCCTGTTTTTCGGCCGGCTCAGGGCTCTTAATCACCGGGCACAGCATGAAGCCGGGCAAGCTTTGCGCGAGAGCGAGGCGCGCTTCCGCGAGCTATTCGAAGAGTCGCCCATTTCGCTGTGGGAGCAGGATTTTGCGGCCGTCAAACAGCGCATCCAAGAATTGCGACAGCAGGGCGTGCAAGACTTCAGAACCTTCTTTGAAAACAACCCTCAAGAGGTGTCCCGGTGCGTGGCGCTGATCAAGGTCCTGCGATTCAACCATGCCAGCCTGGTATTATACGCCGCCAACGACCGCAGCGAGATGCTTAACAGCATTGATCAATTGGTGCCGGCCGAAGGCTACCAGATATTCATTGAAGAACTGGTCTGGATCGCAGAGGGGCGCACCTCTTTTGCCTGGGAAGGCGTCAACCGCACCTTGCGCGGCGAGATCATTAACATCCGCCTCCATTGGACGGCAGCCCCCGGCTTTGAAGAGTCGTTAGCCCGCGTGTTGGTGTCGATTGAAAACATCACCACCAGCAAGCGCGCCGAAGCGGCGCTGCGCGAGAGCGAGGAGCGCTTCCGCTCCACGTTTGAGCAGGCCGCCGTGGGCCTGGCGCACGTTGCCGTCGATGGTCATTTCCTGCGGGTTAACCAGAAGCTGTGCCAGATCACGGGTTATTCGGCCCAAGAATTGTTGGCGCTTACCTTCCAGGATATCACTCACCCCGATGATCTGGAAACCGACCTGGATTTCGTCCAACAAATGCTGGCAGGCGAACGTAAAACCTACAGCCTGGAAAAACGCTACTATCGCAAAGATGGCAGCCCGGTTTGGGTCAACCTGACGGCAGCCCTGGTGCGCCAGCCATCTGGCGAGCCCAAATATTTCATCTCTGCCATTGAAGATATCTCACCCCGCAAAGAAGCCGAAGCCGCTCTGCACAACTCTGAGATGCGCTACCGGGTGGTTTCTGAGCTGGCTTCTGACTTTGCCTTTGCGATGAAAGTGAAACCCGGTGAGGGCGTGTATACAGAATGGGTCACCGATGCCTTCCAGCGCGTCACCGGCTATGCAGCAGCCGAGTTTGGCCAGTACAGCGATTGGTTGAACCTGGTCCACCCGCCCGACCGCCCGGTAGTAGAAGAAAGCCTGGTGCGCCTGCGCAGCGGCGCGCCGGTCACGATCCAGGTGCGCATCCAGGCCAGGGATGGGCTGGTGCGTTGGGTGCGTCTGCACCTGCGCCCAGAGCTTGGGACGCCCGGCAGCGAGGCAGAAGAGCCGCACATCAGCCGTGTGCTGGGCACCGGCCAAGACATCTCTGAATACAAACGCATCGAAAGCGAGATGCTGCATGCCGAGCGCCTGACCGCCATGGGCCAGATGACCGCCACCCTGGCGCACGAGATCAAGAACCCTCTGCAAGCTATCCGCAGCAGCCTGGAACTGTTGAGTGATTTCCAGCTCGAGGCAGACGAACGCCAGGAAGTACTTGGGATTTGCCAGCGCGAAGTGCAGCGTTTGCAGGCCATCACCCAAAATGTGCTCAACCTGAGCCGCAGCGGGCAAGACGTATATCGCCCGGTTTCCATTTCACAGGCATGCCAGCAGACCCTGGAGCTGCTTTCCCAGCAGATCCAGAATTCAGCCATCCAGGTTGAGGTGAACCTGCCGGAAAATTTGCCGCCCGTTTATGGTTCTTACGACCAGATCGTTCAACTGCTGCTCAATCTTGGGCTGAACTCCATCGAATGCATGTCCAATGGTGGGCGGCTGGAGATCGAAGGGCAGGTGCAGGATCAGGGCCTGGTGGTCACCATCAGCAACGATGGGCCGGCCATTCCATCCGAACACCTGTCGCGCCTGTTCGAGCCGTTCTTCACCACCAAAACCAACGGCACCGGCCTGGGTTTGTTCATCTGTCACAACATCGTCGAGCAACACGGGGGCACCCTGGAGGTGAGCAATTTATCTGAGGAAACCGGTGTGCGCTTCACCATCACACTGCCTTACAAGCCAGAGAACCCATGAGCGATGAGCCCACGCCCCTCGGCCACGAACCGGTTGCCCACATCCTGATCGTAGAAGACTCGCTGGGCGTGGCGCGTTCCTTAAGCCTGGCGCTGGGGCTGTATCGCGAGGGTATTTTTCGGGCTGAGACCTGCGCCTCTGCTGAGGAAGCGCTTGAAAAGCTGCATGCCAACCGTTTCGACCTGATCATTTCAGACCTGCGCCTGCCCGGCATGGACGGCCTGGCGCTGTTGGAACGCGCCCACCAGGTCAGTCCAAGGACGCGCAGCATCCTGATCACTGCCTTCGGCTCCCCAAATGTCGAACAGCGCGCCGCTCAATTGGCCAATGCTTACCTGGCCAAGCCCTTTCAGCTTCAAGACCTGGTGCGCCTGGCCGAGCGGGTGCTGACTGAGCCGGCCATCGGCCCCATCCAGCCCCCTGAAACGCTTCTCACCAGCACAGAGATCCAGGCCGCAGGCGAGCAGACCATTTTGCGCAAATCGGTACACCTGACCGTGCTGGCTTGTGACCTGGATGGCACCCTGGGCGAAAACGGGCTGGTGGCTCCTGCCACATGGGACATGCTCAAAGCCGCCAAAATGGCCGGGATGGCGATCTTCCTGGTCACCGGACGGGCCTTAGACAGCTTTACCAGCAGCCGGCCGTTCAACGAGCTGTGCGAGGCGATCGTAGCCGAGAACGGCGCCGTAGTGCATTTTCCGCGCCGCGATGCCCTGGCGCTGCCCTTTGGGCGCGTAGATGCGGGCATTTTGCAGCAGATCGAAACGCTGGGCGTGCCGCTCGAACGCGGCATGGCCATTGCCGCCACCGTCATTCCCAACGACGAGCTGGTTTTGCGGGTGCTGCGCGAGAACCGCTGGGGGGCCACCATCGAATATAACCGCAACGCCGTCATGCTGCTGCCCACCGGGGCCACCAAGGGCAATGGCCTGCGCTATGCGCTTGAAGAGCTGGGTTATTCACCGCACAACGTGGTGGCCTGCGGAGACGGCGAAAATGACCGCAGCTTATTCGAAGCAGCCGAGCTGTCGGCGGCAGTCGCCAATGCCCGTCCTTCTCTGCGCGCCATGGCCGATGTGATCTTGCCAGAAGCGAACGGCGCCGGGGTATCACACCTGATCCAAAACCTGCTGGAAGGCTCTGTGCCTGCACGCCGGCGCAAGCCTGAGCGGCAGGGTGCATCTGGCCGCAGGCTGCAGTTAGGCTACCGCTTGAGCGGATCGCACCTTTTAATCGACCCGTATAATCTGGTGGAGACCAACCTGGGCATTTTTGGCAGCAGCGGCAGTGGAAAATCCTGGCTGGCCGGCCTGCTGGCCGAAGAGCTGCTCAAGCAAAAATACCAGGTTTGTATCATCGACCCCGAGGGCGATTATCGCGGCCTGGCGGCCTCGCCGCGCACCTTGCTGTTGGGCGGGCCAGAAACGCCCCTCCCGCCGGTAGCAGATGTGCTCAATATGACCGAATGGAACAATATCAGCCTGGTGTTGGATCTTTCGCTCTATAAGATCGATCAGCGGTTGGAGTATCTCGAAAATTTCTTGCGCGCCCTGCGCGGGCTGCGCGCCCGCCGCGGCCGGCCGCATTACTTCTTGGTAGATGAGATCCAGAGCTTTTGCCCGGTGGAGGGCGGCTCGCTGACCGATCTGTTCCTGGAGGCCATGCAGTGGGGCGGTTACGGGCTGATCAGCTACCGCCCCAGCCTGCTTGCCCCGGCCATTCTCGACCAGATGGATCACATGTTGGTCACGCGCCTGGTGCTGCCCGAAGAGGTCGCCACCATCACGCCCTACCTAGAGCGCTACAGCCCAGACCTCGAAGCCTTCGAGCAGCTCTCGGCCTTGCCGCGCGGCCACGCCTACCTGTGCAGCCCCAAAGACAGCCTGCTGCCGGGTGCAGAAACAGTGCGCTTTCGCGTCAGCAACCGCACCATCCCGCATATCCGCCACCTGCACAAATACCTGCGCGCCCCGCTGCCCGAGCACAAGCGCTTTTACTTCAAACAGCCAGATGGACGTTCCCTGGGGCAGGCTGCCAACCTATGGGAATTTCGCGAGCAGCTCGGGCGCCTGCCGGCTGTTATTATCGGTTATCACCTGGAACGAGGCGATTTTGCCCACTGGCTGCAAGATGTGCTGCACGACGAAGAATTGGCGCGCCGCATTACCAAAATTGCGGGGCACGGCATCTCTGGCGAGCCCCTGCGCCAGGCTATGCTGGAGGTGGTGATCGACCGTTATGAGGAATTGGAATCACAGGCTTGAATCAAGCCGCCCGCGTCTTTTTTCGCCAGATCTCGTATTCATTCATAAGGAGTTCATACATGGAAACGAACAACGCCCCAATTGAAACCGTAGAGCCGCCTATCGAAACCGATGAGCATGCTGGCCTGAACAGCCGCCTGGAAACAGCCGCCTGGGGTCTCTTTTTGATCATGCTGGGTGGGTTGTGGCTTGTTCCGGATGAGCGCGTGCCAGGCGGCGCCTGGTTACTGGGCGCCGGGCTGATCATGCTGGGGCTGAACCTGGCGCGCTTCTTGCTCAAGATCCCCGTCAGCCGTTCGACCGTTCTGCTGGGCCTGGTAGCTTTTGTGATCGGCGGCGCCGATTTCTTGGGCCTCGACCTGCCGCTCTTCCCCATCCTGCTGATTGCCGTGGGCTTGAGCATGCTGCTCATCCCCCTGCTGGACCGGCGAGGTAAAGAAGAAGCCTAGCTTACCGGGTTGCCGCCAGACGGCTGTGCGCGCCCGGCAAAACGCTCAAGCCTGCTCTGTCGTGGGGATGATATTCCGGCTGCCCACGTAGTAAGCCAACCCTGCGCCGATGGCATACAGGATCAAGCACAAGACAAAAGGCAGGGCCCGGTCGATCTCTGACAGCATACCCGCAACCCAACCAAACGGTGAGGTAATGAGCACCACAGCCATAAAAACCAGGGACAGGATACGGGCACGTTCCTTGGGGTCAACGCTCACCGCGGTCAATTTGTCCATCAGGGGGCCCACCACGGCAAAGCTGCACGCCTCCAGGCACACGCTCAGGATGAGCGAGACATACCCCTGGACGGGGGCAGTCACCAGCAGCACCAGGCTGGCAATGTAACCCAAGAAGCCCAACACCAGCGGCACCTTAAAATGCACCCTGTTGATCACCGGGATGATGGCAAAGAAGAAGATCAACATGATGGTCGACTTTATAAAGGGGAAGAGTGCCAGGTATTGTTCGGGGATGTTGAGTTTTTGGGTGACAATGATCGACCAGAAATTGCCGGTGATCATCCAGGTGATGTTGGTGGTTACCAGGATGGCCGCCACAAACAGAGTCTGTGGGGTGTGAAGCAGGTCGCGCAGCACGCCTTTGTACTCACCCAGCACGCTGAAGACGCTCTGGTGACGAGTTGCTTGCATGCGCACCAGGCCCTGTTCAGGCTCGCGGGTCAGGTAATAGGTGACAAAGGCCTTGACAGCGAACATGACGGTGGCAAAGAAGTACAGCCCGCGCATGGTCGTTACCAGGCCAAAAGCGTTGATCAAGACCCCGGTCAGTGGGGCCACAAAACCTACGATCTGGTTAGCGATGTAGATCCAGGTGTACACATCCACCAACTGGCCGGGGTCGGTGCCCTCCACCAACAGGCAAGACCACGAGTTATGCGCAACCCGCCACAAAGTATTCAGCAGCCCAGCCACCAAGAAAAACCAATAGTTCTGTGCCAGGGCCGAAATGAGAGCCGGCAGGCTCCAGGCCAGCAAGTCGATGATCAACGTGGTACGCCGCCGGCCCAGCTTATCGGTCATCACGCCGCTGAACAGCATGGTCAAAATCTGCACGCCCCAGGTGATGCTGGCGATCAGCCCAATCTGCCGGTCTGACAGGCCCAAGGCCAGCATGTAAACGGAAATATAGGGGGCATACAGGTTATAAGCAATGCCCCACAAAGGCTCAGAATAGACGCAGCCGCGGGCGTTACCGCTGAAATTGATCAGCGAAGTGATCAGGGAATGGCGTTTCAATGCAAAAGACTCACATTACTGGTTGATCTGGTAATTGGGTGCTTCTTTGGTGATGATGATATCGTGCGGATGACTTTCGATCAGGCCGGCGTTGGTGATGCGCACCATGCGGGTGCGAGTGCGCAGATCTTCGAGTGAAGCCGCCCCCGCATACCCCATGCCCGAGCGCAGGCCGCCCACCAGTTGGTAAACATAGTCGCGCACGCTGCCCTTATAGGGCACCCGGCCTTCAATTCCCTCCGGCACCAGCTTGCCGCTGCCCTGCCCGCTGGCGTAGCGGTCTTTGCCGTAGCCCTGCATGGCACCCTGGCTGCCCATGCCGCGGTACTCCTTGAAGCGCCGGCCTTCGAAGAGCACCACATCACCCGGCGATTCATCCAACCCAGCCAGCAGGCTGCCCAGCATGACCGTATCGGCGCCTGCCACAATGGCCTTAACGATATCGCCGCTGTACTTGACGCCGCCATCGGCCACAATCGGCAGGCCCAGGGCGTGAGCCGCCCGGGCGCATTCATAGACCGCCGAAACCTGCGGCATGCCCGAACCCGAGATAATACGCGTGGTGCAGATGGAGCCTGCCCCCACGCCCACCTTGATCACATCGGCGCCAGCCTTCGCCAGGGCCTGCACCCCTTCAGCAGTGACCACGTTCCCCGCCATCACAGGCAGGTCGGGCCAGCCGCTGCGAATACGTTGGATGGCCTTTATCACGCCGGCCGAATGACCGTGGGCGGTATCTACCACCACCATATCCACGCCCTCACGGAACAGCAGGTCCACACGCGGCTCAAGGTCTGTGCCAACCCCCACTGCCGCGCCCACCAGCAGCCGGCCCTGACCGTCTTTTGAAGCATGGGGGAAATCGCGCGCCTTCTGGATATCTTTGACCGTGATCAGGCCTTTGATATGCCCGGCGTCATCCACCAGGGGCAGCTTTTCAATCTTATGTTTCTGCAAAATGCGCTTGGCTTCTTCCAGGGTGATCCCAACCCGGGCAGTTACCAGGTTCTCGTGGGTCATGAACTGGCTGACCGGCATCTCATAATCGCCCGGCTCCACAAAGCGCACGTCGCGGTTGGTCAAAATGCCCACCAGGATGTTGTTATCATCCACAATGGGCACACCACTGATGTGGTAAGTCGACATGATCTGCTCAGCCTGGCGCAGCTTGGCGTCGGGACGCAGGGTGAAAGGCTCAACGATCATGCCCGACTGCGAACGCTTCACCTTATCCACCTCAGCCGCCTGGTCTTGCGGCGACAGGTTGCGATGTATGATGCCCAACCCACCCTCGCGCGCCAGGGCAATCGCCAGGCGCGCCTCGGTCACCGTATCCATCGCCGCCGAGAGCAGCGGGATGTTCAAATGGATCCCGGGGGCAAGTTGAACGCTGATATCGGTTTGGTCAGGCAGCACCTCGGTATATCCGGGCACAATCAGCACGTCATCAAAGGTCAGGGCCTCAAAGGTGTTAAAAAGTTCCTCGTTCATAACTCCTCCTGGATAGTGAAAACGGCATCAGCCACTGGCGGTCAAATGCAACAACGGCATTGAGTTTACCGCGTTTCGGTTGGTTTTGCTACCCTTTGAGATTTTCAAGTATAATCATCAAGCTATGAACAGAAAAATACTGGCTGGGCTTTGCCTGGTCTTCTTGCTCGTACTCTTAACTCTTCCACTGGGCATGCCGGCCCTGGCTGCCCCAGCCGCACAGCTTACCGTCTTTCCCACCCCCACCCCCGGCGCAGATGGGCGCATTCTCTACACCGTTCAGCCCAACGACACCCTGTGGCGTATCTCAGCCATCACGGGCGTTGGGATTGATGAATTGAGAGGGCTTAACAACCTGGGCACCGATGAAGCGCTGCGCGAAGGCCAGGTGCTGCTCATCGGCCTGGCTGGGCCAGTGGAAATCACCCCCACCAGCGGGCCTTCTCCAACCCCTGAGGCGGCTGTTCCCACCCCCACCCCGCTGACAAGCACAGGCAACATCTGCGTACTGCTCTACCTGGATGTGAACGGTGACGGCCTGCGCCAGGAGTTGGAAGCCTCGATTCCGGGCGGCGCCATCAGCGTCAGCAACCGGTCGGGCACGGTCTCACTGACCGCAGACACCCCCTCCGGCGGCATCTCGGATCTCATGTTTCCTGATCCAGAAGATTTGGGCTATACCTGCTTTGAAGGGCTGTCAGCAGGCGAGTACAACATCACTGCCGCGGCGCCGGATGGCTATAACGAAACCACAGACGCCAACCGGAGCCTGATCATCAACCCGGGTGACCAGAGCTTCTTGACCTTCGGCGCGCAAGAAAACGTCGAGACCGCCGCCGAAGTGGCCATCATCCCCGAAACGCCGGGCCGCTCGCCGGTGCTGGGGATTGCCGGTGGGGCTTTGCTCTTACTTGGAATCGGCCTGGGCATCTATGCCTTTGTGATGCGGCGCACAGGGCCAAGACTCTAAGCCGGCCTGGCAAGCATCCCCCTTCTCAAGACCCAATATTCCTTAGAGCATAGATCTTTTTCAAAGCATCTATAAACCCATCTCGCCAGGCCGACGAACGCTGCCGGGCAGCCACACCCAATTGATCAGCCAGGGATTCATCACCCACCACGCTGATCAAGGCGGCACCCAGGGCACGCACATCTGCACGCGGGGCCAGGTAAGCCGCCGGCCCCACCAGGGCGGCAGTCAACGGCTCTTCGCACGCCACCACGGGGCGCCCCGAGGCCAGGGCATGCCGCACCGGCTCGCCCCAGGGGGTCACCGGCTGTGGGCTGAACAAGGCAGCGCAGCGCCGGTACACTGCGGCTAACGCCGCCGGCGAGAGTGGCGGCAGAGGGCGTAAGCTGCTTGCCAGCGGGCTGCCCGCCGCCAGCCCTGATAAGAACGTTTGCTGCGCCTGGCTCAATCCGGCCAACAACAGGGGGCAAGCTCCGCCCAAGGCCGGGGCCGCCCAACCCCAGGCCTGCAGCAGATGCGCCAGTGCGGCAGGATGGGCCGGGCTGGCATGGTGGAGCACAAAAGTTTCTGGCAGGTCAAGTTCCTCCGGCGTTTCTAGCAATACATCCGGCCAAAAGGCCGGGTGAACCAGCGGCGGCAGGCGCACCAGGTTGGCATCCAGTTCAGGCGCGGGCAAATCATCTGGCCACAACACGGCCCGCGCCCGCGCCAGGCCCCCATATCCCAGCGATTGGCCCAGGCGAACCAGCCAGCCGTCTGCCTCTGGCATTTCTCCAAATCCACAGGGGCTGGCAATACAGCCCACCCGCCCCAAAAGCGGCGCACCAGGGGCTGCCAGGTGCAGCCAATCGGCCCGCAAACGCCCGGCTGCCTGCGGCAGCCTGCCCTGCACCCAGGCCAGGCGAGCAGAAGGGGTGTCGGCGGCAGGCTGGACGTGCACCACCAGGCGCGACGGCAGCCAATCTGGCGCAGGGCCAGGCAGGGCGGCGTGTGCATCGATCGCCTGCGGCAGGCATTCGACCATTGCCAGCAGGTGCAGCGCTGCCGGGCTATTGGGTGCGTAGACCAGGGGCCAGCCGTCGTACAGCAGTCTCACCGATCAGCCCAGCCCCAGGTTCTCGCGCTTCTTGGCCACGCGTTTCATGAAGCGTTCTTCTTCGATCACATAACGCTCGTGCGTGCCCTCGCCTATCTTCTCCTGTGGGTCCCAGGCTTCCACCTTAAAATCCACCCGGCTGCCTTCCACCCCCAGGATCTCAGCCCGCACGCGCACCTTGATGCCCGGCGGGGTGGCTGCCAGGTGGCGCACGTTCAACTGCGTCCCCACGCTGGAATAGCCCTGCGGCAAAGAAGCAGACAGCAAGTGGTGCGAGACCCACTCCATAAAAGCGATCATCCACGGCGTTGCCAGCACGCCTGCATCGCCGCTGCCCATGTGCAGGGCCAGGTACTTAGGCTCCACCAGGATCTCTTCTTCGCGGCTCATACCTGCTTGAAACAATTCGGTTAATTCCATAGTTCTCCTCTCACCCGGCTGTCTTTCAGCCGCCGTGTCTCTGTGGTTTTCATTTACTCATCCCAAAAAAAACTTCACTCCACACACCACCAATCCTGCCCTTCTTGCAGCCCATACCCTTCCAGGCGTTGGCGTACTATGGGCCGCGCCCCACGCACCCGCACCGCCGCCAATAAAACAGGCTTGGTGCAGCGCTCCCACCATTCCCGCAGCACAGAACCAGGCAGCACCGGCAGGCCGCGGCGCGTACGTCCCACTTTGTGTACGTCCACATCAAAAAAGGCCCGCAGGGGGGCGCCCTGCGCCAGCAGGTGCCTGGCCCAGCGCCGCCCAGCCATCCCCGCCCCCCAGAGGAAGATCGTTTCACACCCAGCCAAAGGCCCCTGCTTTAAGTAATGGACCTTCAGACGCAAGAAGTTCTCAAGGGTGTAACGGCTGTCGGTGCTGGTCAGGCGTTGAGGGCTGGCGCGCCAATCCAGCAGCAGCTCAGGCACCTTGCCCAACTGCCCCCCAGCCAGCGAGATGCGCATCCACAAATCATAATCTTCGGGCCAGCCGTGATCCTGGTAACCGCCCAGGCGCGTCACCCACTCTCGCCGGAAGATCACACTGGGGTGCGCCAGCGGGCTTTCGACGAACAACTCGCGGCGCATATCGGCGTCGGTGCGCAGGGCATTGAGCCATTCGATGTACAGGCGAAAACCATCGCCCAACGCCTCAGGCGGGAAGCCGCGCACCAGGCAGCCAACCGCAGCCAACTCGGGGCGAGTCTCCAAAAATTGGACCTGCCGGGCAAGCCGTTCCGGATAGGCACGGTCATCGGCATCCATGCGCGCCACCAGGGGTGCACTGCATGCCGCCAGCCCAGCGTTGAGCGCCGCTACCAGGCCGGTGTGTGCCTGGGTCAGCAGGCGCAGGCGCGGCTCACGCCTGGCCCAATCCTTCAGCAGGGCCAGGGTGCCATCCGTTGAGCCATCTTCCACTGCCACGATCTCAAAATCGGCCAAAGACTGGCGTTGAAGACTGTCGAGAGCTTCGGGCAGCGTTTCTTCGGCATTGTAACAAGGCAGCAATACAGAAACGCAAGGCATCGAGTCATTATAGCATACCTGTTTTGGGCTTATCTCTGCTATAATCATTACTGGTAGAGGAGGCGGACATTGATGAAGACTGGGATCATCCAGCGGCTGATCGACGTTTTGGAAGATTCGTTCGAGAACTTAAACGCCAATGTTTCGGCAGATGCGCTGGAAGATATTGCCATCACCATTCATAAGGCCATGTCGGTGGAGGCGCGGCACTTTCACACCCCCGAACACGTGCTTGGCCTGGTAGATACCGCCAACTCCATCCAATCGCTGGCTGCCCTGTTCCACGATATTGTGTACTACCAGGTGGACCGTGGTTTTTCTCCTGAAGTATCCACCGTCGTCAGCCCCTTTTTCCACGAAGATAATTCCGAGATCTTCATCAACGAGAATGTGCCCCAAAGCGAGCGCTTTTTTCACATTGCAATGGATATCTTTGACCTGCATCCTGGGCAAACGCTGGCCCCGAGCAACGGTCTGAACGAATTTATCAGCACGCTGGTAATGTACAGCAAACTCCAGGGCACCCTGCCCGATAAAGAGCTGATCAAGATCATCGTTTACATCGAGGCCACCATTCCCTTCCGCGGGCTCGATGCCAATGGCTTGAGTGCCTTTGACAAACTAGAAATGCGCCTGCGCCAGGCCGCCCAAAACTATGCCATTCCTCTGAGTGAGGACGAGATCATTGCTACCATCCAGGGAGCTGTGGTTTTTGCGAACACAGATGTAGAGAACTTCTCCGAGCCCGACCCTGCCCAGTTCCTGGAAAATACCTGGAAGCTGCTGCCCGAAACCAACATTGCTCTGCGGTCGGGCAGTGTCTATTCGATCCGCGAATACCGCTTAGCACTGCAAAAAATGCACGGTTTTCTGGTTGACCTGGATCCCGACACCGTGGTGCACCAATACAAAGGCGTTCCGCCAGATGATGTTTACCAGAAGAAAGTGGAACACACGCGCTGTAATCTTGAAACAGCGCGCGATTATCTTGGCACCAAGCTGTTAGCAACCGCCATGCTCGAAGCCCTGGCTGAGCTGACCGGCGGCGACGCGCCCATGTCGCTCTTCATGGGCGATGTGGAAACCGACATCGAAGATATGAAGCGCATGGAAGATTACCTGCCAGCGGTGAAGACCCCAGACCACATCGATACCAATTCCTCTGTCTTCCTGCTGCTAGATTCCGGACGCGCCAGGACAGACTTTGATATGAAGAATGCCCCATTGGCCCTTTTCTTATACAAAGTACTGGGGCCCGAGAAAGTGCTGCTGTATACCCAGCATGCCAGGCGGATGTTTGCCGGGCAGATCAACGCCAAAGAATTCCTCGGCCTGATGGACCCCGAAGTCACATCTGCCGTTGCCAACGCTTGCGCATCAATGGTACTGACGCGCAGCGAAAAATTGGCCAAATACGTTTACAAACCATCATCGTGATCTTCCTGAAAAGTCGGAGGTTTTCTCTATGAGTACCGTGCTCACATGGTATGGACATGCCACCCTGGGAATAGAGACAGATGGTTATAAGCTATTAATTGATCCCTTCTTCTCAGGCAACCCGGCTGCCAGCCTGGCTGCTAATCAAGCCGCACCCGATTTCATCCTGGTCAGTCACGGTCACGATGACCACGTGGGCGATGCCGTACCGATCGCCAAGCGCTGCGGCGCCACCGTGATCTGCAATTTCGAGATCGCTAACTGGCTAAACAAGCTAGATATCAAAACCCATGCCCAACATATCGGCGGCGGTTACCAACACCCCTTCGGCTATCTCAAGCTGACCCAGGCCCTGCACGGCTCAGCGCTGCCAGATGGCTCTTACGGTGGCAACCCGGCTGGCTTTTTGCTCACCACCAATGACGGTAAGAAAATCTACATGGCATGCGATACCGGGCTGTTTGGCGATATGCGCCTGATCGGCGAAGAAGGCATTGATCTGGCTGTGCTGCCTATCGGCGACAACTTCACCATGGGCCCGACCGATGCACTGCGGGCAATTAAGCTCCTCCAGCCCAAGCATGCCATCCCCGTCCACTACAATACCTGGGGGCTGATTGCTCAAGATCCGGTAGCCTGGGCCACACGCGTAGAAGCCGAGACCACCACCAAAGCCCACGTGCTCAAGCCAGGGAATACCTTCTCAATTTATTAACCTCAACCAACTTCCAAAACGATGGTGACACGTTAGAAAACA
>CAZWFQ010000075.1:0-10631 GCA_964633225.1 uncultured Anaerolineaceae bacterium
GTTTACCCCCGAGACTGCCCACCGCGTCAACGTGGAGGGCACCCTGGGCTTGCTGCAGTTGGCTGCCGAACAATCTGCCTGGCGCGGCGAGCCGGTCAAATTCATCTTCCCCAGCTCGATTGCCGCCTACGGTCTGCCAGATCTTGAGACCAAGAACAAAGACACCCATGTGCGTGAATGGGATTGGAACACCCCCCGCACCATGTACGGGTGCAATAAGCTGTACTGCGAGATGCTGGGCACCTACTTCAGCGATTACTACCGCCAACTGGCACCCGAAAAATCCGTCATGCTCGATTTCCGCAGCCTGCGCTTCCCCGGTCTGATCAGCGCCTTCACCGTTCCCAGCGGCGGCACCAGCGACTACGGTCCCGAAATGCTGCACTACGCCGCCCAGAATAAACCCTATGCCTGCTTCGTGCGCGAGGACGTGCGCATCCCCTTCATGGCTATGCCCGACGCGGTCAAATCCTTGCTTCTGCTCACCAACGCCAAGCGCGAAGATCTGAAACGCCACGTTTACAACATCACCGCTTTCAGCCTCTCTGCACTTGAGTTCCGCGATTGGGTGCTTAAGTTCTTCCCCAACGCCCAGATCACCTTCCAGCCCGACCTGAAACGCCAGGCCATCGTTGATTCTTGGCCAGGCGACCTGGACGACAGTGCCGCCCAACAGGATTGGAGCTGGGCGCCAGATTATGGCGTTGAGCGTTCCTTCAAAGAATACCTCGTCCCCAATATCCGCGCCCGCTACCAGGGTTCAAAGCTGCCCAGGACCAACGAATAGAGCACGATCACTGAAACCGCAGACAACACGCCGATAGACGCAGATATCAACTGAGCGTTTATCGGCGTGTATTGATGCTAAGGCACGCGAGTATGGTAAGATTTGCTCGATCAATATGAATACGCCTCCCACCCACCCCATTCCCGGCCCAATCGTTCTGTTTGGCTCTGGCGAAACCTCGCCCAGCGGACGCAAGATCTTCGACAGCCTGCTGAGCAAACTGCCGCCTGGCCCGCGCCTGGCTTTGCTTGAAACGCCGGCTGGCTTTGAGCTGAACTCGGCCCGTGTGATTGGCCGCGTGGCAGAGTTCTTCCAGCAGCACCTGCAGAACTACCACCCCCAGGTAGAGATTGTTCCGGCCCGCCAGCGCGGCACACCCTTCAGCCCTGATGCAGAGGGCATCTTGGGGCCCTTGCTTCAGGCAGACTTGATCTTCATGGGGCCGGGCAGCCCCACCTACGCTGTGCGCCAACTGCGCCACAGCCTGGCCTGGCACTACCTCATTGCCCGCCACTGCCTGGGGGCCACCCTGGCCCTGGCCTCTGCCGCCGCGGTCGCCATCAGTTGTTGTGCATTGCCAGTATATGAGATATTTAAAGTAGGCGATGACCTGCATTGGAAAGAAGGATTGAACTTGTTTGGTCTGTATGGCCTGCAGCTCGTATTCATCCCCCATTGGAATAATGCAGAAGGCGGTGCAGCATTAGATACCAGCCGCTGCTTCATGGGCCAGGTGCGCTTTGCCCGCCTGATGGAAATGCTGCCCGCAGAACTAACCGTGGTGGGCCTGGATGAAAATACAGCCCTGCTGATCGATCCCCAAAGCGGCGAATGCCACGTGGGCGGCCTGGGCGGGGTGACCTTGCTGCACACCGGGCACAACCACCCCAACCACACTTACGCTCCCAACCTGGCTGGCAGCGGCCTGGATGAAATTGCCAAACATCGCGACGGACACGTGCATTACCATCATAATGGTGAACACTTCCCGCTCAGCGAGATTGGGCCATTCCGGCCTTACCACCCCGCAGCCAACCTGCCCCCCGAAGTCTGGCAGCGCGCCCTGAAAGCAAGCCAATCTGTTGAGCTCAATTCTGAAGAGCATCTTGTAACGCCCGGTCCGCCTCCCCAGGTTGCAGCGCTGATCCTGGAACGCCAGGCTGCTCGCCAGCGTAAAGACTGGCCCGCATCCGACGCCCTGCGCCAGCAAATTGCCGCGTTGGGTTGGAACGTGAAAGATACCCCCAACGGGCCAGAAGTCACCCAAAACAGATAACCAGATCTACGATGCTGCGCAGTCTAGAGACTATGCGCTAAATCTTTTCTCAGGAGTTTACCCATGCACCCACCAATCAGCTCTACCCCCACAGAACCAGCGCGCGTTGGTTATATTGGCCTCGGCTTGATGGGAAAATCCATCGCCCTCAACATTCTCAAAGCCGGCTTCCCGCTTGTTGTTCACAACCGCAGCCGGGCGGCCGTTGCCGAATTGGTTGCCGCAGGCGCCCGAGAAGCCTTTACGCCTGCTGAGGTGGCGGCCCAGGTAGATATCATCTTTACCAACCTGCCCGATACCCCCGATGTGGAGCTGGTGGCCCTCGGCCCACAAGGGATTATAGAAAGCGCTCATCCGGGCCTGGTGCTGGTAGATAACTCCACCATCCAGCCGGCGGCTGCCCGGCGCATCGCCCAGTCCCTGGCAGCCAAAGGCGTGCAATGCCTCGATGCTCCCGTCAGCGGCGGCGATATCGGCGCCCGCAATGGCACCCTGGCAATCATGGTTGGCGGGCCTGCTGAAGCCTTAGAAAAAGTCTACCCGGTTTTCCAGGCCATGGGCAAGACCATCACCCATGTCGGCGAGGCCGGCGCCGGGCAAATTGCCAAAGCCGCCAACCAAATCATGGTGGCAGCGCAGATGGTGGCGCTGGGCGAGCTGCTGGTATTTGCAAAGAAGGCCGGCGCTGACCCACAAAAAGTAGTTGAAGCGATCAAAGGTGGCGCCGCTCAATGCTGGACACTGGATGTCAAACCACCGCGTCTCTTCAGCGGCAACCGCCAACCGGGCTTCAAAGCCTATATGCAGGCCAAAGATCTCAACATCATTATCGAAACCGCCCGCCAATATGGCATTCCATTGCCATCCGCCGCCGTAGATACCCAGCTCTTCAACGCCATGCTGCAAAATGGCATGGGCGAGTTGGACAATTCTGCTGTCATTGGTATCTTAGAAGCGTTGGCTGGGGTTAAACTGTTGGAGTAATTTGTATGCAAAAATTCGTTAAATCACTATTCTCACAGCCTGTGCATTTTACCTGGGAATCGGCGCGGGATTACGGGTTGATCACAGCCGGGGCACTCTTGCAAGCCCTATCCATCCGCTTATTCCTCGTGCCGGCAGGTTTGGTCAACGGCGGCATCAGCGGCATTGCACAAATCATCAACCATTATACAGATCTCCCGATTGGTTTGATGATCTTCATCGGCAACCTGCCGCTCTTTATTCTGGGCTGGCGCTACCTGGGCGGGCGGCGTTTTGCCCTGCGCACAGCGTATGCCGTGATTGCTGTCTCTATTCTCACTGACCTGTTGGTCTTCTTTCTGCCTGAAAATGGGCTGACCAAAGACCTGGTGCTTAACACCCTGTATGGGGGCGTCACCAGTGGTATTGGCTACGGCCTGGTCTATCGCGGCCAGGGCACCAGCGGCGGCTCAGATATCCTGGCGCGCATCTTGAATAACTGGCGCGGCATTTCCATCTCGCAGAGCTACCTGCTGACCGACTCACTGGTCATGTTTGCCGGCGGGCTGGTTTACAGTTGGGAAAATGCCCTCTATGCCATTGTGATGCTCTATATCAATGGCATTGCCGCTGAAGTTGCCGCCGAAGGCTCAAACGTCGTCCGCACCGCTATGATCATTACCAATAACACCCCCGCCGTTACACAGCAGATCCTAGAAAACATGGAGCGCGGTGTAACCTTACTCAATGGGCGCGGTGCCTACACCGGCGAGGCGCGCGATGTGCTCTACACCGTCATCACCCGCTCAGAGGTCAATCAACTAAAAGCGCTGGTACGCGAGGCCGATCCGCTGGCCTTCATCGTCATCGGGCAAGCGCACGAAGCGCTGGGAGAGGGCTTCAAACCCCTCCACTAATTCTCTGCAACCTTATGCCGCCTCCGGCGTATATACAAGCAGAACGATAATGTAAGCCTTATCAGGAGCACAAACGTGATCCAAATCGAGCCGGACCTGATTCATCAGGCTCAAAAAGGCAACACCGAAGCCTTTACGGATATAGTGGAAGCTTATCAGCGTCCTGTTTTCAACTTGTGTTACCGCATGTTAGGTGACCCAGATGAAGCCGAGGACGCTGCTCAAGAAACCTTCCTGCGGGCCTATAACAAGCTGCAGGGCTATGACCCCGCACGCGCTTTTTCTACCTGGCTGCTGTCTATTGCAGCGCACTACTGCATTGACCAGATCCGTAAGCGCCGCCTGACCCTGGTTTCTATGGATGCACTGCCCTACCTGGACCCGCCCGACACGAACCCTGGCCCAGAGGCAGCCTTCCACATCAAAGAAGATCAGCGCCGTATCCAGGTGATGCTCAAAGCCCTTGGTCCCCAAGACCGGGCTGCCGTGGTGCTGTACTATTGGTATGACTTTTCTTACGAAGAGATCGCCCAACAGCTTGAAACCACCGTCAGTGCCATCAAAAGCCGCCTACACCGCGCCCGGCTCAGCCTGGCGCAAACCTGGAGCGAGCAAGAGTCACAACGACTCGCCACAGAAGGGAAACGCCATGAATCACCAGCCTTTTAAAGATTGGCTACTTTCTGATGAGCCCCTGGAGGCCCAACAGTCTCAGGCTCTACAGCAGCACCTGCACGAATGTGCAGACTGCCGCCAAATTGAAAATGCCTGGGCAGATGCCAGCGCGCTAATGCGCCGCGCCGCCTTTGCCGCCCCGGCCCCCGGCTTCACTGCCCGCTGGCAAGAACGCCTGGCAGCACAACGATTGCAAGCCCAGCGCAAACAGGCCTGGGTTGCAATCGCTGTGACCGCAGCGATTGCCTTTGCGTTGGTCGTATTATTCGGCACCCACGTATTAGACCTGCTTGCATCGCCAGCCAGCTTACTGTTAGCATGGATTGCCCGCTTGGCCAGCTTGCTCTCGGTGTACGGCATCTTGCAAGAGGTGTTTTATGCCCTGAGCCGGGTCACCCCCTTGGTGCCAGTCATTGGCATCTTCTTTGCGGTAGGCTTCATCTGCTTCCTGAGCGTCGCATGGCTTGCCACGTATCGCCAACTTACCATGGCACGGAGGATAATTGGATGAAAAAAATTGCCCAGAAATTGCTTGTTCTATTGATGTTGGTTGGGCTGGTCAGCCTGGCACTGCCCCACACCGCCCTGGCAGCCACCCCTTCGAAAGTTGTCATCGGTGACACCTACACCCTAGAAGATGGCGAAATACTAGACGAAGATCTCGTTATCCTGGGCGGAATGGTCTCCTTGGAAGAAGGCTCAGTGGTCAATGGGAATGTCACCATCATTGGCGGAACCCTTGAGGTAGCCGGCACGGTTGCGGGTGATATCACTGCCACGGGCGGTTACGCCCACCTGGCCGAAACAGCCGTAGTAACAGGAGATATCTCTACCGCAGGCGCAGCCCTGAACCGCGATGAAGGCGCCGCCGTAGAAGGCGAAGTGCGCTCAGAATACACCAATCCCTTCATCACCATCCCCGGCGGCGTGCCTGTGCCCAGTATCGAAACGCATACCCATCCTGTGCTGGCAGTGCTCTACTTCTTTGCTCGGGTAGTGTTGTGGTCATTATTAGCCATGCTGCTGGCAATGTTCGTTGCCGAACCCCTGCGCCGCACATCTGAGGCGGCCTTGTCTGAGCCGCTGATCGCTGGCGGGTTAGGTCTCTTGACCGTGGTGGTTGCCCCGCTGGTACTGGTTGCCATCGGGCTCACCATCCTGCTCCTGCCGGTCAGCCTGGTTGGCATTTTGCTCTTGTCATTGGCCTGGGCCTTCGGCCTGATCGCCTTTGGCACCGAGCTGGGCAAGCGCTTCTTTGCAATCTTCCATAAGGATTGGCACCCTGCGCTGGCCGCCGGCGCAGGCACTTTCTTGCTCATCCTGGCCCTCAACGGTCTGGATGCCGCCATCCCCTGCCTGGGTTGGGTGCCCAAAGCCCTGGTGGGCCTGCTGGGACTGGGTGGTGTGCTGCTCACCCGCTTTGGCATCGAGTCGTATGATCCCCGCGCCGGCCTACATGCCTACGCCGTAACCCCCGCTCAGCCCGCAACACCTGCTGAGCCCCCTGCGGCTGAATAAATTCCTATAATTGATAATGAAAAGCGGCGCCGACGGCGCCGCTTTTCATTACAAGGACAAATAATACAGGATTGCCCCGGCAACGATCCCCATCTGCCCCAGGTGATAAGGGATCATCACCCGCAGGTGCACATACCTGAGCGGCCGGATAAAACGGTTCCAGGCCAGGTGCGCATCTGAGATGCAGAATAATATAGCCCCCACGCTTGCCAATAGGGCAGCCAGCAAAGGCCATTCAGGCCGGAAGCAGGTCAACAGCGCTGAGAGCGCCATCAGCCCAATCATCGCCGAGTAGAACATCACCACCAGGTGCAGCCGGGTGTGCCCAGCTGCTTTCAAGCTTCGCACCAGCTTCCGGTTCATCCACGCCCAGCCCAGCACCACGGCTGCCCCCAAGGCCAACAGCCAGGGACCGACCGGTGGAAAGGTCTGGTTGAGGCCGATAATATAGAAAACATGTGCCACCAAGAAAGCCCCCAATCCAGGCAGAAAGTAATTCTTGGGCAGCATAAGAAAAACATCCCCCACCAGCGAACAGATCACCGCTAGCATGAACCAGAGCATAAACCCATCTGTAGCCTTGTTTTCAACCATCCACAGCAGCAAAGCCAGCATGGTTACTGGTTTGGCAAAATACACCAGGTGCCGGCGTTTCTTGTGCGCCGCCACCCAATTCAGTGCCCCCACCGCCAGGGCAACAAATAAGAATGTAAGCTTCATCTAGGCCTTGAACATCTGGCGCACCAGCTTCTCATCATCGCGCCAGTTCTTGCGCACCTTCACGCGCAGTTCCAGGAACACCTTGCGCCCGCTCATCGTCTCAATCTCACGCCGGGCCGCCGAGCCGATCTTTTTCAGCATGGCCCCACTTTGGCCAATCACAATGCCCTTGTGCGATTCGCGCTCAACAAACAAGGTCGAAACAATATAGGCCCCCTGCTCACCGCGTTCCTGATATTCATCAATGCGCACCATAATGCCGTGCGGCACCTCATCACGCAGATAGATCAGGCAGGCCTCGCGTACCAGGTCAGCAGCAATCTCACGCTCAAACAGGTCGGTTACCTGTTCATCGGGATAAAAAGGATCGCCCTGCGGCAGGCGGTCAATCATGCGCGCCAACAGGGTATCGCGTTCATCGCCGCGCGTGGCCGAGATTGACATCGTCTCCACTTCAGGCAGCAGGGCCTGGTATGCCACCAGGCGCTCTGTCAGCACATCGGCCGTCAACACGTCCAGCTTATTCAGCACCATCAACACCTTGTGCGGCTTGCCCAGTTCAACCAGCCAACCAGCCAGCAGGGCATCTTCTTCGGTTGGAACCTCACCAGCATCCACCAAGAAGAGCACCAGGTCGCAGTGTTCCAAAGCCTGGCGCGCCTCAGCGTTCATCCCCTCGCCCAATTTATGCTTGGGCTGGTGCACGCCGGGTGTATCGATGAATACCACCTGGGCGTTTTCGGTCGTCAAAATGCCTAACTGCCGCCGGCGCGTGGTTTGCGGCCGCGGCGAAACCGCCGCCACCTTCTGCCCCAAGAGGGCATTGATCAGGGTAGATTTACCCACATTCGGCCGTCCCATCACAGCGACGAAGCCCGATTTATACGAAATTGTGTTATTATCCATAAGGTCATTATTCTATCATAGAGCAGGCGCACTTCGATGGCGAGCTACAAATCTATGCGCGAATCTGAACCATGTTGCATCAGATTCTCCACCCTGCGTTCTCGGCGTCTTGGCGGCAAAGCCGCGTTTTCCTATCTAATTCTCATAAAAACCTCTTGACCCAGCTTGCTAAAATGATATAATACTCTTTTGCGAATCCCCTCATAAAATGGGGGCAAAGGGCGTTTTACGTAGGTCGGCTTACCCCACCCCCGTTTAAAGAGAAGATCGCGTTGCGTATCAATGTACAATTGGCGTTCTGTAGCGATGGGATTACTTAAGACATAACCAGAACTCCCCGCGTGGTGGGTTGTCTCAACCCATCACGCTTTCTTGCGTTATACGCGTCCGAGTAAATTAAACCGAGTTTACCCAGGAGAGAATTTATGGCATCAAAACTGCCCAGCAAGTCTTATGCGCGCATCAAAGTTGATCTAGAACTGCCCGACCTCATTGAAGTTCAAATTGAGTCGTTTGAGCGCCTCAAAAAAGAAGGGCTTGCTGACCTCTTTCACGAGATTTCCCCGATCGAATCATACAACAAGGGGATGAAGCTGTATTTCCCCAGCCGTACCCCCGAATCAGAACAGTGGAAGCTCACTTACTGGTTTGGCGAACCCAAGCACTCTTTAGATGAGTGTGTAGAACGCGACCTGACTTTTGCCAGCCCGCTGTACATCTCAGTCCTGCTTGCCGGACCCGAAGTCCCCGAGCCGATCAAACAAGAGATCTTCTTGGGCGATTTCCCCGAGATGACCGAAAAAGGTACCTTTATTATCAACGGTACCGAGCGTGTGGTTGTTTCACAGCTCATCCGCTCGCCGGGCGTGTACTTCGAAGCGCCAGTAGACCGCGCCACTGGCCGGCCTTTGGCTGTTTCCAAGCTCATCCCCGATCGCGGCGCATGGATGGAATTCGAGACCCGCAAGAGCGACTACCTGACCCTGCGCTTCAACCGCAAGCGCACCGTTCCGGTGACCATCTTCCTGCGTGCCCTGGCTGCCGTCAGTGATGGCCTGTCCGATTCACCACTCAAGACTGGCAGCGACGAAGAGCTGATCGAGCTGTTCCAGGATGTGGATAACAACCCAGATCGCATGTTCATCCCATCCACCTTCTACCAAGAGCCAGCCTGGGACCTGAGTGACGGCCTGACCATTGCCGAAGCCGCCCTGCTGGAATTCTTCAAGCGCATGCGCCCCGGCGATCCCGCCACCTTAGATAACGCCCGCGAATTTATCGAAGAACAGCTCTTCGATCAGCGCCATTACGACCTGGAACGCGTCGGCCGCTACAAGCTCAACCAAAAGCTCGAGCTGCACGAACGTGTTCCCATCACCCACCGCATGATCACCAAGTGGGATGTTGTGCGCCTGGTGCGCCGCATGATCATGATCAACAACGGCACCCAGTCGGCCGACGATATCGATCACCTGGGCAACCGCCGCGCCAAGACCGTTGGCGAGCTGATCCAGGCCAAGCTGCGCATTGGCCTGCGTCGCATGGAACGCGTCATCAAAGAGCGTATGTCCATCCGCGACCAGGATCAACTGACCCCCATTACCCTGATCAACATCCGTCCGGTTGTGGCAGCCCTGCGCGAGTTCTTCGGGTCCAGTCAGCTTTCACAATTCATGGATCAAACCAACCCGCTGGCTGAGCTGCGCCACAAACGCACCCTCTCAGCCTTAGGTCCTGGCGGCCTGCGTCGTGAGCGCGCCGGCTTCGACGTGCGCGATGTTCACCACTCCCATTATGGGCGCATCTGCCCTATCGAAACACCTGAAGGCCCCAACATCGGCTTGATCGGCCGCCTGGCATCTTTTGCACGTGTCAACGAGTATGGGTTCATCGAAACCCCCTACCGCCGCGTGCGCAAAGTATTGGCCCCCTCCGATCCTATGCTGGTTGGGCGCACCCTGCGTGAAGATATCAAAGACCCCGCCTCTGGCGAGGTGCTCTTTGCCACTGAAACACGCCTGACCGAGGAGATGGTGGCCGCCATCCAGAAGCTCGACCTGAAAGAGGTCTTGATCGTACCCTTCGTTTCAGAAGAAAGTGAATACCTCTCGGCTGATGTCGAAGACCGCTTCGTGATCGCCCAGGCCAACACGCCCCTCAATGAGCACAGCGAGTATATTCGCAAGCGCGTCTCTTGCCGCTACCACTCCAATTTCCTCTTTGCTTCCAACGAGAACATCGATTACATGGATGTGGCCCCACACCAGATTGTTGGCATCAGTGCCGCTCTGATCCCCTTCTTAGAGCACGACGACGCCAACCGTGCCCTGATGGGCTCTAACATGCAGGCCCAGGCTGTGCCGCTCCTCTCGCCCGACATCCCCGCTGTCTCCACTGGCATGGAATATCACGCCGCCATGGACTCGGGCCAGGTTGTCATCGCTGAAGAAGATGGCGAAGTAACTTCCGTCACCGGCAACCGCATTGTGGTGCGCACCGGCAAAGGCGAAAAGACCTATCAACTGCGCAAATACCAGCGCTCGAACCAAAGCACCTGCATCGACCAGCGCCCGGCTGTTGTTAAGGGCCAGCGCGTCCGGCGCGGCGACGTGATCGCCGACTCATCTTCCACCGAAAACGGCGAGTTAGCCCTGGGCCAAAACGTGGTCGTGGCCTTCCTTTCGTGGGAAGGTGCCAACTTCGAAGACGCCATCGTGATCTCCGAACGCCTGGTGCAAGATGATCGCTTTACCTCGGTGCACATCGAAAAATACGAGGTTGAATCGCGCGACACCCGCCTTGGCCCTGAGGAAATCACCCGTGATATCCCCAACGTCGGCGAAGACGCCATCAAAGACCTGGACGAAAC
>CAZWFQ010000075.1:10731-15265 GCA_964633225.1 uncultured Anaerolineaceae bacterium
CGCAAGATCACGGCTGGCGATAAAATGGCTGGCCGCCACGGGAACAAAGGTGTGGTCTCGCGCGTGGTTGCCGTTGAAGACATGCCCTTCCTTGAAGACGGCAAGCCGGTCGACATTGTACTCAACCCCACCGGTATTCCTGGTCGTATGAACTTGGGCCAGGTGCTCGAAACCCACCTGGGCTGGGCTTCCAGCCGCCTGGGTTTCCGCGCCATCACCCCGGTTTTCGACGGTGCGACCGAAGATGAGATCGAAGCAGAAATGGCCCGCGCCTGGATGGTTGACCATGCCTGGGACGAAACCGCACTCAAAGCCTGGGAATGGGTCAAAGAAGGCGATTATGATCCCGTCAACTTCGAAGACGATAATGATGTACGCAACGTTTACCTCGAAGCATGGTTGGGTGAACGCGGCTACAATGTGGCCCGTTTCAATTCAGATCAAAGTTATGCCCGCTTGTCTGCAATGCGCGAATGGCTGCGTGACTTAGGCTACGATCCCGACAAAGCCATCAAACCCGATGATTTGAAGCTCGGCGCACAGACATCTGACTACGACAACTATGCAGTGAATACCTGCTTACGCCTGTGGCTTGGAGCACAGGGCGATGATGTCAGCGGCATCAGCGATGAAGACCTAAAAAGCAAGGCAGAAATGTATTCAACAAGCACCGGTCTGCCAGTGCCCACGCTGGGCAAGCAGATCCTGCGCGACGGCAAGATTGGCGATCCTTACGACCGGCCTGTGACGGTGGGCGTGATGACCATGCTCAAGCTGCACCACCTGGTTGAAGACAAGGTACATGCGCGCTCCACCGGCCCTTACAGCCTGGTTTCACAGCAGCCTCTGGGCGGCAAGGCCCAGTTTGGCGGCCAACGCTTCGGCGAAATGGAAGTATGGGCCCTTGAAGCCTACGGTGCGTCCTACACCCTGCAAGAAATGCTGACCGTCAAGTCAGACGATGTTCAGGGACGCGTCAAAACCTACGAAGCGATCGTCAAGGGTGAACCTATCGAAGAGCCCAGCATCCCAGCATCTTTCCGTGTGCTGGTCAAAGAACTGCAAAGCCTTGGCCTGGCTGTTGAGGCCGTCACCGACACCGGTGAAGTGATCAAGTTTGGCAAAGACGAAGAACGCGCCCGCCCCGCCAAGATGTCTACCGGTTTGCTTGGCTTTGGCGACGGAATGTAAAAACCCGAGCAGCAAATGCCTTGACGCTCTTTATGGTGCATGGTAAAATCGCTCTTCGTAACCTTTAAAAAGGCCGGGTGGCACTGTCCACCCCAACTATATAAATGAACCATCGAGGCGAGGCCATCGGGTACTTGGATGGCCTTCCTTAATGGGAATAAGCAAGAATTTTCATCTATTGATGGAGGCAAAAGGTGCCCACAATCAATCAACTGGTTCGTAAAGGCCGCAAATCCAAGCGCTTGAAGAGCAAGGCGCCCGCCCTGCTCTACACATTGAACTCGATGAAGCAGCGCCGCATTCGCCAGCCCAAGGGCGCGCCGCAGAAACGCGGCGTGTGCACCGTGGTACGCACAATGACCCCTAAGAAACCGAACTCAGCGCTGCGCAAGATCGCCCGCGTTCGCCTGACCAACGGTCTCGAGGTCACTGCCTATATCCCTGGCGAAGGCCATGCTCTGCAAGAGCACTCGGTAGTGTTGGTGCGCGGCGGGCGTGTAACAGATCTGCCCGGTGTGCGCTATCACATTGTGCGCGGTACGCTGGATACCACTGGCGTCGCCAACCGTAAGCAGTCCCGTTCTAAATACGGCGCCAAGCGGCCTAAGTAATTTTCTAGGGAGTATGTGAATGTCTCGACGCAGCAAGCCCGACAAGCGTGTCATCGTCCCCGACGCACGCTTCAATAGCACCCAGATCCAGAACTTCATCAACCGTGTGGTGATCAGCGGTAAGAAAAGCACCGCCACCAGCCTGGTTTATGGTGCCATGGAACTGATCGAAGAGCGCACCAAGCGCAACCCATTGGAGGTCTTCGACCAGGCGATCAAGAATGTGGCCCCTATGATGGAAGTCAAGCCGCGCCGTGTGGGTGGCGCTACTTATCAGATCCCGATGGAAGTCCCCCCCTACCGCCGTTTTGCATTGGCCGCCCGCTGGATTTTGCAGGCTGCTCATTCGCGCTCGGGTAAGGCTTTCGCGGAAAAATTGGCTGCCGAACTGATGGATGCAGCCAACAATACTGGCACGGCCATCCGCAAGCGCGAAGAAACGCACAAGATGGCTGAGGCAAACCGCGCCTTTTCGCACTACCGCGGTTAAGAATGGCACTGGTCAGTTATCTGACCAGCCCTTCTGCGTAGTCGCAAGAACAGGAAACTTCAATGGCCCGCCAATATCCGCTAGACCAATACCGCAATATTGGCATCATTGCCCACATTGATGCGGGCAAAACCACTACCACCGAGCGTATCCTGTTCTACACCGGCAAAACGCATCGTCTTGGATCGGTTGATGATGGCACCACAGTCACCGATTGGATGGTGCAAGAACGAGAACGCGGCATCACCATTGTTTCTGCCGCCGTCTCTGCCGAGTGGAAGGGTTACCAAATTAACATCATTGATACGCCAGGACACATTGACTTCACTGCTGAAGTGCAGCGCTCAATGCGTGTCTTGGATGGTGGAATTGTGGTTTTTGATGCCGTGCAAGGCGTTGAACCGCAAAGCGAAACCGTCTGGCGGCAAGCAGATCGTTATGCTGTACCAAGGATCTGCTTTGTCAACAAGATGGATCGCGTCGGCGCATCGTATGAACGCTCCATCGAAAGCATCCGCCGCCGGCTGGGCGCCAACCCACTCGCCATGCAGCTGCCAATTGGCAGCGAGAGCTCCTTCCGCGGGGCCATAGACCTGCTCACCCAGCAGGCCTGGGTCTGGGATGAAGAGCTTGGCACCGATCCGCACGAGGTAGAAATACCTGCAGATCTGTTGCCCTTGGTCAGTGAAAGCCGTGCTCGCCTGCTGGAGCAGATCGCCGAAACAGATGATGACCTGACCCTCAAGTACTTAGAGGGCCAAGAAATGTCTGTGGCCGAATTAAAAGCAGCCCTACGCCGGGCTGTGATTGCCGGGAAAGCCGCTCCGGTTTTCTGCGGCAGTTCTTTACGAAATAAAGGTGTTCAACCCTTGCTTGACGCAGTGGTTGATTACCTCCCCTCACCAAACGATATCCCGCCGGTGATTGGCACTCATCCGCACACCCAGGCCGAGGTTGAACGCCCAGCCCAAGATGATGCACCGATGAGCGCCCTGGTCTTTAAAATCGTATCAGACCCCTATGTGGGCCGCTTGGCTTATTTCCGGGTCTATTCTGGCAAAGTGGTGAACGGCGGCATGGGCTACAACCCTGTCAAAGATCGCCGCGAGCGCATCGGCCGCCTGATACGCATGTACGCTGACCGCCGTGAGGATGTCAGCGAAGTGCTGGCAGGCGACATCGGCGCCATCCTGGGCCTGAAGGAAACTTTCACCGGGGATACCCTGTGTGATGCTTCGAACCCAGTCTTGCTAGAGACCATCTCCTTCCCTGCCCCGGTCATCTCGGTTGCCATTGAACCGAAGACCACTGCAGACCAGGATAAAATGTCAGAAGCGCTGCACAAGCTTTCGGAAGAAGATCCTACCTTCCGTGTGCACTCTGACGAAGAAACCGGCCAGACCATCATCTCTGGCATGGGCGAGTTGCACCTTGAAATCTTGGTGGACCGCATGCTGCGCGAGTTCAAAGTTCAGGCTCGCGTGGGCAAGCCCCAGGTGGCCTATCGCGAAGCCATTACCCGCACGGTCGAGAAAGCCGAGTACCGCCATGTCAAACAAAGCGGCGGGCGCGGCCAGTATGGCCATGTGGTTCTGAAAATGGCTCCCGGCGAACCTGGGAGCGGCATCATCTTTGAAAACGGCATTGTTGGCGGATCTATTCCCAAAGAATATATCCCCGCCGTTGAAAAAGGTGTGCGCGAAGCCGCTGAAGCTGGTGTTTTGGCTGGCTACCCCGTGGTCGATGTGACCGTCAAGCTCTACGACGGCTCCTTCCACGAAGTGGACTCGAACGAGATGGCCTTCAAAGTGGCCGCATCGATGGCCTTCAAAGAAGGCATCCACAAAGGTGGCCCGGTCTTGCAAGAGCCGCTCATGAAGGTCGAAGTGCTTATCCCCGAAGAATTTATGGGTGAGATCATCGGCCAACTGAATGCCCGGCGCGGCGAGATCCAGAGCACCGATATGCGCCCAGGCAACACCCAATCGGTGATTGCCATGGTGCCCCTGGCTGAGATGTTCGGGTACGCCACCGATCTGCGCTCTGCCACCCAGGGACGAGGCGTTTTTACAATGGAATTCGACCACTATGCTCAGGTTTCTGACAATGTGGCAAGAATGATTTTAGCTTGATGGTTCAATAATTACCATTACAAACGATTGTTTGTGAGTTACAAGGAGAACGTTTATGGCCAAGCAAAAATTTGATCGCAACAAACCGCATCTGAACGTGGGCACGATGG
>CAZWFQ010000076.1:0-3374 GCA_964633225.1 uncultured Anaerolineaceae bacterium
CAGGGCATCCATCATCTCAACTGCCGCAGGAGCCAGCAGGCGGATGTCTTTGTAAACGGTCACCGTCTGCTCACCCTTGACGATGCTGTTGCAGCCAGCCGCCGTGGCATCCTGGCCCGAAATCGGCACGATGCCTGCCAAACCCTGCGCCCGCAGCGCTTCGATCTCGCCCAGCGCCGTGCCATCATTCGATGCCACTACCGCGTCGATCTCGTTGTTCTGCGCCGTCAGAATGTTTTCCATCATCTTCAGGGCATTGGTCGGATCCCAGTTGTCAACCCACTGGTCAGCCACAATCGTGATCACACCTTCGTCAATGTAGGGCTGCAAAACTTCCATCTGACCCTGGCGAACCAACACGGCATTGTTATCGGTCGGAGAACCGCCCGAGAGGACCACCTTCGCCGGGTTGTCTTTCGTCCAGGTGGTGCTGCCGGGCAGCCCCAGCGCAGTCATCACACCCAGGGCTTCCTGGCGTCCAACTTCCACATTGTCAAAAGACAGGTATGCCGCAATGCTTTGCGTCTTGATCAGGCGGTCGTATGCAAGCACCACCACGCCAGCCGCCGCAGCCTTATCCACAGAGGTCACCACAGCCTCGCCGTCTTCAGCGATGACGATCAGGCCCTTGACGCCCTGGGCGACCATGTTGTCGATCTGGTCGTTCTGCAGCTTCACGTCGTGATTGGCTTCTTGCACCAACACTTCGTAGCCCTTGGCTTCCAGCAGCTCGGTCAGCAGGTCGGCTTCTGGCTTCCAACGCTCGGTCGCAAAGTCAGAGAACGACAGGCCGATCTTGATTGCTTCAGTACCAGCAGCCGGCTCAACAGGCTCAGCAGGGGCAGCCGTGGCGGCAGCCGGTTCAGCAGGAGCTTGTGTCGCAGTGGCCGGTGAACAAGCGCTAAGGCTCGACGCAATCATCGCCATAACCATCACAAGCATCAATACACGCATAAATTTGTTCTTCATTTCATCTTCTCCATATTTTCTCAATCAGGGTGAGTACAATGTTTCGAACTTGAAGAGCGCCTACATGAATATTTATATCCAGGATGGAACCTCCTTTTCAGCACATGAACTCTAGAATGAACAACCTGCACAAACTATCAGTGCATCACACACAGCCTTGTGATTACATCAACGCCGGCTCACGCAGTACATCGTCCAACACCAGGGCAATCGCGCCCATAATGCAGGCGTCTGAGCCATGCTCTGAGGCAATAATTTTGAGATGCTCACGCCCGGGGGCCAAAGTGTTCGCAAACACCACCCGTTCAACATCTTTAAGCAGCAAGGCACTCGCCTTATTGAGTGCCCCACCTAACACGATCACTTCCACATTAAAAAGGTTCACCAGGTTCGCAATCCCAATCCCTAAATAAAAGCTCACCTCGCCCAGCGCATCAAGCGCAATTTGATCACCAGCCTGGGCAGCTTGGATCACGTCATCAAAGACGATCTTCTTAAGATCACCCTTGGCAATCTCATGCAAAATAGAGGGCTTCGCACTAAGCGATAACGAAAGCCGCACCCGTTGTTCCACCGCCCGCGGCCCCACAAATGTCTCCCAACACCCCCGCTTTCCACAACCGCACAGTTCCCCATTCATATCAATCGTCATGTGGCCGGCCTCGCCCGCATACCCAAACATGCCCCGGAATAATTTGCCCCCCATCACAATCCCGCTTCCTAACCCAATGCCCGAGCTTAGATAAATAAAATTCTTCACATGCCGCGCTGCGCCAAAATAATACTCGCCCAGCGCCGCCGCATTGGCCTCGTTCTCAACATAGATCGGGCAGTCAAAATGCTCAGCCAAAGCATCCCCAATCGCCACCTCCACCCAGCGCAGGTTCGGCGCCAGCCGCAGCAAACCGCTCGACACGTCCACCAACCCTGGCACACCTACCCCAATCCCCAGCAAGCGCGCATTTCGTCCCTGGATGAAGGCCCAGGCCTGCTTGGCCGCTTGCAAAACCTGCGCCATGATCACATCCTGGCCCACGTCAGGCGTCGAATCCTGCTTATGGCGCCACAACACATTGGCCGCAAAATCCGTCACCAGCAGCTCCAGGTAATCCACGTTGATCTCAATCCCCAACGCGCACCCCCCATCGGGATTGATTTCCAACAAGCGGCCCGGACGCCCCGTGCCAGATTGGATCAAATCCGTTTCGCGGATCAGATTTTCTCGAATTAATTCACCAATAATGTGGGAAACCGTACTTGGATTTAAGCCCGTCTCAGATGCCAGGCGAGCCCGTGAAAGCGTTTTATGCGTCCGGAAAAAGCTAAGGATAATAGCACGGTTCATCTTCCGCACCCAAACCTGGTCAGCCGTATTAAGCTTTACAGGACACATAATCACCTCAACGAACACAAGCGAGTTAGTTTATCGTCGCAATAAACTAACTTATTTTACCTACCTTTAATTCTCATGTCAAGTAGTTTTAATAATCTTTAATAATCCCGCATCCCTTCCTGGTTCGCTTCACCAAATCCCCCGCCTCATCTTGCAAGGCAGGATATAATAAAGCCTTAGTATCTGTCCGAAAATTATTTGGGTGTGGGTGTTTGGCGGCGCTATGCGCCGCCAAACACCCACATTCCCCGAATTATCGGATAGGTTCTTAGTACCAAAATTTTGGCGAAGCTGTTGCGCTATCCAGGAATCACAGGAACCTTATGAACACGCCCCTCATTCAAACTCAAAACCTCACCAAAAGCTACGGCGATAAGATCGCCGTCAACAACGTCTCCTTCGAAGTCTCCCCCGGCGAAGTCTTTGGCTTCCTCGGCCCCAATGGCGCCGGAAAGACAACTACCATCAAGATGATCGTCGGCCTGCTCCAGCCCACCAGCGGCCTGGTCAAAGTCGCCGGCTACGATGTCAATGCCCAATCCCTGCTTGCCAAAGCCTCCAGCGGCTACGTCCCCGACACCCCCAACCTCTACGCCAAGCTCAGCGGGCGCGAGCTGCTCCGTTTTGTCGGCAGCCTCTACAGCATGGACCGCACCCAGGCCGAGCGCCGCGCCGAAGAGCTGCTGCGCATGTTCGACCTCGCCGCCGCCGCCGATGACACCATCGACTCATACAGTCACGGCATGCAGCAGAAGACCGCCCTCGCCGCCGCCCTCATGCACGATCCCAAAGTGCTCGTCCTCGATGAGCCCACCGTCGGCCTGGATCCCAAGTCTGCCCGCCTCATCAAAGACATCCTGCGCCAGATGGCCGACCGCGGCGCCGCCGTCTTCCTCTCCACCCACATCCTCGAGATCGCCGAACGCATGTGCGACCGCATCGGCATCATTAACAAAGGCCAACTGGTTGCCGTGGGCACCATGGAAGAGCTGCGCTCCCTCGGCCAGAGCAG
>CAZWFQ010000076.1:3474-13156 GCA_964633225.1 uncultured Anaerolineaceae bacterium
AGCCTGGAAGATATCTTCCTCGATCTCACCGGCGGCGCTGAAGAAGCCGCCATTGCCGAGGTCCTCTTATGACAGAAGCCGTCAACACCGGCCCGGGCCCCCACCCCTCACCAGCCGTCTTGCCTGCCGTCTGGAAGCTGCTCAGCCTGCGCTGGCAGATCTCCTGGAACAGCTTCCGCCGCGCTAAGCTGGTACGCAAGATCTTCACCGTCATCGGCTACCTGGCCCTGCTCGGCTTCGTCGGCTTCATCTTCTGGGCCAGTTGGAAGCTCCTGGGCTTCTTACGTTCTCCCGAGCTGACCCAATACGTCGGAGATACCCGCCAATTCATCGACGCTGCACCCGGCCTGCTCTTCACCGCCTTCTTCTTCGGCATCTTGCTCACCAGTTTTGGCGTCCTGCTCCAGGCCCTCTACCTTTCCGGCGACATGGACTTCCTGCTCGCCGCACCCATCCCCATCCGCGCCGTCTTCATCACCAAGCTCCTCCAGGCCATCCTGCCCAACTTTGGCCTGGGCATAGCCTTTGGCTTGCCGGTGCTTTTTGGCCTGGGGGCCTCCCGCGGCTACAATTTCTTATATTACCCGCTGGTGATCTTGATATTTGTCCTCATCTCGCTCGCCGCCGCCGGCCTGGCCAGCCTCCTGGTGATGCTGGTAGCCCGCGTCTTCCCCGCCCGCCGCGTGGTCGAAGTGCTGGGCTTTGTCGGCGCCATCTTCTCCATGGTCTGCTCACAGACCGGCAACCTGATGAACTCCGCCAGCGACGATATCAACCTCTCCAACCAGCAGGTCTCGCAAACCGTGGGCCTGCTCTCCAGGCTCGATAATCCCCTCAACCCCCTCAGTTGGCCTGCCAGCGGCCTGCTGGCCCTTGGCCAAGGGAACTGGCTGCCCGGCCTGGGGCTCACCCTGCTCAGCCTGGGCCTTGCCGCTTTCATCTTTTGGGTTTCTCTGCAAACCGCCGAGCGCTGGTACTACACCGGTTGGGCCGGCATGCAAGCCGTGGCCCGCAAGAAGAAAACCACCCGCTCCGGCCTACCCGCCGCCATTGGCGCCGCCACTGGCGCCGCAGCCCCTTCGCGCCGCCATCCCCTCTTCGCTCGGCTTAGCCTGCTGGTAGAACGCACGTTAGCCGCCCCCATCCGCGGCCTCATCTGGAAAGACTCTCTCGTCCTGCGCCGCGACCTGCGCCAATTCTCCCAACTCATCACCCCCCTCATCTTCGGCGTCATCTACGGCTTCATCTTCCTGCGCCGGGGCGGCGGCGAGCTCCCTGCCGGGCAGGGTGAAGCTCCCGCCTGGTTCATCGATGCCACCCACACCCTGGTCACCTATGGCAGCATCCTGCTCGCCATCTTTGTCGGTTGGATGCTCATGCAGCGCCTGGGCGGCATGGGCTTCTCAGCCGAGGGCAAAAACTACTGGCTGCTCAAGACCGCCCCCATCAGCGCCCGTCAGATATTGACCGCCAAGTTCCTGGTCGCCTACCTGCCTTCCCTGGCCCTCAGCACCCTCTTCCTGGTCGGCTATTCCATCTTGCAGCGCACCGCCTTCTTCCCCTTCCTCTACAGCCTCCTGGCCCTGGCTGCCTGCCTGGCCGGCATGGCTGGCTTACTGGTCGCCTTTGGGGCTGCCGGCGCCAACTTCACCTGGGATGACCCGCGCAAGATGAACTCCGGCAACATGGGCTGTTTAGGTTCTTTCTTAGCCATGCTCTACATTCCCATCACCCTGGCCTTCTTCTTTATCCCCCTCGTGGTCATCAACCTCCTGGCCCTGCCGCAAATTCTCGCCTTCCTGATCGGCGCCCTGCTTGGCCTTGGCGCCTGCATCGCCGCCGTCATCCTCCCCATGCGCCTGCTCGAACCCCGCGTTGAAAAGCTGGCAGAATGAACGCATACAAATGGAAAATTTCCACCGCGTAAAGATCGAGATCTTCATCCCTGGCGAATATATCGAGCGCCTTCGCGACGCACTCAGCCAGGTCAACGTTGGCCACATCGGCAATTACGACCACTGCATTTCTGTCACCTCAGTCACTGGCTACTGGCGTCCCTTAGCCGGAGCCAACCCCTACGCTGGTCAGGTCGGCCAGATCACCTCCGGCAGCGAATACAAGGTCGAGGTCAACGCCGCCCACGCCGACATCCCCGCTGCCATCAAAGTCATCCGGCAAATCCACCCCTATGAAGAGCCGGTCATTAATGTGATCCCGCTGGCCAACCACCTGTTTGAATAAAAAAGTTTGTTCGCCTTGGCATGTGTTGTATAATCATCCTATGACAGAACCAGCCTTGCGAGAGAAACCCGGCCTATGAATACCCTCTACTACGGCGACAACCTCCCCATCCTGCGCAACCTCCCCTCCGCCTCGGTCGACCTCGTTTACCTCGACCCGCCCTTCAATTCCTCCCGCTCCTACAACGTGCTATTCAAAGACGAATCCGGCGGCTCTTCCGATGCCCAGATCACCGCCTTCGACGACACCTGGCACTGGGGACCCTCCGCAGAACAGCTTTACGCCGACATCCTCCAGGCCAACCCCGGCGTCGTAGACGACCTGCTCGCCGCCCTGCGATCTGTCATCGGCGAGAACCAGATGCTCGCCTACCTGGTGATGATGGCCGCCCGCCTGGTGGAGCTGCACCGGGTACTTAAACCCACCGGCAGCCTCTACCTGCACTGCGACCCAACCGCCAGCCATTATCTGAAGATCGTGCTGGACACGATCTTTGGCGTGCAGTTTTTTAGGAATGAGATTGTCTGGCAGCGTACAGCAGCCAAAGCTCTTATGACAAAGCGGCTGCCAAGCAATCATGACATTGTTTTATACTATACAAAGTCAGATGAATATGTTTGGAATAGTGATGCTGTTTTTCAGATATATGATCTGACAAACCTAGATGAAAAGACGGCTGGAAAGTATCGATACCGAGACTCTGATGGTCGGATTTACCGTCTTGACAATTTGATTAATCCAAACCCAGACCGCCCTAATCTAACTTACGAATTCTTGGGAGTTACAAAGGTTTGGAGATGGACACAACAACGTATGCAAGCGGCCTATGAAGCTGGTTTAGTTATTCAAACTAAGCCTGGCACAGTGCCACAGGTTAAACGTTACCTTGACGAACAACGTGGAAAGCCAGTTGGGGATGTTTGGGTCGACATTCCCCCCATCAATTCCCAGGCTGCCGAGCGCCTGGGTTACCCCACCCAAAAACCCCTCGCCCTGCTCGAGCGCATCCTGCAGGCCAGCTCCAACCCCGGCGACGTCGTGCTCGACCCCTTCTGCGGCTGCGGCACCGCCATCGCTGCCGCCCAAAAGCTCGGCCGCCAGTGGATTGGCATCGATATCACCTACCTCTCCATCAACCTGATCGAAAACCGCATGAAGGCCATGTTCCCCGAGGCCCAGTTCGAAGTCGTCGGCAAGCCGCAAGACCTGGCCAGCGCCCATGACCTGGCCCTGCGCGACCGCTACCAGTTCCAGTGGTGGGCCCTCTCCCTCATCGGCGCCAAGCCCCTGGGCGATGACCACACCGGGAAGGGCAAAAAAGGCGCCGACAAAGGTATTGACGGCGTCATCAACTACATCGACGACGCCAAACGCACCCTCAAGCGCGTCCTCGTCCAGGTCAAATCCGGCCACGTCAACAGCGCCACCATCCGCGACCTGCGCGGCGTGCTCCAGCGCGAAGCCTGCGAGATCGGCGTCCTGGTCACCCTTGAGCCCCCCACCCGCGACATGATCACCGAAGCCTCCTCCGCCGGCTTCTACCAGTCCGAATTCTGGCAGCGCACCTACCCCCGCCTGCAGATCCTCACCATCGAGCAGCTCCTCGCCGGCGCCCCCGTCCAAATGCCCCCCGAAACCGGCACCTTCCTCGCCGCCCAGAAGATCAAGAAACAAGAAGGCACCCAGTCGAAGTTTATTGACTGAAATACAACCGCGCTTTCAGTGTTTTCCCCGCTTAAATCTACAGTATAATCCCCCCCATGCCTTCTATCGTCGCCCTCGATATCGAGACCACCGGCCTCGACCCCCAAGCCGACGCCATCATTGAGATCGGCGCCATTAAGTTTAACGGCAAGCGCGTCGAAGGGGAATGGTCCACCTTGATCAACCCCGGTCGCCGCATTCCTCCCTTCGTCGTCCAGCTCACCGGCATCACCGACCAGATGGTGTCCGATGCCCCCACCCTGCGCTCCGTCCTCGCCGACTTGAGCACCTTCGTCGGCGACGCCCCCGTCCTCGGCCACAACGTTGGCTTTGATCTCGCCTTCCTGCGCCGCGCCGGCATCCTGCAAGCCAACGAAGCCCTCGATTCCTACGAAATGGCCTCCGTCCTCCTCCCCACCGCCGGGCGCTATAACCTGGGTGCCCTCGGCCAGGCCCTTGGCGTGCCTCTCTCCGCCACCCACCGTGCCCTCGATGACGCCCATGTCTCGCGCGCCATCTACCTGCGCATGTGCCAGATGGCCCTTGAAGTGCCCATCAACATCCTCGCCGAAATCGTCCGCCTGGGCGAAAACGTCGATTGGGCCGGTTACGGCGCCTTTTACGAAGCCCTGCGCGCCCGCTCCCGCGAAACCATCTCCCCCCGCCAGGTCCGCCAGGCCGCCTCCGGCCCCCTCTTCGACGGCTTCACCACCCGCAACCTCCCCCCCCTCAATCCCAGCCCCCAGCTAGCCCCCCTCAACACCGACGAGCTGGCCTCCATCCTCGAACACGGCGGCGCCTTCTCCCGTCACTTCCCCGAATTCGAACAGCGCCCCCAGCAGATCGAAATGCTGCGCGCCGTGGCCGATGCCCTCTCCCAAAGCCGCCACCTCCTGGTAGAGGCCGGCACCGGCACCGGCAAAAGCTTCGCCTACCTCATCCCCGCCGCCTTCTGGGCCATGCAAAACGGCTCCCGCGTCGTCATCTCCACCAACACCATCAACCTGCAAGACCAACTCATCAACAAAGATATCCCCGACCTGCGCGCCGCCCTTGGCCTCGACCTGCATGCCGCCGTCATGAAAGGCCGCGGCAATTACCTCTGCCCTCGCCGCCTTGAGAACCTGCGCCGCCGTGGCCCCCAAAATGCCGACGAAATGCGCGTCCTCGCCAAAGTCCTCGTCTGGCTCCAGACCACCGAAACCGGCGACCGCAACGAGATCACCCTCAACGGCCCCTCCGAGCGCGAGGTATGGAGCCGCATGTCCGCCGAAGACGACGCCTGCACCACCGACAACTGCCTCAAGCGCGACGGCATCTGCCCCTTCTACCGTGCCCGCATGGCCGCCCAGGCCGCCCACATCCTCATCGTCAACCATGCCCTGCTCCTTGCCGATGTCGCCACCGGCAACAAGGTCCTGCCCGAATACGATTACCTCATCGTAGACGAGGCCCACCACATGGAAGACGCCACCACCAACGCCCTCAGCTTCCGCACCACCCAATCCGCCATCCAGCGCGCCCTGCACGAGCTGGGCGGCCCCAACGCTGGCATCCTCAAGTGGCTATACGAAACCCTCGCCGGCGTCCTCTCCCCATCCGATTTCGCCGCCATCAACCAGCTCATCCAACGCGCCACCGATTTCGCCTTCCATTTCGACAGCCTCGTCGATCAATTCTTCCGCTCCATTGACGAATTCCTCGTCGAGCAGCGCGAAGGCCGCCCCATGGGCAATTACGCCCACCAAGAGCGCATCCTGCCCGCCACCCGCACCCAGCCCGCCTGGGCCGAGGTCGAATCCGTCTGGGATGAAGCCGAGCGCCCCCTCAAACTGCTCATCGAAACCACCGGCGAGCTGCTCAGGATCCTTGGCGAGCTGACCGATGCCCTGCCCGAAGCCAGCGACGAGCTGCGCGGCGCCTTCAGCAGCCTCTACCGCCGCCTGAACGAAATTGCCCTCAACCTCAACGGCCTCGTCTTCGAGCCCAACCCCGATGTCATCTACTGGGTCGAATCCAACCCCAACGGCCGCCAGATGTCCCTCAACGCCGCCCCCCTTCACATTGGCCCCCTCATGCAAAAGCACCTCTGGCATCAAAAAGAAGCCGTCATCATGACCTCCGCCACCCTCACCGCCGCCGGCGAGTTCGACTACCTGCGCGGCCGCCTCCAGGCCGAAGATGCCTATGAGCTCGCCCTCGGCTCCCCCTTCGATTACGAATCCGCCACCTTGCTCTACATGGCCAACGACATCCCCGAGCCCTCCGATCGCCAGGGCCACCAGCGCGCCGTAGAACAAGCCATCCTCAACCTCGCCAAAGCCACCGGCGGCCGTATGCTGGTCCTCTTCACCTCCTACGACCAGCTCAAGCGCACCTCCCAGGCCATCAGCCCCATCCTCGCCAAGCAAGAAATCCGCATCTACGAGCAAGGCGAAGGCGCCTCGGCCAACGCCCTGCTGGAGAACTTCCGCAGTGATAGCCGCGCCGTCCTCTTAGGCACCCGCGCCTTCTGGGAAGGCGTCGACGTCCCCGGCCAGGCCCTCTCTGTGCTCGTCATCGTCAAACTCCCCTTCGACGTCCCCTCCGACCCCATCATCGCCGCCCGCTCCGAAACCTTCGAAGACCCCTTCAACCAATACGCCCTCCCCGAAGCCATCCTGCGCTTCCGCCAGGGCTTCGGCCGCCTCATCCGCACCCAATCCGATCGCGGCATCGTCGCCGTGCTCGACCGCCGCATGCTCACCAAGCGCTACGGCCGCCTCTTCATCGAATCCCTGCCCACCTGCACCGTCAAAGTTGGCGCCCTCGCCGACCTCCCCCGTTCCGCCGTCAAATGGCTCAACTTATAAAGCGGATCGGGTGGTGCCTCGCACCACCCGATCCGCTTTTTCGGCTAACCCTTCGCCGGCAAATAGATCGTAAACGTACTGCCTTCCCCCAGCTTGCTCGCCACCTCAATCCGCCCCCCGTGCTGTTCGATCACCTGGCGGCAGATAGAAAGCCCCAGCCCCACCCCGCGGAACAGATGCCCCCCCACCTCGTCCAGGCGGAAGAAGCGCTCAAAAATGCGCCCCAGGGCCTCCTCCGGAATGCCCACCCCCTGGTCCTTCACCTCCACCCAAATCAACGGATCATGATGGTCAACCTCAACCCTCACCTCGCCCCCACCCGGGCTGAACTTGATCGCATTATCCAAGATCGCCGTCAAGGCCCGTTCCAGGCTGCCCCGGTCACCCGCCGCCTTGGGCAGGTCAGCCGCCACCTTCAGTTGTAAATGGACCTGGTGATGCTCGGCCCGCCCGCGCTGCTGCTCCACCGCCATCGTCACCAACGCCCCCATGTCCACCGGCTGCACATCGGTCAAGATCAGATCCATTTCTTGCAAAAAGAGGATATCGTTGGTCAACGAGATAATGTCTTGAATGTTATTCGCCACCGTATCCAGTGCCGAGTTCAGCGCCTCCCCTTGCAGCATCCCCTTGCGGATGAACTGCATAAATCCCCCCGCCGCCGTCAGCGGCGTGCGCAGCTCGTGCGCAATCGTGGTCAAAAACTCCTGCCGGGCATAATCCATCTCAGCCAACTGCTGGTAAGCTTCTGCCAGCTCGCGCGCCTTCAGGCGCAGCTCCTCAATCGCCAGGTCATCGTTCTGCCGCATGCGCCGGCTGATCTCGCGTACCATCGCCAGCGACATGGTAGTGCTGCGTTCTAACAGCTTGGTAAAATCTTCCTTGCGGATCTCCAGCACCGTCACTGGCGTAACGGTGGTCACCGTTGCCGCCCGCGGCGCATTATGGATCAGTGCCATCTCGCCAAAAAAATCCCCCGCCCCCAGGTCTTTCATGTGCTTCTTCTCAAGGTTGGTCATCTCTTTGGTCACCACAACCTTGCCATCGATGAGAATATAAAAAGTGCTCTCGCGTGCCCCCTCGCGGCACAGCATGGTCTCCGCTGGGTACTCGCGCACCTTGCCCACCGCCACCATCTCCTCAGCCTCATCCTCGCGGATGCCCGGAAAAGCGCGGCGCAAAATCTTGCGTGGGGACATATCATCGGGCATAAGATTCTCCTGATATGCTAATTGTACAACCGTTCATAAAAAATCAACAAGGTGCTTCCATAATGGCGCCGGTCAAACTCCACCAGGTTGTGCAGCACATCCCCCCCCTCCAGGGCTTCCATCTCCACCGGGTGGATCTGCACCATCACCCAGGCATCCTCCGAAAGCAGCTCTGGGTGGGCATCCACTGCCAGCAGTGCCCGCTTCCACAACCCCTTATACTGCGGCGGCGCAATGTACACGTAATCATACTTCCGCCCCGGGGCACGCTCCAAAAAAGCAAACGCATCCCCCTGCCACACTTGCGCCCCGGCTTCCAGGTCGGTAGCTTTCAAGTTAGCTCTCACCGTCGCCACTGGTTGGCGGTTCAAATCCACAAAGGTCACATGCGCCGCCCCGCGGCTCAACGCCTCAATCCCCACGCTGCCCGTGCCCGCGAACAAATCTAACATGCTCGCCTCTTGCACATCCGGGCCCAAGATATTGAACAAAGCCTCCCGCACCCGGTCAGTGATCGGGCGGGTGGTATCGCCAGGCACCGAGCGCAGCCTGCGTCCGCGCGCCGTCCCGCTGATCACGCGCAGCTCAGCCATTGCCGCCTGCCCCAGTCAAGCACTTCATGCCGCCCAACCGCCTTCCACGCTTTGCCGCGCCGCCCAAATATTGCCCCGTGGCGCCGTGATCGGCAGCACACAGCCCGTCCCCAAAATAAAGCGCTCCCCTCCTGTCGCCAAGAGAGCATCCTGCGCCTCTGCCACCACCTGCTCTGGCGTGCCCAACACCATCGTCCGCTCGCGCTGCAAGCCCCCACACAGCACACCCTGGTACTGCTGGCGTGCCTCCACCAAAGAGGGGAAGGTATCCCGGTCGTGCCAGTTGATGATCGAAAGCGGATAATCAACCATGCGCTCAAACATCACATCGTTGCCGTGCAAGTGCAGCATATTCAGCCACAGCCTACCGGCTGGCTCCAGCACCTGCAAATCATACGCCCGCCCAAAATCCGCATATTCAGCTTCCGAAAGCAGCATATAACTGGCGTGCTGCACCGCATAGAACACCCCCGCAATCCCCGTTTCAACAGCCGCATCAATAAAACGCCGCGTGCTCTCGGCAATTGTCCGCAAACCGGCATGCACCGCATCGGGGTAATGCCGCATGTGGGCCAACAATGTCTGCCCCCCGCACAGGTTCTTCGCTTGCGCCAGCGGGCTGAAGATAGTTTGCAGCACCGGCGTCTGCGCTTTCATTTCCCCACATACCAGGCGCAGGCAGTCCAACTGCTGCCCCAGGCTGCCGGCATAAGGGTCCAGCACCGCCAAACGCAGCCAATCTCCCGGCGTTTGCACTGCCCGGCGCGTATTCTCACGCGTCCCCTCCGTTGACCCTCGCCAGGCATCTTCCACCCCCCAATCCCGCAGGCAAAACGAAGAAGCCGGCGTCACCTTCACCAGGTCAAAATCATACGCCCGCTGAAAATCCAGCGTCGCCGCCGCCAGCCCATCTGGGCTCTGGTCGTCAACCGGAAAATGCCGCCACAACGCCACCGGCGGGCGGTCCAACTTCCCCCCCGCCAGGCAAGCCTCAAGCCGTTCACGATGATTTAATCGACGCGCTGCCAAATCTCTTTCTCCAGGTTCCAATCCCCTTGCGAAATTTCATTAATATGCCCCA
>CAZWFQ010000076.1:13256-14924 GCA_964633225.1 uncultured Anaerolineaceae bacterium
ACCTTATAGATGTCTTTCTTGGGGCTCATCCCGTCTCTCCTCTATTCCCGATCTTCCATCATCTGGTCAATCATACCAGAGATCTCTTTCTCTTCCACTTCCCGATCCTCAAAATACTTCTCCATGAACGCAGAGCGGCGCAGGCGCAGCGCCATCGGCGCCACCTGGCGCACATCCTCAGCGCTCACCTCCAGCCGGTTATCCAACGCCGCATATGCCCGCGCCCCCTCAAATAAGGTGATCTCAGCCCGCAGCGAATCGATCTTCAGCCGGTGCACCATCGCCAGCCCCAGCCGCGCAACCGCCTCCGGAATCACCACCTGCGGCAGCATATCGCGTGCCGCTTGCAGCTCAGCCTGGGCCAGCCTTGTCTCAGGCGCATACGCCAACACCACCCGCCTCGGCATGGTCAGGTAAGCCTGCACCCGGCGGTATGCTTCCATGCGCTCATTCACATCGCTCAACCCGCTCACCACCACCCGCAGCCCAAACCGGTCCATGATCTGCGGGCGCAGCCGCCCCTCTTCCGGATTCATCGATCCAATCAAACCAAAGCGTGCCCGGTATCTGGCCGTCAAAGGCCCGCGCCGCACCGTATAAGTTCCCTGCGCCGCCGCATCCAAGATCGCATCCACCACCTCATCGGCCAGCAGATTCACTTCATCCACATGTAGCAAATTGCGGTCAGCCAACGCCAGGATGCCCCGCTGTAAGCGCACCCGCTCTTGCACCGCCGCGCGCGCATCCAGCCCCCCCACCACATCTTCCAGGCGCGCATTCAATGGCAGCTCCACCAACCGCACCTTATCCATCGCCGCCAGGGGCTCGCCCTGCCCATACTTGCGGGCGCAGTCGGGGCATACCGCATCCAACCCGCCCACCTCAACATCCTCGGGCATACAGCCGTAAAAACACAGGCTGCGCGGCGTCTCTGGCAGCAGGTCCACCAGGCTGCGGATGGCCGTTGTCTTACCCGTCCCCCGCGGCCCCAACAGCAGCACGCCCCCCACCGCCGGGTTGATGATCGCCAGCAACAGCGCCAGCTTCATCTCCGTCTGCCCCACCAACGCCAAAAAAGGAAAAGGCAGGCTCTCCGCCAGGCCGCTGTCTTCTTCGCGTTCCAGCTTCCACTGCCCCTTGCCCGAAACGCGTTCAATTAGCTCTCGCAAAGAGCGCACCGTTGTCACCGGTTCTGCCTGCGATCCAGCCTCTACTTCAGGGATAGGGGATTCGTCGCTCATCATTGTCTGTCAGGAAACGGGGTGGGGGTCTTCAGCCTCTCGCTGCCGGCTGAAGGGTTCATCAATCCAAATCCTTGAGCATGTCGCCAAAGTCCACCGGCGGCAGCAGCTCAGGATAATCCATCAACACATCCGCCGTGCCAAAGCTCAGCTCCCGCAACATCGGCGCCAGCGGCGCCTGTGCCGGCGTCACCACTTTGATCGCTTCTGGCCGCGGCACCGTGATATTTGGCCGGATAAAATCATCCGACAGCTTGCGCAAAATGCGCGGCCCATCTGCCAGCCAGCCCACATACTGCCCATGCACCGAGTACACATCCCGTCCTGCCGTCACCACCCCAATCCAATCACCCTGCCGGCCGTACAGGTACGGGTAGGCCATAAAGGCTTCCAGATCGCCGCGTGTCGAATAGATGGGAACATACCG
>CAZWFQ010000077.1:0-14755 GCA_964633225.1 uncultured Anaerolineaceae bacterium
AGGTATGAGTTCGAAAACCCATACGCCTGCTTGCGAGTACCGTGGTAAAAAAAGCCCGCTATCCAGCAATGCCTGGGGCGATAAGACACCGCCCCGACGGCCAATATAAACAAAGCGAATTCCCTGCTCATTCAGGTAATTCCACAGGCTTTGGGTATCTTCACTGCGCTTGATCGTTTCTTCGCAGATGGTATTGACCTTTTGGACAACTGCCGGGTCTCCCAGGCCATATATTTGTGGCGGGGGAATGTTCTGTATCCCGCTCAGAGACATGATCCAATACCCCCCATCCTGGCCCGCATACATTCCGTAAGCCCACAAGAACGGATTGGTCAGGACAGTCTCATCTTGGGGCAAATTGGCGTCCATCCAAGAGATGGCTTGCAAGTCTGCCTGACGGGCCAAGAATGTTTCGGGGTTTAGGATGGGCAGCAATTGCCGTGCTCCAGCGAAAGCCACTGCCAGGCTTAGTGCAACCGTAACAATGGTCGCAGACCAGTGCCACAAAGGCCTTGACGATATTTCAATCCAGCCGGTGACAAGCTCGCTGGCAAAGTACCCGGCGAGAACGGCAATCGGGACAAACAGCATGATGGCTACAGACGAGTTATTGATGTAACCACTGCCAGGCAATTGGATTGTATCGAGATTGGCCATCACGAATAAGAGCACAACCCAGGCGACCAAGACAATGCCAAACCGTTGGCGTTTCAAAATACTCCAAACCAGGCCTAATCCGGCTGCCGCCATGGCCTGACGGCCCAAAGCTGAGGTCAGGTAACGCCATGCAAAGTCACCGAATAATTCGGCATTTGGCGAGATGGCTGAGTTAATGTGGGATAGGAAGGTTCGTGCTACAGCAGGGACAAGCCAGGGTAGGCTGAGCAGGATCGCTGCTGCCCCTGCCAGGGCGAGGTAAGCTGCTGCCCAACGTAATTTTTGGCCAAACAGGTGACGCTTCAAAGTTGTCTGGGCTAATAGATACGGCCCCAGTAAACACAGCGCAAAGATGATGACGCGGTAATGCACCAGGAAAAGCCCGCCCAAGGCAATCCCAGACAAGAGAATTAACGCTGCTCTGTAAGCGGCTTCAGGGCGATGTGTTTCTTTCACATTGGGACCTGTTATGGGTGAACTGTCAGCCAGCCATAAGCGAGCCAGCACAACCACAGCCGGCAAGATCAATAAGCCTGCCAGCTGTGTATATCGTCCCCAACTGGTGTAGTAGGCTGGCATTGGGGTCAAGAATCCGGTCACCAAGGCAGCAAATATTCCGGACAGGCGGTTTTGAGTCAGGCTCGTGGTCAGGGCATATAAGGCTACAGACATCAATGCATTGTGAATTTGCCCAACGATTAGCATGACGGCGGCCAGGTCAAGCCCAGAAATCCAGTGATACGCTGCAATATTTGCATGGTACCCGGCATGGTAGAAGTTTGGATCGACGTCTATGTAGGGCTGATAGGTTTGGGGCATTCCGCCTTGTTCTACAATCACGCGTGCAATCAAGGTGTGGTGAACTGAGTCGATCCAAGCTGGCAGGGCAAGATCTCGGATCATCGCCAGGCGCAGGCCCAGGGCGGCTATAAAAACGGCAACCAACGCTATGCCGGTAAGGCTAACATGCTTCTTGCGGCCCCATCTCTGGGTCGCGTTTATTTCAGCAGCATTGTTTTGTTGGCGAGGTGATCTTTTCTGGATAAGATGCAGCGCAAACGCTTCTGCGGTCAAGATTGCGGCTGCTATGCGGACTCCGGTTCCGTCCCACTGCAACCCCAGTGTGGTGGTCCAAAGCATGATGATAGGGGTGACGGCAAGGCTTAGGCCAATAGCCAATGCGGTTTGCTCGCCGCCATCCAGGCGGCGTTGCAAGCCTGTCAAATTCAGCAGCAGCCAGCCTGGCAAGAAGAGCACGGTTGCAAGCAGGAGAAAATCCCAGCCATGTCCCAACCAATATTTGGCATCATCTATGGCGGATTGTAAGTTGTAGTCATAGGTCAGGCGAAAGGCGATGTCGTTGGGGATGGGTTGGTCGTTTATATACGCCTGTCCATCTGGATAGGCATTCTCATCGCGACCGTAGACATGCAATAATACGGGGTGGTAGCTAGAAAGCTTGATGTAATAGGCCTGCCCGGGTGGGTCATCCAGAGAGGGAATATCAAAATGACGCGCAGACGTTTGGGATAGCCCCGATGTGTTGAAAGTGGTACTAAAAATAGGGAATACAAAATCGCCGGCCCGAAACAACTGCAGCGATACGGTTTTTCCGGGCTCTGTATCGCTGCTGAACCATAGCGTAATCCCGTTCAGGCGCCCCCGTCGAGAAACAAAGGACTGCCCTACGGTTTGACTGTCGGAAACGCTGCCTATAAGCTTGGTGTAATTGTCTTGCGCCGATTCGGGGTCGTTGATGGTTACGCATCCACTCAGAAAGATCGAGAGTAAGACGACTATCAATCCGATGGATCGAGCGCTCCAATTATTACCCAAATAGGGATGCGCCGATTTGTGAGCGGAGTTATCTCCAGGCTTACTTGCCCACATTTTCTCGCAGGTAGGCCTCAATAAAGCCATCCAATGCTCCGTTTAACACCCCTTGGGCATTTCCCACCTCATAATCTGTGCGGTGGTCCTTCACCATTTGATATGGATGCAAAACGTACGAGCGGATCTGGCTGCCCCATTCCGCTTTGGTGTATTCACCACGGATCTCTGCTAATTCTTCAACTTGCTGTTCTTCTTTCAACTCTAGCAGGCGGGCTTTCAATACCCGCATGGCATTTTCCCGGTTCTGCATCTGAGAACGTTCGTTTTGGCAGGTGACCACTAGCCCGGTAGGAATGTGGGTGAGGCGCACCGCAGTGGCATTCTTTTGTACATTTTGGCCGCCCGCGCCTGATGACCGGTAGACATCAACACGGATATCATTGGAATCTACCGCTATATCGTATTCTTCTTCTACCTGGGGCAGCACTTCTACCAATGCAAAGGATGTGTGCCTGCGGTGGGCAGCGTCAAAGGGAGACAGCCGCACCAGGCGATGAACACCCTTCTCAGGCCTGAGGTAACCATATGCATGGCGTCCATTGACGGCAATGGTCACGCTTTTTACGCCAGCCTCTTCACCTTCGCTCAAGTCGAGCACGTCTGCTTCAAAGCCTTTGTTTTCGGCCCATCGTAAGTACATGCGCTGGAGCATTTCTACCCAGTCTTGAGCGTCGACTCCTCCGGCGCCAGCGTGAATGGCCAGGAGGGCATTGCCGTGATCGTATTTCCCTGACAACATGGCTTCGAATTCACGCTGCTCTAGCTCGGTTTCAAGTAATTGGCATTCGGTCTCTAGATCCGGCAGCAGGTTATCATCGCCCATTTGGGCTAATTCGGAAGCATCGACAGCGCGCTGGCGCACTTTTAACCAATTCTCTACTTCTTCGCGTAAAACCGCCATGCGTTTCATTACCTTTTGCGCCTGGTCGGGGTACTGCCAAAAATCGGGGTCTTCGGATTGGGTTTGGAGTTCTGTTAGCTCGGCTTGTAGGCTAGCCAAGTCAAAGACGCACCCATAAATTTTCGAATCGTTCCACGCAGATGTTCAGACGGTTGATTAATTCTTGCATGATCTTTCTCTCGAGAGATTAGTTTTCCTGGATGATGCCATCGATAAACCCGTTGGGGTCAAATGGCTGCAGGTCTTCGGGACGCTCGCCTAAGCCAGCGTATAAAATTGGCAGCCCCAACTCTTTTTGAATGGCAAAGGCCATTCCACCGCGGGCAGAAGAATCGAGCTTGGCCAGGATCACACCGGTTATTTTGACGGCATCTTTAAAGGCGCGGGCTTGCTGCAGCGCGTTTTGGCCTGTGGTGGCATCCATCACAAGCCAGACCGCGTGCGGTGCACCTGGCATGGCTTTACCCAACACGCGGTGAACCTTCTTGAGTTCTTCCATTAGGTTGTAGCGCGTATGCAAGCGCCCAGCCGTGTCGATGAGTGCCAGGTCGGCGTTACGCGCCTGGGCAGCCTGAACGGTGTCGTAGGCAACGGCCCCTGCATCGCCGCCTGCCTGGCCGGTGATGATCGGGATATTTAACCGCTCTGACCAAACTTGGAGCTGATCCACTGCTGCAGCGCGGTATGTATCGGCAGCCCCTAAGATTACTTTTTTCCCTTGTTGGGTAAAGTGCCGCCCAAGCTTAGCAATAGAAGTCGTTTTGCCAGAACCATTAACCCCTACGATCATGATCACCGTAGGATTTGCTGAAAAATCAATGCTGGGCGGTGTATCCAGGCGTTTGCGCAGTTCGCGGTGTAGCGCAATTTTTAAATCACTTGCTTTGACAAGGCCTTCGCTCTCCACACATTCTTCTAGGGCATCCAAAACAGAAGCCGTTGTTTCCACGCCCAGGTCAGCCTGGATAAGCAAGGCTTCTAGATCATCCCAGGTTTCGTCTGTGATCTCTGTTGCCCCAAGCAAGGTGGCAATTTGCCCAAAAGCAGCCTTGCTTGTACGAGACAACCCTTCTTTCCATTTGGAGAAAAAATTATTCATCGCCGCATTATATCACGTGCGTTCATTGTCCCGGTTATAATACAGTCAATCATTTTGAGGAGAATCTACATGTCAGAATACTTCACCATTCGATGGCTTGACGGCCATGTACAGATGATTGATCAACGTTTACTGCCGCAGGAGGTTGTATACCGGGATTACGTTGATGTCGAAGGGGTGGCTGATGCAATCCACACGATGGTTATCCGTGGAGCGCCAGCGATTGGTGCCGCGGCTGGTTATGGCTTAGCACTTGCTGCCTGGTGGTGCCGTGCCGGAGACTTTGTTTCGATGCATGCGGAGCTCGACCGCGCTGCTAATGTGCTGCGGGCTTCTCGTCCAACGGCAGTAAATTTGTTTTGGGCCATTGAACGAGTTCTTCGAGCGGTCGATGGAAGCTCTCCTGATAACGTTGATCATATGCGAGAGGTTGTGTTGATAGAAGCCCAGAAAATTGCCGATGAAGATGTTCAGATTAACCGGCAAATAGGCTTGAATGGCCAAGCCCTGGTGCCTGATGGGGCGCGCATTTTCCACCACTGTAATACCGGTGCTTTGGCAACGGTGGGTTATGGTACCGCCCTGGGCGTGATCCGCTCAGCTCACGAGCACGGCAAGAAGATCCATGTGTATGTGGACGAGACCCGTCCGCGTTTGCAGGGAGCGCGCCTGACATCTTGGGAACTGGAGCAGTTGGGCATTCCACATACGGTTGTTGTTGATGGGGCCTCAGGGCACATCATGCGGACAATGGGTGCGGATTTATGCCTGGTTGGCTGCGATCGAATAGCGGCAAATGGTGACGTGGCCAACAAGATTGGGACTTATAATTTGGCTTTGGCGGCGCACGCCCATGGGGTGCCTTTATATAGTGTTGGGCCCACATCAACCGTTGATCTGGCAACCCCCAACGGCGATGCCATTTCCATTGAAGAGCGCCCGGCGCGCGAGGTGACGCATGTGGGTGAATGTCAAATCACGCCTGATGGGATCCGAGTGGCAAATCCGTCTTTTGATGTTACACCAGCGCGTTACGTGACCGCCATTATCACTGAAAAGGGAATTGCTTGTCCGCCATATTTAGAGAGCCTGGCTGGCTTAAAGAAAGGGAATTAAGACGCATGCCTACGAGCTTAACGCACTTGGACGAATCTGGCCGTGTTCAGATGGTGGATGTCGGTGGCAAATCAGATAGTGAGCGTACAGCAATTGCACAGGGAGAGGTGCAAATGCGAATTGAAACCTTCGCCTTGATCCAAGATGGTGCGCTCAAAAAAGGGGATGTGTTGGCGGTGGCTCGGTTGGCCGGGATCATGGCTGCCAAACGTGCCGCCGAATTGATTCCTCTTTGCCACCCCCTGGCTTTGACCCACATCCAGGTGGACGTAAACCTGGATCACAACTTGCCAGGTGTACAAATCCGTGCAACGGTGCGAACGATTGGCAAGACAGGTGTAGAGATGGAGGCTTTGACCGCGGTAAGCGTGGCGGCTTTGACAGTATATGATATGGCAAAGGCCGCTGAGAAGACGATGCGCATTCAGAATATCCGCCTTGTTGAAAAGCATGGTGGGCGCAGTGGGGATATTTATAATGAATAATTCGGTCAAGGTTTTATTCTTTGCCACCTTCCGTGATTTGGCGGGCGTTAAGGAGACGATTCTGGAATACCCGCCAGAGGCAAGCGTTTGCGATGTACGCAGTCTTTTGGCAGCGAGATTCCCGGCTCTGTCGGCATCGATTGGTTCAGCATTGGTGGCTGTCAATCAGCAGTATGCCTTTGACGAAGACATCATACCGAGCCAGGCTGAAATCGCTATCTTCCCACCGGTTAGTGGTGGATCAGCGGATGCCCCAACGATTGTCTCAGTGACGAAGCAAGCATTTGACCTGAATGCCTTGCTGAGCCAGGTGACTTTGCCAACAACGGGAGCAGCATGCTTTTTCACTGGGATGGTGAGGGGAATCACCCAGAGCGTTGATCCCCATGAGACTTTGTCTCTGGAGTATGATGCCTACCTGCCCATGGCCGAGGAAAAAATGCGCCAGATTGCAGGGGAGATCCGGCTGCGCTGGCCTGACGTGCAAGCGATTGCGATCGTCCAGCGGATTGGCCATTTGGAACCTGGTGCACCGACGGTTGTGATTGCCTGTTCGTCTGCGCATCGCGACTTGGGCGTGTTTGAGGCCGCTCGCTACGGTATTGATCGCCTGAAAGAGATTGTGCCGGTATGGAAGAAGGAGATTGGCCCCCGGGGAGAAACCTGGGTGGAAGGTGATTACACGCCCAAGCCGGGAGAGTAAGCTGTGATTTCGTGTGCGAACTGCGGCCATCCTTATCCAGACACCGGGTGGCCTTATTGCTGTGAAGTATGTGGTGGCATTTACGATTATGCTGCCTGGCCGGCTTATGATCCTGCACAAATTGATGTGAGCCAGCCGGGAATATGGCGATACCGGTTTTGTTTTGGGCTGAGCGCAGATTCCTTAGTCATTTCGCTAGGGGAGGGGGGAACTCCATTGGTGTGGGTCGAAGCATTTGGGAGGCAAATGGCCTTTAAGTGCGAATATCTCAACCCGACTGGTTCATTTAAAGATCGTGGAAGTCCATTGCTGGTCAGTTTTTTGAAATCCCGCGGCACGGATATGGCGGTGGAGGATTCTTCTGGAAATGCAGGGGCATCATTTGCGGCCTATGCGGCTCGAGGTGGAATTGAGGCCAGGGTCTTTGTGCCCGAATCGGCATCCGGTCCAAAGCGTTTACAGATATCTGCTTATGGGGCTGAGCTAATGCCAATCCGGGGTGTGCGCTCGGATGCGGCCCAAGCTGTGCGCCAGGCGGCCGAACAGGGATCTGCTTATGCTAGCCATGCATACTTGCCCTATAATTTGCCCGGTTATGCCACGCTGGCTTATGAGTTGGTTGAACAAATGGGTATGGCGCCTGGAACGGTGGTACTGCCTGTTGGACAAGGCGGTCTGTTATTGGGATTGGCGCGTGGGTTTTCTGCTTTGCAACAGGCGGCGGTAATTAAGCGGCAGCCTATGCTGGTGGGGGTACAGGCACGGGCGTGCGCTCCATTGTGGGCTTTGGCGGCTTATGGGCCAACCGGGCCGAGTTGGATGGTTGAAGCAAACACCCTGGCGGAGGGTATTCGAGTGCACCAACCAGTGCGCGGGGATGCGATCTTGATGCTGGTTGACGCTGGACGCGTTACCCTGTTGGCTGTGGATGAAGAGACGATTTTACCTGGGCGCGACGAGCTGGCAAAAAGAGGCTTTTATGTTGAACCAACTTCTGGGGTGGTTTGGGGAGGTCTTGCACAGTTGGATGGGCGTATGCAAGACCCAGTCGTTGTCATTTTGACCGGATCGGGCTTGAAATATGCCGGGTAACGAGGTATTTGATTTGAATGTTGTTGGTGCGAAATTCTCAAAATTAAGATACAATGTTACGCACATTTCGAACTGGAACTAATGGATCGCCAGATACCCGGCTGCGGCGGGGTGTCTGACGTTCCCTGAGTTCTGAGGAGGCTTTTATGAATTTATCTCAGGGACCCCAGACGGAAGAATCCCCCGAGGTCTTTGCTCAGCGCATTGGGCTTTCATTTAATAATATCGGCCTGTTAACAAGGGCCTTAACCCATCGTTCGTATATGAATGAACATCGCGACGCTCTAGAAGATAACGAACGTCTTGAATTCCTTGGCGATGCTGTGCTCGACTTTCTGGTGGGGGCGTGGCTATATAACCGTTTTCCAGAAATGGCCGAAGGATACCTTACCCGTTTACGGGCGGCCCTGGTGGGAAATCAACAACTGGCTGAGTTTGCTCGCCAGATTCGCCTCGGCGATGCGATGCGACTAGGAAAGGGCGAAGCAGAGGGTGGAGGGCGGGATCGCCTGGCGTTGTTAGGCTCCACCTTTGAAGCTGTGATTGCTGCCATTTACCTGGATCAGGGCATTCCTACGGTGCACTTGTTCGTTGAGCCATTGCTAGAGATGGCTGTGCAGCAGATCCTGTCTGCACGCCGCGATCATGACCCCAAAAGCCTGCTCCAAGAGTGGTCTCAAGGGCGGGGGTATGGTCCGCCGCTTTATCAAACGGTATCTGATAGTGGGCCGGATCATGATAAAAGTTTTGAAGTTGAGGTGATTGTTGATGGTAGGGCGTATGGGCGGGGTTCGGGTCATAGTAAACAAGCTGCCGCAAAAATCGCGGCTCGCCAAGCTCTTGATGCAGTGGAGTTGAGTGAAGATGCCAGCGCGCCTTAAATCACTTGAGTTGCACGGGTATAAAACATTCGCCTCGCGCACCGAATTCATTTTTGCCGATGGTGTGACGGCAGTGGTTGGGCCAAATGGTTCTGGTAAGTCGAATATCGCTGATGCCATTCGTTGGGTATTGGGTGAGCAAACTTACAGTTTACTAAGGGGTAAGAAGACTGAGGATATGATTTTCTCTGGCTCTGAACTTCGCCCCAGAGCAGGGATGGCTTCTGCGACGATTGTGTTCGATAACAGCGATGGATGGCTGCCGATTGACTTCGCTGAGGTTGGTATCACTCGCCGGGCATACAGGGATGGTGATAATGAATACCTGTTGAACGGTCAGCGGGTGCGTTTGAAGGATGTGTCTGAGCTTTTGGCGCAATCAGGGCTTGCCGAGCGCACTTACACCATCATTGGGCAAGGTCTGGTGGACGCATCTTTGATGCTTAAGGCTGAAGAACGCCGCCGGCTTTTTGAGGAGGCAGCGGGGATTGGTTTGCATCGTTCGCGCCGCGAGGAATCACTCCGCCGCCTGGATACCACCCGCCGCAATCTGGAGCGTGTTCAAGATATTCTGGCTGAACTGCAGCCTCGCTTGCGCAGTCTTGAGCGGCAGGCGCGCCGAGCCCAGGAATACGAGCAAATTCGCGCTGATTTACGTTTGGTCTTGCGAGAGTGGTATGGATATCATTGGCACCAGTCTCAAGATGCTTTGACAGAGGCGCGCGAGGCTTCTCGCCGCCAAGAAGAGATCCTTGAGAAAGCCAAGGTGGCCCAAACAGACTTTGATACCCGCCTGGCAGCCTACCGCACCAAAATTCAGGCATTGCGCGAACGTTTGGGCGAATGGCATCGGCAGCTGGCCGAATTGCATAGCCGCCGGGATGTTTTGGCCCGTGAACAGGCTGTGGCCGAGGAACGTGTTCGGGCATTGACGGCTCAGAAACAGGGAGCTGGTGTTGAGATGACTCGTTTGGAAGAGGAGCTTAGTCTTTCAAATGAGCGCCTGGCAGCCTCGGGGCTTGATCTGCAGCAACTGGATGCCGAGCTGAATGAGGCCCGGACGCACGTAGATGAGACTCGGAAAATTCTCCAGCAGCGGCAGGCAGAGCGCTCTCGGGCTGAAAAGGCTCTCCAATCGGCACGGCAAACGTTATCTGGTTTGACCGCGCAGCAAGCGCATTTACAAGCGCGCTTATCTGAACGGCAGACTCAGGCTGCCCGCCAGCGCGATGCTTTGCAATCTTTGCTGGCAACGCTGGAACGCTTGGATCATGATTTGAGCGTGGCAGAGCAGAAGACTGAATCGTCGGCGAAACAATTGACTGAGGCAGAACGGGGTCGTCAGGCAGCAGAATCTGCATTGCAAGCGCAGCAACAGCAGATCAGAGATTTGGAAACGCAGCGTAAAGAGCTGCTTGATCAGCGTTCTGCGCGGCAGGCCAGCCTGGCTCAGTTGAAAGCGCGCCTGGATGTTTTGGCACAGGCCGAAAGCAGTTTGAGTGGATATGCAGATGGGGCGCGAAAATTATTGCAAGCGGCCCGTGAGACACGCCTGAGTGGTACGCTTGGGGCTCTAAGTAATCACATCCGGGTCCCAGCCGAGTTGGAAACTGCCATCGCAGCAGCGCTTGGTGAATATGTGGATGCAGTGATCCTGGAGCAAGCCTCAAGCACAGATGCGGCGCTGGAGATTTTATTGAAGGATGCAATGCGTGGGGCTCTGCTGCCCTTGGATGTGTTAGTCTCTCCCCGCAGTTTCAAGATTGAGGCGGACAAAGCTCCTGGTGGTTCAGACGCCGTTCTGGGGGTGGCAGCCGGTTTAATTGAGTGTTCGGCAGAACTGCGGCCGATCTTGGATTTGTTGCTGGGTCAGGTTGTGATTGTGCGAGATCGCGATGCTGCGCGGCGTATTTTGGCCAGCGGAGATTGGCGTAATTGGCCGAATTTCCGTGCGGTCACTTTGCGGGGCGAATTGTTCTATGCCAGCGGCCAGGTTTTATCGGGGGCGCCAGGGCGAGGTGTTCTCAGCCGGCCGCGGCAGCAGCGCGAGTTGAAAGATGCTGCTGAACAAGCAGTGACAGAAATCAGCGCTGTAGATGAAAAACTGGCGATTCAGAGCACAGAACTAGAAAGCAAGCGAAAAGAAGAAATTAAACTTCGCCAGGCTGTAGAACAGGGCCGAGAAGCAGAGCGTGCCGGCCGGACAACTCGCGATCAGGCAGAATTGGGGGCTGATAAAGCGCGGCGTGCGCTGCAGTGGCAGCGAGAACAGCGTGGGCGCCAGGAAGCCGAGATTGAAGCAGGTATTGATGAAGAAAAGCGTCTTGCAACGGACTTGAAGAAGCTTGAGGATCAGGTTCGACTGGCGCGCGAAAGCTTGCGCGAAAAATCTGGCGCCCTCGAAGCCTTGTCTTTGGATGAGTTGCAAACGCAGTTGGGGCATTGGACCACACGCACTGCGGTATCTGAAAGGGCGGTTGCTGATGCCCGTAACAGGCAGCAAGAGCGTCGTTCTGGCCTTGAGCGCGTTCAGCGAATGCTGGCACAGCTAAAGACAAGGATTGCCGACTTCGAAGGCGAAGCAGTGCGTTTAGATCAACAAAAAACCGTGCTGCGGCAAGAAGAGGCAGTTGTGATTGAGCAAGTGAGTGCCATGCAGGCCCAAACGGAGCCCGCCGAGGCAGAACTGGTGTCTCTTGAACAGGCTCAGAACCTGGTTCTATCCACTGATACGGAAGCGCGCCAGGCGCTCAGCCTGGCTGAGCATCATCATTCACAAGCTAAGATCAATCTGGCCCGCCGTCAAGAGGCTCTAGAGTCGCTGCGCAGGCGCATCGAGGATGATTTTGGTTTGGTGTCGTTTGATTATGCGGATTCGGTTTCAGGCCCAAAGCCTCTGCCTTTACAGGGCATGGTGGAAGAATTACCTAAGATAAAGGAGCTGCCGCCAGACCTGGAAGAAACGCTTCAACGGCAACGCACCCAACTACATCGCATGGGAGCGATCAATCCTGAGGCGCAAGCTGAATACCAGCAGGTTCAAGAACGATATCAATTCTTAACCTCTCAGGTTGCTGATTTGCAAAAAGCAGAGCAAGGGATCAAAGAAGTGATCGCCGAGCTTGATCTGTTGATGGAGCGTGAGTTCCGAAAGACATTTGATGCTGTAGCTCAAGAATTCCGCCAGATTTTTACGCGTCTCTTCGGCGGCGGCTCTGCCCGGTTGGTGCTTACGGATCCAGAAGACCTGACTGAAACAGGGATTGATATTGAGGCGCGTTTGCCCGGGAGACGGGAGCAAGGTTTATCGCTCCTTTCTGGCGGAGAACGCAGCTTGACGGCAGCCGCATTGGTTTTTTCCCTGCTTCGCATATCGCCGACACCCTTCTGTGTTTTGGACGAGGTGGATGCAATGCTGGATGAGGCAAATGTGAGCAGATTCCGGGATTTGCTGACCGAGTTGAGCCAACAAACGCAGTTTATTGTGGTAACCCATAACCGTAATACTGTGCAAACCGCAGGCGTGATTTATGGTGTTACGATGGGCCGAGACTCTGCCAGCCAGGTGATCAGCCTGCGTTTAGACCAGGTCAGTGAAGAATACGGGGTTTAATAAACAACCAGTGCCATCAAGTCATTGACATTGGTCATGGTTGGGCCGGTTTTGATCAAGTCTCCCAAGGGTTCGAAGAAATGGTACGAATCGTTGCGGGCCAAATAGTCGCCAGGATCCAGGTTCAAGAATCTGGCGCGGCTGATTGTCTCGCCTGTGGCGACTGCCCCGGCTGCATCTGTGGAGCCGTCACCGCCATCGGTCGCCAGGGAAACGAACACGACATTCTTTTGGCCAGCCAGGGTCATTGCCGCCCCCAGTGCGCATTCTTGATTGCGCCCGCCTAATCCATTGCCGCGGAGTGTGACCGTGGTTTCGCCTCCCGTGATGACACAAGCAGGCGACAGAATCGGTTGACCTGTAGCCCGGATTTGATGGGCAAGGGCCGCTATCTGTGCGCCGATCTTACTAGCCTCGCCTTGCTGGGTGGTTGTTTGTAAAATAGTGTTAAAACCTTCGGCATTTGCTTGCCGGATGGCGGCCTCGGCGGCTTGCTTGTTGCTGCCAACCAGCACATGCTCTATGTTTTGGAATATACCGGCACCAGGTTTGGGGGTTTCTGGGATTTGGCCCGCGATTCCTTTTTTGATATGCTGGATGATTGAAGGGGGGATTTGTTTCGCGATCTGGTATTTGCGTAGTATTTCCCAGGCTTGTACGAAGGTGGTTGGGTCTGGGCTGGTAGGCCCCGATGCAATGATAGCGGGTGAATCTCCAACCACATCTGAGAGGATCAAGGTCAAGATCGTGGCGGGTGACGCCCAACGTGCCAGCCCACCGCCCTTGACGGCGTCTAGATGTTTCCGGATCGTGTTGATTTCATCGATTGTAGCACCGCAGACAAAGAGTGAGTGTATGAGAATCTGCATATCTTGCAAGGTAATTTGGGCCGCGGGCGCCGAAAACAGGGCGGATCCTCCTCCTGATATCAAACAGATCACGAGGTCGTCGTTTTGTAAGTTACTTAATAAAGCCAGGATTTGTTGTGTGCCAGAAACGCCGTTTACGTCGGAATACGGATGGCCGGCCTCTAATATTTTTATGCCAGGATGCGCACGGGTAGAAAATGCGTGCCCATATTTGACCAGGGCAATTCCTCGCGTAAGGTAGTCGCCAAGGATGTGCCCCGCTGTGCTTGCCATGGGAGCGCCAGCTTTGCCAATTCCCACGATATAGATGCGACTAAAATAGCGCAGGTCATATTTGATATTGTCTGACACGAGCAGCGATCCATGTCTGCTCAAATGATTATGAACAGCCGTGACGGGATCGACTGCTTGCAGAGCGGCCGCCAATATCCGCCCTATTCCTGCCCCAACGGGAATAGTTTCTAGACTAAAGGATATTGGTAACGCTGGAGGAACGGACAAATCTTTCTGCATCTACTCGGCAGGTTGAATACAGGCAGGTGCATCGTTTTGGGGGCTGTTGACCTGGTTTGATACAGCGTAGGCGATCATCTCGTCGGCAGGATAGGGTCTCAGGAGTTGACTTAACGTTTCTGGGGGGGCATCGCGTCCGTCGAGCCACTGCGTATAGTCACCGGGCGCCAGGATGGCAGGCATGCGGGCGTGAATTGTCTGCATCAATTCGTTTGGCGTGGTGGTTATAATGGCGCAGGAATAAATCTCTGAGCCATCCGGAGATCTCCAAAGGTCCCATAAACCTGCAAATGCAAATGGGCGCCGGTGCTTAAGTTGTATGTAGTAGGGGACTTTACTCCTTGACTCGGGGATTGGCTGCCACTCGTAGAAACCATCTGCTGGAATCAAGCATCGACGGCGTTGAAACGCTGTTCGGAAAGACGGCTTTTCGGACAGGGTTTCTGCGCGGGCGTTGATCAGGCGGCTGCCGATCGATGGATCCTTGGCCCAAGATGGTATGAGTCCCCAGGTAAAGAAATCGAGCCGTGGGTCTGAATTGTTAACGATCACTGCAATGGGTTGTGACGGGGCAATGTTAAAGCGCGGTGTAATATTTTTGGGGATAGCGGCCCATGGAAAGGCTGTTTGTAGGTCGTCGGGATCTACGGTAAGTGTAAAGCGCCCGCACATCGATTTACCCTTCTTCGTTTTTGGGCTTGCTGCCAATTTCTACGATCTGGACCTGGATCTGGTAGCGTTTGCCATCGATTTCTGTTTTGGCGTTGGCATAATAGCCTTTAGAACCCGTTTTGAATTCCTTGGGCGGCACGGTGAGAACGGTAACCAATTGGCCTTGATCAGTTTTTAATTCTGCAACGAGGAACATAAGAGCCTCCATAGAAAAAAAGATCAAACAGGTGATATTGTGGTTGACATGATTCTACTACAGGT
>CAZWFQ010000078.1:0-14545 GCA_964633225.1 uncultured Anaerolineaceae bacterium
TCACCGCCACCAGGATCAGGGAAGCAGGAGCCACCATAAAATAATCCTTTTTGGAAGACAGGGGATGTGCGACCCGGGTTTGCCCGGTCACACATCCCCTGTCAATCTATTTCATCAACCCAACCTCAGCATTGAATTCCTCAATCAATGCATCCATCTCAGGAATTTGCGACTGAAGATCGGTCCAGTAGTTAGGCTCATGCCACTGGGCCAGGATCTCTTCATACGTCTTGCCTTGCTGCTCTACCCAGGTGTAATACTTCAGATTATGGACACGCTTGCGATCCTGGTAATTCAGCTCGAGCAGGTGGTCGGTCGATTGGCCATGCAGGTAGCGGGCAAAGTCGGCTGCAGCATTGGTTTCGGTGTATTGGCCAAACTCGGCATGCATCTCGCGCAGACGGCTCTCGTACAATTCCATCGAGTCAGTCAGCACGGTCAGCACAACATCGTGCTCGCCCAACTCGTAATACTTAGCCATCTTAATAGCAGAGAGCACATTGGAAATACTTGAAAAGCCCATCAGATCCAGTCTGCCAATCAACGCTTCAGGCACACCCTGCTTGGCCAGGTAAGCCTTCCCGGCTGGCTCATTGAACAGGCGAGACAGATTGACCACTGCATTATCATCGATCGCCACCACCATGTCGGTGTTTTTGGTGTTATGAATCCACGGCACGTGCTTATCGCCAATGCCCTCAATGCGGTGGGCACCAAAGCCGTTTAGCAGCAGGGTGGGGCACTGCAGAGCTTCACTGGCAACAACCTTACTGGCCGGAAAAAGCTGCTTCATATAATCGCCGGTGGCGATAGTACCTGCCGAACCGGTAGCTGAGACAAAGCCCTGGTATGTATCCTTTGGGCCTAACTCCAGCTTGAGCACTTCTTCCAACGCGCGGCCAGTGAGCGTATAGTGCCACAAGTAATTGCCGAATTCATCGAACTGGTTGAAGATCATCAGATCCTGGCCAGACTTACGTAGTTCCCAACACTTGTCAAAGATCTCCTTTACGTTCGACTCGCTGCCCGGCGTCTTGATTGTTTCACCGGCAACATTCGACAACCACTCAAAGCGCTCTTGGCTCATGCCCTCAGGCAAGATGGCAATCGATTCGCAGGCCAGGAGGGATGAGTCATAGGCGCCGCCGCGGCAGTAATTGCCGGTGGAAGGCCAGACGGCCTTTTGGGTGGTCGGGTCAAACTGGCCCGTCACCAGGCGCGGCACTAAACAGCCAAAAGCTGCTCCCACCTTGTGCGCCCCAGTGGGGAACCACTTACCTACCAGCACAATGATGCGCGCCGGGGTGCCGGTGAGGCTGGAGGGCAATTCCATATAATTCACGCCCCCAAAGCCGCCGCCATGCGCCACAGGCTCGTTCTTCCAGGTAATGCGGAACAGGTTGCGCGGATTGATATCCCACAATCCGATACCGCTCAACTCTTCCTTGATCTTTTCTGGCACAAGCCCTGGCTCAAGCATTTGCGCAAAAGTGGGGATGATAATATTTCGCTCGCGCACCCGTTGAATGGCGCGCTTGCGGCGTTCAGGATAAACAGTCAAATCAATTTTCATACAATCGTCTCCTATGTCTCATGTTCTCATCGATCATTGATCAGCGACGGCCCATTACTTTCAGGGGCATTATTCACCATCTTGATTGGGGGCTTCGCGGACAATATACAGCGGCCGGCCCTTGGCCTGATCATACAGGCGCCCAACATACTCGCCCAAGATGCCAGTGCAGATCAACTGCACTCCTCCCAAAAACAAGACTGCGATCAGGGTAGTTGCCTGGCCTGTCAGTTCATGCCCACCGCTAATGCGCACAATCGCCACCACCGGGATAGCCAGGATGCTCAGCCCAGCCGAAATAAAGCCCAAGTACATGGCAAGCTGAAGCGGGAAATGGGAAAAGCTGGTGATGGCATCGGTGGCAAACTTGAGCATTTTCTTGAGCGGGTACTTGGTCTCTCCTGAGAAACGCGCCGCTCGCCGGTACTCCACGCCCGTTTGCTTGAAGCCCACCCAGACCGACATGCCGCGCAAGAAGCGGTGGCGCTCGCGCATCTGGTTCATCACATTCACCACCTTGCGATCCAGCAGGCGGAAATCGCCCGTATCCATGGGGATATTCACATCCGTGATGCGGTAGATCAGGCGGTAAAACAACGAGGCCGTGAACAGCTTGAACCAGGTCTCACCCTCTCGCTCAGAACGCACAGCATAGACCACTTCGTACCCCTCGCGCCACTTGGCGATCAGATCGGCAACCACTTCGGGCGGGTCCTGCAAGTCCGAATCGATGATCGTCACCGCCTGGCCGCGCGAGTAGTCCAGGCCGGCCGTCACGGCCAACTGGTGCCCAAAGTTGCGCGCAAAGATCACCGGGCGCACGCGCTTGTCTTGCGCAGCCAGCTCACGGATGGCATCAGTTGAGCCATCTGTAGAGCCATCATCCACCAACACCAGCTCCCAGGGTTCTCCCAGTGCGTCCAGGGTTTCTTTCACCCGCCGGTACAGTTCTGGCAGGTTACCGATTTCATTAAAAATTGGTGCAACAACAGAAAATGTAGGTTCCATAGGTTAGATAATCTTCTTCAGTGCAGTCATGGTCGGCTCGATGACCGGTGCTTCTGGCACCGCCATCATGGCTGCTTTGATATCCTTCAGCCCGTTACCGGTATTGAGCACCAGCACAGGGTCTTCTGGTTTGATTTGCCCGCTGTGGACGGCCTTGACCAACCCGGCATAGGCAGTGGCGCCTGCCGGCTCGGTGAAGATGCCCACTTTGCCCATCTCGCCGATGGCGGCGATAATCTCTGCATCGCTCACCACCAGGTAGCTGCCGCCCGTCTGGCGGGCGGCGCGCACGGCGCGCACCCCATCCCGCGGCAGGTCCACCGAAATACTGTCTGCCAGCGTGTTGGATGCGACCGGTACGATCGTCTCGTTGCCTGCAAAAAAGGCGTTGGCAATCGCCGCCGAGCCTTCAGCCTGAACGCCAAAGATGCGCGGTGCATGCGCCAACCAACCCAACGCCACCAGGTCTTTAAAGCCCTTGTGCAGCCCAGAGATGATGTTGCCATCGCCTACCGAGACGAACACAGTCAGGCGCGTTTCCAGGTCTCGGAGCTTGGCCAGCCTGCCCTCTTGAACGGCCCACTCCCAAATTTCCAATGCGGCGCTCTTCTTGCCTTCTGCCGTAAAGGGGTTATAGCCGGTATTGCGGCAGTACCAGCCAAATTCGTCCGCAGCCTGCACAGTCAGGTCGAAGGCCTGGTCATACGTTCCATCCACCAAGATCACTTGTGCGCCATAGATAAGCAGTTGGGCAATCTTGGCAGGCGGAGCCGTGCGCGGCGCAAAAATGACCGCCTTTTGTGCCACCGCAGCCGCCATCCCAGCCAGGGCGGCCCCGGCGTTGCCGGTGGAAGCGGTGACCATCACCTCTGCGCCAATCTGGCGGGCACGCGCCACCAGCACCGCACTGGCGCGATCTTTGAACGAGGCGGTTGGGTTACGCCCATCATCCTTGATCCACAAATGCCGCAAACCCAGTTTTTCAGCCAGCCGCCCAGGGGCAAAGACCGGTGTACCGCCTGCTGCCCGCAGTGTGGTGCCCAGGCCACCCGGGTCAGCCACCGGCAGCAGCGGCAGGTAACGCCACAACGAAACCTCGCCTGCAGCGAAGATATCTTCAGGGCGTAGATCTTGCCGAATGGCATCGTAATCCAACACCACGTCCAGGTTTCCGCCATCAGCCGGGCAGGTATAGGTCACGTCACCAGGAGCAAACTCACGGCCGCACAACGAGCAGCGGTAGCCCACAAACTTCTCTTTTGGAAGCGCTGTATTCACAATAAACCTCTCTAAAAACCTGATTTCATCGTGCAGCAGCACGTCGCCGTAAACTCACTGCAATTCGTTTTTGTACCGCCGAGACGCCGAGTACGCCGAGTTTTCCTTCACTTTTCCCTGTGTTCACTGCGGCTCTGCGATGAATTTCTTTAGAATCCTCTTACAACCCGCGCTCGCCGCGGATGTAAGGTGTCCCCAATGCTGCCGGAGAGCCCAGGCGTTTACGCATCGCCTCGCGCGAGCCAATCACCAGCACAATGATGGTAAAAGCATAAGGCAGCATCTGCAAGAAGAAGCCCAAATAAGGATTGTAATAGAACGGGTTGGCCACACCAAACAGCATCATCGGCCCCTGGATGTCCAGGATCAGGCGGCGCAGCGCCCCAAACATATACGAGCCAAAGGCCGCCCGGATTGGGTTCCACTGGGCAAAGATCACCAGGCCCACCGCAATCCATCCCTGCCCGGCAGTGGTCAGCTCGCTGAACCAGCCGGGAGAGATCGCCAGGCTGATGGTGGCGCCAGCCAGCCCGGCCAGAGCGCCACCCACAAAGACGTAAAAATAGCGCTGGCGGGCCACATTAATGCCCAGGGTATCTGCCGCCACCGGGTATTCGCCTACCGCCCTCAGGACCATGCCCGGCCTGGTATAGTTGATGTAATACCATACCAGGGGTACAAGAATGTAACCCAGGTAGACCATCACACTTTGGCGCGTAAAAAAGATCGGCCCCAAGATCGGGATCTGGTCCAGCAGAGGGATGGAAAATGCCGGTAAAAGCGAGACGGTTCCAGCTTTGCTCAAGCCTTCGCCCAGCACCAGGCTAATGCCTGCACCCAAGAAGGTCAGGGCCAGGCCGCTGACCACCTGGTCGGCTTGCAGCTTGATGGTGATCACCGCATGCACCTGGCTGATCAACCCGCCTGCCAGCATCGCCACAAACAATCCTAGCCAGGGGTTGCCTGTGGAGATCGCGATGCTGTAAGCGCTCATCGCCCCGATCAGCATCATCCCCTCCACGCCCAGGTTCAGAATGCCAGAACGCTCCGCCAACAATTCGCCAATCGTAGCAAATAATAAGATTGTGCCAGTGGCTACACCGGCTTGCAAAATAATGATCAGGTCCATGGCTTAAGCCTCCTCACCAGCGGGTTCAATCCGCACACGTTCGATGTTCACCCGGTAGCGCATTAGGAAGTCGCTGGCGATCAGGCAAACCAGGATAATGCCCTGGATCATCTTTGGAATACCCGAAGGCTGGATTTCACGCCCAGCCAGGATCAAGGCCCCAAACAAGATCGAAACTAAGACGGTTGCAAAGGGGTTTAATTTTGCCAACCAGGCAATGATAATACCGGTAAAGCCATACCCCGGCGAGATGGCACCTTGCAGGCGGTGCACCACCCCCGTGATCTCAGACATGCCCGCCAACCCGGCCAAAGCGCCCGACACCATCATCACCAGAATGGTATTGCGCTGGATGTTCAAGCCAGCATAGCGTGCCGCCTTGGGGTTATCGCCGATCAAGCGGATCTCGTAGCCCCAGCGGCTGCGGTAAATGATGAACCACACCACCAACACCGCCACCAAAGCCATGATCAAGCCCAGGTGGGCAGTCAGCCCGCGCAAAATGGGGAACTGTTCGGCATAGTCGGTCAGGCGCGGCAGCCAGGCCGAGCGCGGAAACATTGGGCTCATCTGGAAACCACCATCGCTCCACACTGCAAAAATGAAGAAATTGTTCCAGTGTACGGCAATATAATTCATCATCAATGTAGAGATGATCTCGTTGACATTATATTTGGCCTTCAAGAAGCCAGGGATAAACCCCCATAATGCACCCGCCAGGATGCCAAACAACATCATCACCGGGATGAACAGCCAGGGCGAGGTATTTTCAGGCAAGATTGGCAATAGAACCACCGCGCTGGCGCCAAATGCCCCCAGGAAGAATTGGCCCTCTGCACCGATGTTCCACAGTTTCATGCGAAATGCCAGCGAACAGGCTAGCCCCACCAGGATCAACGGGGTGGCCTTGACGATTGTATCGGAAAAGACGCCCAGGCTGCCAAAGGAGGAGCGAGCGATGTGTGCATAAGAGGCAAACGGGTTGCCGCCTGCAAATGCAATCACGATGCCGCCGAAGAACAGGGCAATCGCCACTGCCCCAAACGAAATCGCAAACGGATACCAGCGCGGCGGTTCTTGCAGGCGAGGTTCTAAGGATATGCGGAAGGGAAAACGAGATTTACCGCCTCCATCCAATGGCCCAGCCAAGGGAGCCTGGCTTTCGGGCGGAGTGGTATTGCCAGTGGGGGTAGGTTCGCCATCAGTCATGCTGCACCGTTCCTTCAGGTTGGCTGGAAGAAATATTTTCGCCGCTGCTGTTTGTTTTTTCTGCCGGCACGTATGATGTACCGGTCATCATCAGGCCGATTGCCTCCACATGGGCAGGCGTATCCAACTCGCCAGTGATCTCACCCATGATCCGGCCCTCATAAATCACCAAAATCCGGTCACTTAATGAAAAGAGTTCTTCCAATTCTTCCGAGACCAATAAGATCGCCGCACCCGCATCGCGCTGAGCCAGCAGCAAGCGATGCACCCCTTCGATCGCGCCCACATCCAGGCCGCGCGTGGGCTGCACCGCAGCAATAAAGGTCGGGTGACCCGAGATCTCGCGTGCCAGGATCACACGCTGCAAATTGCCCCCCGAAAGCAGTCTCACGGGCGTGTTCACGTTGGGCGCAATGATCTCGTAAGCATCTTTAAGCTCACCTGCAAAATGCTCAGCCTGTGCGCCATCCAGCATCCAACCGTGTGCAATCGGCGGTTGGCGGTAGGTCTTCATGATGACATTATCGGTGATGCTCAAATTTGGAGAGCTGCCCACATGCGTACGGTCCTCTGGAATGTACGACATACCGCTCTGAATGGCCTTTAAAACCGATCGGTTGGTGATTTCTTTTCCATTCAACTGAACTTTGCCCTGCGTACAGCGCCGCAGCCCATTGATCACCTGGGTGAGCTCAATTTGTCCATTGCCCGCCACGCCCGCCAAGCCCACCACCTCACCCGTCCGCACCTGAAAGCTGACCCCGCGCAGCGAAGGCAGGCCTTTGTCATTCTCGGCATGCACATCTTCCAGGGTTAGTACGGGTTCTCCGGGTTTGCAGGGTGTTTTATCGATCTTGAAGAGTACATCGCGCCCAACCATCAGGCGCGCCAGCTCCTGCCGGGTGACACCTTCCATTTTCACCCCAGCCGCCGTGACCCGCCCCTTGCGCAAGACCGTCACACGATCGGCAATCGCCATCACCTCTTGCAATTTATGGCTGATGAAAATGATGGATTTACCTTCAGCCACCATCGCGCGCAGGGTCACAAATAGGTCCTCAATCTCCTGCGGCGCCAATACCGCGGTCGGCTCATCCATGATCAATACCTGTGCACCAAGGGTGAGCATCTTAAGCAATTCCACCCGCTGCTGTTCGCCCACCGAGAGCTGCCAGACTTTGGCACGCGGATCCACGTGCATTCCAAAACGCTCCCCCAGTTCAGCCACCTTGGCATCATGTTCTTTCAAACGCAGGAAGAAACGCGGCTCTTCCATGCCCAGCAGCACATTTTCGGTAACGGTATGCGAAGGCACCAACATGAAATGCTGGTGCACCATCCCGATACCCGCCTTGATGGCATCGCGCGGTGAAGAGAAGGAAACCGGCTTGTTGTTGACCAGGATGGTACCGCTTTCCTGGCGGTATAAACCAGCCAGCACGTTCATCAGGGTACTCTTACCGGCCCCATTTTCACCCAACAAAGCATGGATCTCGCCTTTGCGCAGATCAAAATCCACGTGGTCATTTGCCAATATGCCCGGAAAGCGCTTGACGATACCCACCATCTTGACTGGGCAGATTGCTAAGTTATCAGTTGGCATAGGAGGAGGCATAAGAACCTTCAAATTCATGTCCAGGGCCAGGATGGTTTAAACCCTGGCCCTGGACGGGTTAGATTGGTTTATTCGCCAGTATCGGGCAGTTCAGAAGTAATGCCTTCAGCCCACCACTTCATACAGAATGTGCAGCCCAGACCATATTCGGGGAATTGGTCGAGGTCAGCCTGCGACAATGCCTGGCCTTCAGGTACGATCAGGTTGCCAGCATTATCATTGATGGGGCCAGCGAACACATCAAAGCGGTTGAATTCGCCCACCAAGGATGCGGCTACCAGGTCGCGCACTTCCTGCACCACATCAGCCGGCAGCTCAGCCACACCGGGGGGCAGTTCTTGGCCTTCCATGAAACCATACAGGCCCATGCCGCCCGTCTCAGCATCGAAGTAATCCCAGCCGGGAGTATAGGTGCCATCGATCACCTTCTGGGTAATGGAGGCGTAGATCGGGCCCCAATTCCAGTAAGGAGCGGTCAGGCAGCGTTCCACCTTGCAAGAGCCGTACCAGTCATACGTGACGCCCCATTTGCCCTTTTCCTGAGCCACGTCGGCTACAGCGGGCGTATCGGCGCCGGTGAAGACCACCTGCGCGCCAGCGTCAAACAACGAAGCAGCCGCATCGCGTTCGATGATCGGGTCGTGCCAGGTATTGAGCCAGCGGACATCCATGGTGCATTCGGGGCAAGTGCGGCGCATACCAAGGGCAATGGCGTTGCCCAGGCGCAGCTCTTCGGGGATGGGGAAAGTGGCCATATAACCCAGCTTGGGGTTGCCGTCCATCTGGGCACGAGCGCCTGCCAGCATACCACCCAGGTACTTCATCACTTCCATAGCGCCAAACAGGTTGCCGAAGTTGGTGCCGTTGGACTTGATACCACTGATGTGAACATACATGATGTCAGGATACTCAGTGGAGACAATTTCCATCGGGTCCATGAAGCCGTAGGAGGTGCCAATGATCAGGTCAAAGCCCTTACGAGAGAGGGCGCGGAAGACCTGTTCAGAGTCAGCGCCTTCAGGCACATTTTCGATATACGCCACATGCACGTTGGGGACATTCGCCTCCACGTATGCCAGGCCTTCGTAATGCGCCTGTGACCAGCCGCCATCATCATGTGGCCCAATCAGCACCATGGCCACATTGAACTTATTCTTGTCCACTTCTGGGATCTGAAAGCCCCCCACTTCTTCGGGCCCACAAGCAGTAAGGATCATGGCTGCGATCAACAGCCCCGCCGTTAATTTCCAGATGATTTTGGAACGCATAGTGATTCTCCTTTTGTCATTAATTGGTTGACGAATCTAGACTGGCATTATGCACTCAAAGCAAAAAAGCCATCTCCTCCACTTTGCTACCCATCCACCTCCTTATCCCTATTGTAACCTATGGCACTATCCAGGTGCCAGTTTCGCCGCGCAGGGCACGTCCGATGCTCTGAGGGTTGGTGATGAGGGCCTGCTTGCCGCCCGCTTCTAGATACCAGATGATGGCCTGGATCTTGGGGGCCATCGAACCTTTGGCAAAGTGCGTTCCCTCAGCCAGGTACTGCTTGGCCTCGGCCAGGGTCATGCGGTCAATCCACTTCTGATCCGGTTTGCCAAAGTTGATCGCCACCTTTTCAACGGCCGTTGAGATAAGGAAAAGATCAGCCTTGACCGCCTGGGCCAGCAAGCTGCTGGCAAAATCTTTGTCGATCACCGCAGCTGTGCCAACATACTGACCATCGCCCCCATCCACTACAGGAATGCCGCCGCCGCCCACGGTGATCACGACCACGCCGGCCTTCACCAGCGTGTTCACCGTCTCTAGCTCAACAATTTCCTTGGGCAGCGGAGAGGCCACCACACGCCGCCAACCGCGGCCAGCATCTTCCACCACCGACCAGCCCATCTCGGCCTCGCGGCGCTTGGCTTCAGTCTGGTCCATGAAACCACCAATAGGTTTGGAGGGCTTCTGAAAGGCCGGATCGGCCTTATCTACAAGAACCTGGGTAATGACGGTGGCTACGCTCTTCTTGATATTGCGGCTGTACAGCTCATTTTGCAGTGTCTGCTGCAGGGCATAGCCGATGGCTCCCTGGCTGTCTGCACCACACACATCCAGTGGCACCTCATGCATGCCTTCGACCTTGGCTGCAATCTCAGAACGGCGCAAGATAAAACCCACCTGCGGACCGTTGCCATGACCAATGGCGACATCCCAGCCAGCCTCGATCATATCGGCAATGTGAAAGGTGGTTTCCTTTGCAGCCTGGTATTGATCTTCAACCGTCTTGTGCTTTTCGTCTTTGATCAATGAGTTGCCGCCAATAGCAACCACGGCGACCTTGCGTTGTGAATTAGTCATAGATTGGGTCTCCTCTGATATTTTAACGCATCGTCAGCGCCATAACGGCTTTTTGGGCATGCAAACGGTTCTCGGCCTCATCATACACCACCGAATTAGGCCCGTCCATCACGCCATCGGTCACTTCAATGTTGCGATCGGCAGGGAGCGGGTGCATATAGATGGCATCCGGTTTGCCCAGGGCCATCTTGCGCTCGTCCGTGATCCAGTGTTCGTACTTCTTGATGATCTTGGCGCCCTCATCAGCATCCGCAGTGTGCACCAATGCACCCCAAGACTTGGCATAGATCACATCTGCGTCTTTGAAAGCGGCATCCATATCGTCCACCACTTCAAAGCCAGTGCCAAATTTGCGAGCCTGCTCGCGGGCCTGCTCCATCACCTCTGGCATCAGGCGGAATTCTGGCGGGTGGGCCAACACCACGTCCATACCAAAGCGCGGCATTTGCAAGATCAACGACTGCGGCACCGACAAGGGCTTCTGGTAAGAAGCGGCATAAGCCCAAGAAACGACCATCTTCTTGCGGCGCAGATCGCGGCCCTTCTTCTCGATGATGGTCATCAAGTCAGCCAGGCACTGGAAGGGATGGTACACATCGCACTGCATGTTCAAAACCGGCACGCGCGAAGCCTTGGCAACAGCGTTCAAGTAGCCGTTGCCTACGCCCCAATCACAGTGGCGGATGGCAATGCCATCAAAATAGCGCCCAAAGATCTCGCCGATCTCCTTGGGGGTATCGCCATGTGAAATCTGGGTGGTCTTGCTCTCGATGAATGCCCCATGCCCGCCCAGTTGGGCAATGCCGGCTTCAAACGAGCCGCGCGTACGCGTGCTGGAGAAGAAGAACAACATCGCCAGCACTTTATCCCGCAGGTAGGCATGTGGTTCGCCCAGGGCGCGTTTGCGCTTCAGGTCAAAAGCCACATCCAACACAGTTTCGACTTCTTCTTTCGAGAAGTCCAGGTCACCGATGAGGTCACGGTTTCTTAGATCAGATTGCATAGTATTCTCTCCTTTTTTAGATAGTTTCGCTATTGATCATCTCGTCAGGCAGGCGCTAAGCCCACCATCATGCATCATTTATCAAGGCCTACACCCAAATTCCTGGCGGGCTGTTTGCAGGGTCGCTTCTTGCTGAGCGCTGGCAGGGGTTTCTTCAGCAATCCGCTGCCACAAGCGGCACAATACCGGTTCAACCAGCGGGCTGACCTGCTGAGCAAGAAAGCTCTGCTCCAGGGCCAGGTCCCATTGGCCCACGTGGGCGTACCCCTCAACAAATACGTAACGCTCCGCCGGGTCGTTGGGATATTCTCCCAACGCAAAAGCCTGTTCAGCCAGCCGGACCACCTGCTCCCAATCAGCTTGTTGGCGGGCCAACTCAGCAGCCTGGAAATAATAACACCATCCATGCGCTGGTTCAGACCCAAAAAACTGCGGCATCTCGGCCTGTGCCTCTGCCCGGATGTAGGCCGGGTTTGAGAGCAGGGCCGCATACTGCATGATCCAGGGCAGCATACCATTGTCCACATCTAACTGTGGATCTAATACCCGCAAGCAGGCAGGGGGGGCATAATACAGCCCAACCATCTGCGAGGTGCTGCCCTGGAACTCAGCGGCAAGGTAATCTTCGTAAATGGGCAGGCCAGGGGCAAAATCAGGCAGGCTGCCCCCTACCCGCGAAGGGTACAACAGCAGGTAATCCATTTGTTGCGGCTCGCCCTGCTGACCATAGATCCAGTTCAGCGGTGCGGTGAGTGAGTTGTCGCTGTAGTGCGTCACCGGCAGGTCATTCACCAGCAAGGCAGTACCAGGCTCCAGGCCGGGGGCGCGCCACGCAAGCTGCCAGAAAAAGCGTCCCTGCGTCTCCCAATCCCGCCGGTAGCCATTGGCGGTCCTGAAGTGATAACCCACTGCCAGCCCCACCAACACGGCCAACAAGCCCAACCTCAACCAGGCCGAGGGGATCAAGCGCAGCAGCCCGGCTAACACCAGGCTCACGCCCAGCATAAAGGGCAGCGTGAAACGATCGAGCGGGAAGATCAGATCAGGCCCCACCTGGATCATCCAAAAAGGCCAGCCTGCCAACAAGCAGGCCAACAGCCCAATTCCCACCGCCTGCCAGGCCCACGGGGTTATCTTAGGCGTTTGGGGCTCCGCCAGGTTGCGCCGCTGGACCAGGGCCAGGTAAATGCCAATCGCCAGCACCGCCGCCGCGCTGAGTGCATAGAAGGCCAGGGTGGTCGCCTTGCCCAGCGCAGCCGGATCAGGCGGTACAAAAACACTGCCCCAGGCTGCCACACTCACCTTCCATAGGCTGCTGGTGATCATCCCACTCAAAGCCAACAGCGCTTGCCAGGTATGGCTGCGCAATTGCTCAAAAAATGACAGTTGGTAATTGGTGGTCTGGAAATTGAAGAAGAAAGCACGCCAGATCGTCACGCCCACCCACAGGGCCAGGTAGGGCAGCCAGTTGACCAGCACCCGCCGCAAACGCAGCCTGGCTGGCAGCGGCTCCTCGCCGAGGGCCGCCCACAGCAAAGCTGGACGCAGTAGATCTGGGAAAAGAAAATATTCCATGCTTAACAGGTTGACTGCCGAGAGCAGCAGCCCCAGCCCGTGATAAGCCAACCCACGCCTGGGGAGCTTAACAGCCAAAATGTTAAAGTACACAGACAGCAAGAATGCTGCCAGGATGACCCACATATTGCCGTAAACAACCGACACAGCCTGCTGGCGAAAACCCGGATAGACCAAGAAAAGCAGGCTGGTCCAGGCTGCTGCCTGGGGATGCTTGGGCCAGACACGCCGTAGGAGCATCCAAACGATCAGCGCTGTAGCCCAGCGCATGAGCAGCGAAAAGATCTGCCAGCGCAGCGGATCTGATCCCAACAGGGCAGATGTCGCCTGGTACAGCAACCCCCACACGGGCCGGTTGGTGGCAAAGTAACGCTGTAAACCGGCCGGCCCCATGGCTTCGGCGATCCAGGCCCAAGGGAAATCATCCCAGTAAAAGCCCAGCCAGGGAATCAACAACCCATAGGCAACAACAGCAAGCAAGAACAGAACCAGTGGCAGGCTCCAGGCCGGCAAAGAGCAGTTACTACGCAGGGGCCACGGTTTACTGCTCAACGTGTTCTTCCTCGGCTGTCCGGGGGCCACCAGGTATATGCCGCACAGCGGTAGTGTGCCGCACCAGGTAAATCGGGCGGGCCTTCACTTCTTGGAAGATGTAACCCACATAAATGCCAATGAAGCCCATGGTGATCATCAAGCTGCCGCCCACCACCAGCAGCACAAACATCAGCGAACTCCAGCCCGGCGCCAGGCCGGCCTGCTGACCAGTGACCCAAAAACTGAGCACATACACCATCTCGGCCAGTGCCAGCGCTAAGAACAAGACCCCTACCGAGATGCCAATATACAACGGCACCAACGAGAAGGAAAAGATGGCGTTCATTGCCAGGCCGAGCATCTTGCGCAGCGAATATTTACTCTCCCCTGCCAGGCGTTCTGGCGGATGGTAAGGCAGGATCACGGTGCGGTAACCCATCCAGGCCACCATGCCGCGCAGCAGGCGGTGATATTCGCGCATCTGGCGCAAGGCCAACACCACCGGTCGTCTGAGCAGGCGAAAATCTGCCGCTCCAGGCAAAACATGAGTGTCACCAATGCGGTTGATCAGGCGATAGAACTGTTCAGAGCTCCAACGCTTGAAAGAAGGCCGGCCCGCTGCTTGCTCTGTCTCTACACGCTGGGTCAGCACCACATCGCAGCCCGCCTCAGCCAGCCTCAGCATCTCGCCGATCAGCGTTGGCGGGTGCTGCCCATCTCCATCCAGGCTAATGACGTAGTCACCTTCAGCCAGATCCAGCCCGGCAGTCAGGGCCGCCTGGTGGCCAAAGTTGCGGCTCAACTCAATCACCACCACGCGCCCATCCTGGCTGGCAATCTGCTGGAGCGCCTGTTCTGTGCCGTCACTGGAGCCATCATTCACGTAATAGATCGCGAATTGATAGTCGAGAGGGGCGATGGCCTCCTGCAATTGGGCATGGAAAGCCACCACCGCCTCTTCTTCATTATAGACCGGCACAACCAGCGAAACAGACGCTCCAGTAGTTTCAGTCACAAGCCAACCTGCTATTCCATTGCGCCAAGCACCAGGGCCAACAGTGCCATGCGCACCACCACACCATTAAAGGCTTCCACCCAGTAACGCTGGTGGCGGGTATCATCCACTTCGGGCGGCAGCTCATCCATGCGCGGCAGAGAGTGCAGCACAATGGCATCCTGGCGAGCCTTCCGCAGCAGCTCTTTGGTCACGCGGTAGTTGTCAGGCGTTTGGCCCACGCTGCCCTTGCGCTCGTCACGCTGTTTGGTGTAATC
>CAZWFQ010000079.1:0-14066 GCA_964633225.1 uncultured Anaerolineaceae bacterium
CCCCTGTTTGCACTAAAAAATAGAAAGGGCGCTTATTTGCGCAAAAACAAGGTCTTACTCAAATGGGTGCTGCTGAAAGAATTCCCACATCAGGCGCGTGGCATCGATGTCGTCGCTGGTAGTGCCGGCGATCCACTCAGGCAAGGGGTCGCCGCCCGGCCAGGTATGGCCGCCGCCGTCGATGGTATAGTAGATCACATCCGCACCCTGATCGCAGCCGCTGTAATGCATCCCGCTGGCATCGCCCGCACCCGGCAGGGCCTGCGCTTCTGAGCTGCAGCCGTTGTGCGCTGCCAGTTTCTGCACCCAGTCATCAATGCGCGGGAATGGAATGTCAAACGAACGTGACGGCCCGCCCGTGAACGGGACAATCGGGTCGGCAGTCCCGTGGAACACAATCGACGGCACAGGGCGAGATGGGGTGCATTCGTCCCAGGGCAGCAGGTATGCCCCTGCCACGCCGCCAATAGCGGCAATGCGCTCCGACAGCTTGCAAGATAAGGCAAACGACATCCCCCCTCCGTTCGACAGGCCGTTGGCGTAGATTCGAGCCGGGTCGATGTTGTACTCCCCTTCCAGGTGGTCAATCAAATCTGAGATAAAGGTCACATCTTGCATCAACCCGGCACCGCTGCCGGCACGCCAGCGCAGCGGATAGTCGGTTCCCATTGGATATACCATCAAGAAACCTTGCTCATCCGCCAGGTCATTCCAGCGCGAGATCTGCTGCTGGTGGGCGGGCCACTCGGCAAAACCGTGTATGCTGATCACCAGCGGCGTTGGGGTGGATGGGTCATAGGCGTCTGGCACATAGAGCAGATAGCGCCGCTGCTCACCGGCAGATGTGAGCGATCCATTGGTGCGGTTAGAGAGCATAAAGACTGCCACAACTACCAGCACCAGCAGCACCGGGATCGAGAGGACAACCAACAAGATGCGGGGGAAAATTTTCTTCATGGGCTTATTATACGCCAGGTTATCCCCCATATGCCAAGGCACCATTGCCGATTGACAAAATAAAACAAATATGATATATATAGTCCAATTTACAATTTAACCTATTGCCCATTGAGAGGCGGATTGTATGTACACCAACATCTTACGTGTGGTATTGGTTCTATCAATTCTATTGGTTGGAAATGTCGTCGAAACACAAGCTGCCCCACTCTCAAGCTCCCTGGGGACTCAATTCCTCCATGTTGCCACCACAATCAACACCAGCGGTAACATAACCACCCTCGATCATCCTCTGCTCAACAACCAGCCCAATGCAATTTTCTTTGTGACCCACAACTGGAACCCTGGCGCAGTCGGGGGAACTTACAACAATCATAATTTGGGGGTTTATTATGCTGCGAACAGATGGAGTGTTTTCAACCAGGATCTCAGCAACTTACAGCCTGGTACCACGTTCAACGTATTCATTCCAACCCCAGGTGACAATGTGTTTGTTCAAGAGGCCACCGTCGATAACATCACTGGCAACTATACGGTGATCGACCATCCCCAAGCCAACAACCATCCCAATGCCATCCTAATGGTCACTCAGAATTGGAACCCGGGCGGCGGTTTTGGCCTTTACAACAACCACCCGATTGGCGTGTACTACACAGGCTCTAACTGGGCCATCTTCAACCAAGACTTGACCTCGATGCCTGAAAACGCATCCTTCAATGTGTTCATTTTGCCTGCTGGAACGGGGTTTGTCCATCTTGCGACAGCCAGCAACATTGATGTGAACACAACGCACATCGACCACCCGTTGACCAACCAAGAGCCCAACGCCCTGGTTTTCATCACACCCAACTGGAACCCCGGCAATACTGGCGGCACCTATGCCAACTTTCCGGTTGGCGTGTACTATTCTGGATTCCAGAATAAAATAGCCATTTTTCACGAAAATGTCCTGGGGAGCATGCCCACCGGCGCGGCATTCAACGTGCTCGTGCTTCCACCCAGCTCCACAACCTTTGTTCATACAGCCAGCGAGAGCAGCATCAGCGGCAATGTAACCCACCTGAGCTCTGCCTTGCTCAACGAGCAGCCCAATGCGCTGCTTTTTGCCACCCAGAACTGGAATCCGTACGGCAGATCACCTGGCGTGTACAACAACAATCACATTGGCGCCTGGTACAACAACGCCACCCTCTCGTGGAATATCTTTAACCAGAGCATCTTCGCCACCATGCCAAATGAGGCCGCCTTCAACATCCTGGTTCCCCATCCCGATGCCACCGTCTTCGTGCACCGAGCAGTTACGGGCAATACCTTTGGGCACATCACTCAGATCGACCATCCCCTAACCAACAACAACCCCAATGCGCTTTTGCTGGTGACACACAACTATAACCCCGGCGGCGTAGGCGGCACCTACAACAATCACCCGCTTGGCGTGTATTATGATGCCCCCTACTGGCACATCTTCAATCAAGATTTGGCGGCTATGCCAGAAAATACCTTGTTCAATATCATCGTGCCGCAGCCAGGGACCGGTAAAGATGTGTTCGTGCACAAGGCCACGCTCAGCAACACGAGCGGGAACTACACCGTTATCAATCACCCCCTGGCAAACAACAATCCCAACGCCATTCTGATCGCTACACCAAACTACAATCCCGGTGGAACCTGCCCGTGTACCTACCTGGACATGTCTTATGGCGTCTACTACCAAACCAGTGCCCAAAGGTGGGCGATCTTTAACCAGAATCTACTGGGAGGCATGCCAACCAATGCCGCTTTCAACGTGTATGTGTTAACCGACTGGGCAGTGTACCTGCCCTTGATCAATCGTTAAATTCTGCCTGATCGTCCTAACAAAAAGACTGATCTAAAAAGTTGTGTTCGGTGGGGCTGTCCAAAAAGTAAATTTGGACAGCCCCTTTTGCTTTGTGCATCCAAAGAGAAAAAACCACCAGTCTATCAGCTCTCTTGACATATGAATAATATGTTCATATAATACGAATATAATATTCATACAAGGTGACATATGGACTTAGCTTCGATACAATCTATCATCTATCAGGCCGAGCAAGACGGGCTCGTCCAACGCACCTTCCGCCGCCTGGATCCCGACCGGCAGCAGGCGGTCATTCATGCCATCCTGGCTGAAGCAGCCGTCTCAGGGCCAGATCAGATCCGCATCCAGGCGGTAGCAAAACGGGCCGGGGTGGCGGTTGGCTCACTGTACCAGTATTTTTCTGACCGAGAGCATCTGCTAGATTTTGCCATCTGGTTGTCTTCCAGGTCATGGGAAGAAATGTTCAACCAGTATATTCCACTGCTGGCAGCCATGCCGCTGCGGGATGGCTTGCGAGCTTATATCCAGGGCGGGCTTGAAATGAGTGAAACGGAGCGCGGTGTAGTCCAATTTTTGGGGCGGGCAGCCTACCAGGGCAGCCAGGGCCGGGCCCACGCCGCGGTGGATTCGATTGCACACATGATGTTATCAGCCACGCAGAAAATGCTAGAACAAGCCAGGTTGCGGGGTGAAATCCGCCAAGACCTGGATCTAGAAGCCACCGCCCGTTCTGTGAACGCCTACCTGATTGCGCTTGGGGATGGGCAGCTTTTTCCACACCTGACCAGGTACTACCAGTTGACCGGCGAAGATATGCCCTTTGATCGGGTACTGGATGCGACAATTGATTTGATCATCCACGGATTGGAATAATAGATTGGGGTAGCGATGTTTCCTTCAAGTCTTGAAATCAGGAATCTGCAGAAATCATTTGGAACGCTAAAGGCCGTGGATGGCGTTAGTTTGCAGGTGCAGCAGGGCGAGATCTTCGGCTTGCTGGGACCGAATGGTGCTGGGAAAACGACCACCATCCAGATGATCTGCGGCTTATTGAAACCGGACGCAGGTGAGATTTACATCAATGGGCAGTTGGTCAGACCCGGCAATTTAACCGTCATGCGAAAAGTGGGTCTCTGCACCCAATTGAACATCCTGTGGGAAAAGCTGACCTGCTTCGAGCAGCTGCTATTTGTAGGCCAGATGTACCACCTGCCTGAAAGACAGGCCCGCCAACGGGCAGCCGAACTGCTCGACCAACTGGGTTTAAGCGAGAAACGCAACCAGTTAGCAAGTAAGCTGTCGGGCGGTATGCAGCGGCGGCTGAACCTGGCATTGGCCCTGGTACACGACCCAGAACTGGTGGTACTGGACGAACCCGAAACCGGCCTGGACCCACAAAGCCGGGTGATGGTTCGCGAATACATCCACTCCCTCGCCCGGAAGAAGACGGTTATCCTGACCACGCATAACATGGATGAAGCAGACCGCCTGTCTGACCGGGTGGCGATCATTGATCAGGGTCATCTGCTGGTGATGGATACCCCCGAAGCACTGAAGCGTACCCTCGGTGAGGGGGATGTGCTGGAGATGGAGCTCACTCACCCGCTGCCCGAGCTGGCCTATGGGGCATTGCAAGCAGCAGGCATGCAGGTTCACACGGCTAACCACACGCTGATCCTGCGCGGCCGGGTATTGATCGAAAAGCTGCCGGCTGTGCTGGAGATATTCCACCAGAACGGCATTCAAGCTGGCGAAACGCGCATGCGTTCTAACACGTTGGAAGATGTGTTCATTTCCATAACCGGGCGTAAGCTGCGAGAGTAATAAAGAGTTTTACGAAGGGAAAAAGATGCGACTTTGGAATGTTTTTGTAAAATGTGCCCGGGAACAGAAAAGGGATTTGTGGGTCTTGATGCTTAGCCTGGCCTTTGCTCCGCTGTTTGTCTTCATTTACTGGCTCATGACCAGCGCCGGTGGATCAACCACCTACGGCTTGATCGTCATCAACCAAGATCAAGGATACCAGGATCAACGGGCGGGCCAGGCACTGGTATTGCAGTTGAAAGAATTTTCGTATGAGAATGGCGCCCCCTTCCTGAGGGTGATCGAGGAGACGGATCGCACAACGGCCGAAAAACGGCTGCAAAATCGAGAGGCCGCAGCGCTATTGATCATCCCCGAGGATTTTTCTGAAGTGGTTGAAGGGATGAAAGAGGCCCGCCAGGTTAAATTGACCAGTCTTGAATTTGTGGGCGATCTGACCTACCCAACCTATACGGTAGCGGCCGTATCTGCCATGACGGTGGCAGATACCTTTATCAGCTCGCTGAGCCAAGAAACCCGCCCGGTCGCTTTCCTTGAAACCCCTCTGGGTGCATCCGCTTCGCGGAGTGAATTTGAAAACTACATGCCGGGATTGTTTATTTTTGCGGTGGTCATCACCATCTTCCAGGCTGCCATGCTCGTCACCCGCGAGAGTGAAGGCGGCAAACTCATCCGTTTGCGGATGGCAGGGGTCAGTTCCTTTGAATTCCTGGGCGGAGTCTCTGCCTGGTTGGTGCTGGTATCGGTGATCAGCGCCGGAGTGACATTTGCCACAGCCATTGCGCTGGGTTTCACCAGCCAGGGCCCCCTCTGGTTGGCAGTACTGGTCATCATAATCACCAGCTTTTCCATTATTGGCAGCGGCATGATCGTTGCCAGCTTTGCGAAAACCGTCTCGCAGGCATTTGTGATTGCCAACTTCCCGCTGGGGCTGTTGATGTTTTTAACCGGGGCCATTTTTCCATTACCGCGCACCAGCCTGTTCACCATCGCCGGTCACGAGATGGCATTTGCCGACATCTTGCCGCCCACCCATGCAGTAATTGCGTTGAACAAGATATTCACCCTGGGGGCAGGTTTCTCTGACATAGGTTTTGAATTGAGCCTGTTGATCATCCTTTCTGCGTTGTATTTCGCCATCGGCGTCATCTTATTCCGCCGCATGAACTTGCAGTAATATCCAAAAACACCACCCCAGTAAGGTGGTGTTTTTGGCTGCTGCCCCCACAGGGGTCCACGGTCCAAACAGCGGCGGTGCGCTTTGCAATTGGGCTTATTGAGAAAACATGATATCCAAACGCCTTGCCAGGGATATAATGTTCCGCTCCAGGGAAGTTTGCAAAACCTGAGCGTCAAACTTTGGGCTGCTGGCAAGATCCTGCCAGACCGAAGCGCAGGCGGTGTTCAGCCGGTCTTCAACGATACCCCAGAGTGGCAAGATGGGCATGCTTTTACCTGACATAATGGCCTGCTGGAAAACAGCCAAGTTCGGATTTTCAGCCATGTACTCTTCAGTCCAGAAACGTTTTTGAACCGGCAAGAAACCATTCAATCCGCTCAAGCGATACGCAACATCAGAATTGACGAGCATTTTGATTAAGTTAATCACAGCCAATGGGTTGCGCGTATGCTGCCACATAACCAGCAGCGTGCCCCCAATAAAAGCTGGGCCAGGAGGCAGTGCCACCTTCACCTTTGAGAGTATTTCTGGCGAAAGGTTGGCCCCTTTCAGATTATTGAAAAGCCACGGGCCTCCCATGGTTACTGCGGCTTTACGTTGGGCGAAAATTTCGACAAAATCATTATCAGAGACAGGAAATTTGTGGTTGGGCATGAATCGGTACAATCCGAAGTGAGCGCGCAGCCCAGAAAGTGCTTCGGGTCTATCAAACGCGGTTCGCTTGCCATCTTCCGATAAGAATTCCCCGCCCGCACCACGTAACCAACTGGCCGTGTTATACACTACATTATGAGAAGAAGGAGCTGTAGTGAGAACCAGTGGAAATTCATAATGCTGTTGAAGCTTCTCCATGCTGGTTTCAAAAACCGCAGGAGATAGAAAAGCCTGATTTGGGTCCAGCCCGGCTTTTTCCAACATATCTTCCCAATAAAATATTACCCGAGCGTCAGCTTTATAAGGAACCCCCCAAATCTTTTGGTCTGAACCCATGGTTTGATTTTGCCAAAGCGACCTAAAAATGTCATCTTCTCCACCAAACTCATGCAGCTCGCGAGCCGAGAATGGGCGCAACCCATTCATAGAGATCAGGCTTTCCAGCCAGGTAGAGCCAATTTCAGCTAAATCGCCCCCTTTACGGTAAATGGTAATGTTAACCAACTCACGCCAAATACTCGCCCAGTCAAACAACACGAGATTGACTTTTTGATTGCTCTTCCTTTCATATTCTTGCAGAATATCCGAGAGCAATTGATTTGCGCTTGCGTCAAACATGGGGGTGATAAAATCAATGTTCATCTTTTTTATTACTCGGTCAAATCTGTTTGGGATAATAAATACTTCCGGGTAACATCATCAGAAAAACCACCAATATTATCTCACAATTGCTTTTTACTGTCCATTTGCACAATAAAATGCCCTCGCAAAGATTTACTTTCACAACTCTCCTGGTCATATGCTAGAATAGATGTAGGATTTGATTATTCTGTCCCAGCAAACGGAGTTGACCGATGAAGCGTTGGCTTTACGAAACCCTGCACCCAGAAATTTATCACGGCCATGATCGCCGCCCGCCCTATTTTGAGGGCTGGTACTATCGCCTGATCAACGAAGCCGAGGATCAGCGTTACGCCATCATCCCTGGCGTATTTCTTGGTGCAGACGGGCACGCCTTCATCCAGGTTCTGGAGGGGCATACCCGACGCACGGCGTATCACACCTTTCCTCTGGAACAGTTCCAGGCCGACCGCCAGCATTTTGAAGTGCGCGTGGGCGAGAACATCTTCACCCGCCAGAGTCTATCCCTGGCGCTCGACCGGCCTGAGCCATTGGGACAGATCCGCGGCGAGCTGCGTTTGCAGGGCGGGCAGCCCTGGCCGGTGCGCTGGTCTGCGCCGGGGATCATGGGCTGGTATGCCTGGCTGCCCTGGATGGAATGTTACCACGGGGTATTGAGCTTCGATCACGGAATCTCTGGCACGCTGGAAGTGGAAGGCCAGGAGCATGTTTTTGACGGCGGGCGCGGCTACATTGAAAAAGACTGGGGCAAAGCTTTCCCGGCTGGCTATATCTGGTTCCAGAGCAACCATTTTGATACCCCCCGTGTCTGCCTGACCGCATCCATTGCCATGATCCCCTGGCTGGGAACGGCCTTCCGCGGCTTCATCATTGGGCTGTGGCTAGATGGCCACCTGCACCGTTTTGCCACCTACACCGGCGCCCGTACAGAAAGCCTGGCGCTGCAAGATGAACGCGTGGACTGGGTGGTGAGCGATCGGCACCTGCGCCTGGAAATGCAAGCCGTGCAGGCAGGCGGCGGCCTGATTTATGGCCCCACGCAGCAGAACATGGGCCGGCGCGTAGATGAAACACTGGATGGCTCTCTGCGGGTGCGCCTGAGCGAACGCTGCGGAGGCGTGCTCTTTGAAGGCCACGGACGCCACGCCGGGCTGGAGATCAACGGGGATATTCAACGCTTGTTGGCTGCCCGGTGAGTTGGTTGGCACCCCGCTGCCGCGTAGGCCATCCTCAGCATGACGGTGAAAGCGCGCAGTTGTGGTAAATCCCAATCAACAAGCTGGCGCAGAGGAAGCAAGGATCGTCAGCGTCGCGCCGCCAAAGAATAACTATCTTTCCATGGTTCACAGGTAAAGTTAGATCAATCACAACAAGCACAGAATTGAGCCGCCTGGACTTGACAAACACCGGATTCCGTGTAAGATTAATCTTGTATACAAGATTAATCTTACACGGAGGTTTTTGTCTATGCCAAACCCACAGAAAGGGAAGCATTTTTACGGCTCAATCACGGTAAGTGACCGCGGGCAAATTGTCATTCCTGCTGAAGCGCGCCGAGACTTTGGCATCGAGGTCGGCGATAAGCTGCTGGTATTTGGTGACATCGAGACCGGGCTGGCAATTGCCAAAGCATCCGTACTGTTCGAGAAGTTCCCTGGGCTGCTGGCGATGCTAGAATCGGAAAGCAGCAGCCCGAAAGAAGATAAAAAATGAATGACAGAACGCGCAGCATCGTCGTTAAGATAATTGCCGGTATCGGTTCTTCGGCCTGTGCAATTTCTATGATTACATTTGGGGTTGCAAAAAGCGCCCTTGGGACTGTGCTGCTTGCCACTCTGGCGGGTACGCTTGGGCATTTCGCTTTTACCGCCTTAGGGATCTTGCTCATGCGCCTCGAGAAGCGCTGGACGCAGGGCAAACCAGGGGATTGCGTCTACGCTTTCGGAAAATTACCAATAGAAGCAGGGCTTTCGGCTGGCGGCAAAGGGCGAGTGCTGGCAAACCTTTACCAGAAAGGGTTCCCTGTACCAGACGGTTGTGTCCTTCTACCGGAAGCATTTTCAGGGGATGCGTTCACAGATGAGGTCTGGGAAAAGGTCCAGAAAGAGATCGCCCGCCTGCGCCGAGGAAAAGCAGTCGCTTTTGCCGTGCGGTCATCCGCCTTGAGCGAAGATTCGGCGCAGGCCTCATTTGCCGGCGAGTTTGAAACCGTGCTTGATGTGCATACGGATGAGGAAATCCGTACAGCAGTGCAGGCAGTGCGCGCCTCCAGGCACAGTGAGCGCGTGCAAGCCTATACCCAAGCGAAGGAGATGGAGACGGGCGAGCACCCCATTGCAGTGATTATCCAACGGTTAATCCAGGCCGAATATTCGGGTGTGCTATTCACTGCCAATCCGCTGACCGGCAACTTAATGCAAATGACCGGCAATTTTGTGCCAGGCATGGGCGAGAAACTGGTCTCCGGGCAGGTTTCTGCGGCTGAATTCACCTTTGAGCGGACCGCGGGCACCTACAACGGACCGGCAGAACTTCAACAGGTTGCGCAATCTCTCCACCGCGAAGCGCACAACATCGAGAATGAGCTGGGCTGCCCGCAAGATATCGAGTGGTCCGCTGTAGGCAAAAAGTTATTCATTCTACAGTCACGTCCCATCACCACCTTGAACGGCTTTAATCTGGTCACAGCGGAAACGAACGACTCGCTAAAGGGTAATTTTCTCTGGTCCGCAACCAATTTAATGGAGGCTTGCCCTGAGGTACAGACACCTTTTACAGCCTCGCTGCTTTCGTACCTGGACCAACGCGGCGGCCCAGCCCTCAGTGTAAAAAACTATCCCCTCAACGGCGTTATTGGCGGACGGTTTTATGCCAACATCAGCGTACAGGTGACCGCTTTCGCACCCATGTTCAAAGGCGATGCTCACCGGGCCTATCGTCAAATTTCTGGGTGGTGGGGTGAAATCCCTGCTGAGATGGAGATTTCGATGCTGCCGCTGACCAAGCAGGAATGGCAGCGAATGATGCTCCCTAACCTGTGGCGCACAACCCGGACGTTTGGGCGGTATCGCAAGCAGGTACCAGTGTTCCTCCAACAGAACCGGCGGCATTGTGTGGAATTGTGCGAAAAGGTGCGCCAGGCGGCGACAAAAAACGATCTCCTGGCGCTCTGGAACGGCGAAATTTTCCCGGCCTACCGCGATACGATGTTCTTTATCGTCGCGGCTGGGTCAGACCTCCAGGTGCGCCTGGAACGAGATCTGCGTGAGCTGGTTGGCGCAGAAGATGCCAACGCGTTACTCTCCAACCTGGGAGGAAAGTCTGCCTACTTAGAAAGCCTTGGCCCAATGGCCGGGTTGGGAATGGTGCTGCGCGGTGAGATGAGCCGCGCAGAATATTTGGAGAACTATGGGCATCGCGGGGTGAATGAAGGTGAATGTGCCTGGCCGCGCCCGGCTGAAGATCCCCTCTGGTTGGATCGCCAGCTAGCCGAATGGGAGCACAACCCGGTCGACGTTGAGGCGCTGCTCGACCGCCAGCGCACTGCATATCAGGCAGCCTGGGAGCGTTTTTGCCAGAAGCATCCAAGCAAGGTCAAATCGATGCAGAAGCGCCTGGAGCAGGTTTCACAGGCTGCTCAGCGACGAGAGTTGGTCCGATCGGAAGGAACGCGGGGAATGACCGTGCTGCGTGCCTTTGCTCTGCGTGCTGGGGAAATGCTCAAAATTGGGGAAGGGGTCTTTTTCTTGACCATTGATGAGGTGATGGCGGCGCTAGCTGGGCAAGTTGCCTGCCTGAAATATATCGGCACTCGACAGGCAACCTATCAACGCTACCGCGCCCTGCCGCCATATCCAGCGATCATCTGCGGGCGCTTCGACCCATTTGCCTGGGCCGCAGATCCCAACCGGCGCTCTGACATTTTCGATGCTCGTTTGGAGACTGTATCCGCTGCGAGCAATGAGACCAACACGATCCATGGCGCCCCAGGGGCGCTAGGTGTGGTAGAAGGTACGGTGCGCCGCTTAGAGTGTGTGGAGGAAAGCAGCCAGTTTCAACCCGGTGAAGTGCTGGTGACAACCATGACGAACATCGGCTGGACGCCGCTCTTTCCGCGCGCTGCGGCCATTGTCACCGACCTGGGCGCGCCACTCAGCCACGCGGCCATTGTGGCCCGGGAACTCGGTATTCCTGCGGTAGTCGGCTGCGGTAATGCTACGATGCGCTTAAAGACCGGTGACCGTGTGCGCGTGGACGGTGGAAGGGGTTTGGTAGAGATTATCCCCCCCCCCTGACCAACAACGACCCCGATACGCTTCTGCTGGTGACGCACAACTATAACCCCGGCAGCGTAGGCGGCACCTATAACAATCACCCGCTGGGTATATTATGACGCCCCCTATTGGCACATTTTCAATCAGGATTTGGCTGCCATGCCTGAAGATGCCTTGTTCAATATCAGCGTGCCTCAGCCAGGCGCAGGTGAGGGCGTGCTCGTGCACAAGGCCACGGCCAACCGCTGCCGCTTTCAATGTGTATGTGGCAGCCAACTGGGCGGTTTACTTGCCCATGATCGGTCGTTAAGGGAAACGGAAAAACCTGTTCTGCCTGATCGTCCTAGCAAAAGACCGCCGGAGTTACTTGGCGGTCTTTTACTGCCCCCATGCGGGTAATGACCGCATTGATGCGCCCTCCGCCTATCGCAAAGTCAACTGCAAACGAACCCGCCAAAAGGATTACAAGCCCCATCACCAGGCCGAGTAAATCCAACAGCATACGCTTCACAACTTTCATTTCCTCTCCCATCTTGAATAAATTAACTTGACTATTTCGACCATTATGCTATACAACATGTTATAATAACATATACAATATATTGACAAATCTTGAACAACTCTGCCCCTGTCTGTGGGTGCAGTTTTTGAACGCAATAAAAGAATGGCACAGTGATCAAGAAACAAAACGCGATTAAAATCATATATCAATCTATTTGCATAAAAGGAGAAAAAATGGCAGGCAAAAGCAACGTAAAAAATAGTTCAAACAGTACAGAAGAGCGCAAGTTTACCGGCTTGCGGCGCTTCAACCTGGTCATGGGCTTCCTGCACCTGGTGCAGAGCATCTTCATGATGTTGGTTAGCAATGATACCACCTACCCCATCTTCACCAATTACCTGAATTTCGATATCGCCACCCGCTCGCTCAAACCCAACATGCAGCTCTTCTACGAAGTACCGTTTGGGATCGCCGTTTCTCTCTTCTTGCTCATTTCGGCCATCGCACATTTCTACCTGTCTACGATTGGCTACAAGCGCTACGTGGCAGACCTGAAGAAGGGCATGAATCCGGTACGCTTTTACGAATATGCTCTCAGCTCTTCGCTGATGATCGTGCTGATCGGCATGCTGATTGGCCTTTGGGACCTGGGAGCCATCATCTTGATCTTTGCCCTCAATGCCACGATGAACCTGTTTGGCATCATGATGGAGCTGCACAACCAACACACCCACAAAACGAACTGGACGGCCTTTATCTACGGCTGCATCGCCGGGATTGTGCCGTGGATCGTGATCATGCTCTACTTCGTGGGCGCGGTCAATTCTGGCGATGCCAAGCCGCCGGCATTTGTTTACACCATCGTCCCGACCTTGTTCGTCTTCTTCAATATCTTCGCCATCAACATGATTTTGCAATATAAGAAGATTGGCCCGTGGAAAGATTACCTGTTCGGGGAACGCGTCTATATCATCTTGAGCCTGTCGGCCAAGACCGTGCTGTGCTGGCTGATCTGGACCGGCACCCTGGCACCTGTATAATGATAAGGTTATGGGGGTTGTTTTCAGCGGCTTTAGCGCCGAAAACAACCCCCATAGGCGGGGTGACCTGATGGTCACAGCATGGAAAACAAAAAGGATTCTCTCGTGAACACTTTGCTTGGCAAACATTGGCACCATCTTCAAAAAGAGGAAGTTCTTGACCTGCTGGACAGCGACCCCCAGAAAGGGTTGGATGTTTTTGAGGTCACGCACCGCCGCCAACGCTTCGGTTTCAACATCCTGACACCCCAAAAGGGCAAAAGCCCGCTGATTCGTTTCCTGCTTCAATTCAACAATCCACTGGTGCTCATCCTGCTGGCCGCTAGTGTGGTCACGGCGATATTGAAAGATCCTACTGACGCGTTGGTGATCTTTGGCGTGGTGATGATCAATGCCGTGATCGGGTATATCCAGGAAGCGCGCGCCGAGCACTCTATCGCTGCGCTGGCGAAGACGATGACCACCGAAGCGGCAGTGCTCCGCAGCGGCAAAATCACACGCCTGCCCGCAGCAGAACTGGTGCCTGGTGATATCGTCCAACTGCAAGCAGGCTCACGCGTGCCTGCCGACCTCCGCCTGATTGCCTCACGCGACCTGCAAGTGACCGAGGCCACACTCACGGGCGAGTCCTTGCCAGTAGAGAAAGACGCCAATTTGCTCAATGCCCGCGATACCGTGCTGGCTGAACGCCGCAACATGGCGTACGCATCCACCCTTGTCACTTATGGCACTGCCGCGGGCATTGTGGTAGCCATCGGCGATGGCAGCGAGATCGGACGAATCTCACAGTTGATTTCCAGCGCTGCCGAATTAGAAACGCCCCTCACCCGCAAGATCGGCCAATTCAGCAAGGTGCTGTTGGTAGCCATATTAGCCTTATCAGCATTAACCTTTGGCATTGGGGTGCTGCGCGGCCAGCCCATTGTAGATACGCTGATGGCGGCGATTGCCCTGGCAGTTGGCGCCATCCCAGAAGGGCTGCCTGCTGCCCTGACTGTGACCCTGGCCATCGGCGTCTCGCGCATGGCGCGCCGCCGCGCCATCATCCGCAACCTGCCGGCGGTTGAAACCCTAGGCTCGACCACGGTCATCTGTTCGGATAAAACCGGCACCCTGACCCAAAATCAGATGACGGTGCAAGAAATCTACACCC
>CAZWFQ010000080.1:0-13796 GCA_964633225.1 uncultured Anaerolineaceae bacterium
TCGTTGGCCAGGCTTTCTGCAAAGGAGCCGCCAATGGCTTCTGCCAGGGCGGCATCTCGCGCCGCCAACACATCCAGCGCTGCCAGCCCCGCCCCCACTTGCTGCCCCAAGAGCTGGGTGGCATAGGGCACCTCTTCATATTGCTCGTCCAAGATCAGTTCAACGATCTCGGACGCCCGGCGTTGAGAAAATTCAATCTGCAGGCGGGTATCGCCAGCCGGGCTGAAGGTCAGTGCCAGGCGGGCTTGCTCGATGCCGCGCTTGAGCGGGTAGAGTGTTTCGCCGGGCAGGGCCAGCCGCGATCCCAGGATGATGTTCTGGCCCATGGTCGCCACGCAGATCAGGGCCAGGGCCAGGGTCACCAGGTTGAAGGTTCGCCCGGGGCGCAAGAAGGGCAGTTGGCGGCGCCAGAATGGCACCTGGCGCGGTTTTTCTCCGGCGCGGATCTGTTCCAGCAGGCGGGCCTGCGAGGCCGCTATGAAGCCGGGGCGCGGCTGGAGGGCGGCCTGGCTGGCGCGCAAGCGTAGGCTCAGCTCAAGCTGCGGGCGCAGCCATCCGGCGGCCTGGGGATAACGGGCCAGGGCCGATTCGAGATCGTCCTCGCCGCGCGCAATGCGGTCGAGGCAGTCTTGCAAGAGCAGTTCGAGGGATGGTTTCGGGTTCATCGTTTTTCTTTGTCCAACAGTTTGCGCAGCGTTCCCAAGGCACGGTGTTGTAAGACGCGCACCGCTCCCGGCGAGCGCTGCATGACCTGGGCGGTCTCTTCGGGGGTCAGGTCGCTGACAAAGCGCAGGGTCAAGACGGTGCGGTAATCGGGGCGCAGCCGCCCCAGCAGTCGCAGCAGTTCCTGGCGTTCAAAGCCTGCGCTGATCAGCTCAGCCGGGCCGGGTTTCTCATCGGGCAGGTTAGCGTCCAGCTCGGCTTGCAGCCCTCCCGAGGCGCGGCTGCGGCGGTACTGGTCTACTACGGCATTGTGGGCAATGCGGAACAGAAAGGCCAGCAGCGGATTGCCGCGTTCGTGATATTTTGGTAAAGCCTGCCAGGCGCGCAAGAAAACCTCATTGGTCAGGTCTTCGGCATCCAGTTGATTGCCCAGGTGAGCAAAAAGATAGCGAAAGACAGCCGGAGCGTGACGCTGGTAAAGCTCGCCGAAGGCGTCGGTATTGCCTGTTTGAGCTTTTTTTAGCAGCTCGCTGTCATCTGGATAGCCTGGCATGCATTCACCCTATTGAACGTCTCAGGCAAGAAATTGTTACAGTTAAGCGATCATGGAGAGGCTGCTGCGGCCCGGTTGACGGATAGAACTTGCCAGTTTTCGGGCGGCCAGTAAACCATCTCGGCCCGTCCAATGACCTGCTCCATGCTTACAAAGCCCCAATTGCGCGAATCGGAAGAATTGTTGCGGTTATCGCCCATCACAAACAGGGCGCCCTCGGGCACGTTCCAATCTCCGCCGCGCTGGGTCACCACGCTTAAATACGGCTCGTCCACCACCGCGCCATTGATCGTCACCTGGCCGTTGGCAATGTGGATCATATCGCCGGGCAGGCCAATGATGCGTTTGATGTAAGGCACCTCATCGGGGTCGATCGGATTTTTGATGACGATGATTTCGCCGCGCCGCGGCGAGCGGCCTAACCATCCCTCATAGGCCAGTTTGTTGACCAACACAAAATCACCTTCGTACAGGTTCGGCTGCATGCTGATCGATTCGACCCGGATGCGCTCCGAAAGGGCGTTGATGACCACAAAGAGGACGACAGCCAGGAGGATGGTTTCGAGCGTATCAGCCAGAACGCGCAGCCAGCTTTCGGAGTCTTCGCTGCGGGGAGATAAATCAGGAACTGCTTCGCTGTGTAAAAAGTCCATGACCTTCGTTAATCGGCCTGGTGGCCGGCTTCGGCAGCGGGGTCGGCGCGCAAGAGTTGGACGGCGTGCGCCAGAACGGGGATGACCACGTGCAGGTTCTCCACCGCCGCGGTGGGGCTGCCGGGCAGGTTGATGATGAGCGCATGGTCGCGTATGCCAGCCACGGCTCGCGAGAGCATGGCGTGCGGGGTAACCGCCAGGCTGGCGGCGCGCATGGCTTCAGCCAGGCCTTCGGCCTGGCGTTGGATCACGGCCAGGGTGGCCTCGGGGGTCACATCGCGCGGGCTGAAGCCTGTGCCGCCTGCGGTGAGGATGATGTCCATCTCCCTGGAATCGACCCAGGCGATGAGCACCTTGCGCAGCAAGGGCAGCTCATCGGGCAAGATCTCCTGGCGCACGATCTGCCAACCTTGTTCAGCCACAACTTGCTGGATGGCAGGGCCGGTCAAGTCGGGTCTTTCGCCGCTGGCGGCGCGATCTGAGACGGTGATGATCCCCAGGCGTAGTTTCATAGGTTCTTCCCGTAGGTGTAAAGGTCCATGCATTCCCAACCATGATCTTCGTAGAAACGTTGGGCGTTGAGGTTATCTTTGGTGACCAGCAAGTAACAGCGGATGCAGCCTTTCTGGCGCAGGCGGTCTTCCAGCTCTTGCATCAGCGCGGCTCCCAGCCCCTGGTGGCGGTAGGCTTCTGTCACCGCCAGGTGGTAGACCATGCCGCGCCGGCCGTCAAAGCCGCCCATCACAGAGCCCACGATCTGCCCGCCATCTTGGGCCACCAAAAAGAGATCCGGGTCGCGCTGCAGCTTCTTGGCGATCTCTTCCGGCTGGTCTGAGCGGCGCACGTGGATCCCAGGGCCGGCATGCTCCCACAGGTCGATCACGGCGGCGTAATCCTCCGCATAGCAAAATGGGCGGATTTCGTAGGCCAGTTTATTCGTCATCACTGCCCACTACCATTTTCCACCGGCCATGGATGCCGTCATCCGTGACGCCGAAGTAGAAGCGGTAGCCTTGGGGGGTGCGCTGGGCAAGGTCGTAACGTACCAGTTTGCCCTGCTTGTGCAGGCCAAGCAGCCCCAGATCGCCATTCCATTGGATCTTGACCTGGGCTGGGTCGGCTGGCAATTGGTTGTGCTCGGTGATGGCATAATGCCACAAGCGCCGGGCCGATTTGAGGGTCACGTTTTGCACCTGGTTGCCGTTGCGCAGGTCGCGCATCGTGTAATAGCGTGTGCCATCCCGGTCAGAGACGCTGACCACTTCCACACCTGTGCGAGGAGGCTGTTCGATGCCAGACAAAACCTCGCTGCGCGTCTCGCTTGGCGGGCGCAGATCTTCTGCTGCACCGGGCAAATCCACAGCCGGAGCGTCTATGGCTCTCTGGTGGGTGCGGCGTACTGCCGGGTGCTCCTCAGCGGGGATTTCTGGGGCAGCCTGGCGTTTGCCGCGCAGCACCAGCCCCACAATCTCGTCGCGCACTGCCAGGCCGGTCTCGGCCTCGTCGCGCACGTAAATCTTGTTATCATCCACCGCGTAGGGTGGGTCGTCGCCGCGCGGAATCAGCACGCGCAGGATCTTTTTGCCGCCCGTCTCGTGGGTGTCAATTGAGATCGAAAGCGGCGGGGTGATGCGGGTGCTGATCTCTTTTTCAAGCTGGGCAGCAGCCTGTTCGGGGGCAGGCACCCCCGCCACCGGCTTCTTGGGCTCGCTGGTCAGGCCGATGTAGAGCGTGCCGCCATTGGTATTGGCAAAAGCGCACACATCCGCAATGACATTGTAAAGCTTGCCGCCGCGCAAGGTCATGCTCTCGTGAAAGTCTTGGATGATGTTGGGGCCTTCTTCAACCGCAACGTGGATGAAGTCAAAGACAGGCTCTTCTTTGTGGCGGCGCGGGCGCGTGCGGGCAAAGTCATTGGACTGGAACAGCTCGCGAAGGGCCTCGAAGCTCACTTCGGGCAAAGATACTTCGGTCACGCGGTCGCCAACGCCAGGGTTCTTCTTGCGCAGGGCGTCAGCGATCAGGCGGTGCGAGTCAGAAGCCTGGATGCAGTGCATGCGGCGGGGGTATTCTGGCTTGGTGCCGTTGAAAAAGGCAGCCGTGGTGCGGGCGCCGCGCTGTTCCAGGTCAGTCACTTCAAGGGCGTGCAGGTGGGGGTCTTGCGTATAGGCAATCTTAGTTTGCCCGCCAATTGGGAACCCACGCATGGCGATGCCGTTGCTGGAATTGGCGTGTGCGGCAATCACCAGCCCGCCGGCCTCATCAATCAGGCGGTAGGCGGTCAGCACGTCGCTGGTGGCGCCCACCGTTGCCGAGCCAAGGTCAAGCTGATCAGTGGGGATGTTGAGATCGATCAGCAGGTGCTCCAGCTCACGCAGGGGGGTCTCGAGTGGGAAAATGCCCAGGATGTGAAAACCAAAGGTGGCGGTGAACTCAAAGCCTGGCAAGATGAGGATCTTCTCGGTCAGGCGGCGGTACTCGCGCAAGCGCGATTGCTCTTCTGGCAAGATGCGGTTCAGGCGTTCCAGCATTTCAAGCTGTTCAATCTCCTGCCGCATCTGGCGGTACCCGGCGACAGTGTTGTGGTCGGTGAAGGCGATGATATCCAGGCCGCGCGCTTCCGCACGCTGTAAGATATCCAGGTAACGGATCTCAGGTTGTTGGAAATCACTGGAAGCCGGGGTGTGGAGGTGTAGATCTATTGAGCGCCACTGTAGGGCGGCGCGAGGGGAATTTTTCTTTTTATTCACAATTCTTGTTTCTTTCATATCAGGCGTTGTCTCCATTTCTTTCAATGGGTATTAATCGCCAATCGCCTGGTGGATCTTTTTGATCAGATCATCGGGCATGTAGGGTTTCAAAATGAAGTCTTGAGCGCCGGCTGCCAGGCACTGTTCGCTGTAATCAATGCCCGAAGACATGACCACGCGCACGCTCTCTAACTCGGGATCCTGGCGTATCTGTCGCAAGACATCCAGGCCGTTCATGTGGCGCAGGTTTACATCCAGCAGCACAGCGGCAGGTTTCTCATCTTTTAGGGCCTGGTGAACTACCTCGATACTCTCATCACCGGCAATCACCACTTCAAAACCTTCCATACCCAATAAGGTTTTGAGCAAGCTGAGCATGGTGCGGTCATCTTCAATCAACATTACTTTATTCATTTGGTACCCCATCAGGATCGGTTTTTGATCTGGTCTTTGGTTGGGTTGGGGCTTTTGCAGAAGCTTGGGCCCTTGATTTTTTCTTTTCTGGCTTTGATTCAGCCTCTGATGCAACAGCATTTGGTTCGAGGGCGGCTTCCAGCACCTCGTCTACGGTTTCTACAAAGACAAATTGGATGGCATCGCGCACTTCGGCTGGCAGGTCTTCCAGGTCGGCCTGGTTGCGCTTGGGCAAGATGACCGTCTTCAATCCGCTGCGATGGGCCGCCAGGATTTTTTCTTTGATGCCGCCCACGGGCAGCACCTGGCCGCGCAGGGTGATCTCGCCCGTCATGCCCACATCAGAGCGCACAGGGCGGCCCGAAACGAGAGAGACGATTGCCGTCGCCATGGTGACGCCGGCAGATGGGCCATCTTTGGGCTGAGCCCCGGCTGGAATATGCAGGTGGAAATCAGATTTCTCAAAGAAGCTTTGTTCCAATTTGAGGGCCTTGGCACGCGAGCGCACATAAGAGAGGGCGGCGCGGGCCGATTCTTGCATGACGTTGCCCAGAGAGCCGGTGATCTGGAAGCCTTTGCTGCCGGGCATGCGGCTGGCCTCGATGAACAGCACATCGCCGCCCACGGGGGTATAGGCCAGGCCGGTGGCTACACCGGGTATGGCGGTGCGGGCGGCAATCTCTTCGTTACCGAAGAAGCGCGGCCGGCCCAGGTATTGGCGTACAATTTCAGGAGTGATCTCTACCTTGCTTGTTTTGCCTTCGGCAATGGTGGTGACAATTTTACGGCAGATGGAGCCGATTTCGCGTTCCAGGTTGCGCACCCCGGCTTCGCGCGTGTAATCGCGAATGATAGTCTGCAAAGCCGCCTGGCTAAAGACGGCTTCCTCAAGCCGCAGGCCGTTCTCGCGCACCTGGCGCGGAATCAGGTATTGGGTGGCGATGGCGCATTTCTCGGTCTCGGTGTAGCCAGATAGTTCGATGATTTCCATGCGGTCGCGCAGCGGCGCCGGGATTGGCTCGAGCAGGTTGGCTGTGGTGATGAACATGACCTGGGATAGATCGTAAGCTACTTCCAGGTAGTGGTCACGGAACTCAGCGTTTTGTTCTGGGTCGAGCACTTCCAGCAGCGCCGATGCCGGGTCGCCGTGGAAGTCGAAGGTCAGCTTATCTACCTCGTCGAGCATAAAGACCGGGTTGTGCGATTCGACCCGCCGGATGGCCTGCAAGATGCGCCCGGGCATGGCCCCAATGTAGGTGCGGCGGTGGCCGCGGATCTCGGCCTCGTCGCGCACGCCGCCCAGAGAAATGCGAATGAACTTGCGGTCCATGGCGTGGGCAATGGAACGCCCCAGCGAGGTCTTGCCTACCCCGGGTGGGCCAACAAAGCACAAGATAACCCCCTCGCGCAGGCGGCGGATATCATCCGTGGGGATTGCTTCTAGCTCAGCAGAACGCTCCTGGCGCAGCTTGCGTACAGCCAGGTACTCAAGGATGCGTCCTTTGACGTCCTCCAGCCCGTAGTGGTCTTGATCTAACACCTGGCGGGCATGGGCAATCTCCAGGTTATCTTCGGTGGTGGCTGACCAGGGCAGGGCCACCAGCCAATCCAGGTAGGTGCGGATCACGCCGTACTCGGCTGCCGCAGTCGGCAAGCGTGAGAGGCGTTCTAACTCGCGGCGGGCTTGTTTCCCGGCTTCTTCAGGCATATGGGCGGCATCGATCTTCTTGCGCAGCTCTTCCACCTCGGCTGCTTGTTCGTCGCCTTCGCCCAGCTCGCGCTGGATGGCTTTGAGCTGCTCGCGCAAGAAATATTCGCGCTGCATCTTTTCGATCTCAGAGCGGGCTTCGTTCTGGATCTTTTGGCCAATCTCCAGCACTTCGATTTCGTGGGTCAGAATATTGACCAGCTTGTGCAGCTTTTCTCTGGTCGAGTTGATCTCCAGCAGGGTCTGGGCATCTGCCAGGTCCATGCGTTGGAAGTTGGCAATGGTGTAAACGGTTTGCAGAGGGTCTTCAATAGCCTGGATGGAGGTGACCAGCTCGCGTGGAATGGAAGGCACCATCTCTGCGATGTGATTGAACTGGTCGCGAGCGTTGCGGGCCAACGCTTCGGTCTCAACCCCATCCTCGATCGTTTCGGGTTCGGGGTGGACGTGCGCTTTGAGGTAGGGCTCCGTCTGGATAAATTCACCCACCCTGAAGCGTGACATGCCCTGCACAAGCAGGCGGATGGTGCCATCGGGGGCCCGGAACAAGCGGTGCACCATGGCAATGGTGCCCAGGGGGTAGAGGTCTTTCGGCTCAGGGATCTCCAGTTCGGGGTCGCGCGAGGTCACCAGGCCGATCAGGCGGTCTTCGCCGGCGACCACATCGTCCACCAGCCGGATGGAGCGCGGCTGCCCGATGGTGAGCGGGACAGCCGTGTTGGGGTAGACTACCAGGCCGCGCAGCGGCAGGATGGGTAAGACGGCTGGCAGCTTGGGGGCCAGCGCGGGGGGATTGGTTGTCTCAGAACCGGGTGGAAGCTCGATCGACACCTGGTCGGGATTGGCTTCAGGAACGCCAAATAGGGTTTCGTGGGATTGGCCCTCAGGTGCCAGGGTGATGAGCTCTAAGGACAATTCGCGCAATGCTAACTCGCCTTCAGGCCAGTCATCGGTATTCGCCCATTTAAGGGTTTTCAATATGTTCCAGCGGGATGCAGACATAAAGCGTGTGGTATTTTAACTCCCGTCTTTCGTTTGTAAGGTGGGCGCCTTGGGTAAAATTAGCTTCAAAAAGCCATCGCCGTAAAGGGCTTGTACTTCGTCGGCCAGGACAGGGTAGGGCAGCTCGATCTCGGTGCTGAATTCGCCGAAAGGGATTTCCATTTGGTGGTAAGAGCGCCGCTCTGATGTATCCTGGCGCACACCGCGTACACTCAGGCTGCGTTCCAGTAAAGAGATGGAGAAATCACTTTTGCGCATGCCAGCAATTTCGACGCGCACGATAATGGTATCTTCGGTCTCGAAAACATCGGTTGGCGGACGCCATACGTAAGGGCGGTCGCCGATTCGCCAGCGCGGCATCTCTGAAAGCACATTTTGGGGATCTTCAGAAATGAACCAGCCAGGATGCTGCGTGTCGGATTTCAAGTACAGGTCAACCATGGTCGTACTCCTTGGGCTGCCCGGGTGAACGGGGCTGCCCGGTGTAACCTAACCATTTAATGCCGTTCGGGCCGCCTGTAAGACGGCCTCGTACTGCGGCTCGTCACCCAGGGTCGGCATATATGCGGCGTAAGCTATTAGCCCGCCGCGGTCTACCACAAAGATGGCCCGGCGTAAGATGCGGGTCTCTTTGAGCAGTACGCCGTATTTCTTACTGAAGTCAGCTTTTTGATGATCGGAAAGGGTAATCACCTTATCAATGCCGGCCGCGCCACACCAACTTTTGAGTGTAAAGGGCAGGTCCATGCTGAGCATCAAGATGGCGACATCTTCACCTAAAGCAGCCGCCTCTTGATTGAAGCGCCGGGTTTCGCGATCGCAGACCGAGGTGTTCAGAGATGGTAGGGAACCAATCAGGCGCACTTTGCCCGCCGTATGTTTCAATCCTTTGAAGAGCGACCAATCCGAAGCGTGGACGGTGAATTCTGGGGCCTTTTGTCCCACTTGAAGATCCGGCCCGACCACAGTGACATCTTTTCCAGTAAATTTTAAGATACCAGTACGTTCAATTTTCATCTTTCTCTCCCAATTAGCTACCTTTATTCCAGCTTACCAGGCGCCCCTGGCGGGATTCGAACCCACAACCAACAGCTTAGAAGGCTGCTGCTCTGTCCGTTGAGCTACAGGGGCATACACCATGTCCCTTTTCTCGGGCGCTAATTTGACAGGTGCGGTCGCAAACCTCGATAGATCCGCCCGCCCATCAGGGTCTTGAGGATCATGTCTGGTGAGCGGTTGAGTTGCGCACCCAACTCCACCGGGCTCATGGCCACGTTGCCATTGGCCAAGAAAATGCGAAAGACAGCTTCAACCAACGAGGTGTGTTCGGTGATGAAACCCTCTTGCCGGGCGCAGTGGGTGATCAGCACATGCTGTAGTCCGTCCACACGCTGCACCTCGGCGGTCTCCATATCCACCCAGTCCACCATGTGATTCTCGGGCAGCTCGGCAAAGATCTGTTGGTGCTCTGGACAGAGCAGCGTATGTAAGTAAACTCGCCAGTCGCGATCGCTCTGGCCCCACCATTCAAAATCGATGTGAAAGTGGGTCTGGATGGTGGGCTTGACAAGGCTGAACCGTTTGGTTTCAGGAGGTAGGGGCATTATGCTTTCTCCGAGTCGTCGAAGCGGAAGTGCAGGTCACCAACATGGATGAACCAGGGTCTTGATGCCAGCAGAGCAAAGATAGGGCCCGGCGGGCAGCGGCGGACAACATTAATGGCCGCATACAACTCGCTGGCATGGACGTGGCTTTGCGGGTTGAGCTTTGACAGCTCGCGTACTGTGTTGACCACAGTGCGTTCAAAGGGTACACGGTCTTTTTGAGCTTGTTTCCAGACCAGGTCGATGGCCTCTGCGTCTGAGATTGCCACTGCCATGCGTTCATCGTAAGTGGCGGTGACGATCTGTTTGAGCATGGCAAAGACGATGCCGCCGTCAGAGCCAACCAGCACGGTGCGGATCCAATCACGGGTGCCGCGCTGCGTATCGCATAGGATGGTGACCTCACCCGGGTTTGCGCTGCGCTGCACCTTCACCAGGCTTCCGGGCATCACGCCGCGCGTCTCATACCACTCTTTCAGGCCGTAAACATAGCGGTTCTGGCGCACGACCCAGGCGGGGAACTTTTGGCCTGTTTCCCCATCTACCAGCGTGAAGCGGATGCGCGGGGTTTCATAAGCGGTGGGGAACAGGTGGCAGATCCGGCTGGAAAGCGGCAGGGTGCCTGCCCGCCAGTGTGGATAGATCAAAGGCACCTGAACTTCATTGATCACCGTGGACGGTTTTTCACCACCCAGGTTGGACAGCTCGTCATCCAGTTTCTTTTCAAGATCGAGCATCTCAGCAGTTAACAAGCTGTGGTCATGTTCAATCTCGTGGTAGCGCAGCCAGGAAGGGATCTGTAAGACGGCTTCGGGTTCCAGGCGGTTGAGGAACCACAATACTTCGCCGGCTGGGCCAACCTCGTCAAAACGTGGGTCTTCTTGCAGGGCCAGGTCGAGTGAGAATTCAACCAGCTTAGAATTCACATCGGTAGCCAGGCCAACCTGCTCCAACAGCGTGGTTGTGGGCAGGGGGCCGCCGCCAGCCATATCCAGCACGGCCTCAGCCAGGTTTAAGTGACCGGCATTGATATCCACCAGCAAAGCTCGCGGGAACCAACGCCCGGCGATGCGCACGAAGTCAGGGTCTTTGAGCAGATCTGCTTCCAGGCGTGCTTGCAAGGCGTGGCCGTGTTTTTCCATCACGGCGGCCTGGTCAAGGCTTGGCTCTTCGACCTCAATTTCCGGTGGCTCATTCAAGGGGTGGTTGGCCAGCCCAGAGGCAAACTCTTTGAGCTCACCATCTTTAAAGGCCACTTCGATCACCTGGAATTCACCCAGGTCTGGGTTTTGCCCCGGGCGGATGTTGTTGATCTGGCCGCGCTGCCAATTGAATGCCGGGAAAACCAGGTGTTGTTTGAGCTTGTAGGTGTCTTTGGGTAGATAAACATCATCCCCAGAGCGGCGCTGTGCCTCAATGGCGGCTTTCTCGCGCTGAATACGCTCTTTGACCAGTGCCGTCAAAAGCTCGGGGGTTGTCAGAGGAGTTTCGGTATCCATGAGATGGCTGTATAGGAACTCGCGATCCTCGCCCAGCAGCTCAAAGGTTTCCCAATAATCCTCACGGAGTAGTAGGGGTGCCGCAGCCGTCATAATTCGCCTCAACCGTGTTGTATTAGAAAAATCATCCTATATTATTCGTCCAAATTACTGCCCGCATCCGTATAATTCGGATTCGAACAGAGACGCGCCAAAAAACAGGCCTCAAACGCCATTTTTGCATAATTTACGCGCCTTATAATTATACACGATGTATCGGGAGAAGCGATTGGCAAAATATACGCTATAATGATGTTGGAGGTGCGCTATGTCTGAAGATCAATGGCAGGTAGTAGATCGGGTAGATGGACTGCTGCAGGCCGAGATCCTGAGAGGGATGCTAGAGGCTCAGGGCGTTCAGGTAGTCTTAAGCCAGGAAGGCTTAGGCCCAGTTTTACAGGTAACCCTGGGAACCCTGGGCGCGGTTGAAATTCTGGTGCCCGCGCACATGGTCGAACAGGCCCGCCAAATTTTGGAAGCTTATTACAGTTCAGAATAGGGGAACTGCTGGATCATCCAATCCATCGGGTCGATCTGCACCCCTCCAGACCACATCTCCCAGTGTAGGTGAGAGCCTGTGGTGCGTAAGCCTGTATTGCCCACCAGGCCAATCAACTGTCCCACATCAACCTGCTGTTCCACTTGAACCAAGACCCCGCTGCATTCCTTTGTATCGGGATCTTCTTGCAAATGCATTACACCTGAATAGATGCCCAAACCATGATCGATCATGATCGCACAGCCGCGCACTGCCAGGTGCCCGGCAAACACTACCTTGCCTGGGGCTGGGGCATAAACTTCGACCCCGATTGCAGCAGGAATATCCAGGCCGGTATGGAAATAGAGATTCGGGTCATCATTATAATACCGGCGCACCCCAAAGTAGTCTGAGTAGCCATCAATGTAGATGGCTGGCATTGGGAATTGAAAAACACCTTCCCATTGCTGCTGGGGCGTGGCGGGTTGGGCCAGGGTATTCCACATCTCGTCTTCAGGGCGGGTAATGGCCGGATCCAGGCCCGCCGGGTCCACGATCAAGGGCGAGAGACGGGTGAGGTATTCACCGCTTTGCACCAAGACCTGCTGGCTGAAAGCAAAGATTGCGCCATCGGGCAGTGTACCTTGCAGCGTCAGCGTATAAACCCCCGGTTTCTGCATGGCATAAACCCCTGTCAATGCAGTGTAACGTCCTTCGCTAGAGGGGAAAAAGTTAATTGCGTGGCCAAGCAGGCTGCCGCTCAGGGTCAGGCCGGGAGGGGCCATAAGATCCATCTGGGCGGTAACGCCTTGTGCCAGCCGGGTCAGCTTGATGGCGGTTATCGCCGATGGCAACGCCCCTGGACCATCGTCTGCCGTGCCAGGCAGGCGCAGCACCTCGCCAGGCATAGCGGCCCATGTGCCAGCCAGGTCGTTGGCTGCGGATAACGAGTAAGGGTCGCTGCCGTTTGCAATGGCCAGCTCAAGCAAAGATTGCCCGGCCGATAGCGCCAGCCGCCGGCCTGGGGCAGGCGTATCTTCATTTTGAGGAATGACAAGTGAACTGCCGGCATAAAGCTCTTGCGGGCTGGTGATGCGGTTGAGCTGGATTAATGTGTCCTCTGCCACCTGGTAGCGCAGGCTGAGGCTGTGCAGGGTTTCTCCAAAGGGCACTTCTTGGGTGGTTAACACACCCTGGATGCCTTCCATCCCGGGGATGATGATCTTGTCGCCGGCTCTGATCTGGCTGGGATCGCTGAGATTGTTGGCGGCTTGCAAGTCGGCCTGTGAAACGCCAAAGCGCAGTGAGATACTCCATAGGGTATCGCCCGACTGGACGATGTAAATGGGGCCAGAAGGGGTCACATCTTGGGCCGCGGCCCATCCGGTGGGCCAAAGCAGCACTGCCACCAGGCAAATTAAGATAAGAGGACGAAGGTAACGTAGCATAATTGGTAACTTATGAATCGAGCCAGGTTTCTGAAATTTGGAGCTTGTCGCCGGCCTGGAAATCGGTGAGCCGGGCAGCATTTAACTCGAGCACGTAGCGGGCAGGGCGCTGTGAGAAGTAGGCCGGTCGCCAACGGCGCGCCAGGCACACATCCACCACCTCGTTGGCACTATTGATCCAAACAATGGTCAGGTCCATGCGCATGAACATCATGTGAATTGAAGATTCCAGGCGGCTGTCTCGGCCCTGCACCAGCAAGAGACCTTCATTATTAGGCAGGCTGGGGCGAAACATCAGCCCGCGCAACTGGCATAAAAAGGAAGCGCAGTAACGGGCGATTACCGGCTGAGCCTGGGGGGTGGTGAGATTGGTGATTGAAACGTATTTCATCTTTTCTTGCAGGCCGGATGGCCATGTAAAAACGGGGCGACTTTCGCCGCCCCGCTGGGGTTGTGCCTGGTTTTATTGCGGCGCTTGCCGTCGGGCTAGGACCTTTTCAACGCTGTCCGTTAACTCTTGAGGGCTGAAAGGCTTGGCAATATAGTCTTCTACTTTGGCAATGTGCAGCCCCAGCACTTTGTCGATGCTTTGGGCTTTGGCAGTGACTACGATGACCGGGATCTCGCGTGTGCTGTCATCGGCCTTCATCTGCTGGTATACATCCCAGCCATCCATATCCGGCATCATCAGGTCAAGCAGCACCAGGTCGGGATGTTCTTTGCGAACCATATCCAGACCCTGCCGTCCGCCGTTTGCGCCTAGCACTTCAAACCCGCGGCGGCTGAGGATCAACCGCACCAGGTCGATCATTTCTTCTTCGTCTTCTATATATAGGAGACGTTTGAGTTGATCTGCCACAGCTCCTCCTGATACCTTGTTGGGTCTTTCAAGTTTACCACAAGCAAGTAAGAATGGGTATCCATTTTGGATGTTATTATCGTTGCGACCTTGTCATAGTGCAATGCCTCCGCTATAATCCGTCCC
>CAZWFQ010000081.1:0-13711 GCA_964633225.1 uncultured Anaerolineaceae bacterium
CACACCTTGTGTGGGCATCAGGCCGAGCAGCAGCGCACCCAGCGGCGGCGCAAATATGCCCACTAGCCCCTGCAAGGCCTGGTTCATACCGGCAACGCGCGCCAGGTGTTCCTGGGGAACCATCAAAGAGGATGAGGCCGTCATGGCGGGCTGGTGGAATGCGCCGCCCAAGGAGCGCACGAACAATAAGGCAAAAATATGCCAGGTCTGGATGATTTCCAGGGCGAACAAGACCATCAACACGGCGGTTGCCAGGGCAATGCAGGTGTCGGCCACGATCATGATCACGCGCCGGTTCCAGCGATCTACCAACGCCCCTACGAATGGCCCCAGGAAGATCTGCGGCAGGAGGGCGATGAGGGTGGCAGTCGCCAGGATGGTGGCAGAGCCGGTCTCTTGGGTCAGGTACCAGACCAGGGCAAACTGAACCAACGATGAGCCGACCAATGACAGGGCCTGCCCGCCCCAGATGGTGAAGAATTTTGGCTTCCAGTTGGCTTGAAAATCAGAGGGGGTGATTGAAGATGCGGCCATTATGCTCTTTTATGTTCACTTTTAAAACCTGAAAGGACAGTACCGGCAAATGGGCCCTTGCTCAGCCTTGGCTTTTTCCTACCAGGACCGGTTTTTCGGTGGGGCCAAAGTCGACATTGACTTTGGATTTGTAGGTTACCTGCCCGGGGGCAAAGGTGAAAGCCAGGCTGGCGATGAAGGGCGTCTCGTAGTTGCACAGGGTCAGTGTAAAGGTGTCCTCGGCACTCCAGACCCCGCTGGCAGCCACTTTCATGGGCGCGGGTGCGCCGAGAACGGATACGCCCTCCACCCAGTCCCCGCGGCCAAAGCGCAGGCTGTGCTTGCCGCGCCGCTCCCCGCCGCCCAACAAGCGGTAGGTGAGGCTGTTGTCGGCGAAGTCGAAGCACAGGGAATGCAGGGTCTCTTGGTTGGGGGCAAAGGTGAAGGTTCGGCCCGAGAAGCGCTCTGCCAGGGGCGATGTAATGGCGCCAGAGGGCGGCAGGAAGGCCAGCTTCTTCAGTGAACGCGCCAGGGCCTGGGCCAGGGGGGCGTTCTCGGGCAGGGGGGCGGGCTGCATGGCGGGCAGCAGCACCTTCCAGGGGATATTGAGCACGGGCTGCATTTCTGCCGTTCCGCCGGTCATGGCCAGCACGGCGTCTTGTTCGGGCAGCACCACGCAGTACTGCCCAAAGGCGCCATCGCCGCGGTAAGCCCCGGCGGGCTGACAGCGCCAGAACTGGAAGCCGTAGCCCTGCGCCCAATCGAGGTTCTTATCGGGGCCATTGTCGATCTGCTTGGAGCTGGCTTGTTCGACCCAGGCAGCCGGGATGAGCTGCCGACCCTGCCAGTGGCCCTTTTGCAGGTAAAGCTGCCCAAAGCGGGCGATATCTTCGGTTTTGATGTTGAGCCCCCAGCCGCCAAAGTTGACGCCGTTGGGGTGGCTTTCCCAGGATGCGCCCTGGATGCCGAGCGGCTCGAAGAGGCGCGGGGTCAGGTATTCCATCAGGGTCTGGCCGGTCAGCTTTTGGACGATGGCTGCTAGCATGTAGGTGGCCCCGCTGTTGTAAACAAAGTGCGTGCCGGGCTGGTGCTTCACCGGCATCGAGAGAAAAGCCTTGAAGGGATTGCGGCCGCGCATGGTGCGCTCGGTGCTGTCCACATCGTGCCCGGTGGACATGGAGAGCAAATGGCGCACTTGCATGGCAGCCAGGTTCTGGCTGATCCTTTTGGGCGCGTTTGCGGGGAAAAACTTGAGCACGGGGTCATCGATGTTCAAGCGCCCTTCGTCAACCGCCAGCCCCACCGCGGTGGAAGTGAAGCTCTTGCTGAGCGAGAAGAGCATGTGCGGCGCGTCTGAGCGGTATGGATGCCACCAGCCCTCTGCCACCACCTGCCCATGGCGCAGCAGCATGAAGCTGTGTAGGTGTTGGACGGATTTTTCGATGCGCTTCACAAACTCGGCAACGGCGCTGGAAGGGATGCCTTGCGCCTCGGGGCTTGAGCGGGGTAAGGGTGAAGGGGTCATGGCCCAATTGTATCACTGCTCATAAAACGAAGGAGCGATGTTGGCCAACATCGCTCCTTTTCGGGTTTAGGGAACCGGCTTTTTCAAGCGTTCGGTGATTGCTTTGTAAATCGGGCAGCGGTCGTAAACGGCGCTGAAGGCCACCCCCAGCCCCAAGATGCCCAAGAGCAGGGCGAACCAGGGGGTATTGTTTTGAAAAGCCAGGATGATGAGGACAGTCCCCGCCGCCAGGCGCAGCAGGCGCTCCCAGGGGGCTGGCCCAACCTGAACCGGTTTTTGGCCTGATAGAGCCGCCTCAAAGAGAGGCGCCAGGGCATCGGGTGAGGCGGCGCCTGTGCGGCGGGCTACCTCCTGGCCGTCTTTGAAGGCCACCAGGGTTGGAATGCCGTAAATGCGCAGGCTGCGCAGCAGATCGGGCTGCTCGTCTGCATTGACCTTCCACACTTCCACGCGCCCGGCATATTGGGCCCCCAGCTTCTTGAGCACTGGGTCAATGGCGCGGCAGGGGCCGCACCAGGGCGCCCAAAAATCTACCACCACCGGCAGCGGGGCTTGCTTTAAGCGTTCGAAGAAGTCCATTACTTTTTGGTGCTGAACTTGAAGAGGGTGTAGAGCGGGCAGAAACCCACCAGCCCGGTGATTAGCAGGATGGCGCCCAAGATGCCCACGACGATGCCCAGTGTGCCCGCCAACACGCCGCCAAACCCCAGGTAGAGCAGGACGATGCCCAGCAGGGCACGCACAATACGATCCCAGTTTGCTTCATTTACTTTGAACATGGCTTTTTCTCCCAGAAATTGATCGAATGAATTTTGCTTAGAAACTGTCCGAAAATTTGGGAACATCCCCAAAATTATCGGATAAATACTCACAATTTCTTAGATGCTGCCAGGCAGAAAAGGTTGCAAAGAACTTTGCCCTTTCAATGGCCAGGCGCAAGCGGGCTTTCTTCATCACTCCTTCGCTCTGACTTCATAAATTCTTCACAACAATCAGGTAAGATAGAATCATCAGCAAATGGGTAAGAGCAGCTAAAGTGTCTCTTTTCACCCACTAGAGAAATAAGAAAGGTAAAAGACAATGTCTAAGAGAATAATGATCACCACAGCATTGATCGTTTTGTTGGGAGCGCTGGTTCTTGGCACGGCGGGCTGTGCCCCGGTGTCGACTGGCAATGCAAATGGATATGGGGCCGTAGACCAGGCTGGCGGGCAGGCTGCTGCTAACCAGGTCAGTGAGCCAACCGGTTACGATGATGACAGCCAGGCTGTGCCGCTTGAGCCATCCAGCGAAATACAGGATGCCGCGCTGGATTTTGCCAGCCAGGGAGGCGGCAATGGTTTTGCTGGCGGCGGTGGTAATACTGCCGGTGGCAACGGCGCTGGAAATAGCGCGGCAGGCAGCGGCGCGGCGGGCAATGGATTGGACCAGACGGGCCTATTTGCGGCGGCCCCTGGCGAACTGAGCGCTGAGGAAGCCGCGGCTTTGCTCTACATGCGTGAAGAAGAAAAGCTGGCCCATGATGTGTACGTCACCTTGTATGCCCAGTGGGGGCTGCCGCTCTTCCAGAATATCAGCCAGAGCGAACAGGCTCACACCGATGCGGTCAAGGCTTTGCTTGATCGCTATGGGTTGAGTGACCCGGCTTTGGGTGAGGTGGGGGTGTTCACAAACCCCGATCTCCAGGCGCTCTACAATGAACTGGTGGCCCAGGGCAGCGCCTCGCTGGCTGACGCCATCAAGGTGGGCGCAGCAATCGAAGAAATTGATATCCTTGACCTGCAAGAAGACCTGGCCTTGATCGACAATGCCGATATTCAACAGATCTTCAATAATCTCTTGAACGGTTCTTACAATCACCTGAAGGCTTTTGTCTCGGTGTTGAGCAACCAGACCGGTGAGGTTTACCAGCCGCAGTACCTGAGTGCCGAGGCTTACCAGGCCATTCTCAGCAGCAGCACGGGTGGGTTTGGCAATGGCGCCGGTGGAGGCGGCGGTGGTGGAGGCGGCGGTGGTGGCGGCGGTTTCGGGGGCGGGCGGCCTTAATTTGTGCCAGGCTGCCAGGCGGAACGATCCCGGCCAAATTCTTATGAAATTGCACGACACAACTAATATTTTGGTTGTATAATCATTCGTATCTGTCCGGAAATTATTTAGGCGTGGGTGTTTGGCGACGCATAGCGCCGCCAAACACCCACATCCCCCGAATTATCGGATAGGTTCTTAATGCAACAAGGTGGAATACATACGAACCCTTTGAAAGGAGAAACTATGGCAGAAACTGCAGGATGTGCTCGTGTGACGGGCACCGTCTCGGGCCAAGAGCCCGCCACCTCTACCCCTCTTCCCTCCCTAGATCTTCCCGAAAGAAAGGAACCTTCTATGACTGCTCGTGTTGGACAGAAAGCCCCTGATTTCACTGCCCCAGCGTACTATAAAGGCAGCTTTGGACCGGTTAAGCTATCTGATTTTGCCGGTAAGTGGGTGCTATTGTGCTTTTACCCCGGTGACTTCACCTTTGTCTGAGCGACGGAAGTGTCGGCGGTCGCCGACAAATACCCGGTGCTGCAGGGCTTAGGCGTTGAGGTGATCTCGGTTAGTGTTGACAGCCACTTTGTGCATAAGATGTGGAACGATCATGAGCTTTCAAAGATGGTAGAAGGAGGCATCCCCTTCCATATGGCCTCTGACCAGGCCGGTAACGTGGGCCGCGCCTATGGTGTATGGGATGAGACCCAGGGCATCGAGTTGCGCGGTCGGTTCATCATTGATCCAGATGGCGTGATCCAGGCGATGGAAGTATTGACCCCGCCGGTTGGGCGCAAGTTTTCCGAATCGGTGCGCCAGATCCAGGCTTTCCAGCACGTGCGCGCCTCGGGCGGCAAAGAAGCTACCCCGGCTGGTTGGGAACCTGGCAAGCCCGCCCTCAAACCCGGCCCCGACCTGGTGGGCAAGGTTTGGGAAGTTTGGAAACCAAGCATGGAATAAGCCTTCTGGCCTCAACCCAGAGATAAATTCAGAAGGGTTAATGGCCTGGCCCAGGCGATGACCTGAGCCAGGCCATTTTGCGTCAATGGCAAAAATCAGTTCTCCCATTACCCAAACAGTCAATAATATTACTGTCGGTCGCCGGCTGCGAGCGCTGCGTACGGAACGCGGCCTGTCAATTCGCTTCCTGGCAGAGCAGAGCAGTTTGAATGTCAACACGCTCAGCCTGATCGAGAATGGTAAAACCTCTCCCAGTGTGAGCACCCTGCAGCAAATTGCATCCGCGCTTGAGGTGCCAATTACAGCCTTCTTTGAATCCCAAATCCCTTTGCAAGCGATTGTGTTCCAAAAGGCGGGCGGGCGGCAGGTGGATGATTTCGCGCATGGCATGTTGGAGGATCTCAAGGCGGGCTTTGCGCGCCCTGGGCTGGAACCTTTTATGGTTACATTGAATCCGCAAGCCTACAGTGGTAAGACGCCTATCGTGCATACTGGCCTGGAATTTATCTATTGCCTGGAAGGCAAGCTGGGCTATGAAGTGGATGGGCAGGCTTTTACGCTCGAGCCGGGCGACAGCTTGATCTTTGAAGCGCGCCTGCCGCACCGCTGGCACAATCCAGGGATTATCCCCTCTCGTTCGCTGCTCTTGCTTTGCCACTCAGACGAGTACGATCACCCAGAAGAACGTCATTTCAGCTAAAAACTGCCCTCACCGGTGATATGCAAAAACGGGTGTGACGCGGCGCTCTGCACCGCATCACACCCGTTTTTGCATACTGGAGAGAAACGTCATCCGCCGGATTGAGAGGCGCCCAATGTCATTGGCACCTCCAAAGTGCGGCTGCCGCGTGCCACCGTAACCACTACCTGGTCGCCGGGCTGGTGATCGAAAAGCAGGTTGACGAAGGAATTGGTGTCGTCCAGCGCCACTCCGTCGACGGCGGTGATGATGTCGCCAACTTCCAGGTCGGCCTGGCTGGCCGCGCCGCCGGCTTTGACTTCGGTGATATATACACCCCACGAGACGGGCAGGTTGTAGTAAGCCGCCAGGCGAGGGTTGATGGCCTCCCAATTGATGCCCAGGGAGGGGCGGGCAAAAAAGCCATTCTGGATGATCTGCTCGGCCACGGCCTGGGCCGTGTTGACCGAAATGGCAAAGCCCAGCCCTTCGGCCAGGGTGCCGCTGTTGCTGTTGCGCACCACCAGCGTGTTCAGGCCGATCACTTCGCCAGCCAGGTTCACCAACGGCCCGCCCGAATTGCCAGAATTGATGGCGGCATCTGTCTGGATCAGGTCTTCGATGGAATAGCCATAGCCGGTATCGATGGAGCGCCCCGTGGCACTGACCACGCCCACCGTGACCGTGTTCTTGAATTCGCCCAACGGCGAGCCAATGGCGATGACCGTCTCGCCAGGGTTGAGCAGGTCTGAATTGCCCAGCCGGGCCATGGCTGGCACGGGGCCTTCGGTCTTCAACACCGCCAGGTCGGCATAGATGTCGCTGCCCACCAGGCTGGCCTCTTGCTGAGAGCCATCTGCAAGCACGACCGTGATGGCCTTGGCGTCTGCGATGACATGGTTATTGGTCAACAGGTAGCCGTCTTCTGAGATGAAAACGCCGCTGCCACTGACGGTCGCATCGCCGGTCATGCCGAAGAAGGTGCGCTGGCCAGGGATGACGCCTACCACGGTCACCACGGCGGGGGTCACGCTTTCTACCGCCTGGGTCACGCTGGTCTGGATATCCGTGGTGTTGAGGATCAGGCTGGGCTGGATCTCAGCAGGGCTGGGTTGGCTGGCCTCTGCCACCAGGTCAGCCTGGGCGGTGGGCAGCTTTTGGCCCACAAGCTGGTACACTGCCACCCCGCCGGTCAGGGCGCCCAACACGGCCGATGCGCCGGCTACGCAGATCACAAAGAAGGCATACAAAGCTCGTTTGACAGTCATTTGAACCTCCATGTTGACGTTATTATAGACAGGCCATATTTAGAAAATGTTAAACAAAAATTGGAAAATTATGAAGAATTTGGGTGGATCCCCAAAAGTTTTTTGGGGTAAACTTGGGTCTCAGGAGAATCTATGGAACCGCGCATCAAAGACCGCTTCACCGACGATATTCTCAAAGCTGCCATGCAGCGCTACGGCATTGCCGAAGGGCAAATTGAGCTGCTGGATGGCTTTGAGAGCTTTATGTATGAATTCACGCAAAATGGCCAGCCCGGCATCCTGCGCCTCGGGCACAGCTTCCGCCGCACCCCGCAGCTTGTGCAGGCGGAGGTGGATTGGATCAACTACCTGGCCGAGGGCGGGGCTGGGGTAGCCAGGGCGCTGCTCTCGGCGGGAGAAAACCTGGTGGAAGCCATCGACGATGGCCAGGGCGAGCAATTCTTGGCGACGGCTTTTGCCAGGGCCCCCGGCAAGCACCTGCGCAAGGCTGAGGTCACAGAGCCCCTGCTCGAGCGTTACGGCGAGCTGGTAGGGCGCCTGCATGCCCTCAGCCGGCACTACACGCCGCCCCACGCTGACTGCGTGCGCTTTGCCTGGAACAGCCCGGTCAACGGCGAGGTCGAAAAATTCCTGCCGCCAGGTGATGATGTGATCGCCGCCCATCTACGGGAGTTGATGCATTACCTGAATGCCCTGCCCACGCCGCCCGATGCCTATGGGCTGATACACCAGGATGCCCACCCGGGCAACTTCTTCGTTGATGAGCAGGGCCGCTTCACGCTCTTTGACTTTGACGACTGCTGTTACGGTCATTACATCTACGACCTGGCGATGGTGGTTTTCTATACGGTCGGTAATTTTCAGGACCCGCTGCCAGAAGTGCAGGCGCTTTTACCTTCGTTCTTGCGCGGTTACCGCCGCCAGTACCACCTGGACCCGGCCTGGTGGAAGGAGATCCCATACTTCCTGAAGCTGCGCGAGATTGACCTGTATGCGGCCATTCACCGCAGCTTTGGCCCCGGGCCATACGACGACAACCCCTGGGTATGCCGTTTCATGACCGGGCGCCGGGAGCGCTTATTGGCCGGGCTGCCCTTTGTGGCTTATGATTTTGCGGCTGTGGGAGAAATGGGCTAAATGGGGAGGTTTGTCACGGACAAAAGGTGACGCCCCGCCCGCCAGACCTGTGTTTTAATCACCCATGTTCAGAAAGTTGTGTCTTTGGGATATTCAATAGAATAAGGAGCTCGTTATGTCGAAAACAACTGAAGATTTGAAAGAGGCTTTTGCAGGCGAATCGCAGGCCAACCGCAAGTACTCATTTTTTGCGCAGAAAGCTGAAGAAGAAGGCTACAAGCAGGTTGCCAAGCTCTTCCGGGCGGCCGCGGTGGCCGAATCGATCCATGCCAAGAACCATCTCAAGGCTTTGGATGGCATTGGCGGCACGGTCGACAACCTGAAGGTTGCCATCGCGGGCGAGAATTACGAAGTCACCAGCATGTACCCTGATTTCATCAAGGATGCTGAGACCGAATCGGTGGCGCGGGCGTTGAGGACTTTCCGCTGGGCCTACGAAGTGGAGAAGATCCACGAGGAGCTGTATCGCATGGCATTGGCGGCAGTAGAGGCCAAGGAAGATATGGGCGATGCAGATTACTACGTCTGCCCCTTCTGCGGGTATACGCACGAGGGCCCCATGGAGGGCAAGTGCCCGGTCTGCGGTGTGCCGTTCGAAAAATTCGAGCGCATCCAATAGCAGATAGAGGATTTTCGGAGAGCGGCGATCACCATTTCTGGTGGTCGCCGCTCTCTTGTTTACTTCGCCAGCAAACCCAGGGGGCCGAGGGGGTCCAACAAAGTTTCCAGCGCCGGGTAGGGGATGAGCACCGTTTGGGGTCCGGCGGCGTAGGGCGCCACCTGGTACTCGTCAAAGGTGATCAGCAGGCCGAGGGAGGTCACATTCCAGGCCTGGTAGTTCTCGGGCCGGGGGGCGGCGCCGGAGGTGGCGTAATCGGGGAAGAGCATATCCTGGCGCTGGCGGAGATCGTTGATGCAGTAATCGGCCACGCTTTGCACGGCATCGATGCCGGGGCGGAACAAATCGGCCAGGGTCAAGACGCGGCCGGTGGTCAGGTCGTAATTGAGCGTGGTGTGGTATTGGTTGGGGTGTGCGCCGCCTGTGTAAGCGCTTGTTTCAAAGTATATGGATAAAATGTCGTGCCCGCCCTGGAAGATGACCTGCTCAGGTGCCAGGGCGGTGGGGCTGCTGGCAAAGACCAGCCCCGGTTGAACCGGCCGGTCTCCGGGCGCGCTGGCCACCTGGTAGCTGATCTGTGCCATGCCGCCGTTCTCAAGCAGTTGATCTTGATTGGCTTGCGTCAGCAGGTCCCGGAAGGCGGCCACCTGGCCGTCCACAAACCCCCGCACAGCCTGGTTGAAAGGTTCAAATTCACCCTCGGGTACGCTTTGAATAGACGGTGCAGTGACAATCAAGGTATAGCGCTGCTCTGGCTGGCTGGCATCGATTTGTTGGGGGGCAAGCTGCCAGGCCGAGGTGGGCAGGCCGCCCTGGCCGATGTCGGGCAAGAAGATCTGCTCGGTGGACGCTGGAGAATTGCCCCCGGCGCCACGCGCCACAATCGGCAGCGCAATATGTTCCATCTCGGCCGGTTCGGCGGGTGCGGCTGGTTCGGCCGGCTGGCTGGCAGGTTGCTCGGAAAAATCTACGGAACAGGCGGCCAGGAACAGAGCGGCAAGCAGGATGAGTGGGGCGGCGGAGGGGAATTTCATCAGTTGTTCTCCTTGCGGATTGTGGTTGCGAGCGCAATCTCGGCGTGGGGAAAAGCTATGATGGCCGTGAAGGTATTGTTCATGGCGCCGGCATGTGCTGTAAACCGGCGCGCGTGGCCAACCACAGATCGCCGGATGGGTCGAAAGCGATATCTGAGATCCAGTTGTCGGCCAGGCCGCTGTTGGCGGTGGTGAACTGCTGCCAGGAATCGCCACTGTAGCGCACCAGGCCATCCACGCAGATGGCTTCGAAGCCGCACAGCTTCAACATCGTCAGCCAGGTGCTGCCATCAGGGCTGAAGTAGATCTCGCCAAAGCCAACGGCATCACCCAGCAGCTCGGCAGGCGCTTCAATGGTATGCCAGGTGCCATCGGGGCGGTAGATGGCCAGGCGGCCGGACGCACCGGCAACCCAGATCGCGCCGTTGGGGGCCTGGGCAATGCCCTGCGGAGGTACGCCGGCGATGAGGCCCTCTTCCACCAGTGTCCAGGCCTGGTTGCCCAGGTCAAAGCGCAGGGCCTGGCCGGGGAAGAAGTTGGAGTAAGCGGTGCTGCCCCAGACGGCGTTGTGCTGTGGGTCGAAGACCAGGTTACTCAGGTAAACCACCCTTTCGGGCACAGGGGTGTAGCGCCAGCCTTGGCTGGGGGTGTACTGGCTGATGCCGGCCGGGTTGACGGCTACGATCAGGCCGTCAGGCCCAACTACAAAGCTGCCCACGCCGCCTTCCAGGGCCGGGTCGAGGGGCACGCTTTGCCAGGCGCCGTTGTAGCCGGCAAACCCACCGCTTTCTACGATCCACAGGCTGCCATCGGGGGCGGTTTGCCACAGGGATTGCTCACCAGTCCAGGGGTAGGCGGCTTCGATGGCCTGGCGTTCAGTGGCAAAATATTCGACCTGCCCGCCGTTGATGCGGCTGACCGCTGAGCTGACCGCTGAGCGGGTGCGCAGCCAGAGCGCACCGCCGCCATCGAAGGCCACATCCGTCACCCAGCTTGCCGGCAGCGCACCGGGCACCTGGCGCGCCTCTGCCTGCCCTTCTACTAGTTCAAACAGGCCACTTTCGCCGCCAAACCAGGCCTCGTTTTGGTCGTCAAAGGCCAGGGCCTGGTAGTGATCGTACTCGTTTTGTGAAAAGATGGGTGAGAGGCTGTCTACCACGCGCACAAAAAGCCCCTCGCGCCCGGCCACCCACAACGTGCCCTGCGGGTCAAACGCCATCTGGCGCGCATCCCAGGCCGCTGCTGACTGCCACTGCCCGGCGCCGGGTGCCAACCAGCTGACGCCGCGCCGTGAGGCGGCATAGATGGTGCCGTCGGGGCCAATGGTCAGCGCGCCAAAGGCGTAGCCATCCAGGCCGCGGTCGTTTTGGAACCCGTCTGCGCCATGCTCCAGGCCGTAATGGGCCCATTTGCCTGAAGAATCACGAAAAGAGATTCCTCCGGCGGTTGGCTCATTGCCATAGATACCGGTGGCAACCCACAGCGTGCCGTTGGCATCCAGGGCCAGGTCGTTGACCTGGTTGCTGAGCAAAGCATCGGGAGCCTCGTAATGCTGCCAGGTGTTGGCTTGCCAATCGCCGCGCGCCAACCCGCCGCCCGAGGCCATGATCTCATCGCCAAAGCCGCCCATATCGATAGCCTGGTCCTGGCCGACCCACAGCGTGGTGCTGTTTTCGAACAGTACACAGCGCAGGGGTGAGTCGTAGACGAAGCCCATCTCTTTGGCGCGTATGTGACGCCACTGGGCGCCATCCCAAATGGCCAGCCCAGCGTCACCAGCGGCATATACGAAACCACTTGCCGGGTCAAAGGCCAGGTCGTTGACGGTGAGCAGGGGGAAGCCGCTGGCTTGGGTGTGGCGCACCGCCAGCAGGGTTTGCGGGTTCCACTGCACCAGGCCGCCGCCCTGTGAGCCGGCCCACATGAACCGCCCATCCCAAAGCAGGACGGTGACAGCAGAGGGGGAATCGTAGAGCGGCCAGCGGTCTGCGCTGTTGGACGGCTGGAGCAACAAGCCAGCAGGCGTAATCTGGGGCGGTGCGGTGGGGGGCGGGGTGGGTTGAACGGCTTGTGGGGCAGAGGGCGCGGCGGCCTCAGTAACAACAGCAGGGGTGGATTGGACAGAGCGGGGAGCGGCGGTAGGAACGGCTGCATTGCAAGCCAACGCCAGCAGAGCGAGCAAGGCAAAAAGCCAATATAATTTATTTTGCATTTGTAAGCTCCAAAAGTAAAAAATATTACTTTATGGTGGTCACCTGCCCATTGGTCATGCGCACCAACTCTGCCGGGGTCAGTTTGAAAACGGCGTGCGGGGTGCCAGCCGCCGCCCAAACCTCAGTATATTGGAGCAGATCCTGGTCGATGAAGGTTGACAGCGCTTCGGTATGCCCCACGGGCGGCACGCCCCCAATTACGAAGCCCGTGCGCTGGCGGACAAAGTCGGCATCGGCCTTGCCGACCGGCTCGCCCAGCAGCGCGGCCAACTTGCCCTCGTCCACCCGGTTTGGGCCGCTTGCTTCCACCAGCACCGGGCGGTTGCTCTGCAGGGTGCGGAAGACCAGCGATTTGACAATCTGCCCGACCGTGCAGCCAATGGCCTGGGCGGCTTCTTGCGCCGTGCGGGTTGAATCGGGCAGCTCAACCACGGTCAGGGTCAGGCCCAGGCTTTGCAGGGCAGTTTGTACTTTTAAGGCGCTTGTGCTGAGCGACATAGGCTTTACATCCATTTCCGGCGGCGGACCCAAATGAACATGACAAGCGGTGTGAGCAGCAAGAAGATCAACACGCCAATGAAGACAGGCGTTTCCATGAAAGATGTGATGGGCTTTCCGGGCAGGAAGAAATTCATGCCGAAGAAACCGACCACAAAAGACAGCGGCATAAAGAGGGTGGTGATGATCGTCAGGGTTTTCATCACCTCGTTCATGCGGTTGTTGACCACTGATAGGTAGGTATCCAGAACCCCGCTGACCAGGTCACGCAGGCTTTCAGAGATATCGTGCAGGCGCACCAGGTGATCGTACACATCGCGGAAGTAAACCTGGTCTTTAGCATCGACTACGGCATAATCGTCGCGTGCCAGCTTGTTCATCACCTCACGCAGGGGTGACATCATACGGCGCAGGTGCAGGGCGGCCCGTTTGAGGGTGAAAATGCGCTGCACCATGCTGGGGCTGGGGTTATTGAAGACCTGGTCTTCAACCAGCTCAATTTCCTCGTCCATTTCTTCCACCACCTGCATGTAGTCGGCGGTCAGCTCGTCGGTCAGGCGGTACATGATGTGGTCGGCGCCGTGTTGGAAGGTGCGGTCGTCGCGGTAGCTGGCGTTCCAAACGCGGTCCAGTGAAGGGATGGTCAGGTCGTGATGGGTGACGATGAAATTCTTGCCCAAGAAGACGTCCAATTCGGGCGCGTCGATATCCCCGCTGGTGTGGTGGAAATTGATATCTCGCAGCACGACGTAGAGATAGTTTTCCCAATCATCGATTTTGGGCACGTGGCTTTCGCGTAAGGCATCATCTACCGCCAGGGGGTGGAAGCCGAAGGTCTTGAGCAAGATCGGCTCGCATGCTGCGGGGTCTTCGCCCGAAAAGTCCAGCCACACCAGGCCTTGAGGGTCTTGCAGGGCCTCTTTCAGCCGTTCCACCGGCCAGGCGTTTTGCAGCTCGCCCTGGCTGTAGTAATGTAAGCGGATCATAAGCCGTCCTCCATCGTTAAACCAAAAGGGGTGCAGCAATAAATAACTGCACCCCGATTAAACCAGATATCACAGAAATTAGGAAGTGAATTTCTGCTTGAGACGAGCTTCTTTGCCGGTGCGATCGCGCAGGAAATACAGCTTGGCGCGGCGCACGTGGGCATGGCGCAGCACAATGACCTTCTCAACGCGCGGAGAGCGGGTGAGGAAGGTGCGCTCGACGCCGATGCCGTTGCTGGCAACGCGGCGGA
>CAZWFQ010000082.1:0-1873 GCA_964633225.1 uncultured Anaerolineaceae bacterium
CCGGGGTGTTGTTGCCCACCAGGTCCCAGTTGCCCTCTTCGGTGTAGAACTTGATCGCAAAGCCGCGGATATCGCGCTCGGCATCGGCAGCGCCGCGCTCGCCAGCCACGGTCGAGAAGCGCACGAAGACCTCGGTTTCCTTGCCCACCTCGGCAAAGACCTTGGCCCGCGTGTAGCGCGTAATGTCGTGGGTGACAGTGAACTTGCCAAAAGCCCCCGACCCCTTGGCATGCATGCGGCGTTCGGGGATCACTTCGCGGTCAAAATGGGCCAGCTTCTCCAGGTACCACACGTCTTGCAGCAGCATGGGGCCGCGCGGCCCGGCAGTCATTGCATTGTCATTATCAGGCACCGGTGCACCTGCGGCAGTGGTCAGCTTCTTTTTGGTATTCTTATCTTTAGCCATAGGTAATCTCCTTATTTTTGAAGTTTGAATGGACGGTTTGTCTGGCAGATGGGGGCAAACGCTGTTCTTTCTTTTTCACCTCCCGGGGTATATACACAGCAGTCATAGCAATCTATACTTTCTGGCAATCGGCGCACAGGCCGTAAAAGGTAAGTTGAGGGCGCATGATGCGGTAACCAGAGGCATGTTCTAGTTTTTGGATCACCGAGGCGTCAATATCAAAATCCCCATCCATGATCTTGCCGCAGCGCGTACAGATCAAATGCGGGTGGGGTTCGGGGCGGCTGCCATCGTAATGGTGATCGTCACGCAGCTCAATTTCCAACACCTGGTCAATTTCTTTGAGCAAAGCCAGCGTCTTATACACCGTGGCCTGGCTCATGCTGGGGAAGCGGGCCTTGACCTGGGCGTAAAGCTGCGCCGCGCTGGGGTGGCCCTCGCTGGCGGCGATCAAACGCACCAGCTCCACCCGCTGGGGGGTCATGCGGAAATCACGCGCCTTGAGCGCGGCGATCAATTCATCGAAACGGGCTTGCAAATCAGGCATCGAAATCTCTTTAGAGAATAAATATTTATAGAGAATTGTTATCTATAAGTATATCTGATAAAGTTAAAAACAGCAAGGGTCTAGAGAAAACTGTTAGATGTCATTGCGAGCCGCCTTCTGAGGCGGCGAAGCAATCGCTTACAGTGTGCATAATGGACATCCTTACACAAGTGTAAACCCACGATTCGTGACAAAGTGTACAATTATAGGTATAATTCCCGCTCAAGCTCCATCCCCACCGCAGTGAACATCAACCGAACATCATCGCGCGGTCCACACAGTCAGGCTCGCCAGCATATTCGCTTATTTCAGGAGACTTACAAAAATATGTACAAGACCTACACCCGCCTCCAGAGACAGAACGCGATCTTCTCCGCGGCCCTGCTGGTGGCTATGTTGATGAGTTTCGTCCCCGGCCTGGTGCCGGGCAACGAACCTACCCCGGCCCTGGCGGCGGTCAACCCCGCCCCGGTGCAGATCTATTACGTCACCCTGCCCGAGGCCGACGCCCTGACTGTGCTGGATGCCATTAATACCGCCGCCGCCTCGCCCATCACCACCTACTTCTCCATTGCCATCGGCGTGGACGAAACCTTCGTTTACTATGACCAGTGGGAGAACGGCTACGACTCAGATATGGCCAACCCCACCAATCTCTACAACAGCAGCACCAACCCTGGCGGCACGCAGATCTGGGGCAATCGCGAGGCTGACGATGGCTGCGCGCCCAACAAGAACGGTGCGGCCCTGGTTTGCGAAGATGGGACTGACTTCTTCGAAGCCGGGGACATCATCCTCCCCAGCAGCAATATCCCCCTCCCCCGCAACAGCAATGTGATCCTGTTCGACGCCAAAGACAAGGTCGGCGCCAGCAGCTCCATCGCCATGGCCCGCGCCACCTGGGCCGCAGGCTCTGGCAC
>CAZWFQ010000082.1:1973-3143 GCA_964633225.1 uncultured Anaerolineaceae bacterium
GCGCCAGCAGCTCCATCGCCATGGCCCGCGCCACCTGGGCCGCAGGCTCTGGCACAAGGTCGGCGCCAGCAGCTCCATCGCCATGGCCCGCGCCACCTGGGCCGCAGGCTCTGGCACGTTGAACGCCTTCGGCCACGAAATGTACCCCACCACAGAATGGGGCACGGCTTACGAGGCGCCGGTGGGCACCAACACCGCTTACCCGGCCCAGGGCTATTCGGGCCAGGGCATGTTTGAGTACAGCGCACTGTCGATCATGGCCGCTCAGAACGGCACCATCGTGCAGATCGATGCCAATGCCGACGGCACCTACGAACCCAGCATTGTCCTGCAAGAAGGCGGCAGCTACCTGGCTACAAGCGTCAGACAAGGCGCCCGCGTGCAGACCACCGATCCCAGCAAGCCGATCCAGGTCGTGCTGCTGACAGGCGACATTGGCTCAAACTACGAGTCGCGCGACATGAACCTGCTGCCGGTCAGCGCCTTTGGCAGCAGCTACTGGAGCCCGGTGGGGGTGAACACCGGCGCATCCTTTACCCCGGGCCAACCCGGTTGTTCCTTTATAACCCCAGCAGCAACAGCAGCATCTACATCACCTGCGACCGGCTCGCCCCCACGCCCACCCGAGTCACCCAGGGGCCGGTAGCCCCCAAAGGCCTCGTATACCTCAACCTGAACAACAACTCAGGCGCCAACTGCTTTGCCTCAACCAGCACCGGCACCCCCACCCCCGCTATCGATATCTTTGGCATCGGCACCGTAGATACCGCCGTCAGCGGCACGAGCGCCGGCCAGGCCGGAGACTGGAGCTTTACCCTCTACCCCGATAACTTCCTCTCGACCGATGCCCTGGTGGGATTGGGGCTGGGCAAAGACCCCACCAATGCAAGCTCGACCGAAAACGGGGGCCCGCTATGGGTCACGCCGGCCTGCATCAGTACCGTTGCAAGCACCTATGTTTATGTAGACTGGGATAACGACGGCGACGCCGACCTGGTTGACCTCAACGGCGATGGCGACACAATCGATACTAATGTGGGCGGCATCTCCGAAGTCTCATCCGCAAGCGGCATGTCGATCGCCCGGCTCCAGTCGGTGCGCCTCTTTGAGCCCCCGCGCGACGCAGAACCTTATGACCAGAGCGGGGCGCGGGTTTGGAGCCGCACAGCC
>CAZWFQ010000082.1:3243-10973 GCA_964633225.1 uncultured Anaerolineaceae bacterium
GGGCCTGGACGTGGGCACCTCGGTGCCGCCCATGCGGCTGATCGAAGGCACCAAAAGGATGGAGCTCAAGACAGATACCGATGGCGACGGCCAGCTCAGCCCTGGGGATGTCGCCACCACCTACATCACGATCAAGAACTCCGGCTCGAGTCCGGTTACCGGCGTCCGCGTCTACGATGCCGGGGTGCCGGAGAAAACAGTCTACGTGCTCAACAGCACACAAAAAAGCACCGACCTCGGGAACACCTGGACAGCCATACCCGACGACCCATCCCCCAACGACTTTCCCCTGGATGTGTCGGGCGGCATCTTGCTGGGCGACCTGGCAACAAACGCAACCTTCTACGTCCGCTTTGATATCACCCTGAGCAACCTGGACCTCAGCGATGTATACGAAGAAGTCTCCAACTGCGATCTCGTCTTATCGAGCGGCAGCAGCGTGCAGAGCTGCGCCACCAGCCTGGTGGCCTCGCACGATTGGGGCGACCTGCCCGAGAGCTACGCCACCTCGTTAGCCGCCAACGGCGCGCGGCATGCCCTCTCCAACACCGACCCCAGCCAGGCGCTCAGGCTGGGCAGCAGCCTCGACCGCGATCTGCAAGGCCAGCCCAGCACCAACGCCGATGGCGACGACCTCAACCAGACCCAGCCCCCCCCGCTCCCCAAGGCGGATGACGAAGAGGGCATCCTCATCAGCGGTCCCCAATCTGCCTGGCAGAGCGGCGGCACGGGCATCATTACGGTCACGGTGAGCAACGGGCCCGGCTGTTTGAACGCCTGGATGGACTTCACCAACGACAGCGGCGCCGTGCCCCCCGCCCCCGACGGCAACTTTAGCAAGGCCGGCGGCTACGACACTTACGGCACATCATCAGAGCACATCCTCCAGAACCTGCCGGTAAACAACGGCACGACCTCGATCGATGTCACCGTGCCGCCGGGGTCGATCGGGCCTTCCGGCGCCTACTTCCGTTTCCGCCTCAGCCCGCGCGATAGCAATAATCCTGACACCTGCACGGCCTCCATCGCCCCGACCGGCTTCGTCTCTGGCGGCGAGGTGGAAGATTACTTCATCGTCCCGGCCGACCTGTCCCTCACCAAGACGGATGGAAAAACCACGGCCGCGCCCGGATCCACCATTGAATACACCCTCACGATCCAAAACCACGGCCTTGCCACCGCCACCGGCGTGACGCTGGAAGATACGCTCGGCGACCACCTGGCCTATCAGAGCAGCACCTGCGGCACCCCCAGCAACAGCGGCGCCAAATATACCTGGGCCCTGGCAGACCTGGCCCCCGGGGCGAGCACAAGCTGCACGGTGACCGTGTTGGTTGCCAGTGGGCTGGATGACGGCACCTCGCTGAACAACTATGCCCACGTCAGCACCAACGCCCTGGAGCTGAACATCACCGACAACGAAGATGCCGATATCAACACCAGCCAAGATACGCCCCTGCCAGACCTGTGGGTGACCAAGAGCGACGGCAACGAACAGGTGCTGGCAGGCGATACGCTGGTTTACACCATCCAGTACGGCAACACGGGCACCGTCGATGCCACCAACGTCAAGATCGTGGATGCGCTTCCGGCGAATGTGACCTATCAATCTGCCAGCATCTCGTGTACCCCCAGCGGTTCACCCGTCAACCTGGTCACCTGCAGTGTTGGCACGGTCGCGGCGGGCGGCTCCGGCTCTTTTACGATCACGGTCAAGGTGAACATCACCGAGCAAACCGGGTCTGCAGTGCTGAACCGGGTCAGCATCGATGGCAACGAAGAAGATCGCAACCCCGCCAATGACAGCGCCAGCGACAGCGGCGTGATCGTCTCACCCTACGTGGTGACCGAGAAGAGCGCCTTCGGGCCAGACGCCGCCGGAGAGGTCACTTACTCGATCTACTGGTACAACAACAGCACAGCCGTGGCCGCCGACGTGGTCATCGTAGATACCCTGCCCACCGGCACCACCCTGGTTGCCAACAGCATCACCGGCGGCGGCACGTATAGCGGCGGCGTGATCACCTGGAACCTGGACACACAGGCAGCCGGCGCCAGCGGCACGCTCAGTTTCAGGGTAACCCTGGGCTCCACCACCGGCGACTCGCAAACCGCCCCCACCCTCTCCACCGAAACAGGATCCGGCAGCGTCACCATCACCAGCACCACCACCGCTTACACCTCGCTGCCGTGGTGCGATTCAACTTTCACATCCAACTGCCTGGCTTACCGCGGCACCTTCTTGGATACCATCAGCATCGGGCCGCTCGGCTGGGCCGACAACCCACGCTCGGGCATGTTTGACGCCTCAACCTGGGTACAGCCTAAAGCATCCTCGACCATGGAATTGTTTTACTGGCTGCCCGCCGCAACCCTCGACGCCGAGTGGACCACGGTCAACGACACAGGGCTCACCTATCCCAACTACACCTTCTTCCGCCAGGCCTTCTGCACCCCGCTCAACGCCGGCGACCTGTCTGCCAACCTGAGGCTGTCCAGCGACGACGTCTCCACCATCTATCTCAACGGCATCAGCGTCGGGCAGCACACGGGCGCCGGCAGTTACTCGACCTTTAATGATGCCCCCGGGATCCAATCTGGCATCAACATCCTGGCAGTAGGCCTGCTGAACAACAACCACAACGGGCATCCCCTGCCGGAGTGCCCAGGCTGCTGCCACAGCGGCCTGCTTTTCAACCTGCAGGCCAGTTATGGCAGCCTGCTGCCCTTTGCTTCTGGGCCATCGATGGCGCTGACCGGGCAGAGCGTGACCGTGTCGGTGGACGAGAACGCCCTCAACGGCCGCAAGCCCTACGATTACCAGTTCGATTTCGGCGACGAAAGCGACCCTGTCATCCCCGATCCGAGCACACCTACCTTTGCAACATACACCTACGACACGCCAGGCACTTACATCGTCACCGTCACCGCCCGCGCCGCCTACGGCTGCACCGGCACCGACCAGGTCACCATCCAGGTGCTGCCAGCAAACAGCAACCTGCTGGCTAACCCCGCAACCGTATCCTACAAGAACACCAATGGGATCAGCTTCAACAGCGGGACCGGCGCCGGGCTCTTGCTGGCAGGCACGATCGGCGACCGCCTCTGGCTGGACGAGGACAGCGACGGCGTACAGGATGCTGGCGAAGCAGGCATTGCCAACGTCACAATCCAGCTGCTCGATTCTACGGGCACGAACGTAATTGCCACCACCTACACCGATGCCAACGGCAATTACATCTTCAAAGATGTGCCGGTGGGCACATACCAGGTGCAGGTTGTGCCGGACAGCGGCCTATACGCAACCTATGACGAGAATGGGATCGACACACTCAACATAACCTCGGTCACCGTAACCTATAACGCCGAGCACACCAGCGCCGACTTTGGCTATAACTGGGCCGCCAAAACCAATGTGGACGGCAATACCGGCACCGGCGCTATCGGCGACCGGGTTTGGATCGACGGCGACGGTGACGGCGTGCAAGATGGCGGCGAGATGGGCCTCAGCGGCGTAACGGTGCAACTGCTCACCGCCGGAGCCGACGGCTTGTTCGGCACCGCCGATGACGTGATTTCCAGCACAACCACCACCGATGCCGCCGGCAATTACATCTTTACCAAAGTAAAATCAGATGCCTACGTGGTGCGCGTCACCGCTCCCAGCGGCTACAGCCCCAGCGCAGACCTCGACGGCACGCTGGATAACCAGACCACGCCCATCCTGCTGGCGCCAGGCGACGTGTACCTCAACGCCGACTTCGGCTACCTGCCGGGGGCAGACCTGGGCGCCACCATCGGCGATACCATCTGGCTGGATGCCAACGCCAACGGCGAACTGGATGGCGATGAAGGGCGCATCCCCGGCGTGACGGTGGCCCTGATCAAAGACAATGGCGACGGCGAATACCAGCCTAGCAGCGACCCGATCGTTGCCACCGCTATCACCGACGCCAACGGCTACTACCAGTTCAACGGCCTGCCGGTGGCCGGTGGCACCGAGACAGGCAACTACTGGGTGTGGGTCAACGACACCCAAAACGTGCTTTTTGGGCTGGCGCCCACCTATGACGCCAACGGGGTCATCACGGCCAACATCAGCGCTGTCACCAGCCTGGCCCCCGAGGGCAACCAACTGCAAGACTTTGGCTACGCCCCCCCCGGGCACACCCCCGGCGAGCAGTTGATCGGCGACAAGATCTTCCTGGATCAAAACGATGACGGCAGGTACACCCCCGGCGAAGGGCTGGAAGGTGTGACCGTCCTGCTGTACGCGGGCGAGGCCGTGGTGGCAAAGACAGTGACCAACGAGAATGGGAGTTACTACTTCGGCAACCTGCGCCCGGGCAGCTACACTGTGGTGGTGGATACCACCACCCTGCCGGCCGGCCTGACCAACACGGTTGACCCCGATACAGCCACAGTGAACCAGGCGGCAGTCACCCTGGACGCCGGGGAGATCGACCTCCTGCAAGATTTCGGCTACCAGGGCGGCAACACGGTTTCGGGCACCCTCTGGCAAGACACAGATGCAGACGGTTTCAGAGACGCCGCAGAAACAGGCTGGTTGGAGGGTGTGACCGTGGTGCTGCGCGACAGCGGTGGCAACATCGTTGGTACCACCACCACCGATGAGTATGGTAACTACAGCTTCGCCTACTTGCCCAACGGCACCTACAGCGTAGATGTGACCGACGAAGCCAACCTGCTGGACGGGTACTGGCATTCGCTGGGCACGGCAAACACCAACGACCACAGCCAGCCCGACCCGCTGAGCGTGACCTTGAGCGGCAGCACGGTGATCGAGTATGCCGACTTCGGCTATTACCGCGCCCCTGCCAGCGCCGGCAACTTCGTCTGGCTGGACCTGAACAATAACGGCATCCAGGAAACCAACGAGCCTGGCATCGGGGGCGTGCCGGTCACGCTCGCCGTCGCTTATCCAGGCGGCGGCTCTACCACCCTGGTCGTGCTGACCGACGTGAACGGCTACTACAGCTTTGGCAGCCTGCTGTTGGATGAAGATCACGGCTCAGGAACTGGAGACCCAACCTACACCATCAGCGTGGGCACGCCGCCCAGCATGACCCCTTCACCCGCAGACCAAACCACCGATGAGCTCGACTCAGACGGCGCCGATGAAATCGTCACCGTGCTCAAAGGCGAGGCTGACCTCTCTTACGATTTCGGCTTTCACAGCAGCCGCTATGACCTGGGCGACCTGCCGTCCGGTATCAGCGGCAGACCCAATTATGCCACCCTGTTCAGCACCGGCCCGGCGCATGTGGTTTTCCCAGATGGATCAGACGAAGGCAGCGCTCCTGATACCACCGACGGCCGTCCGGCGGTGTGGTTGGGCAGCACCATAGACACCGAAGATAACGGTCAACCTTCCGACTATGCTGATGGTGATGCCGACGCTACCGGCGATGATGAAGACGGCCTGGTGCTTACTTTTGACGGGTCAATTACGGCGGCCATCACCCTCAATAGTAGCGCTCCGGCCGACGCTCCGGCCAAGGTGTATTACGGCCTGTGGATCGACTGGGGCAATGGCTCAGGTGGGCCAGCAGATGGGGTCTTTGATGCCTTTTACGATGGTTCTGGCCAGACCAGCGGCTCACTATCTGTAAGCAGGCCATTGGAGGTTCCGAGCTACTATACAGTCCTCAATCCCGTCTACCTGCGTTTGCGGATCAGTGACCAACCGCTGTCGATCAACGACAGCCAGGGTACGCGCATCAACGGCGAAGTAGAAGACTACGGGTTTGCTTATGAACCCACAGACGTCTCGCTGACCTCATTCAGCGCCCGGGCAGGCAGCCAGCCCACCGCCCTGCTGGCCGCCCTGGCCGCGCTGCTGGGCGTCGCCACCCTGGCCGGCCTGAAACTGGCCCGGCGGCGAGCAGCTTAAACAAGTGGGGCTGCGGTGCCAAAGCACCGCAGCCCCACCTGTTTTTCAATTTTCTCACACCGTCTTACAAAACCAGAACGTATTGGAGGCCGTTTTAAAGCCAATGCTTTCAGCCGTGCGCTGCATGGCAGTGTTGGTGCTGCTCGTCCCCAAGATGGCCGTATCCATGCCGCGCCCTTTCAGCAAGCGCATACCGTGCAGCATCAGTGCCTTGGCCAATCCCAGGCGTTGGTACGTGGGATGCGTGGCCACCGGATCCACCCAACCCTCTTTCTGGCCGCCGCAGTGGGGCGTGTCATCAGAGAAGATCTGGCACACGCAGTACGCCACCAGGTCGCCATTGGGCGCCACCGCCACCAGGTCCAGCTCGGGGATATAGTCGGGGGCGCTCATGATCGTGCGCCGGTAATCCACGGTCATGTTTTCCGTCCCAAAGGCCGCCCGGTGCAGGGCCACAAAAGCCTCCAGCTCCTCCTCCCCGCCCATCGGGCGGATGGTGAAGCCAGGCGGCAAGACCGGGTCGGGGATGGGCTGCTCCAGCGAGCGCCCCATCAGGATAGACGATTCCTCCTGGCGCTCAAAACCGTGCCGTTCTAACATCGCCAGGCGTTCCAGGTCGCTCTCCAGGGCGCTGGCATCCAGGGTTTGCGTTTCGCCTTTCTCCTGGTTGCGCCGCCGCACCGCCTCCACCGCCCAGGCCATCATCTCAGCTTCCACCGCCGGGCTGAATTCTTGCGCCGCAAAAACATCCACCAGGTTTTGCCACTGGCTGACATACACAAAACCCACCAGCCGGCCCTGCGCATCTTTCCACAGGCGCGCCGAAGCCTGTACGCTGGCATCAGACAGCTCCTCGAACAAATCCGTCGCAATCGGGCCCACCTTCTGCCCCTGGGCGCGCAGCGCTTGGGTCAGGGCCACCATAGCGTCCAAATCGGCGGGACCGTTGTACGTACGAGAAGTTAATGTACCCATTGTTCAATTATCTCCTAAGGAAATTTATTCCCATCTGGCCTTGGCCTGACGGGTAAGAATGTTCGAGCTCAAGCAGGTGCTCACCACTTGAGGGTCAAAATGCGTGCCCGCCGGTGGCAACCCGTACCAGCTTGCTGCCGGGAATTTCGCGCTGTAATTTTTCCGCGATCAGGCTGCTCAAGTAAACATCAGCTTCCCCTCGGACAATCAACACCGGTATTTGGATGGAGCGCAAGTCTTCATCAAGAGATGTCAGATCACGGTTGTCCAGGCATCTGGTAAAGTGCAAGAAGGCTTTGCGCCCAGCGCTGGTTTGCATCGGCCGCCTGAAGTAATCCATCAATGCTGGTGTAATTCTTTCTCGATGATACACGCCGCGCTGCACGATCAATTTAAAGGTCCCCAAATCCAAAGAAGCCATCATCAGTTGGCGAATGATCGGCGTGCGCATCGAAATGATCGGCTGCACCGGCCAGAAATCATATCCCACGCTATTAATGAGGGTCAGGCTGTCGAGCAGCCCCGGTTGGGTTACCGCCACGATCTGCCCAATCCCCCCGCCCAGATCATGACCCACATAATGGCATCTCTCAATACCCAGGGCATCGGCAAATTCCCCGATCCGCCGGGCATGATCTCTGAGGGCATAAGACTGGTCCAGGGGTTTATCTGAATCCCCACAGCCCAACAAATCTGGCGCAAAGACCTGGTATTCTTCGGCCAACAACGGGATGATGTCTTGCCAGATGAAAGAATAGGTCGTGATGCCATGCACCAGCAAAACAGGCTTTCCCCCGGTTCCTGCCTGCAAATATGCAATCCGATTACCCGCAACCGTAAG
>CAZWFQ010000082.1:11073-13489 GCA_964633225.1 uncultured Anaerolineaceae bacterium
ATCTTTACCGACAGCACTTCTTGTCTCTCGCCTCAAGCGGGTCAGAGCCAGGGAATTGTGGTTGTGCCGCAGACCATCAGCTTCTCAGGCACGGTGTACCGCGAATGGCTGGATATTGATCCGGCCAGTTTCATTGCCCGCCTCAGCGCCGCCTCAGACATCCCCATCAGCGCGCCGGCCCCTGCCAGCGAGTTTATTGCCGCGCTGCGCCCCCTGGCCGAAAGCGGCGAGCCGGTCATTTGCCTGGCTCCTTCCAGCCTGGTCAGCCGCACGTATGAGATTGATTGCGAGGCAGCCCGCCAGTTCCCCCAGGCCGATATCCGCGTGATCGACACGCGCATTATCGCCAGCCCCATCGCCACCCTGGCGCAGTTGGCTGCCGGTTGGGCCAAAGCGGGCGAAAACGTCGACCAGATCGAGAAGCGCTTGCGTACCATGCTCCCACTGGGGCGCGTCTTCTTCATGGTCCCCACCCTTGAGTACCTGGCCAAGAGCAAACGCATTGGCGGCGCCGAGGCCCTGCTGGGCAATCTCCTACAGATCAAACCCATCCTGACCTTACAAGACGGTCAAGTGGATCGCTTTGATTCGGCCCGTACCTACCGCCATGCCCTCATCCGCCTGCAAGAGCTGGTGCTAGAACGGGTGACCCGCGATTCAAAAAACCATATCACCGTCATGCACGCTGGCGACCTGGCCCAAGCGCAGGCCCTGGCCCGCACCCTCGAAACCGTACTCGATCTGCGCAAGATCCCCATCTACGATATACCGCCTACGGTTGCCAGCAACGTGGGCCCTGGCACACTGGGCGTATCTTTCTTTGTTGAACCCTACGTTTAATTGCGCGCCGCAGCGCACCGCTGCCAGGAGGGCTTCCCCTCTGTTTGCTATGCTGCCCGACATCAAGACTTCTCCCCACGCCCACCCAGGCAAAGAAAGCGCTCTTGAACCGCTGTGGCGCGTCATCATCCATAACGATGCCGTCACGCCGATGGATTTCGTCATCCACACCCTGGCCAATTTTTTCCACCTGGCGCAGCTGCATGCCTTACAGGTCATGTACACGGCGCACTATAATGGGCAAGCCTATGTGCAAAGCCTACCCCAGGCCGAAGCCCAGCAGCGTATCGGCCTGGCACACACCTCCGCCCGCCTGAACGGGTACCCATTGCAGTTCACGCTGGAAAGGGAAGCCTGATTGGAGATGGACGCATGCAAAAACAGGATCTGCTTTTTCTCTTAGACTACAGCTTCTGGGCCCATCATAAGCTCCTGGAGGCCGCCCGCCGCCTGAAGGCTGAACAGTTCACCGCGCCCTACCCCACCACGTATGGCAGCCTGCGCAATATCTTGGAACACATCCTGGTTTCTTACCTGGTCTGGCACAGCCGCTGCCAGGAGGGCCAAACCCCAACCAGCCTGCCCACGCCTGACGATTTCCCCGATCTAGAGAGCTTCATCACCCGCTTCGAGCAAGAACAGGCTGCCCTAAGGGCTTATATTGCGGCGCTAAATGATGCCGATGTGCAACGCGGGGTAACCTATATCACATCAAAAGGTCAAACTCACACCCATGCCCTATGGCAGATCATGGCCCACGTGGTCAACCACGCCACCCAGCACCGCAGCGAAGCCGCCGAGCTGTTGACCCAATACGGCTGCTCACCCGGCGACCTAGACGTGATCTGGTACCTCAGGCAAACAGAACAATAGTCAATTGTGGGCTGTGTCTTGCGTTTGTGGCTCCATGTACTTCTGGCAAATTTCAATATGCGCCGTCTGCAAGAAGTTCAAGGCATTCTCATCCAGCCGGTAAGAAGTGCTGTACACCAGCCGGGTGATACCGGCATTGATCAGTGCCTTGGTGCAGTTGATGCACGGGAAGTGCGTCACATAGCAGGTGGCCCCTTTGGTTGACACACCATGCAGGGCTGCCTGGATGATGGCGTTTGTCTCCGCGTGGATGGTGCGCACACAGTGATCTTCCACCATCAGATGACCTGCCTCATCGCAGTGCGGCTGTCCGGCTGGCGAACCGTTAAAACCGGTGGTCAGGATGCGTTTCTCAAGCACCAGCACACAACCCACAAAAGCCCGGTCGCAGGTGCTGCGCTCTGAAACGGCATAAGCGATCTTCATAAAGTAAGAATCCCAATCTGGACGCATCATATCCTCGCAATAAGATTTCGGTGGTTATTCTGAGGTTCAAAATACCCCAAATTTTCGGATAGATAATTATACAACCAGGCCCCTTTTGTGTAAAACCAGGGCCATGAAATCTGGCGACAGTTGCGCTTGAACCCGCAAAAAACCCATACCTGGCAGCCGCGGGGTCTGGCCCCGGGCACCAAAACAACCAACGGCTGCATCTTTCAGTTATGGTAAAATGCAAGCCGGTTAACATATATAAAAGGAA
>CAZWFQ010000083.1:0-4563 GCA_964633225.1 uncultured Anaerolineaceae bacterium
CAGGCCTGGGACAGATTCGCCTATGTCAACAACAATCCGCTCAAGTACACGGATCCGTCAGGGCATGGTGCGATATGTGGGGATGATTATGACCCCGCCTGTCAAGAAGCCAACGAGAGTTGGGATCCTGGTTACCAGTCATTGTGGCAGAGAAAGCCATCGTCTGAACCTGCGTCTAGTGGAATAGAACAATGTTTTGCTCCCACAAATTCTACGTCTGCTCCCACTTCTGATGCCTGGGCCAACTCTGATGCTTGGGCTGCATATGGAGGTATAGTTTATGATGGCACAAATACATACATAGACTTTGTTTCCAAAGTAAACCCGCTTTATAGGCATCTTAAGGGCCTTATACCTGGGCCAATTGGAGAAGGGGTCATTTCTGCTGGTTTTCAGGTAATTTCAGATATTGGCGGAGATTACACGTTTCCTCAAAGGGTCGGGCGGGGAATTGTGGCCGGCGTTGAGGGTATGGTTACAGATGAAATATCTACAGCTGCGGGTATAACTGCTGCATCCGCTAGTGCGTTGACTGGTCCAGGTGCAGTAGTAGTTTATGCTGGGACTTCCCTTGCTATGAATGAGGCTATGGAATTTGGAATATGGCCATCGTTTAATTCCACATTCTTTGGTTTTTTGGGCTATTGAAAGATTAAACTTATGAGTGAATTAAGAAAAAGCGAAGTACACAAAAAAACTATTTTTCAGGCTTTAAAAGCATGGTTTTTCCAATCGGATATCCGTTTTGCCCAGGGTGTTCCATTGGGTTTGGGTGCCGCTCTTTTGTTCCTGTGGCCGATGATTGGGACGATGATCGTAGGGGATTCATTCCAAACATCGGGATATGCAGGTAAGCATATGCCCTATGTATGTTTACTACTTAGCTTGGCGGGGGTAGTAGCGATTATCCGGCGCGAATTTTACTGGTCGCGGTATGCGACTTTGAAAGGCCTCTCGGCCGAAATAGCCGGGTTTGTTTTAACCGCCCTATGCATATTTGCAGCAGTTGTGTTGTTTTTTTTGTAGAAACTCATGCATCAACCTGTTCTAATTGGAATCGCTTCTTTCGTGCCCGGCCTGGGTTTCTTGCTGATGGGGCAGCGCCACAGGGCGGCCCAGGCCTTTGCGGCGGTGATGCTGGCGGGAATCTTTTCGCTGATGTTGTCCAAAGCGTTTCCAACCCCCTACTTGCGAGAAGCCAGTTGGAACATCCTGTATTTTGTGTGGGCAATCCAGGCCTACCTGGCGGTCTCCACCGCGCGGCTGCTCCAAAAGCGCGCTCAAGATCCGGCGAAGGCGGCCAAAGGCGGCGCGGCGGCAGAGGAGGTTGAGTATGAAAGCCGTGCTGAGAAGGTGCGTGCATACGTTGCCAGAGAGCTTGAGGCGGGTGAAGTTTTGTTGGCTGCCTTCGAAGCCAACGTTCCCACCTGGGAAGAAAAATCCTGGGGACGGGTGCAGGACCCATTCCGCGCCTGTTATGTCGGCCTGACCGAGCAGGCGCTGTTGGTACTGGACGTGGATATTTCCGGCGTTCCGCTGACGGTCGAGCGCATCCCGCGCGGGCAAATTGGGACGATCTCTTACAAAGCCGGTTGGCGAAAAGATAACCTCATTGTCGGGATCGCCGGAAAGGACGCCATGACCATGCAGGTGCCGGCGCCCTTCCGAGAAGAGGCAAATGCTTTTGTAGACGAGTTAGAACAGGGCGAGTGAAGGACCGATTGTTCACGGATTCTTCCACATCGACGTCTGCTCCCCCTCCGCCACCCGCTTCAGCATCTGGATCACCCGCCCCTCATCCAGCGGCATCGAGATCAGGCTGCCCTGCACGTACTCGCACTCCAGCGCTTGCAGTTGGTGCAGTTGGGTTTCCGTTTCCACCCCCTCCGCAATCACGCTCATCCCCAGCCCGTGGGTCAGGCGCACAATCGCCTGCACAATCTTGTGGTAGCTGCTGTCGTCGCCCATCATGCTGATGAAAGATTGGTCAATCTTCAGGGCGTGCAGGGGGAAGCGCGAGAGATAATTCAATGAAGAGTACCCAATCCCAAAGTCGTCAATCTGCAGTTCGACCCCCAGCCCGCGCACCCGCTCCATCACGTCTGAGGTCAGGTCGAAGTTTTCCATGATCGCGTTCTCGGTGATCTCTAAGTGCAGGCAGGCCGGGGACAGGCCGGTTTCATCTAAAATGCGCTTGACCGTTTCGACGAAATCGGTTTGGTTCACCTGCTTGCCCGAGATGTTGACGTTGACCGACAGCGGCGGGTTGCGCGGGTAAGCCTGTTGCCAGGCCTGGGTTTGGCGGCAGGCTTCGCGCATCACCCAGCGGTCCAGCAGGATGACCATGCCGGTCTCTTCGGCCATGGGGATGAACTCGGCTGGCAAGATCATACCGCGCTGGGGGTGCTGCCAGCGCACCAGGGCCTCAAACCCCACCAGCTTGCCGTTGCTCAGCTCAATGATCGGCTGGTAGCATACTTGCAGCTCTTTGCGCTCGATGGCCTGCTGCAGCTCACCCTCCAGTGAGATGCGCTCCATGATGCGCTGGCGCATGTTCGCATCGAAGATCTCATAGCGGGCGCGCCCGTTGGCCTTAGCCCGGTACATGGCAATATCCGCGTCCCGCAGCACATCGTCGGGCCGCTCGTAGCCGGTTTGGCTCAGCACAATCCCAATGCTGGCGGTGACGAAAATGGTCTGCCCGGCCAACAGAGAAGCCGACATCAGCTTCTTCTGGATGCGGTTGGCGATCTGGGTGGCATCTCCGGCGTCGGCAATATCCTCCAGCAAGATCACAAACTCATCCCCGCCCAGGCGCGCCACCGTATCCACCGGGCGCAGGGTCGTCTCCAGCAGGCGGGCCGTGGCGATCAACAGTTGGTCGCCGGTCTGGTGCCCCAGGCTGTCGTTGACGTCTTTGAAGCGGTCCAGGTCCATGAACAGCACCGCATACAGGTAATCCTGGCGGCGGCGGGCATGCTCGAGGGTGTGGTGCAGGCGGTCCATGAACAGGGTGCGGTTGGGCAGCCCGGTCAATGCATCGTACAGGGCATCGTGCACCAGGCGCTGTTCCACCTGTTTGCGCTGCGTGATGTCAGACTGGCTGCCTGCCATGCGGTAGACATTGCCATCTGCATCCCAAATGGCGATACCCCGGCTGCGCACCCAGCGCGTCGAGCCGTCTTTGTGGCGCATGCGGTATTCGCATTCGAAGTGATCTGCCAGGCCCTTGATGTGGGCCGAGATATTCATCTTGAGCTGCCCCAGGTCATCGGGATGCACCCGCTGGAACCACTCATTGGGCACATCGCCGATCTCGTGGTCGGCAAACCCCAGCATGGTCTTCCAGCGCGGCGAGTAATAGATGCGGTTGGCGCGCATATCCCAATCCCACAGGCCGTCGTTGGCCCCGCTCACCGCCAGCGCATAGCGTTGTTCGCTCACCCGTAGGGCCGCTTCCACACGTTCGCGTTCGCGCAGCTCTTGGCGCGACTGCTGGTACAGGCTGGCATTTTCCAACGCCACGGCAGCGTAATCAGCCAGCGAGTTGAGCAGCGCCTCGTCCTCGTCTTCAAAGGCCTGGTGCGTGGTGCGGTTATCCACCGAAAGCACCCCCAACGGTTCCTCCCTGGATAAGATGGGCACGTGCAGCAGGCTGTAAACCAGGTAACCCGTGCTGACCTTGAGCTGGGGCCGGCCCTGGGTGGGCTGCAGGGCGCGCAGCGGGCGGCGGTTCTTCAGCACGCTGCCCACCAGGCTGTCGGTGATTGGCAGGCGCATGGTTTCGATCTGGTCCTGGTCAATGTTCTTGGCTGCCCGCAGGTAAAGCTGCCCGCTCTCCGGATCCAGCAGGGCCAAAAAGCCCTCGTCCGCATGCGTCAATGAGACTGCCGCTTCCACCACGCGCCGCAGGGCCTCGTCCAGGTCCAGGGTCGAGGTCAGGCTGCGCCCCACCTGCGAGAGCGCCTCCATCCACGCCACCCGCTTTTGAAGCTGGCTGTTGATGGCCTCTTTTTCGCGCCGCAGGCGCGTTTCCACCAGCGCCCGGCTGATGGCGGCCTGTAAGATGTCAATATCCACCGGCTTGGTCAGGTAATCTTGCACCCCCAGCCTGAAGGCATCCACCGCCACCTGCTCAGAGCCGTGAGCAGTCACCAGGATGGCGGGAATGGTGTACCCTTCCTGGTTCATGCGCCGCAGCAGGTCCAGCCCGTTGATATCCGGGAGCTGCAAGTCCAGCAGGATCAGGTCTAGTTCATCTTTGTGTTCTTGGATCAGGCGCATGCCGGCAAAGCCATCTTGCGCCAGCAAGGCCTTATACCCCAGGCTCGGCAGGATGGTTTTTGCCAGGTAGTCGCCGATTCGACGGTTATCGTCAATCACCAGTATGGTTTCTGGGCGCATACAAAGCTTCCTGTGAGCAGCGGGTGCTATGAAGAGAGTGTTGGAGTGGTGATGAGTGCTCCCCCGCTTCTCAATCAAAAAACAGACACCTGGGCCTGCCTCCCTGGACGTGATGTCTTATTTGATATCTTAACTCAATAAACCCCAGAATGCAATAGC
>CAZWFQ010000083.1:4663-13463 GCA_964633225.1 uncultured Anaerolineaceae bacterium
AACAGCCAATAGGCCATGTGCACCACCCGGTAGGTGTAATTGGTGGTCAGGGCCGGGCTGACGAAGAGCCCGTAGCGGCCTTCGCTGTAGCGCGCGTCGCTCACCTGCGCCAATTGGTAGCCGTTGGCATATACCGTGATCGTATCGCCCTCGGCCTGGATGCCCATGATGTTCTGCTGGTTGGCCCCCGCGTTGATGCGTTCGCTCTCGGTCAGGCTCACCAGGTCGGCGGTGGTGTAGGGGTTGGCCCCGTCCAGGCGGAAGATGGTGTACTGCCCGTCGCAGGTGAAGGCCGCCACGTAGCCGTACGAGATGCCCGACATGTGCTTGGGGCCGCGGATGATCAGCCCGTACATGTCGCCGTCGGCGCAGGCGCCGCTGTTGAAGGTCGTTTCGAGGTAGAAATCCGACATCTCGCGCCAGGCGAAGTACCAGGTCGTCCAGCCGGGGTTCTTGCCGGTGACGTAGAACTTGGCCCCATCCACCTGCATGCGGATGTATTCGCTGTCGGGCAGCACGCCCTCGGGGGTGGTCCAGTCGCCGATATTGCCGCCGTTCATCGGGTCTTCCATCCTCGGGTCGCCCAACAGGGTGTACGGATCGAAGCTGCCTTCGGGGATATTGGTGCTGCTCTCTTCATCGCCGGGATTGGTGATCTCAACGTTGATCGAGAAGCTGGTACGCCCGCCGCCTGCCGAGAGGCTCACCAGGTAATCTTGCGTGCCGGGCAGGCTGCCTTCGTAGCTGGTCTCTTTATCGCTGGCTGAGAGCAGGTAAGCGCCGTCGTTGACCCCGGCAATATCCAAATACACGTCGCTGTTGGGCGACCAGACGCTGATCTTCATCAACTGCCCGGTCGAGGCCTTCAGCACGTAATAGGCCACCTGCCCGCTTTCAATCTCGCCGTCGATGGTTTGGGAAGTGGCATTGGCCTGGAATTGGATGCGGGCGGCGTTCTCGGGCACGGCGGCCTCTTCAACCGGGGTGATCTCGGTTGCCACGGGTTCTTCGGGCACAGGCGTCACCAGCGGCTCTGTGGTCACCGGCTGGGGGGTATCGGTAATCGCCGGCGGTAGGGGCGTGGCGGTGGGCTGTTCGGCCACCGGTTTGCCGCCCGTAGAGGTCTCTGGGTCGGTGCTTGAAAAACCCGTGTCTGAAGCGGTGGCGCTGGGTTCGGCGCCGCCGCCGATGGGCGCCGGGAGCTGGCAAGAGCCCAGCAGCAGCGACAGGATCAGGAGCAGGGAGAGGATGGGCAGTTTTTTCATAAGAGCCTCGCTTTTTTATTCCTAAAGTGATCGGTCAATCGTGCGGTTTTAATTCTACATCATTAACGGGCTTTGGGTGCGGTTTTGTGGCGGCAGATTCTGGGAACGGGAAGCCGCCCGTAGTAACGACTTCAGTCGTTGCATGTCATTGCAAGGACCGGCGTTCTTCCGGCCCGCAGCAATCTCCCCCCACAAAGTGATCCAATGCCTCGCAGAACTGCTGCGGGTGGAGCAAGATTTCACCGTGACCCAGGCCCTCGAAGATGGTATCCTCTCCCTTCGGGAAGGCTTTCCGGATTTTCATCGCCCCCCTGGCCGCCGGTTTTTCCTTCGTTCCATACCAACACGCCACCCTCACCCCCTCGTAAGGCGCCATGCCCTGGAGGCGGGTGAATAATGACGCCCCGTCATAGAAAGCATTCTTCAGGGTCGTTTTTGAAATGCCCGCGTAAACCAGCTCGCCCAGCATCTCTGGCGTAATCCCGCCCAACCTTAGAAACCAGTTCATCCTCCCCTTGAGCACCTGTTCGCCAAACCACCCTGCCAGGTACGAGGCCGGTTTGTTGAAGGCGCCCAACGACATGTCGACCGTGCCGTCCAGGATCACCTGCCTCACGGTCACATTCTGCCGGGTGGCCGTCAGCAGCGCCGTCACGCATCCCAGCGACGATCCATAGATCACATCCACGCAGCCCCCCAGGTGCTCTTGAACATACGCTTCAACCTGCGCCGCCTCCAACTCTGCATTCAGGTAATCGCTTTGCTCCTCCGGGTCATGCCCATCCAGCCCGGCTGCAATCACCCGGTAATGTGCCGCCAGCCCCGGGATCACCTTGCCGAAGCTTTTTTCCCAGGTCGTCGCCAGGCCATGCAGCAGCAGCACCTTTTTTTCGTTTTGCGTGCCAAATTCATGAAATCGCATCCTATCGCTCCCTCAAAATCACCCCGCCTGTCCCTGCGCCCGCTCCAGGTTCAGCTTCAACAGCCGCTCCAAGATCTCATCATCGCTCAACCCCTCCGGCCATCCATAGGCCGCCAGCACTGCCGCGTCCAGCTTCTGGTGCGCCAGTTCCAGCCACGTCGGCCTTGCATTGTACAGCTTGGTCAGCGTGCGCTTCTTTAGCTCCGCCTCCGCTGCCCCCGGTGGGTTAAGCCAGCGCTGGCGGAACTGTACCAGCTCCCTCGCCGCCGCCCCAATCGCCTGCACGCGTGGGTCGTCCACCGGCTCCTGCCCTGGCGCCCACGGGAAGGGGTAGGTTTCAAAGGTGGTCGTGGGAGTGTAACGCGGCCGGTCTTCCAGCGCTGTGCCCATGCGCAGCGCCCACAGTTCATGGAGCTTTGAGTGTAAAACCCCAAAGAAGTAGTCGTCATCGCGCGCAAATACCAACGTGCCTTGATTACAAAGCACTTCTTGGTTCACCCATACAAAAATGCGATGTTTCGAAACCCCAGGCGTTGCAATATAGCGCTTTTTACCTTGCAATGCAGCACGCATTTCTATGCGTGGCCGCGCATATTGCCACCAATTTCCGCGATAATCGTCACGTCGGTTTTTGCGAACGGGCAAAACGACTTTCTTCACGTATTCAAACGGCATTTCATAGCCCGCCGCATCGGTTTGTTCCATCAGGCCGAAATCAATTGTCCACTTGCCGCGCGAGCCTTGCGCCAAGTCTACCGCGCTGGCAACCGGGCGCACCACATCGCTGTTGGGCTTGCCGTTTGGGTTGCCTCCTGCCTTAAGCATTTCTTCGGCCAGTCCCGGGTTAATGTCGAAGGGTGCTTTAGCTGACGGTCCCATGAAGCAGATAGTTGCATTCTCAGAAAGCCGCAAAGCAGTGGTGATATTGACCGAAGCCGTCAGGTCGGGATTGATTGTGGTTACAGGCTGGTTGTCCAATTGTTTCCTGGTTTCGCTTCCATTATCAAAACCGACCATCGAAACGTTCACCGCTGCGCCCTCCAAAATCCAATCTCGGTCGGACTGCGCCCAAAAGATATCGCCGCTTTCTTTAATGCGTTCCAGCACTTTGCGGTTGGCGCCTCCCCGAATGGAATTGGTTGCCAGCAAGCCAACACGTTTGACCTGCCCACTTTCAACCATCGCTCGCGCCTTCTCGAACCAGTAGCAGACCAGATCGCTGAAATTGGGCAGGCGGTCGCCATATAACTTGAACAGCGTCTCGACATAAGTGTCGCCCAGTTCTCCACGCAGCTTGCCGCCCCCCAAAAACGGCGGGTTGCCAATGATCACCTCCGCCGCCGGCCATTCCGGCTCGCTCGCCTTCCCCTCCCCATCCAGCGCCAGGATCGCATCCATCTGCCGGATATTGTCCATCTTCTTCAACACCGGTTCCCCCGGCAGCCCGTACCCATTCCCCACCAGCCACTGGATGTACCCGATCCAGATCGTCACCTGCGCCAGCTCGTGGGCGTACTCGTTGATCTCGATCCCGTACAACTGCCCCGGCGAAACGCTGATGAAGAAGCGCCCCGCCCCCAGCTCATCTGAGTAGGCGATCACCTCGTTCTGCAAGTCCAGCAGCCGCTGCAGCGCCACGTACAAGAAGTTCCCGCTCCCACAGGCCGGGTCCAGCACCCGCAGGGCCGCAATCCGGTCTGCAAACGCCCTCAGCCGCGCCCCGATCTTGGCCGTTGCCGCCGCCCGCTTTTTCTCCCCCTCCCCGGCTGCCTCCGCCTTCATCTGCGCCGTCTCGGCCTTCACCTGCTCCCATTCCCGCTTCAGCGGCGCCATCAACACCGGCTCCACGATCAGCAGGATATCCTCTTTGCTGGTGTAATGCGCCCCCAGTTGCGAGCGCTTGCTCGGGTCCAGCCCGCGCTCGAACAGCGTCCCGAAGATCGAAGGCTCGATCGCCCCCCAGTCCAGCGCATCGATCTCCGCGATCGTCTCCATCGCATCCCCGTCCAGCTCCAGCACCAGGTCATCGTCGAACAGCCCCCCGTTGAAATGGCGGATTTTATCCAATCCAAAGTACCCCCCGCCCTGCATCGCCCGGAACAATTCCTTCAGCCTGCCCGCAAAATCGGGCGCCCTGCGCCGCGTTTGCTCCAGCATGCGCGGGAACAGGTTCTCTGGCAGCAGCCCAACATCCTCGGCAAACAGGCAGAACAGCAGCCGGATCAAGAAGTGCGCCACCTCCTGCGGCTGCTCTCCATACTTGCGCAGGATGTTTGCCAGCCGAGAGAATTGCCGCGCCGCTTCCTCCGTCACCCCCGCCACCGTCACTCTTGGCTTCAGCTCCTCTGGATTGAAGAACACCCCCCGCAGCGTCTTCAGCGCCTCCGGCTTCAGCAGGTCATCCAGCTCCAGCTTGATCACCCGCGTCGGCAGGTTGGTGAAGTTGGTGCGGATGATGATCTTGTTGATGTCCGAAACCACCAGCAGCGGCGGGTTTTTCAACGCATCCCGGTAGCGCAGCAGTTGTTCGTAAGCCTTTTCCAGGTCGTGGTCTTTGCCCTTATACTCCCACCCAAAATACCCCAGCTTCGCCACGTCGGCCCAGCCGTTGCCCCCGCTCGTCTTGGCTGCCCCCATCTCAAAGCCATACTGCTTCCCGCTCGGGTCGGCCTCCATCGGCGTCTCGTGTCCCACCAGGTGGCACAGGTCAATGAAATGCTCCTGGTACACCTGGCGCTCCCGCGCGCTTACCCGCTTCCACTTGGCAACGAAATCTTGTGGCGTCAGATTCATGTCTTCACTCCCGCATCATTATATAACGGATTCAAAGCGCCTGCTGGCAAAGCCGCAAGTTGCAAAAGGCTCCCCCGTAGCCTGACAAGGGCTCACCCAGGCTGCGGCCAATGGGTGGCGGGGCGGTTTTTATTGTAAAATAAGGGCAGGAGTGCGCGATGGATTCGAACATACTTAACCTGCTCTTACTCTTGGGCCTGCTGGGCCTGGCCACGGGGCTGGTGTTGTGGCTGGAGCGCAAGAAGCTGCGGCTGCGGCGGATCATCCGCTCGCAAGACCCGCTGCAAGTGGAAGCGGCGCGCAGTTGGATCACGCCCAAGCTGGCAGCCTTTTTGATCCGTACATACTGGCGGACGCCGGAGTGGGCGCACAAGCGGGCAATCGTCGAGCTGCTGCAAGACCAAACCGACCCCGCACTGCCCCGGCTGATGCTCGATTTCCTGCGCGTCCCGCTGGCGCCAGGGGATGAGCAGACCGAGCTGGCCCAGGCGATCGCGCTGGGCTTTGTGGACGAGCGCTACGACTGCTTTATGGAATACTATCACAACCGGGAGCAATTGGCCCAGGATGTGCGGGCGGCGCTAGGGGCGCACGGCCTGCGCGCCGAGGCGCCGCCCGCTGCGCCGCCCCCCGCCGCGGTCCCGCAGCTGGTTCTGGCCCCCCCCAGTTACGCGTCTGCCCCGCCGAATCCGCGCCTGATGCTGGCAATCGACGCCAATGACCTGCGCACTGTGCAGCAAGCGCTGGGCGAGGGGGCTAATCCCGATACGATGGTGGTGGGCGGAAACTTCCAGGGTTGTTCGGCCCTGCTCCTGGCGCTGGCGCAAGGGCGCTTTGAGATCGCCCAATACCTGATCGAGCAGGGCGCCAACATTCACTTTGCCCGTTCAGACCTGCGCGGCCAGTTCCAGCCCGGGCGCGGCCAGACGGCCCTCTGGTGGGCCGCCAACCACGGGCATCTACCGCTGGTCCAAGAGCTGATCCGGCGTGGGGCCAATGTAGACGCCCCCGATCATTTCAACGGCACGCCGCTCAGCACTGCCGCCAGCGCCGGGCAGTTGGCAGTGGTGCGCCACCTGGTGGAACAGGGGGCCAATATCCACAGCCAACTGACCACCTACATCGTAGACCGCATTGACGGGCGCAAGCCCTTCCACTTGGCGGTGAATAACGGCCGCCTGCCGGTGGTGGAATACTTGCTGCAGGCAGGCAACGATCCCAACGAAGCAGGCGGCAGCGGCTTCACCCCACTGATGACGGCGGTAATGAACAAGTATTATGACCTGGCCGGCTTTCTGATCCAACACGGCGCACAGGTCAATGCCGTGCATGCCGGTCTGGGCGCCTATGTGGGCCTGCGCGGGTACACCGCGCTGGTTTTGGCGGTCAGCAGCGGGCAGATACAGATGACGAAGATGCTCATCCAGGCCGGGGCCGATATCCACTACCGCGTGCCGGCGGGCCGGAACTGGGACGGGAAGGCGCTGCCGGAACGCGGGCTGCTCGATTTTATAAAGGGGAAGCGCGGGGAGCGGATCAAAGAAATCTTGCAGGCGCGGGGGCTGAGTTAGGCGAATGGGTCGTGCAACCCCCGTTGCCCTTTTCGGAAAATGCCCATTTTTAACGTTTCAACTACTTTGTGCTCTGATTGCGCAAAACTTGCGTTAACAACCCCTGAGGTGCTTTTCTCCGCCGATTTGCAGCTCTTTCTTCTGTGCTAATCTGCGCACGCTGCGGATCAATCCGGCTTTGGTGAAAAATGGCGCACGGATTGATCCAGGCCCCTCTTTTCGTCTCCTGCTGCGGGCTGGTACAACTTGGCCCACACCGCAATCCCCACCGCAAATCCGATCGTGACGAGTGCATAAATCACAAAATAATGCTTGTTCAGTTCCGGGAAGGCATTCACGCTACTGAAGATCACGTCCGATTGGAATAGCACCGCCATCATATTCATGGATAGATGGTAAAAGATGCCCGCCACAAATAGATTGCGCTGGCTTCTCAGGTAGACCCAGGTCATGATAATGGAGTGGGCGATCTCTGAAACAATAAACAGCGGATAAAACCCTAATCCGATCGCATATTGACTCGACCCCGGTCGAAAGAATTCAATCAAGTGCCAGGCGCCAAAATAAAGGCCCACGAGGATCGAGCTGATCAGCGGGGTGTAGCGGTTAAGTAATCGGGGTAATGCAAACCCTCGCAGTCCAAACAGCTCTTCTGCAATCGGCCCCCCCAGCAGTACAAAGAAAGCCAGCACGGGGATCAAGTGCGGTTCGGTTCGGATCATTGCCAGGGAAGGCTTATCGCCATACAGAAAATAGGCCAGGGCCAATGTGATCACATTGGCAGCCAGCAGCAGCCCAAGGACGGCTAAATAATTGGTCAGGCTGCTCTTAAACCGCGTCGCGCTTTTCAACTGATCCAGGATGCCCTTTTTGCCATCTAAGATCGCAGTCAAGAGCAGCCCCGAGAGCAGCATGCCATAAATAAACCAGTTCGGCTTTCCGGTAAAGATCCACTGCCAATACCCCAAAAGGGTTGAAAGCAGAAAGAAGATCTTTACCGGGTGTTTTTTGACCAACCCATACAGTTTTTCCATTAAGATTCCTCGCCTTTAGCATAGTTTCTGCAGCCCAACGGCTGTCGGCCACCTGCGCCGCGGCTAGGGCGACGAGCCGCCGCCACAGACCTTGACGGTGGCCCCATCCGGCTTCACAACCGCGCCTGCTAGCCGCGTCAGGTGCAGCCGCAGGTCGGCCCGCGTTATCTTTCTAAGTCCGATCGCTGACCTTGATCAGGCTGTACTTGCCGGGTTGCGGCCTGTACCCCAGCTTCTTGTTGATCGCCAACATCGGCACATTCAGCGAATCGTTATCCGTGCTGATCGTGCCAGCCCCATTGCCGAGCGCATAGCGAATCGCCAAGAGCTTCAAGGCCAATGCAATCTTGCGCCTGCGATAGGGTCGCAGCACACCGGTCATCAGGTTGTAGGCTCCTTGCGTCTCTGGCATTAACTGAACGGCAGATAGGCCAACCCACGCTTCCCCATCTGTGGCCATCAGTTGCCCCGCGGGATGATACCATTTGGCACCACAGACCCATTGCTCGAATTCCTCAAAGGACATGAACGTGCCATCTCCCCCGGGGATATCCAGATCTGTGACCCGGTTCAGCTCGTACAGCTTGCGGCGTGCTGCTGGGCTATCCTGGAAGTCGGCCATCGTGAAAAAGCGTATCCCCGCAGCTTCCTGCGCGGCAATCAAATTGTCATAGGGCGTCTGGTCGAAAGTCCTTAAATCCAGCTTGGATGCAAAAAGATGACGATCGAGTCTGAAGCCGTTCCGTTCTGCAAACCGCACAGAAACCGGGTCATCATCCTGTACCTCACTCTTTAATTGAACCGCGCCTTGCTCCTCAAGGAACGCTTGCGCATCTTCGTACAGAGCCAGGCCCAATCCTTGCTTACGCCACTGTGGGTCAACCACCACCCACACATAGAAGTGCTCATCGGGCCACCATGGTTCATGGACGCTAACACTATAGCCAATTACTTCATCGTGTTCATTCACCGCTACCATCCGGTGGGTAATTCGCCCCGCTGGCATGTGCTCAAACCACTTCTTGACTGCGGCGACAGTCAGTGGTTGCCGCTCGAACGTATTGACCAGTCTTGCAATGCCGGGGATATCAGATTCGGGTTGGGCAAGGCGTATACACATGGATAAAGGCTCCTCAGATACATCCTCATTTCAGTATAGCACAAGAGCGAATAAAACAGCCTTCTTCGCGCCTTTTGGATGCAGCTTGATTGATC
>CAZWFQ010000084.1:0-2370 GCA_964633225.1 uncultured Anaerolineaceae bacterium
TACCAACCCCAATCTGTGGCCCAATACTTCGATGAATTTGGCTCGGGCGAATGGGAGCGCCTGGTGCGCAGCCCCACCGACGAGGTCAGCTTACACATCCACACCCACTACCTGAGCAAATACATCACCCCCGGCCAGCAGGTGCTGGAAGTGGGCGCCGGGGCGGGGCGTTTCACCCAGGTGCTGGCGAGGCTGGGCGCCCGCATCCTGGTAGGCGACATTTCGCCCGTCCAGCTCGACCTGAACCGCAAATTTGCCGCCGAATACGGCTTCGATAAAGCCGTCGTGGCCTGGCAGCAGCTTGACATCTGCGACCTCTCCTGCTTTGCACCCGCCGCCTTCGATGCGGTGGTCGCTTACGGCGGCCCATTCAGTTACGTGATGGACCAGAAGGATGCCGCCCTGGCGGAATGCCTGAGGGTGCTCAAGCCCGGCGGACTGCTCTTGTTGAGCGTCATGTCATTATGGGGCAGTGCCGCCCGCTTTTTGGAGGGCACCCTGCAGGTGCCGCCCGAACACAATCAGCAGATCACTGCCACCGGCGACCTCACCGCTGCCACCCTCCCCGGGCGGAACAGCCACTTCATGCACATGTTCCGCGCTCGCGAGCTGCGCACCTGGCTGGAAAAGGCCGGGCTGGAGATGCTCGACCTCTCAGCAGCCAACTGCATCTCGCTAACCTGGAACGAAAAACTCTCCGCCATCCGCCAGGATCCTGAAAAATGGAACGAACTCTTGCGCATGGAATTGGATGCCGGCGCCGATGAGGGCTGCTGGGGACTGGGCACCCATATGATCGCTGTAGCCCGCAATGGATGAAGCCATGAAAGCAGAACGCTTAGCCAGACAGATCGTCTACGAAAGCCCCTGGGTCAACCTGTACCTGGATACGGTGCGCTTCCCCAACGGCCACGTGATCGAGCAATACCACATGCTCGATTTCACCCGCGCTGCGGTAGCCGCCATTGTCGAGGATGATGCCGGGAACGTCATCTTTGTGCGCGTCCACCGCTATACCACCGGCCTCACCGAGTGGGAGCTGCCCGCCGGCGGCATGGAGGATGGCGAATCAGTCTTCGAAGCCGCCCGCCGAGAAGTGCGCGAAGAGACCGGCTACGACTCGCAGGATCACCGCCTGCTCTACTCGTATTACCCGATGCCGGGCAGCGCCAACAAATTCTTTCACATTGTGCACTGCAAAGCCCTCGGGCAGCCCCAGGAAGATATTGATGCCAACGAGGTCAGTGGCAGGCGCTGGCTGACCAAAGACGAAGCCCGCCAGATGATCAAAGATCAGGCCACTTCGGATGGCTACACCCTCACAGCTTTGCTGTTGTGGCTGCAAGACGCGCCTGGCGGTTGAATCCGCCGCGATAGCCAGTGTAGGACACCGGGTTACAAAAGGGCTGTCCTACCTGTAGGGGCAAAGCAATGCATCAAGTGCCACCTGTAGGATCCGTGTCACGCATAGAAGTTATGAAGGATGTCTTTTAAACTGACGCCAGAGTGCCTTGCATGACCACCTTCAACCTCCTCCAGGCCAGCCTGCGCTGCCCACACTGCAATACGCTTGTGAATGCAGAAATCAAGATCTTCTTCGGCAACACATCCCAGATGGAGCGTTTCATCATCGGAGATCAATATCAATGGCTCACAGGCAAGGCTGTTCAAAACGGCGGGAGACCTGAAATGGGCGATCTGGATGGCGAGGGCTACACCGAATGTCCCCACTGTCAGCGAGATTTTTTCGTAAAGGTGATCATCCGCCAGGACAAGATTGAAGGGATAAAGCCAGATCTAGAAAAAGCCGGCCACAAACAGAATGACCAAGGAAAAGAATATGACAACCACCTTTGATATCATCGATGTCAACATCGACAACCTCAAGCAAAGCGGCTTTTTCTGTTACATGAGCAAACCCAAATCGCCCGGCTACCAGCAAAAACGGGCCTGGATGGAAGCGCGCCTGGCCGAGGGACTGAAGCTGAAGATCCTTCACGAGCACGGCGGGCGCAATACGGCCTTCATCGAATACATCCCCGGAGAATACACCTGGCGGGCCGTACACGCGCCGGGCTACCTGGTCATCCATTGCCTGTGGGTGGTGGGCAAGGGCAAAGGTAAGGGATACGGCAAACAGCTTTTACAAGCCTGCCTGGAGGATGCCCGCGCCCAGGGCAAGCAGGGGGTAGCCATCGTCACCACCGACTCCACCTGGCTGCCGAAGAAGCAGTTCTTCCTGGCGCATGGGTTTGTAGAAGTTGACCAGGCCCCGCCCTGCTTCCAACTGCTGGTCTATCGTTTCGGCGATGCACCGGCCCCATCCTTCCCCACAGACTGGGAAAGCCGCCTGGCAGCCTTTGGCCCCGG
>CAZWFQ010000084.1:2470-4853 GCA_964633225.1 uncultured Anaerolineaceae bacterium
ACCTTCCCCCTGCGCCCCATGGAAGGCCAGCCGATTGACCCGACCCTGGCTAACCTGCCCTACCTCTACGCCATCCTGAAGGAAGACGCCACGCCGGTCTACGCCACGCTGGAAGACGCAGCCAACGAGACCTCTCCCGTCTACTATATCCCTGCCGGCGGGTTGAAGTACATCTCTTATTACACCTATGAATCAACGGATAACGGCATCTTTTACCAACTGCGCGCCGGCGGCTGGCTGCGCGTTTCCAGCAAGGTTGGCGTCTCGCGCAGCTTCCCCGGCGGTCTGACCTTTACCCGCACCCCGGTGCGCCCCTTCGGCTGGGTCCTGCCCCTGGTGCCTTATTTCGAGACCAAGCAAACCCCTGGCTATGCCATCAAAGATTATACCGGTCACCAACTGGCAACTTATGACAAGGTACAGATCTATGCCACCCAGGTGGTCGATGATATCGAATGGTACATGGTGGCCCCAGATGAATGGGTGGACCAGCGCTATATCGGGCGCGTGGTTCCCAATACCACCCCGCCGGAGGGCGTGACGAACGGGCGTTGGATCGATGTCAATCTCTTCGAGCAGAGCCTGGCCGTCTACGACGGGGGACAGATGGTCTTTGCTACCCTTATCGCCACCGGCATGGACCCCTTCTTCACCCGCCCGGGTCTCTTCCCCATCTACGAAAAGCTTGAAACCACACCTATGTCCGGCGCCTTTGAGGCCGACCGCTCGGATTATTATTACCTGGAAGACGTGCCTTACACCATGTACTACGATAAGGCGCGCGCCCTGCACGGCGCCTACTGGCGCACCATGTTTGGCTTCCCCCAGTCTCACGGCTGTATCAACCTCTCTCCCGGCGATTCGCACTGGCTCTTTGATTGGGCCCAGGAAGGCGATTGGGTCTATGTTTGGGACCCCTCTGGGAACACCCCCACCGACCCGTCTTACTACGGCGATGGTGGCGCATAGGAAGTATCATGTCACGTAACCGCATTCTTATTCTTGCCGTCTTACCTCTCCTGCTGGCCAGCCTGGCCTGCCAGGCCGTCCTCGGGCCCATCAGCGGTCCGGTCATTGGCCCCACCCTGCTGCCCACCGCCACCCAATACACCCCGCCGGCCCCCACCGCGGGCGGTGCGCTCAACCCGGTTCCCACCCGCACCCCAGCCTCGCTTGATCCCGTGGGCATGACCACTGCCACCCCGGCCATCGAGCTGCAAGTCACCGTCAACCCCGTTTCCACCTTCACCGCGGTCAGCGGCTCGCCCACGCCCATCCCCACCCCCCTGCCGCTGGACCTGCAGTTGGATGTATTTGAAGATGTCTGGAACGTGATCAACGACGGCTATGTCTACCCCGATTTCAACGGTGTGGATTGGGACGCCGCCTACGATGAATATCGCCAGCGCGTTCAGGCCGGGCTCTCAAACGACGAATTCTATACCACGGTCAACGAGATGATCGCCCTGCTGGACGATGATCACTCGTATTTTCTCGATCCCCAGGCCGTTATTGAAGAAGATGCCGAATATGAAGGCAAGCTGGATTATGTCGGCATCGGCATCTTGATCACAGCCGTGCCCGACCGCAGCCGGGCCGTCATCATCCTGGTCTTCCCCGGCAGCCCGGCCGAGGCCGCCGGCCTGCAAAGCCGCGACAGCATCATTTCGGTCAGCGGCGAATCGATTCTGGATGAAGAAGGCTACCTGCGCGATATCGTCCGGGGCCCTGAGGGCACCATTGCCAACATACTCGTACAGACACCCGGCCAAGAGCCGCGCGAGCTCCAGATTCCCCGCCACCGCATCACCGGCGGCTACCCCGTGCCGTACACGGTGCTCACCAGCCCCAACGGCCAGCGCATCGGTTATATTCTGCTCCCATCCTTTGCCGATACCACCGTGGACGAGCAGGTTGGCACTGCCATTGAAGCCATGACCAGCGCGGCCCCCTTGAACGGGCTGGTGGTCGATAACCGCATGAATGGCGGCGGAGCGGATACCGTGCTGCGCCCCACCCTGGGCTACTTCCTGGCTGGCGTGGTGGGCAATTTTACCAGCCGCTATGAAGAGCGCGCCCTGCGCGTGGAAAAACTGACCGATGTCAACGGCTCCTCCACTATCCCCCTGGTGGTACTCGTCGGCCCCGATACGGTCAGCTACGGCGAGGTCTTTGCTGGCGTGTTGAGCGACAGCGGGCGCGCCTACCTGATCGGTGAGACCACCGGCGGCAACGTCGAGACCCTGTGGGGCTACGACTTCGACGACGGCTCGCGCCTGTGGATCGCCTCCGAAACCTTCCGCCCCATCAACAACCCTGAGGATGACTGGGAGCAAACCGGCATCATCCCCGACCTGGAAGTCCCCGTCAATTGGGATGAATA
>CAZWFQ010000084.1:4953-13134 GCA_964633225.1 uncultured Anaerolineaceae bacterium
ATGCCGATCTGATGGCCGGTTCTTCAGAGGGGGCAGTCATCACCCCCAACGACGCCGCCGCCAGCACCCTGGTTCAGGTCATCCTCAACGGACGGATGCCCAAGGGTGGGTCTCCGCTCTCAGAGACAGAGATCCAAGCCATCAGCGATTGGATCAACGCCGGCGCGCCGGACAATTAAACCACGCAAGGAAAGCTATGCCTGACAAGCCAAAATCCCTGCCCCTTCCCCATCAAGAGATCCTCAAGGATTACCGCACCGCTTACCGCAGCCGCCAGGCCAGTTACATCGGCCGCCGCGAGGTGTTGAGCGGCAAGGCCAAGTTTGGCATCTTTGGCGACGGCAAAGAGCTGCCCCAACTGGCCATGGCGCGCGCCTTCCGCCCCGGCGATTTCCGCTCGGGCTATTACCGCGACCAGACCTTCATGTTTGCCACCGGCATGAGCACCATCCAGGAATTCTTCGCCCAGCTCTATGCCCATACCGACGTGCAGGCCGAGCCAGCCAGCGCCGGGCGCATGATGAACGGCCATTTTGGCACGCGCAGCCTGGAACCGGATGGCACCTGGAAAGACCTCACCGCCCAATACAATTCATCTTCCGATATCTCTCCCACCGCATCGCAGATGCCGCGCCTGGTGGGGTTGGCCTATGCCTCCAAGCTCTACCGCCACCTGCCCGAACTGGCCCAATTCACCCAGTTCTCCAAAGAAGGCAGCGAGGTGGCCTTCAGCACCATCGGCAACGCTTCCAGCGCAGAAGGGCATTTCTGGGAATCGGTCAACGCCATCGGCGTGCTGCGCTGCCCGGCAGTGCTCACCATTTACGATGACGGTTACGGCATTTCAGTGGCCAACGAGCACCAGATCGCCAAAGAAAACATCTCGGAGCTGGTGCAGGGCTTCCAGCGCCCGGCCGGCAACTGCTGCGACGGATACGATATCTACACCATCCACGGCTGGGATTACCCCGCCCTGCTGTCGGCTTACCAGCAGGCGGCCCAGGTGGCACGCGAAGAACATATGCCGTCCATCATCCACGTGGACGAGCTGACCCAACCCCAGGGCCATTCGACCTCTGGCAGCCACGAACGCTACAAAACCAAAGAGCGCCTGGCCTGGGAGGCCGAGTTTGACTGCCTGAAGCAGTTCCGCCAGTGGATCATTGCCCAGGGGGTAGCCACCGCCAGTCAACTAGACGAGATGGAAAAAGAAGACCTGGCTTTGGTAGAGCAGGCCCGCAAACAGGCCTGGGAGGCTTACACCAACCCCATCCTGCAAGAGCGCCAACAGGCTGCCGGTCTGATCGAAGCCGTGGCGGCTTCATCTTCCCTGGCAGCCGAGATCGGGCCGATCAAAGAGAAGCTCCTTGGCCTGCCAACCCCCTACCGCCGCGATATCATGATCGCCATCCACCAGGTGCTGCTTGCCACGCGCCTCGAGCCAACCCCCGCCCGCGCATCATCGGCCGCCCGCGCCGAGCTGCTGCGCTGGCGCCAGGAACAAGAGCCGCCCAACCGCCAGCGCATTTCATCCCACCTGTACAGCCAGTCGGCCTTGAAGGTGCCCGAGATCAAGCCGGTCTACAGCCAGGGCTCCCCCACCCTGCCGGGTTTCGAGGTCATCAACGCTTGTTTCGATGCCGCCCTGGCGCGTGAGCCGCGCCTGATCGCCTTTGGCGAGGATGTGGGCCGACTGGGCGATGTCAACCAGGGCTTCCGCGGCCTGCAAGAGAAATACGGCGAGCTGCGCGTGGCCGATACCGGCATCCGCGAGGCCACCATCCTGGGCCAGGCCATTGGCATGGCCCTGCGCGGCCTGCGCCCCCTGGCTGAGATCCAGTACCTGGATTATGTGCTCTATGTCCTCCAGCTCATGTCTGACGATTTGGCCACCCTGCAGTGGCGCACTGCCGGCGGGCAAAAGGCCCCGGTCATTGTGCGCACCCGCGGCCACCGCCTGGAGGGTGTGTGGCACTCCGGCTCGCCTATGGGGGGCATCCTGAACCTGGTGCGCGGCATGTACCTGCTGACCCCGCGCAACATGACCCAGGCAGCCGGATTTTACAACACCCTCCTGCGCGCCGATGAGCCCGCCATTGTGGTTGAAGTACTCAACGGCTATCGCGTCAAAGAACGCCTGCCGGATAATATTGCCGAGTTCACCCTGCCCCTCGGCCAGCCCGAGGTGCTGCGCGCCGGCACCGACCTGACCCTGGTGACCTACGGCGCCTGCTGCCGCATTGCCCTGGAAGCCGCCGAACAGCTTCACCGCACCGGCATCCAGGCCGAGGTCATCGATGTCCAATCCCTGCTGCCGTTCGACCTGCCCGGCCTGGTCGGCGCCTCCCTGCGCAAGACCTCGCGCCTCTTGATCGTCGATGAAGACGTTCCCGGCGGCGCCAGTGCCTACATGCTCCAGCAGATCATCGAACAGCAAGGCGGCTACGCCTTCCTCGACTCTCATCCCCACACCCTCACCGCCCAACCCCACCGCCCCGCCTACGGCTCTGACGGCGACTACTGGTCCAAACCCAACGCCGAGACCATCTTCGATGCCGCATATGAGATCATGCACGAAGCCATGCCAGGAAAATATCCGTTAATAGCTTGATAGTTTCACCGCAGAGACGCAGAGAAAAACAAATTATGTTAAAGAGTGTCAATGAGATCACCGGAAGTATTATTGGGGCTGCAATCGAAGTACATCGCTCATTAGGGCCCGGACTGCTTGAGTCGGCCTACGAGGAATGCCTTTGTCACGAATTTAGTCTGCAAGGCATGTCTTTCAAACGCCAGGTAAATCTTCCCATTACCTACAAAGGTATTACCCTTGATTGTGGGTACCGCCTTGACCTGCTCGTTCAAGATCAGGTTGTGGTAGAGATCAAAGCCGTTGAGACCCTGCTGCCCATCCATGATGCGCAGCTATTATCCTATCTCCGTCTTGGAGGTTGGCAGGTTGGCCTGCTGATTAATTTCCACGTTCCCATCCTCAAAGACGGCGTCCGACGCCTGGTATACAATCTGAAAGAATGATCAGATTACTTGCTTTTCTCCGCGATCTCTCGGCTAAACTTCAGCCGCCGGCTGAAGTTTAGCCGCTGCGTCTCTGCGGTGAATGAACCATAATTGAGAATAAGGAGTACAGCGATGGCAGTACAAATCACAATGCCCGCCCTCGGCGAAGCCGTGACCGAGGCCACCGTCACCAAATGGCTCAAGGCGGTTGGCGATCCGGTCTCGGAACACGAAGCCCTGTTGGAAGTCAACACCGACAAGGTTGATTCTGAAATCCCCAGCCCGGTTACGGGCGTGCTGCTGGCGGCCCTGGTCCAGCCGGAGGAAGTGGTCAAGGTGGGCGCCCTGCTCGGCTGGGTGGGCCAGCCCGGCGAGGCCATTCCTGGGCAGGATGCGCCCCCGGCTATTCCCCAAGCTGCGGCGGGCTCCCGCGCCACGGCCCCATCCCCCAACGCCGTCCCCGCGCCCGCCCCAAGCGCTGCGCCAGGTGAGCTGCCATCTCCCCCGGCCCGGACATCCTTGGAAGATTCTGCCTCCCGCGACCTGGGCTTTCTTTCCCCCGTTGTCCGGCGGATGGCTGCCGAACAGAAGGTGGATCTGCGCCAGGTGCATGGCACCGGCCTGGGCGGACGCATCACCAAGCAAGATCTGGTTGCCTTCATCGAAAATCGCCCGCCTGCCCCATCTGCGGCCCCGCTGGCGAGCCAGCCCGCTGCACCTGCCCCGGCGGCTGTACCTGTCCCAGCGCCCGCCCCTTTCGACGCATCCCTTTCCACCCTCGTCCCCATGACCTCGGTGCGCCGTGCCATTGCCGACCACATGGTAATGAGCAAGCACACATCGCCGCATGTCACCACCGTCATGGAAGCCGATATGAGCCGTGTGGTGGCCCACCGCGCCGCCAATAAAGATGCCTTCGCCCGCGACGGCGTCAACCTGACATACACAGCCTACTTTATCGCTGCCATTGTCGCCGGCATCAAAGCCTACCCTGCCGTCAACTCTTCCTGGAGCGAGGCCGGCATCCTGATCCACAAGCAGATCAACATTGGCATGGCTACCTCGCTCGGCGAAGATGGTCTCATCGTCCCGGTCATCAAGAACGCCGATGGGCTCTCCCTGCTCGGCCTGGCCCGCAGCATCAACGACCTGGCCAATCGCGCCCGCACCCGCAAGCTCCAACCCGGCGAGGTCAAGGGCGGCACCTTCTCCATCACCAACCACGGCATCTCGGGCTCTCTCTTCGCCACCCCCGTCATCAACCAGCCCCAATGCGGCATTTTGGGGGTGGGCGCGCTGCAAAAACGCCCGGTCGTCATCAGCGACCCGGCCCTGGGCGATGTCATCGCCATCCGCCCCATGCTGTACCTCTCATTCACCTTCGACCACCGCATCCTCGACGGCGCCACCGCCGACTGGTTCCTGGCAAAGGTGGTAGAATACCTGCAAAACTATGCCTGACAAAGGAGAATCCATGAGCAATTACGATGTCATCGTCATCGGCGCCGGCCCTGCCGGCTATGTTTGCGCCATCCGCGCTTCCCAATTGGGCCAAAAAGTGGCTATTGTAGATAAGCAGTGGCTGGGTGGGGTCTGCCTGAACGTGGGCTGTGTGCCCTCCAAATCGCTGCTCAAGAATGCCGAGGTGGCCCACACCTTGCGCGAGCGCGGCAAAGATTTCGGCTTCTCATTTGAGAACCTCAAGCTGGATTACGGCTCGGCTGTCAAGCGCAGCCGCCAGGTTTCAGACCGCCTGACCAAGGGCGTGGGCTTCTTGATGCGCAAGAACAACATCGACGTGCACATGGGCGCAGCCAGGCTGACTGCACCCGATAAAGTGGCTGTGACCGACAAAGATGGCGAGGTAACCGAACTGCAAGCCAAGAACATCGTCGTCGCCACGGGTGCGCGCACCAGCATCCCCCGCGGTTGGAGTGTGGACGGGGAGAAAGTGCTCACCTATCTCGAGGCCATCCTGCAAGAAAAGCAGCCCGCCTCCGTCATCGTCATTGGCTCCGGCGCCATCGGCGTCGAATTCTCCACCGTCTGGAATTCTTATGGCGTAGATGTGACCATCGTTGAAATGCTGCCCCACCTGGTGCCGCTGGAAGACGAGGAAGTCAGCATTGAGCTAGAGAAAGCCTTCAAGAAACGCAGCATCAAAGCCCTCACCAACCACCGCGTCGAATCCATCGAGACCACCGAGGCCGGCGTCAAGGTCAAGGTATCGAGCGAAGGGGTCGAAAAAGTCATCGAGGCCGAGCAGGCCCTGGTGGCAATCGGTTTTTCGCCCAACAGCCGCGACCTGGGCCTGGAAGAGGTAGGCGTGAAGATCAGCGAACGCGGCTTCCTCGAGATCGATGAGCGCATGGCCACCAACGTGCCCGGCATTTGGGCCATTGGCGATGTCACCGGCAAGCTCATGCTGGCTCACTCTGGCTCTGCCCAGGGCATTGTCTGCGCCGAGCACATCGGCGGGGTTGAGACCGTGGCCCTGGATTACGCCATGATGCCTCACTGCACCTACTGCCAGCCGCAGATCGCCTCCTTTGGCCTCACCGAGGCCCAGGCCAAAGAACGCGGCTACGAGGTCAAGGTGGGGCGCTTCAACTTTCAGGCCAACGGCAAGGCCCTCGGCCTGGGCGATTACGCCGGCTGGGCCAAGATCGTCACCGACGCCAGGTACGGCGAGATCCTCGGCGCTCATCTCATCGGCCCTGAGGTCACCGAGCTGCTGCCCGAGCTGACCCTGGCCCAGATGATGGAGCTGACCGTCACAGAGATCGCCCGCAACGTGCACGCCCACCCCACCCTGAGCGAGGTACTGATGGAAGCCGCTCACAGTGCTTCAGGGCACGCCATTCACAGCTAGCATTCTGGCTGGGAGGATAAAGAACATCCTCCCAGCCTTTTTTTTGAGGAAGCAACCAGCCATACACCCCCCCACCTTAATCACCTTTGTCTGGTTGCCGCAGGCGCTTACAGATCCCCGGTCAGCCTATGCCTCACCGGCAGCATTCCACCCAACACCCGGATATCAATCATGAACACCAAGCCGACCCCTCCCCCCGTTATCAGCAGGCTCAATTCATCCGTGATCCAGGCCGTCTCATCTGCCATGCGAGAAAAATTGCTGGCGGCTGGCGAAGTGGTATTCCGCCAGGGTGACCCCGGCAATACCTTCTATGTAGTCAGGTCCGGAAGGCTTGGGCTTTACCAACGCCAGGCCGATGGACAGGAGACCCTGGCAGAGGCTTTGGGCCCGGGGGCATGCACCGGCGAGACATCCCTGCTCATCAGCCAGCCGCGCCCTGCTACCCTGGTTGCCGAACAAGACAGCCAGGTCCTATGCCTGTCCAAGGCAGAATTTGACCGCCTGGCAGAAGACAACCCGCCCTTGTTCAGCGAACTGACCACCGCCCTGCTGCCTGGTTTTCAAGAAACGATTGCCACCCAGGCCCTCACCCGTCTCTTCGGCGCGCTGGCCCAGGACACCCTGCAAAACCTGTATGATAAGCTGGAATGGCGCCGCCTCGACTGCGGGCAGGTCCTCTGCCGCCAGGGGGAACCTGGCAATGAGATGTATATCGTCGTCCAGGGCCGCCTGCGCTTCTCGGTGGAAGAGTCGGGCAGCCAGCGCGACTTGGGAGAGGTGGGCGCTGGCGAAAGCATTGGCGAATTTGCCCTGCTGACCGAAAGCGGCTCGCCCGAAAGCACTCGCAGCGCCACCGTCTACGCCACCCGCCTGACGGATGTGATCGTCATCGCGCGCACCATCTTCGAAAATCTGCTCTGCCAATCACCCCAGGCTGTGCTCAAGCTCGCCCACCAGATCATCCAGCGTGAGCTGTCCATCTCCAAATCATCCCCCCCCCAGGCCAGCAGCCAGGTGGTTGCTGTGCTCCCCGCCCAAGTGGGTCAAAACCTGGCAGGGTTTACCCAGCAGTTAGCAGATACCCTTAACAGCATGGGGTCTACCCTTTTATTGGACCCTGAGCGTTTTGAAGATCGCTACGGAAAGCCCGGCGCGGCCCAGATTCCCCTGGACCATCCCACCGGCCTGCTGGTCAACATCTGGATGGATGAGCACGTGCGCCAGCATCAATTCACCATCTATGATACCGGGCAGGCCCTGGAAGCCTCAGGGCATTTATCTCCTTGGGCCCAGCGCTGTATCGAAAACGCCGATGTCATCTTATTGGTCGGTGAAGGCAGTGACAGGCCCGATACTGCGCCGCTGGAAAAAGCGCTGGTCTCTGCCCAGACGCGCGCCCGCCTGGAATTGGTTTTGCTCCATCCGGCCAACTGCGCCGCGCCATCTGGCACAGCCGCCTGGCTGGAATCTTACCGCTCAGATGATTTTCCGATTGCCGCCCACCACCAGGTTCGCCTGGGCAACCCGGCCGATTTTCGCCGCCTGTGTCGCCGGGTAGGCGGGCGCCCGGTGGGATTGGCGCTCAGCGGCGGCGGGGCACGCGGGTATGCCCACATCGGCGCGATCCGGGCTTTGGAAGAGGCCAATATCGAAGTCGATTGGGTCGGCGGCGCCAGCATGGGTTCCATCATTGCCGCGGGCCTGGCCCTGGATTGGGACGCCGAGCGCTTGCGCCAACTGGCAGCCGAATTTTCTGACCCCAAAAAGCTGCTCGATTACACCTTCCCTTATGCTTCCATCACCGCTACCCGGCGCATCACGGCCCTGCTGCAGAAAATATGCGGCGATACCCGTATCGAAGATACCTGGCGGCCTTATTTCTGCGTTTCGTCAAATCTCACCCGCGGCCTGGAACAACTCCACACCCGCGGCTTGCTGTGGAAAGCCGTGCGCGCCAGCATGGCCTTCCCGGCGGTTTTCGCACCCGTCTTGGAGGATGGCTGTGTGTTAATTGACGGCGGAGCCGCCAACAACCTGCCCATCGACCGGCTGCGCGAGCTCTGCCCTGGCGGCACGGTCATCGGCATTGACCTGGTAACCGGCAGCCCAATCAACGGCGAATACCATTTTGGGCCATCCCTCTCGGGCTGGCAGGCCCTTGGAGCACGTCTGAATCCGTTCTCCAAAAAGGTCAAAGCGCCCAGCCTGATTGATATCGTAGCCGGGATCGTGTACAGCAATATCCGCTACCGGCTGAATGAGACCTGGCGCTGCGCCGACCTGCTGGT
>CAZWFQ010000085.1:0-11107 GCA_964633225.1 uncultured Anaerolineaceae bacterium
GGCTGCTTTTTTTGGTCCCTGTAATATCCCCCCTGTTTTGCAAACAATCAAATAAAGGAGAAGTAAAATGAAACGTTTATCGATGTTGTTAAATGTAGCATTGGTGTTGGCACTGCTGGTGGCACTGGTGCCGGCGTCTGGCGCTTCGGCCGGCGCCGAGAAGGTGCGTGTGTTGGTTCAATTTGCCCCGGGCCGGGCGGCCACAATGCAAGATGCGGTGGTGCGGGTCAAGGGCGAGGTGCACTACCGCTTTGATGAGCTGAACACGATGGCGATTTCGGTGCCACAATCGGCCCTGAACGGCATTGCGAACAACCCCAACGTGGTGATGATCGAAGAAGATGTGGAGCGCTACTTTGTTGACATTATGCCCTCCAGCGTGGAAGTGCCGACGATGGCGGCGGGCCAGGTGGTGCCCTACGGCATCGATATGGTGCAGGCGCGCGATGTGTGGGATGCCAACCGGGATGGGCAGATCGATGCGGGCGCCCCGACCGGTGCGAATCGTACGTTGTGCATCATCGACTCGGGCCTGTATACCGGGCACGAAGACCTCTCGGGTGTGAATGTGACCGGGGGCTACCCCAGCGGCTGGAACCAGGATGGCCTGGGGCATGGCACGCACGTGGCGGGGACGATCGCAGCGGTGAACAACGCCCTGGGCGTGGTGGGTGTGACGCCGGGCACGGTGAACCTGTACATTGTGCGCGTGTTTGGCGATGCGGGCGAGTGGATCTATGCTTCTACGCTGATCGACGCCGCTAACCGCTGCGCCAATGCCGGGGCGAACATCATCAGCATGAGCCTGGGTGGAACCAAGGCCAGCAATACCGAGCGGCGCGGGTTCGATACCCTGAACAGTAAGGGTATCCTTTCCATTGCCGCGGCCGGCAACGATGGCAACACGGCTTACAATTACCCGGCTTCTTACAGCTCTGTGATGTCGGTGGCGGCAATCGACTCGAACAAGGTGGTGGCGGACTTCTCGCAGCAGAACAACCAGGTGGAGATTGCGGCGCCGGGCGTGGGTGTGCTGAGCACCTTGCCTTTTGTGGATGCCAACTCTTTGACCGTGAGCGGCGTGACCTACGTGGCCAACCATGTTGAGTTTGCGGGGCGCGGCACCGCCAGCGGTGCGCTGGTCAACGGCGGCCTGTGCGACAGCGCCGGGGCCTGGTCGGGCAAGGTGGTGCTGTGCGAGCGCGGCAGCATTTCTTTCTACGATAAGGTGATCAACGTCCAGAACGGCGGCGGCGCGGCGGCGGTGTTGTATAACAACGAGCCGGGCAATTTCTTTGGCACGCTGGGCGAGGGCTATTCATCGAATATCCCGGCCATCACCCTGAGCCAGGAAGACGGCCAGTTCTTGGTGGCCAACCGCCTGGGGCAGACGGCCACGGTCGATAGCCGGCTGACCATCCCGGCCAGCGGTTACGAGGCCTGGGACGGCACTTCGATGGCTACGCCGCACGTTTCGGCGGTGGCGGCGCTGATCTGGAGCGCGCTGCCCACGGCAACCAACGCCGATATTCGCAGCGCCATGACCTCTACCGCACTCGACCTGGGTGCGGCCGGGCGCGACAACGCCTACGGCTATGGCTTGGTGCAGGCCAAGGCGGCCCTGGATGCCCTGACGGGCGGTGGCGGCGGCGGTGGTGAGACTGTGCACGTGGCCGACCTGGATGGCAGCGCGAGCTGGATCAACACCACTTACTGGAAGGCGACCGTGACCGTTACGGTGCGCGACCAGGACGGCGCGGCGGTGGCCAATGCCGCGGTCAACGGCACATGGAGCGGGGGCTACAATGGAGCAGGCACCTGCACCACCGACTCCGCCGGGCAGTGCCAGGTGGTCAGCGGGCAGATCCGCAAGAACAAGGCCAATACAATCTTCACGGTGACGGCGGTGACGGCGGCGGGCTTCACCTATGATGCGGGCGCCAACAGCGACCCGGATGGCGACAGCAGCGGCACGGCGATCACGGTCTTGAAACCGTAAGGTAGTCTATCGATTAAAACAAACCTAGCGAACACAGATGTGTTCGCTAGGTTTGTTTCGTGGTGGAGATGGCGGGAATCGACGCTGTCTCCCTGGCTTTCGCCAAGGCGCTGACTATCTCTTGGAGTTATATGAGTAACTCCTCCGGCGTCTTGTAAGGAGTATAGTTGTGAACGAAGTTGACCTTGCTTATGCAGCCGGGATTTTAGATGGAGAAGGCTCGATCTGCTTGACGAGAAATCGAGTCGGGCGTTGGCCGTCGCCACAAGTGGCAGTTGCCTCAAACGACCGCGAATTGTTGGAATGGCTGCGTGCCCAATTCGGTGGTTCGATTTCGGTCAAGAAGCCGCGCCGCTCTACACATCAGATTTCCTACGACTGGAAGCTGACCGATCAAAATGCCTTGCGCTTCTTGCAACTCGTTCGCCCTTTTTTAAGGATAGAGCGAAAAATTGCCAGGGCGGACCTTCTATTAGAAGGTTACCTTTCTGTTACGCCTCGCAACGGGCGGTACACGGTTGATATGGCGAAACAGAAGCAGGCATTGATCGAACAGTTCAACTCCTTACCCTAGGGCTTCATGCCTGGGTTGGGTTAGAAGCCTATGAGTCGATGCAGGGCTTTGCCCTTTCGGGCTGACCCCTCAGGATTGGCATGCCTTGGAAGGTTTAGCTTTCCCTGATTAAGCCGGATTTTCCTTGCATGTCACCACGTAAGGGGGCTCTATTCTTTTGTTAAAGAACCCGCGTCCGAAAGATTAGACCCGCGGATATCTACGAGCGTAGCCGGTTGTGAGGGATCGCAGGTTGGCTTACAACTGGCAAAAGGCTCAACCCGCTAGCCGCTGGGGCCCGAAAGCCCCCTTACGCACAGGCAGCGGCGTGGTGTGCGGCACTCTGACTTTTTAGCGCCCGGCCCCACCACCGGTCAGAGAGCGGGGTGGGCGGACGTGGCCCTCTTCGAGGGCCAGGTGCTCTTAAGCTCGCTTAGGCAGCGAGGGGCAGAGCGGAGTAAGTGTTATTGGCACTTTGGTTGTCGCTGATTTATCGAGGTCGGCGCCTCTCGGCTCGCAATCCGGGACCAGCCTCCTCCGTCGAAGCCTGTCATCCCCAGGGCTTGTATTATACCTGATATGGGTGAGACTTGGGGGTAATCCCAAGTTTTTTCTCTAAGCCAATTACATAGTAGCGATTGTATTATTGCGGTATGATTACATCATCGAAAGAAAAATTAAAAGGGAGCTGATATGTCTAAACGCCTATTCTCAGTATGTATGCTCGTGTTTTTGATCCTGCCTATGATGGTGCAGCCCTGGCAAGCGGCGCGGGCCCAAGAATCTGCCCCACCAACTGCCCCAGAAAGCAATACGATTGTCATTATTCATTATCCTGATCGCGCTACGCTAGAATCATTGGCCGGGGAATTGGATATTTGGGAGGTCGACCCAGAGGCGGGCAGCCTGGTGGCGATGGTGACCCCGGCGGAATATGCCTCCCTGGTGGAGCGGGGCCTGCAGATCGAGATCGATACGGCGCGCATGGAAGAGCTGAATGCCCCGCCGGGTTACCCTTGCTACCGCACGATCGTGGATCTGTATGCCGACTTGCAAACGCAGGCCCAGGCTTACCCTGGATTGACCTATTTGCGCTCGATCGGCAAGTCATATGAGGGGCGGGATATCTGGTCGATGCGGGTGACCAATGAAAGCCACGTGGTGGCAGATAAGCCGCGCCTGTTCTTGATGGCCAATATTCACGGCCGCGAGATGATCACGCCAGAAATGGCCATGGTATTCATGGATCATTTGCTGGAAAACTACGGCGTAGACCCGGATGTGACCTGGATCTTGGATTGGCATGAGATCTACATTGTGGTTTCGGCCAACCCCGATGGGCACGTGCGCAACGAGACGACGCTGGCTTATTGGCGCAAGAACGCGCACCCTTATGGCTCCTGTTCGCCGGACTCAATTGGGGTGGACCTGAACCGCAACCACTCGTTCAAATGGGGGCTGGGCGTCGGCTCCAGCGGCGATCCGTGTGACGAGACCTATCGTGGGCCTTCGAACGCGTCTGAAATTGAGACTCAGTTGATCCAGAATTACGTGCGTTCGCTGTTCCCCGACCAGCGCGGCCCCGGGGATACGGATGCGGCGCCCGAGGACGCGACCGGCGTGTTGATCTCTTTGCACAGCTACAGCAACCTGATCTTGTGGCCTTGGGGTTGGACCAACGCCACCGCCCCCAACAGCGCCGGCCTGGCAGCCTTGGGTCAGAAGATGGCGACCTACAATTACTATGATCCGCAGCAGTCCAATGCGCTTTACCTGACGGATGGTTCTACGGATGATTGGTCGTATGGAGAGTTGGGGATTGCTTCGTACACGTTTGAGATGGGGTCCAGCTTCTACCCATCTTGCTCGCAGTACGACAGCCTGATCCAGCCCAATATCCCGGCCATTTTATACGCTGCCCGGGTGGCAGACACGCCTTACATTACCTCGCGCGGGCCAGATGCGTTGAACCTGGTGGTGACGCCGGATGAGGTGGTGGGCGGTTGGCCGGTGCACCTGGCGGCGCAGATCAATGACACGCAGAATGGCAACAAGGCCATCCGGCAGGCTGAATATTCCATCGATCTGCCGCCCTGGGCGGGGGGCACGGTGGTGAGCATGACGCCTGTGGATGGCGTCTTCAACACCGCCAGCGAAGCCGTGCAGGCGGAGGTGGATACCAGCGCGCTGACCGGCGGCAGGCACATCCTGTATGTGCGCGGCCAGGATATTACGGATTATTGGGGGCCGGTTTCGGCGGTCTTCTTGTGGGTGGATGACAGCGGGCTGGTGAGCGGGAGCGTGACCCGCGCCGCAGACGCCCAACCCATCGCCGGGGCCTCGGTGAGGCTGAACGATGGCGCGCTGACCTATACCGCCACCAGTGACGGGGCCGGGTATTATGCCACCCTGGCGGATGTGGGCGTGTATACGGCCACGGCAGAAGCCTTTGGGTATGCGCCAGAGGTGGTGGCGGGGGTGGTGGTCTCGCCTGGGATCACGACGACGGTGGATTTTTCGCTGACCCTGCTGATGACCGGCACCTTGAATGGCTTTGTGTATGAGCTGGGCACCAACCAGCCTCTGCAAGCCTTGATCGAGGTGCAGGGCACGCCGGTGACGACCACCAACAGCGCAGAGACAGGGGCTTATACGCTGGCGCTGCCATCTGGAACGTACAGCCTGTTGGTCAGTGCGCGGGGGCATGAACCGCGCACAGTGAGTGGCGCGGTTGTGACTGCCGGAGAAACCAGCAGCATTGCGGTGCCCCTGGCCCTGCCAACCTGTGTGCTGGTGGTGGACGATGATTTCGTCAATTCCAGCCAGCCGCACGATTATGAAACCTATTACACCCAGGCCCTGCTTGCACGCGGCGTGACGTTTGCGCAGTGGGACCTGAGCAGCCAGGGCAGCCCGGCTGCCGCAGACCTGAACGCTTACCCGGTTGTGCTGTGGTTGACCGGGGATGCGGCGTCTAACACGCTGACGGCCTCTGACCAGGGCGCGTTGAAGAGCTACCTGAACGGCGGCGGCGCGGCGTTTTTGTCGGGCCAGGATATTGCCTGGGACATCCGCAGCGATCCAGGGAGCTTCTTGGGCGCTATGCTGAAGGCCGGCGCAACAGCGGATGATGCCGGGCAAGAGGCCCTGGTGGGGGCGGGACTGTTTGCTGGCCTGGACCTGGCCTTGAACGGCGGGGATGGGGCCAACAACCAGTCCAACCCAGACCTGCTCTCGCCCCTGGCGGGTGCGACGGCGGTGTTTACCTACACGACCGGAACGGGCGGCCTGGCGGTTGAGACGGGCAGCTACCGGGCGATCCTGTTGGGGTACGGCGTAGAAGGGATCGCGAGCGGTGCGGCGCGCAGCGCGGTGCTGGCGACCGGCCTGGAATGGTTGGGCTGCGCGCCGGCGCCGGTTGACCTGCAGATTGGGCTGGATGGCCCGGCAGGCCCGTTGGCCGTGGGCGAGCTGATCACCTATACCCTGACCCTGACCAATTCCAGCGCGGTGCCCCTGGTGGGGATGGTGGTCAGCGATACGCTGCCGCTGGGTGTGGAATTGGTGGCGGCAGACCCAGAGGCTGAACTGGTGGACGGACAGGTGGTGTGGACGGACCTGTCTCAAGCGGCAGATACGGTGCAGACGCTGACCCTGGTGGCGCGCATCCTGGCTGAGGCGCAGGGGGGCGAAGTGGTCAATGCCGATTACGGCGCGCAGATCACGCAGGCAGGCGGCATGGTGGTGACCGGCACTGAGACGGTGCGTACCGTTGTTTCGGTGACGCCGGTGGCTGACCTGGAGTTGACCCTGGCTGCCGAGCCGGCTGCGGTGGCTTACGGCGGCATGGTGACCTATACGCTGACGATCACCAACCATGGCCCGCAGGATGCGCATGGCATCTTGCTGACCGATACGCTGCCAGCCGGCGCCAGCTTCGTTTCAGCTTCGGCGGGCTGCAGTCACAGCGATGGGCAAGTTGTTTGCGGCCTGGGCGACCTGGCGAGTGGGGATGCCTTGATGATCGAGATCGTGGCAAGGTCGGGGCCTGGTTGGGCAGCACTGGTCAATACGGCCACGGTGATGGCAGACGAGATCGATACGGCGGCGGGCAATAACATGCAGCAAATCGAGACCCCCGTCATCCAGTACCAGGTCTGGCTCCCGTTGGTGTTCAATACGATGGAGGAATAGAAAGCTGGGGTGTACCGTGGGTTATAATGTGACATTAATCAAATATTGCCTCTGTTGTATGGCAATGTGTTCTTGGCTTTACTTGTGTTATACTGCGTAAAATACCCCAAACCAGTGCGTTGGGGCGCAGCATGGCATTGTCCGGCGCCCCGGTGCCATCTCATAAGGAGCGAGAAGTGATGAAAGATTTTATTGCCATTTCTGATTATTCGGCACAAGAGGTTCAAGATCTGCTGGACCTGGCTGTACAGTTGAAGAAAGAGCATCAGAGCAAGGGAAATGCGCCTTTCTTCAAGGGCAAGGTGTTGGCAATGATCTTCCAGAAGCCCAGCCTGCGCACGCGCGTATCGTTCGATATGGCGATGCGGCACGGCGGCGGTGACGCGCTGTACCTCTCACCGGCTGAGATCGGCCTGGGCAAGCGCGAGTCGATTGCGGATGTGGCGCGGGTGCTTTCGGGTTACGTGGATGCACTGATGGCGCGCGTCTTCGACCACGAACACGTGGTTGAGTTGGCCAAATGGGCCAGCGTGCCAGTGATCAATGGCTTGAGCGATTACAACCATCCCTGCCAGGGCATGGCCGATGCGTTGACCATCCAGGAAGAATTTGGCAGCCTGAAGGGCTTGAATGTGACCTACGTGGGCGATGGCAACAACGTGGCGGTCTCGCTGATGCACGTTTGCGCGCAGTTGGGCGCCAATTTCACCATTGCCAGCCCCGAAGGGTATGAGCTGACCCAGCATGTTAAGGCGATGGAGATCGGCAAGAAGATGGCGGCGCAGAGCGGGATCCAGATCAAGCTGCTGCGCGATCCGCACGAAGCGGTTAAGGGCGCGCATGTGATCTACACCGATACCTGGACCAGCATGGGGCAAGAGGAAGAAGCGAAGATCCGCGAGCAGGTCTTCCCGCCTTACCAGGTGAATGCCAGGCTGGTGGCAGAAGCTGATCCCAAGGTGATCGTGATGCACTGCCTGCCGGCACACCGCAACCACGAGTTAACCGATGAGGTGGCTGATGGGCCGCATTCCCGCATCTTCCCCCAGGCGCACAACCGTTTGCATGCTCAGAAGGCGATCTTGGCTCGTGTGTTGAAGGTGGCGTAAAGGTGAAATGAACCAGAGATGAAAACAAAAAATTATGTTGAAATCGAGGATCAATACGGCGCCCACAACTACCATCCGTTAGATGTGGTGATTGAACGTGGCGAAGGGGTGTGGGTTTATGATGTAGACGGGAAACGTTACCTGGACTGCCTGAGCGCGTATTCGGCATTGAACCAGGGGCACGTACACCCTAAGATCCTGGCGGCCTTGCAAGAGCAGGCTGCCAGGCTGACCCTGACCTCGCGCGCTTTCCGTAATGACCAATTGCCCTTGTTCTACAAGGAGATTGCTGAACTGACCGGTTACGGCATGGCGCTGCCGATGAACTCAGGTGCAGAGGCGGTGGAGACGGCCCTCAAGCTGGCGCGTAAGTGGGCTTACCAGGTGAAGGGCGTGCCGCGCCACCAGGCAGAGATCATCGTTTGTGAGAATAACTTCCACGGGCGAACGGTTTCAATCATCTCGTTCTCTACCGAGCCGCTGTACCGGGATGATTTTGGGCCCTTCACGCCGGGTTTTGTGGTCTTGCCGTACGGCGATGCAGAAGCGATCGAGAAGGCAATCACCCCCAACACGGCCGCGATCATGATCGAGCCGATCCAGGGCGAGGCGGGGGTGATCATTCCGCCAGCCGGTTACCTGCGGCGCGTGCGTGAGCTTTGCGACCAGCATAACGTGTTGTGGATTGACGATGAGATCCAGACCGGCCTGGGGCGCACCGGGCGCATGTTTGCGGCCGATCACGAGGGCGTGAGGCCGGATATGATGGTGATTGGAAAGGCGCTTTCGGGTGGTTTTTACCCGGTGTCGGCGGTGTTGGCTGACCCTAAGCTGATGGGCCTGTTCACGCCTGGCGAACATGGCTCCACCTTCGGCGGCAACCCTTTGGGAATGGCCGTGGCGCGGGCTGCGCTGCGCGTGATTGCTGAAGAAAAGCTGGCTGAAAACGCGGCCCGGCTGGGCGATTATTTTATGGAACAGCTCAGCGAGATCCCCAGCCCGCATATTAAAGAAGTGCGCGGTAAGGGTCTGCTGATTGGGGTGGAGTTGAAACCGAGTGCGGGTGGGGCGCGCCGTTTCTGCGAGGCGTTGATGGAGCGAGGCATCCTGGCGAAGGAGACGCACCAGCACGTGATCCGTTTTGCGCCGCCGCTGGTAATTGATAAGAAGACGATAGATTGGGCGTTGCCATTGATAAGGGAAGTGTTCTATTTGAAGTGATTTTGACCTAAGGAGGATCACATGAATATAGGCGTTCCAAGAGAGAAACGTCCGTTCGAGTTTCGCGTGGGCCTGACCCCAGCCGCGGTGGAGATGCTGGTGAAGGATGGGCATGTTTGTTATGTAGAACATGACGCGGGGATCGGGGCTGGTTTTTCTGATCTTGAGTACGAGGAGGCTGGGGCCAAGCTGGCTTACCAGCCGCAAGAGGTTTTTGGCCGGGCAGACCTGCTGCTAAAAGTGGCCCGCCCGATGTACGAAGAACTGGAATGGCTGCTGCCTAATTCGACCATCATGGGGCTGCTGCACCTGGCTTCTACCCGGCAAGACAAGATCAATATGCTGACCAAGAAAAGCGTCACGGCGATCCCTTACGAGAAGATCGTCTTGCCAGATGGCACGGTGCCTGTGCGGCGCCCGCTGAGCCAGATCGGCGGCTTGTTGGTGGCGCAGATCAGCGCTAACCTGCTGCAGAATGATTCGGGCGGCAAGGGAGTGTTGCTGGGCGGGGTGGCGGGTGTGCCGCCGGCTGAAGTGGTGATTGTTGGCGCGGGCACGGTGGGGTATTATGCGGTGCGGGCGTTCAACTCTCTTGGCGTACACTTGACGGTGTTGGACACCAGCCTGGACGCCTTGCAGCGCATCCACGAAGAATTCCCCAGTGCCGTGACCCTGATCTCGAACGAACGTAACCTGACGCGGTGCCTGGCTTATGCGGATGTGGTGGTGGCGGCTGTGTTGGTGGGCGGAGAAAGCCCGGTGAGGGTGGTGACGCGCGAGATGGTACGGGGCATGAAGCCGCGTTCCCTTCTGATGGATGTGAGCATTGATGAGGGCGGCTGTGTGGAGACTTCACGGCCGACCACGCACGAGCACCCGACCTATGTGGAAGAAGGCGTAATCCATTACTGCGTTCCCAATATCCCCAGCGTGGTGGCCCGCACTTCTACCTATGCCTTCTTGAACGCGGCTTTCCCGTTCATCCGGATGGTTGCGAACAAAGGCCTGGATAGGGCTGTGGTTGAGCACAAAGAGCTTGCCCAGGCGGCATTGGTGTATAAGGGCGATCCCCGCAACTTGCTAATCGTGAAAAGCCGGAAAGAAGGAGAATAGTTTTATGGACTTCCAGAAGATCTACCAATCGCGCGTGGTTACTGCTGAGGAAGCCGTAAAGAAAATCCAATCCGGGCAGCGCGTTTTCTTGACCGGGAACTGCTCAACGCCGCATGTTGTTTTGGCGGCATTGGTGAAACATGCACCGAACCTGAGAGATGTGGAGATTGTCCAAGCGCTGACGGTAGGCCCGGCCGACTATGTGGCCCCTGAAATGCAAGGTCACTTGCGGGTGAACACGCTGTTCATCAGCGCCAACGTGCGCCAGGCAGTGCAAGAGGGGCGGGCAGATTACACCCCTGTGATGCTATCAGAATTCCCGCTGGTGTTCAAGAACAAGGTGCTGCCGCTTGACGTGGCCCTGGTGCACCTATCGCCTCCGGATGAGCATGGCTTTTGTAGTTACGGCATCGAGACCGGCCTGGTGAAATCGCCGGCCGAGTCGGCCAAGATCATCATCGCGGAGGTGAACCAACAGATGCCGCGCATGTTGGGCGACTCGTTCATTCACATCAGCCGCCTGAACTACATCGTCCCGGTGGATTACCCCCCAGTGGAGATGAAGATGAGCCAGGATGCGGCTGACCCGGCGATCGAGAGGATTGCCAGCCACTGCGCAGACCTGATCCCGGATGGCGCTTGCATGCAGATGGGGATTGGGGCAATCCCAGATGCGGTGCTGAAGTTTTTGTACCACAAGAAGGACCTGGGCGTTCACAGCGAACTGTTCTCGGACGGCGTGATTGACCTGGTGGATGCGGGTGTGATCAATAATTCTCGCAAGACGCTCCACCGCGGCAAGATCACGGCTGGTTTCATGCTGGGCACGCGCAGGTTGTATCAATGGGCCGACGATAACCCTTTGATCGAGCTTCATCCAACGGAGTATGTCAACGATCCCTTTGTGATTGCGCAAAA
>CAZWFQ010000085.1:11207-13036 GCA_964633225.1 uncultured Anaerolineaceae bacterium
TTGATCAACATTTCACATCCAGACTTCCGCGACGACTTGCGCAAAGATGCCACAACGTTACACTGGATATAAGCGGATAACCGTAATAAAATATAAAGCGGTGTGAAAACACCGCTTTATATTTTATTACGGGACCTAACCCCAAGCGAGGTAAAGATGACACGTCGAACAAAGATCGTGGCTACAATTGGCCCTTCCAGCCAGGATGAGAAAATGATCCGAGAGCTGCTGGTGGCGGGCGTGAACGTGGTGCGGCTGAATTTTTCACACGGCAGCCATGCGGTTCATGCTGAAGTGTTAAAGCGGGTGAGGCAAATCGCTGCCGAGCTTGGGCGCCCGGTTTGTATCTTGCAAGATTTGCAGGGCCCGAAGATCCGTACGGGCGATCTGCCGGGAGGCAAGATCGAGATTGCGCCAGGGCAGATGTTGACCTTGACGACTGCCCCCGGTCCTTATGCGGCGGACGAGGTGGCGGTGGACTTTGCAGAGCTACCGGCCAGCGTGCGGCCCGGAGGGCGGATTTTGTTGGATGATGGCAACCTGGAGCTGGCGGTATTGGAGACCAGCGCTCAGTGTGTCAAGGTCAGCGTGGTGGTGGGTGGAACGCTGAAGTCTAACAAGGGCATCAACTTGCCCGGCGCGCAGATCAACATCTCGGCAATGACCGAGAAAGATGAGGTTGACCTGGTGTTTGGTCTGGAGCAAGGGGTAGACGCGGTGGCGCTCTCGTTTGTGCGCTCGAAAGAGGATATCTTGTATCTGCGCAGCCGGATCGCAGCCCTGGCCCCTCAAAAAGCGCATCTCCCGATCATCGCCAAGCTGGAGCGCCCGGAGGCCCTGGATAACCTCGAAGAGATTGTGCACGCGGCAGACGGGGTGATGGTGGCGCGCGGTGACTTGGGCGTGGAGATGACGCCCCAGGAGGTGCCGATTGCTCAGAAGCGGATCATTGAGTGCGCCAACCGGCACAGCAAGGTGGTGATCACGGCCACGCAGATGCTTGATTCGATGATCCACAACCCGCGCCCCACGCGTGCTGAGGCTTCGGATGTGGCCAATGCCATCCTGGATGGCAGCGACGCGGTGATGCTGTCGGGCGAAACTGCGGCGGGCGACTACCCGCTGGAAGCCGTGCGGATGATGGATGCTATTGCGTGCCAGGCAGAGGCTTGCCTGACGGAATGGGGTCACTGGCACGGGCCGATGGTGGGGGATTCTGGCGATCCGCGATTGGATTCGCTTTCGCCCGACCGGGTGTATCATCAGCCGGGCGATGATACCTTCTTTATGACGCTGGCAGCGCGCGAGTTGGCCCACGACCGGAACGTGGCGGCGATTGCCATCTTTACGGCGAGCGGACGAACGGCTCTATTGATGTCGAAGACCAGGCCGGGCATCCCGGTATTGGCCTTTACGCCTGAGCCGAGCACCTATGCCCGGATGGAGATGTATTGGGGGGTTGTGCCGTACCTGGTGCCGCATGCTGAAACGATCGAAGAGATGCTGGCGGCGGTGGAATCTGCGATGATGGCGGCGGGGACGATCCAGCCGGGCCAGCAGGTGGTTTTGATCTGCGGCTTCCCGGTGGGTGCAGTGCGCCCAACCAACCTGGCGCTGCTGCACACGGTTGGGGAGTGATCCTTTCGAATTATGCTGACCGGGCATCACCTTTCAAAAGCTTATAACCTGGATACGATCCTGGCGGATGTCTCTTTGAGCATTAACGCCGGTGAACGGGTGGGCCTGATCGGGCCAAACGGCTGCGGGAAGACCACCTTGCTGCGCATCCTGGCTGGGCTGGACGCGCCTGACCAGGGCGTGGTGACGCA
>CAZWFQ010000086.1:0-7595 GCA_964633225.1 uncultured Anaerolineaceae bacterium
GACGTGCGCTTGAAGCAATTTTCACTTTTCGCCAACCGCCTATGTTACAAACACGATGAAACATCTGCTTGACACAGAACATTTGTTCGTGTTATAGTATAGACAATGAATAAGTTTACCTCTCCACCCAATCGTCTTCAATTCTACCAACAGGTTTGGGACGTGGTGCGCCAGGTGCCGCCAGGCAAGGTTGTGACTTACGGGCAAATCGCGGCCGTCATCAATGCCCCGTCTGGAATGCACATCAAAGACTACCTGGCCTTTGGGGCGCGTTGGGTCGGCGGCGCCATGGCTGCTTGCCCGGCGGATGTGCCCTGGCAGCGTGTCATCAATGCCCAGGGCAAGATCAGCCTGCGCCAGAACAGTGATGAACAACGCCAACTGCTAGAAGCGGAAGGCGTCATCTTTGACGAGCACGAGCGGGTGGATCTGAAAGTCTTTGGTTGGGATGGGCCCTTCATCCACCCAGGAGATCGATAATATGGCCACCAATTACCCGGTTAATCCGCGTGTGCGCGCCTTTGGCAAGGCCCGCATTGATATTGCTCGCCGCGCCCGCAACCAGGAAGATTGGGAACGGCTGTGGAAACGCCCGGCTCACTCCTTTCCATTTAAGTGGGGTGAAGCCTGGAAGCAGTGCATCGAATACAAAGTGGACGACTTCGCGGCAGAAGTTGGCTTTTTCATTGACGTGCTGGGCCTGCCGGTCAATTCACTGGATGAGGGATATGCCCAATTCACCAGCCCGCACGGTGATTTCTTCTTTGCCGTGGTGCCCACCCCTGAAGATCAGTATTCCACCCCGCCGGATGCCTTGCGCTTGCAATTCATGGTAGCCGATATCTTTGACACCGCCGAAGAACTTGAAAACCGCGGCATCGAATTCGATCAGCCGCCCCAGCCCTGCCAGGAAGGCGCTTCGCTTTACATCGGCTGTTTCCGCACACCGCACGGCCTGTGCGTAGAGCTGTGGGGGAATGTGTATCAGCCCGCTCCGCAAGCCTATCCCCCCTATGCTGAACCTGCCGCGTACGACGACCCCGGCAGCGACAGCAGCAGCCCAGATACAGCCGGCGAGGAGTCCGAAGAAGAAGAAATAGAAGAAGATGAAGACGAGATCGCGCCTTACAACGCTCCTGGTTACATCATTGAAAATGCGCCTGCGATCCACTCGGCTTTTCCGATCTCTTCTGACCGGATGCGCGCCATTGAAATCCGCCCAGAGACCGCCGCCCGCCCCGTACTCAAGCCCCGCCCGCCTTCCCCAGCCGAAAGCCACCAGCCCAAGCCGCCGCCCCCTGCCCCCGAAGAGGATCCAGACGATCCTGAATATGTAGATATTGACGCTGCTTAAAGCCTGATAACCCTGGTAGAATTAAGCCGGGAGCACCCATTATGCTGACAATCAAATTCTGGGGCACGCGCGGCACATATCCTACCTCACGGCAGATGGTCTGCATCCAAGTCTCCAGCCCAAACACCCGCCTATTGGTCGAGGCTGGCTCCACCACCATCTTCACAGACCCCCAGGCTTTCTGTTCCCTGAATGCCATCTTGCTGACCCACCTGCATTCTGATCACTGCCTGTTTGCGCCTCATCTTGTTCTAGCTCGCATGAAAACCCTCAAACAGGATTTTCACAAAGAAGACTGTCCCATCTATGCGCCTGAAGACATTGCCAGCATCTTCAATGGGGTCGGCCTGACTGACAGCTTTTACATCTGGCAAGAACGCCCACCCGAACAAATCGGCGATATCCAGGTCGACCGTCACCTGACGCTGCACTGGGGCGAATCCTGCGCCTACAAATTTACCCATGCTGGTAAAAGCGTGGTCATCACCGGCGACATCTTCTACACTGATATGCTGGCTGAATTCTGCAGCGGGGTCGACTTGTTGATTTGCGAGTGCACCGACGCCGACAACAACGAAAAACACGCTGAGTTCTGGAAGCACATGACCCCCAAGGCCGTGGCGCACCTGATCCGGCAATCTCAGCCTCGGCAGGCAGCGCTCTACCACTTCACCGATCTTAACCCTACCGAAGCCCAGATGGCGGTGCTGAGCCACCTGGATTCCTCATGCCAGGTGACCGGTGCCGATGACGGCATGGAAATCTGCATCTAGTTTTCCATCAAAAGAGAAGGCATCCGATGATACGCTGTACCTGGGCTGGAACCGACCCGCTGTATGTTGCTTATCACGACCAGGAATGGGGCGTGCCCGTTCACGATGACCGTACCTTGTTCGAATTTCTCATCCTTGAAGGCGCCCAGGCCGGCCTCAGTTGGTCCACCATTCTCCACAAGCGCCAGAACTACCGCGCCGCCTTTGATCATTTTGAGCCGCACATCGTAGCTGGTTATGACGAACAGAAAACCGCGGCCCTGCTGGCAGACGCCGGTATTGTGCGCAACCGCCGCAAGATCAGCGCGGCCATTCAGAATGCCCAGGCCTTTCTCAAGATCCAGGCGGCCTTTGGCAGCTTTGATGCTTATATCTGGCAGTTCGTTGGCGGGCAGCCGCGCCAAAATACCTGGAAGACCCTGGCTGAAATACCCGCCGCCACCACCCAAAGCCAGAACATGAGCCAAGACCTGCTGCAGCGCGGCTTTCGCTTTGTGGGTCCTACCATCTGTTATGCCTATATGCAGGCGGTAGGCATGGTCAACGACCACACCATAGATTGTTTTCGCTACCCGGAATTGAAAGTGATCAACAGCGCTTCGGGCGCATCTACTCCTTAAAATATCGAGAGCCGGTTACGCCATTCCCGGCTCTCTTGAAAAAGGAGGAGAAGAAGAGAAATCGCCCTTCGTTCATTATAATAACAGACTCCATTCATTTCTACTTGACGTTTACCCTACGCTTACCCTACGCCGGCCCAACAATACTGAAAGGCTTTGAGAGCAAATTGGAGGTGCTTTATGCCCGACAAGCAAACCATCTGGATCGCATCTATTCCTGAAAGCCTGATCGGCCCCTTGTGGGTTGCCGTCTCAGAGCGTGGGCTGGCAGCGGTGGTGTTCACCCACCCCCAGGCCGCACTACCGCCGCGCCAGGCCATCATCCAGCACCTGCGGCGCCGCTTCTCCCATGCCGAGGTCCAGCCCGATGAAACCCATACCGCCGAAGCACGCCGCCAGATCAGCGAATACCTGGCGGGGCAACGCCGCTCCTTTGACCTGGCGATTGACCTGGCAGGGCTGAGCGCCTTTCAACAACAGGTGCTAAGGCTCACCGCGGCCATCCCCTATGGCCAAAAGGTCACCTATGCTGAGATTGCAACACAAATGGAAAAACCCGGGGCAGCGCGCGCCGTGGGCCGCGCCCAAGCCACCAACCCCCTGCCGCTGGTCATCCCCTGCCACCGCGTGGTGGGCAGCGATGGCGGCTTACACGGTTACGGTGGACCCGGCGGCATTCACTTGAAAGCCCGCTTATTAGAAATGGAACACAAAGGCTAAAAGTTGTCGTAGCCACGTTCCCGGTTGAAGCTGAAGTTTTCAACCAGGCGCTTAATGATCTCCGAATCTTCTGGCGTCAGGTTGGTAAACCCAAAACCGACGTCGTAAAATTCTGGATTGACATCCTCTTGGCACCATAGGCTCTTGGCGGCCACCAGCAACTGGCTCTTGTTGGCCAAACCCTCTGGCATTTCAATGACCAGCTGCATTGCCTTGTCCACTTCAACCGGCCGCTCGCACAACACCATGGCCCCCTCGGAGGTGATGTTGATCAAGTTACCCAGGTCGCGCCCACTGATGCTGTCAGACACGCGCGAATAATATACCAGGTCTTTTCGTTCTGCTTTTCTGCGCTCGTCCATAGCAACCTCCGCTGTTCCTCGTTAGCATATAGCATACCGGAAAATCCCCAGCTTTGCAATAGCGAATCCGTGTTAATCCGGGGCTTTAGCCAAAAAGAGGTTCAGGTTACAAACAGGCGGAATCGCCGCTCGTTTGTAACCAAAATTCAATAAATTTTTCGAGTACAATACGTATCATTTGTTGAGGAGTGAATATGACCGAACCTGTAATTATTGATGCCATCCGCACCCCCATCGGTGCTCTGGGTGGTGGGCTGGCGAGCGTCCGCCCAGACGACCTGGCTGCCCACGTGCTGAAAGCAATCCTGGAACGCAATCACCTGGATCCTGCCCTGGTAGAAGAAGTATATCTGGGCTGTGCCAACCAGGCCGGCGAGGATAACCGCAACGTGGCACGCATGGCCTTGCTGCTGGCGGGTTTCCCGGTAGAAGTAGCCGGTGTAACCATCAACCGGCTGTGCGCTTCTGGCCTGAACGCTGTCAGCCAGGCGGCGCGCGCCATCCGGGCTGGTGAAGGCGATATCTTCATCGCCGGCGGCGTCGAGAACATGTCCCGCGCCCCCTACTCCCTGCCCAAGGCTGAGCAAGGCTTCCCATTTGGCAACCTGACCGCCTATGACACAGCCCTGGGCTGGCGTTACCCCAACCCCAAAATGCAAGAGTTGTACGGCACCGAGGCCATGGGCGAGACCGCAGAGAATATCGCCGACCTGATGCCCGAAATTGACCGCACCCAGCAAGATACCTTTGCTGCTAAAAGCCACCGCCGGGCCATCGCCGCCATCGACTCAGGCAAATTTTCCGAAGAGATCGTACCTGTGCCCGTGCCACAGAAAAGGGGTGACCCGATCCTGGTAAGCACCGATGAGCGCCCGCGCCGCGACAGCACGGTCGAATCGCTGGCGCGCCTGCGCCCAGCCTTCCGCAAGAGCGGCGGCACGGTTACAGCCGGAAATTCATCCGGCTTGAACGATGGGGCATCGGCCCTGCTGTTGATGAGCGCCGAAAAGGCCCAGGCACTGGGGCTGCAGCCGATGGCGCGCGTGATAACATCCGCCGCGGCAGGCATGCCGCCGCGCATCATGGGTCTGAGCCCTGTGCCGGCAGTCCGCAAAGCCCTGTCTCGTGCCGGCCTTAAGTTGGAAGACATCCGCCTGATTGAGTTGAACGAAGCCTTTGCCATCCAATCCCTGGCAGTAATGAAAGAATTGGGCTTGAAGGCCGAAATCACAAATGTCAACGGCGGGGCAATTGCCTTGGGCCACCCACTGGGCTGCTCAGGGGCGCGCATTCTGACCACCCTGCTGCATGAAATGCGCCGCCGTGCCCCCCAAGAAAAACGTCCTTACTATGGCCTTGCCACCCTGTGCGTGGGCGTTGGGCAGGGCGAGGCTTTGATCGTCGAGTATATATAATATTTAGATCACAAAAACATCAAGCGGCGCAGATGCGCCGCTTGATGTTTTTATTCAATGGAAGTGGCCCTAGCCTAGGGCACGGGAGTATTGGTGACAGCGATGGAAGTGGGGGTGATGGTGGCAGTGGGCACAGGGGTAGCAATGTTGACCGGGATCTTCAAGATCTGGCCCACGTAAATATCATTGGCGTTCTCCAGTTCATTATCCGTGATCGCCATAATGGCCTCGACCGTGCTGTTGAAGCGGGCGGCAATCCCTTCCAGGGTATCGCCAGAGACCACCGTATACTGAATAAGCGTGCCGTACCCAAGGCCCTCTGGGAGCGGGGTGGCACTGGGCAACTGCGTATCGGGGGCAGGAATGATCAGCTTATCGCCCAGGCGGATCAGCAGCGTGGCAGGATCGATCTGCGGGTTCAGCGCCAGGATAGTTGCCAGGTCGGTATTGAACTTTTCGGCAATCGAACCAAGGGTATCATTTTCTGCCACCGTGTATTCAAACGGGCCGCTTGGGGTGGCTGTTTCGGTGGGCGGCGGCGTTTCGGTCACGGTTGGTGAGGGGGTTTCAGTGGGGGTATTGGTAGGCACCGGCGTTAACGTGTAAGTCGCCGTCAGTGTGGGGGTCGGTGTGTCAGTTGTGCGCGGCGCAAACAAGGGCTTATCGCCTGGACGGAAGAGGTAAAAGATCAGCAGCCCAGCTCCGGCGACAATTACCAGGCCGGCAATGATCATCATGATCATAGGGGCCTTCTGGCTCCTTTGCTGCCGGCGTCGGTATGCCTCGATCACGCTTTGAGGGTCTTCTTTATCGCTCATAGGTCTCCTTCAAAATTATAGCGTACAGTATACCCGATTTTTCGGTGCTTGTGGAAGCCATACCTAGGCGCGCCACAACCCGGCTCTCAGCCTTACCCGCTTTAGACGCATCCCATGTCGGAAAAGTTCCAAATTCAGTTCAGGGCAGCCACTGCGGCGCGTACCCGCCAATAACCAGTTGCAGCGGCTGACTGCCATCTGCGTTGATCATCCACAGCTCATTCGGCTCGTTCAGCGTAACTTGATTGAAGCGCAGGTAAGCCAATTGGCTCCCATCTGGGCTCCAGGCAAGATCGTAATGATTGTAAGTGGGCTCGTCGGTCAGCATACTCGCTTCGCGGCCATCACTGGACATCAACCAGATCTGCCGCCCCAGCGACCAACGATTTGGATCCAGGTATTTGCGTGTAAAAGCCAGCCATTGACCATTTGGACTGCAAGCCGCGTCTGTATCCTCCAGATCATCTGCCTGGGTCATATCCGTAGGGCTCCCGCCCTGCGATGGATACCTCAGCAAGTGGCTGGTGCCCACCTGCACGGTTTCATCCAGGCTGACGTAATAGATTTCGGGGGCAATATAGGCACTGCCATCTGCCAACCAACAGCCTGGCTCACCGGTCTGGTTAGCATGGCGGACGCTTTGCGAGCTCTCGGGGTTGTGAAGGATGAAGGCTTTGCCATCCAGGTCATAAAAGGCCAGCAAGCCAGTCGGAGACCATTGAGGGTTTTTTGATCTGAAGCCCGACGAACCTGCCAGGTGCGCCTGGGCAGAAGCAGGATCCAACAGCCACACCTGCACCCCGGCCCTGGGCGTTGCATTCAGGCGCTCGTAGGCCACCCAACGCCCATCTGGCGAAAGCTGTGGGTTACGGCATTCATCCTGGCAACGCATTAACAACCGCGCCTGAGGCAGATCGCCGCCATCTGCCAGCTCCAGGCGGTACAGGTGACTGCTTCCCTTTGTGGTGGATGCGCTAAATAATATAGAAGTTCCATCTGAGCTGATGCTGTATTCCAGAATGCCTGCCCCTTCCGTCAAGCGCTGCACCACGCCCGACACAGGATCCAAGGCATACAGATCAGCTGTGCCGTCTGCCGGCCACAAATAGACCAGGCGCGGCCCCACCGGCGACAGGCTGGGGGTGAGCTCAGGGCTGGGAGCAGCTTTGCCGCCATCGCCGCCACAAGCTGCCAAAATGATCGCCAGGCAAAAGAAGAAGCTGAGCTTGCTAAGTTTCATGCCTTAATTATACGACAAGTGAGAGGAGAAATCGCCGTTGGCCACCCACCAACCCGCCTTAACTTGGGGTGTGGTAGAATCGGCGGCATGAAGGCACTCAAAAGTTGGAAATTCTGGTTTGGATTGATCATCAGCGGCCTATTCCTGTACCTGGTGCTGCGCAAGGTTGACTATGCGCAGCTTTGGGCCGTCTTGCGCAGCGCCAACTACTGGTGGATACTCCCCGGTGTAGGCGTCTATTTCATTGGCCTGTGGGTGCGCGCCTGGCGCTGGCATTACCTGCTCCGCCCCCT
>CAZWFQ010000086.1:7695-12886 GCA_964633225.1 uncultured Anaerolineaceae bacterium
GTTGCCGTGTGGGGCAGCGTGGCTTTCTTTGGCGCGCTGGCTGTTTTCCTGGCGGCTGCTATGTTCCCGGCAGTCACCGAGCGCATCCTCAACACCCTGGTGGAACGCTTTATCCCTGAGCGCCTGCAGCCCAAAGTGCTGGATGTGGCCAAGCGCTTCTTGGGCGGGTTAGAATCCTTACGCTCACCCTTCGACGCCCTGATGGTCTTCTTCACGTCGGTCATCATCTGGCTGCTCGAAACGGTCAAGTACTGGTTTGTGATGCACGCCTTTGGCTTTACGGTCAGCTTCTTTGCACTGATGCTGATGAACGGCGTGGTCAACCTGATGACGACCATCCCTTCGGCCCCCGGTTACCTGGGCACCTTTGACCTGCCGGGCATTGCAGTCCTAGAAGCTTACAACGTGGCGCGTGAAACTGCCACCAGTTACACCTTTGTGCTCCATCTGGCACTGTGGTTCCCGGTCACAGCCCTGGGACTTTACTACATGGCGCGCGAGGGGATCAATTGGACAGAAACGGTTGAGGGCTCCAAGGAAGATGCCTGATGGATACCGAGCTGCTGCGCCAGATCCCGTTATTTGCCTCTCTCAGAGAGTCTGACCTGGAGCAGTTGAACTGCCGACTGAAGCTGATCGAGCTGCGGGAAGGAGAGGTCCTTTTCCAAGAGGGGGCGCCCGGCGACCGCTTTTACGCCATTCTATCTGGTCAGGTCGAGATCACCAAAGCACTCAATGCCAACGAGGCCTATGTGCTGCACGTGCGCCAGCCAGGCGAATTCATCGGTGAAATGGGGCTCTTCGACCCTGAAGGCCAGCGCTCTGCCACGGCGCGCGCCCTCGGCCCGCTGCGCCTGCTGGAACTGGGATACGACCAATACCAGGACCTGCTGCAATCGCATCCCACCCTGGCTTACCAATTGGTGAGCGAGCTGACCCTGCGCCTGCGCCAATCTGATAACGCCGCCATTCAAGACCTGCGCCAGAAGAACCGCTTGCTGACCTTGGCCTATGATGAGTTAAAAGCAGCCCAGGCACAGTTAGTTGAAAAAGAGAAACTGGAACGCGAGCTGCAAGTGGCCCGCCGCATCCAGCAAAGCATGCTGCCCTCCACACTGCCAACCATGTCGGGGTTTGACTTCGGCGCGCTGATGCTGCCGGCTCGGGCCGTGGGCGGCGACCTGTTTGATTTTGTGCCCCTGAGCCGCGACCGGCTGGGAATCATAGTGGGAGATGTCTCCGATAAAGGCGTGCCGGCTGCGCTCTTCATGGCCCTGGCGCGCAGTGTCTTACGTGTCGAAGCGCAGCGCATTAAAAAGCCGGTTGATGTGCTGAGGCGCGTCAACCGCCACCTGATCGATATGAGCCAGGCTGGGCAGTTCATCACCCTGCTCTACGGTGTGTTGGATCGCCGCAGCGGATTGTTCTCCTATGCCCGCGGCGGGCACGAACTGCCCATCCTCTTTGACGATAGAGGCCAACGCCAGGCGTTGGCATTTGATGACGGGATGATGCTGGGCATGCTTCCCGACATCTATATTGATGAGCAAACCATCGCCCTCCCACCCGGCGGCACACTGTTCTTGCACAGCGATGGCGCAACCGATGCCATCAACGCTTCTGAAGAACGTTTCGGGGCCCAGCGGCTGCATGCCGCCATCCAATCCACCCTGGGCAGTTCAGCCCAGGCCTTGTGCCAGGCCGTCTTGGCTACTATCCAGGCCTATCATGGCGCAACGCCTCAGGCCGATGATATTACCATGTTGGCCATCCGTTCGAAGAGGGGAGCGCCATGAACAACCCACATCAAACAGACCAGGTTTACCGCTTGCGCGTCTTGATCGCCGACGACGCCAAGGAAGCCCGCCGCGGCACCCGCCTGATGCTCTCAATCCACCCGGGAGTAGAGGTGGTTGCGATCGCTCAGGATGGCCGGCAGGCTGTGGAAATGGCCAGAGAGCACCAGCCCGATATTGCCATCCTGGATGTGAACATGCCGGAGATGAGCGGCTTGCAGGCCATCCAGGCCATGCGCGAGTTCTTGCCCAACACCATCTACATCATCATCTCAGCTGAGAGAGACAAACAAACCCATGATGAGGCCCGTGCGGTGGGGGTCAATGATTACTTGATCAAGCCCTTCACTTACGAAGACCTGGATGCCGCACTGAACCGCGCATCTCGCCTGTGGATGGCTGGCCGCCAGCCATCTGAAAGCCCTGCCTATATCCCGGCGCCCGAACTGGCAGAGCTCAAACAGCAGGCACGCCAATTGCTGCAAGAGCGCCAGATAGATGATGAAGCCCTGGCCGTTTACGTGCGCCTGGCTGGCCAGCCGGGCATCGAGCCGCTATGGCTGGTTACTTTGGCAGTCGTCTACGCCCTGCGCCAAGAGTGGGGCAAGCTGCGTTCCCTGGCCGAGCGTTTGGAATAAAATTAACCGCTCCACCGCAGAGACGCTGAGAGCGCAGAGTAATTTTAAATAATCTCAGCGGACTCTGCGTCTCAGTGGTAAAAAAAACTATGAGGTGAGAGACAACCTATGCCTGAACAACCTACATCCATCGCCATCCTGGGCGCCGGTTTCGGCGGCCTGGCTGCTGCTTATGACCTGGTACGCGCCGGTCACAAAGTGACTATTTATGAGGCCTCTGACCACCCGGGCGGCCTGGCTTCTGGCTTTAAAGAGCCGCATTGGGATTGGTCGGTGGAACAGTTCTACCATCACTGGTTTGCCAGCGATTGCCACATGCTTGGCCTGATCCATGAGTTGGGCTGGCAAGACAAGGTGGTCTACCCCCGGCCTTACACCGTCATGTACCACAAAGGCAAGTTTTACCCCTTTGATGCCATCCCCCAAATGGCGCTCTACCCAGGGCTGGGCTGGGGCCTGAACAAGATCCGCTTTGGCTTCGTTGGCCTGTACCTGAAGCTGACCAACAATTGGCAGGCCTTAGAACAACACACCGTAGATGCCTGGATGCGTAAATGGGCCGGGAACAAGGTCTACGAGACGATGTGGGAACCGATGATGATTGGCAAGTTTGGTGAGCACTATGCCAGCCAGGTCAATATGGCCTGGCTATGGGCGCGCATCAAAGCCCGCACCACCCGCCTGGGCACTTACACGGGGGGCTTCCAGGCCTTTGCCAACCAGTTTGCGGCCCATTTGCAGAGCCTGGGCGTCGAGATGCGCTATTCTACTGCCGTCAACCAGATCACACCGGCGGCTTCTGGCACCCTGGATATGGCAACCACCGAAGGCTTGGCCCACCATGACCGCTGCCTGGTGACCACCTCGCCCTCGCTGATGGCCAAGATCGCCCCCGTCTTGCCGCCCAGCTACCTCAGGGGCCTGCTGGACTTGAAGCACATGGGGGCAGTGGTGATGGTGCTGGCCCTCAAGCAGCGCCTCTCAGAACAGGGCTACTATTGGTATAACATGCCCAAGTCCGCCGGCTTCCCCTTCCTGGCACTGGTGGAGCACACCAACTTCCTCAAGCCCGAATATTTTGGCGGCGATCATATCATTTACTGCGGCGACTACCTGGAAAACGACCACGAGTATTTCTCGCTCAGCCAGGAAGCCTTGCTGGAGCGGTTCTTGCCGTCTTTTGAACGCATCAACCCCCAGTTCAAGCCTGATTGGGTGCGAAAATCCTGGCTGTTCCGTTCGGCTTATGCCCAACCCATTCCCCTGCTGAACCATTCGCAAAACATCCCCGCCATCCAAACGCCCATCCCCGGCCTGTATTTTGCCAGCATGAGCCAGGTTTATCCCTGGGACCGCGGCACCAACTTTGCGGTTGAGATTGGCCGCCGGGCGGCGCGCATGATGATGGAAAATAGGAGTGCAGTATGAAACAATACTTGCCGCAAATTCTGGCCCTGCTGACTGCCATGGCTTGGGGCATTGGGGGGTACTTCGAGAAGAAAGGCCTGCACCTGGGCGGGCTTTCTCCGCAGATGGGCATCACCATCCGCACCGCGGTAGCCCTGGTCATCTTGGGCGCAGTCAGCTTTCCCCAATGGAAGACCCTGCCCCAGGCCGGCCCCAAGGCCCTGCTGATGATGGTACTCGGCGGCGGGGTGGTGGCAGGTGCCGTGGGCATGTTGTGTTTCTACGCCGCCATCAAAGGCGCGCCCCTGACACGCGTCATGCCGATTGCCTTTACATCACCCTTCTTCGGTGCGCTGATGGGCATCCTGCTGGGCGGCGAGCCGCTGACCCTCAAGACCATCATCGGCACCCTGCTGACCATCGCCGGCATCATCGTCTTGACCGTAGGCTAAGTCAACGGCTTTTTCACCGCAGAGACGCAGAAGTCGCAGAGTTTTTTAAGATTTTTCTCTGCGTTCTCTGCGTCTTTGCGGTTTTCTTTATTAATCCAAGAAAATCCGCCTCCAGGCGCGTTCTATTAACAAGATGTCTTCCTGTTCCATCGATGACCTGCTCCGCTGCCATCCCAGCGACGACCCGGCTGTGATCGAGGCAATCGTGACTGAATACCGCGCCCCGGTCTACCGCCTGGCCTGCGCCCTGCTGGATGATCCTGCTGAAGCCGACGACGCTACCCAAGAGACCTTCATCGCTGCTGCCCTGCACATAGAACGCTACCTGCCTGGCACCAATTTCCGCGCCTGGCTGCTGACCATCGCCGCCAACGCCTGCAAAGGCCGCCTGCGCAAGCGCAAAGTCCGCCGCAACCTGGAAAACCTGCTGCGCGGCTTGCACTTGCTGCAAGATCCGCCCCCCGACCCCGAATCCGCCGCCCTGCATCACGAACGCGGCGCCCAATTGTGGCAGGCAATCGGTGAGATGAATGAAAAGTACCGCCTGGTGTTGGTGCTGCGCCTGGTGCAAGAGCTGCCCGTCAGCGAGATCGCCCAGGTGCTGGGGATCAACGAAAAGACCGTCTACACACGCCTGTACGAGGCAACGCGCAAGCTGCGCCGGCGACTGGCAGTCCCCCAAAATGTAAATGGAGCAGGCCAGGAGAGAACGCCATGACCATAACCCACCGCCAGGCTTTCGAGCTGCTGCATTGCGATGCCCCCCTCAACCCCGAGAGCCAACGTCAGTTAAATCAACACCTGGCCTCCTGCGCTGAGTGCCGCGCCGACCAGGCCTTCTACACCGGCCTGCAAGCTGCCGCGCCGACCCTTCCCAGCGCCATGCCGGGCCCACAGG
>CAZWFQ010000087.1:0-12702 GCA_964633225.1 uncultured Anaerolineaceae bacterium
TCTCAAGCCAGGCCATGGCAGCGTCTGAATCGTCCAGGGCAGGTGCGGCGGGAGCAGGCGGCTCAACTGCCAGGTCTTCGGCAGGAGCTTCTTTGGTCAGGAAGTCTTTAAGCCGCTCAGCTTCGGCGGCTGCCGGGGCTGCCATTTCTTGCATCCAGTCAGGCAGGTCTTCGGCAGGTGCGGCGGGGGCTTCTTCTTTAGCGGGGAGCGCTTCAACCGGTGCGGCTTCGACCTCGGGTGCGCCAGCCATGCCAGCCAGCCAGTCGGGCAGGTCTTCGGCAGGTGCGGCGGGGATCTCTTCAGCAAGAGCTTCTTCAACCCGCTCAGCTTCGGCGGCTGCCGGGGCTGCCATTTCTTGCATCCAATCAGGCAGGTCTTCAGCGGGTGCAGCGGGAGCTTCTTCGGTCAGGAAGTCTTCAAGCTGCTCAACTCCGGCTGCTGCTGGGGCCGCCATTTCTTGCATCCAGTCAGGCAGGTCTTCAGCGGGTGCGGTGGGAGCTTCTTCTTCAGCGGGGAGCGCTTCAACCGGTGCAGCTTCAACTTCAGTGGGAGGTTCTTCAACCGGTGCAGCTTCGACCTCGGGTGCGCCAGTCATGCCAGCCAGCCAGTCGGGCAGGTCTTCGGCTGGTGCGGCAGGGGCTTCTTCGGTCAGGAAGTCTTCAAGCCGCTCAGCTTCGGCGGCTGCCGGGGCTGCCATTTCTTGCATCCAGTCGGGCAGGTCTTCAGCCGGTTCGGCGGGGGCTTCTTCAACCGGTGCGGCGGTCTCGGGCTGCGGCGCACTTCCTAAACCCTGGAGCCAATCGGGCATTTCTTCAGCAGGCTCGGCCGGTGCTTCTTCAGAAGCAGCCAAGCCCGCTGCCGCGGCACCAGCCGCAAGGCCAGCACCTGCCAGGAGTGAGCCCAATTCTCCAGCATCTTCCTTTTCATCTGTTGCAGCACCGGCCTCTCCTAAGTTGCCAAGCCAATCCGGTATCTCGTCGATCGAGGGCTGGGGTTGTTCTGCGTCCGGTTCAATTTGCTTCGGCGCTGCTGCTGAGGCCGATGGTTTCTCCATCTCTTTTAACCAATCAGGTACTTCCTCATCCCCTGACAAAGTCGGAACCTGATCGGGTGCAGAAGGCTCTTTTTCCTCCAGCCAGTTGGCAACAGTATCGGTTGGGCCAGGGGGAGTATCTTGCAGCCAGGGCAATGCTTCCTCGCCAATTTCGCCACCAATATCAACGGCTGGCGTTTCAGCATCCATTGCCCCAGCGGGGGCCATGCCTTTTAGCCATTCGGGGATATCGCCTTTGACGGCTTCGCCGTTGGATGGCGGGGCTTCTTCTGCGAAATCAAAGGCGCTGGCTTCTTTTTCATCAAATGCACCCGTAGATGGCTGCCAACCGGCGCTCTTCATCCAATCTGGAAGGTGTTCTTCAGGTGAGTCTGACGGTGTGAGCGGCTGATTGGGCTCTCCGGCTGTTTCTTCCCAGTTGAAGGGCGATGCATTGGCCGGCTCTCCGGTATCTGACACCAAGGCAGGTAAGCCGCCCGCCTCGCCAGAGAGCCACTCGGGCACTGAACCATCTGTGTCTTGAAAGGCCTCGCCCAATGATGCGGCCCATGAGGGTTGTGCAGCAGGTCCGCCAGACGAACCGGGTTTGTAGTACAGCTTTTCGATGGTGATGGCATTATCGGGTATATCGCTTGAGGAGGTTGAACCGGGGGCGACCTTGGAGAAATACGGATCCATCGAAACAACGCGCTGGCGATAGACCTGGGTGTCTTCAGAACGCCCTGTGTCAGGCAAGATGGCCGTCAGGATACGGTTGGCTTCCAGGCAGTAGGGGAATTTTTTGATCAAGCTGCTGGATACTTCGACTGCCTCGGCGCGCTGTCCGGCCGCGTGATACATTTGGGCCAACAGAACCTGGAGATCAGGGCGCTGTGGATCTTCGGATAGCGCTGAACGCAGTTCACCGATGGCCTGGTCATACAGGGCTCCCTTGGCATACATGCGGGCAAGCGCGCCGCGCGTTAAGCGCACCTTGGGCGGTTCAAGGCCATCTCTGCGGGCATACAAACGGCGCAGTTCATCTTGAATGGCGGTGTTGGATGGCTGGGCTTCGAAGGCGCGTTCCATGTGCCAGATGGCGGCATCCATGTTATTTTCATCTTCGCGGATGATGCTCATCCCGACATTCGAGACGAAATCATCCGGCACAGCCGAAAGCACCCGTTGGAAAATATCTGCTGCGTCACCAAAGCGCTGGCTTTCTAGATGCGCTTTTCCGAGCAGGCGGTAAGTGCCAATATGCTTGGGGAACGATTGTAAGACGTATTTGCAGTGCGCAATGGCCTCATCAATCTGGCCCGTATCAATCAACCCCTCAATTTCGCGAATATATGCACGTAATGGAATTATGGCCATATTTAATACGCTCCCGTCCTTTAAGTATGCACTATTCTGCCAGAAGATGCAAGTGTTTTTTTATGATAAAAAAGGTTGAAGCGGCATTGATCTGCCGCTTCAACCTTTTTAAGCACTAAGGCGGCGTTATTTGGCCGCAAATGGGTTGGCTGGCTTCTTGCTTTGCCAGATGGCCCAGGCCACGCCCGCCAGGAGGAGAACCGCAATGAGGTAAGCTCCAACCTGTCCTTCGTATTTAACAATAACCGGAGCAGCGATCAGGCTGACCATGTTGACTACCTTGATCATGGGGTTCAGTGCAGGGCCGGCAGTGTCTTTGAGCGGGTCGCCGACCGTGTCGCCAACCACGCCGGCTTTGTGGCGTTCTGAGCCTTTGCCGGTATTGGCCGCCGGGTTGCACGGCTCATCTTCGATGGCTTTCTTGGCATTGTCCCAGGCGCCGCCGGCGTTTGACATAAAGACCGCCAGCAATTGACCGCTCAGGATGATGCCTGCCAGAAAACCACCCAACGCCTCAACCTGGAGGATCAAGCCCACAGCGATGGGCAAGAGCACCGAGATGGTTGCCAGTGGGATCAGTTCTTTTTGGGCGGCGTTGGTGGAGATGCCAACCACACGGGCATAATCTGGCTGAACTGTGCCTTCCATCATGCCGGGGATGTGGAACTGGCGGCGAACCTCTTCAACGATCAGGCCGGCGGCGCGGGTGACGGCGCGGATGGAAAGTGAGCTGAACATCCACGGCAGAGCCCCGCCCAGCAACAGGCCGATGAAGACGCGCGTATCAGAAACACGAATAGATTCCATCACTTCCATGCCCAAGCCAGCCTGAACACGGCCAACGTCAGTGATATAAGAAGCAAACAGGCTGACGGCGGCAATCACAGCCGATGCAATCGCTACGCCCTTGGTAATGGCCTTGGTGGTGTTGCCAACCGCATCCAGGTCTGCCATGATCTGGCGGGCCTTGCGTGTCTCTTCGTCGTCCATATCGTGCCAGGACATTTCGCCGATGCCATTGGCATTATCAGAGATCGGGCCGTAGGAGTCCATTGCCACGTTGTTGCCCGTATGGCTGAGCATACCAATGCCTACCATTGCCACGGCGTAGAGCACATATACTGTTCCATCAGCTTGGTAGAGCAGCAGGGCAGCTATGAAGCTGACGACGATGGCGAGCAAGGCCCAAACGCTCGACTCCATGCCTACCGATAGCCCAGAGAGAATAGTTGTGGCAGGGCCGCCGCGGGTGGATTCGACAATCTCTTTGACCGGAGGGCGCTTGGTGGAAGTGAAGTAAGAGGTCAGAGGGTTGAATGCAACTGCCAGTCCAACGCCGACCGTGGTCAGCATGGCAAGTCTCCAGTCTTTGGCGTAGAGAATCGCCAGTACAAAGGCCCAAAGGATGGTATTGACGCTGGAGACCTCATAAGAGCGGAACATGGCCTCTTCGGCATCATGGGCGCGCAAGAACTTGATGGGGAATTTTTCCCAGATGGGCACCGTGAAGGTACCCAGGATCGAGCTGATGACGCCAATGGCGCGAATGATCAGGGGAAAAACAATCCACTTCAGGTTGGCGGTGATGGCTACCAGGGCCAGGCCAAGGATTAAGCCAGAAACGATCGTGACCTCGTAGCTTTCGAAGATGTCGGCCGCCATACCGGCGCAGTCGCCAACGTTATCGCCCACCAGGTCTGCTACCACGGCGGCATTCCGAGGATCATCTTCGGGAATGTTCTGCTCAACTTTGCCGACCAGGTCGGCGCCAACATCGGCAGCTTTGGTGAAGATGCCGCCGCCGACGCGCATAAATAAGGCCAATAAGGTGCCGCCGAAACCAAAGCCCAGCAGGGCATCGGGGGCTGCGCGGCCAAAAACCATGAAAATAACGGTGCCGCCAAACAAGCCCAGGCCATCTGTGAGCATGCCGGTAATGGTGCCGGCATAGTAAGCAATGGAGAGGGATTCGTTAAACCCGCGGCGCGCAGCAGATGCGGCCCGAACATTGGCTTGAATGGCCATGCGCATGCCCAACTGGCCGACGAGAAGGGAGAAAAACGCGCCCATGATGAAGGCAACCATGCGGGCCACGCCAATAATCAGCAGGGTCTGCGTATAAGCTGGGGTGCCAGCCTTCACGTTTGCGGCGCAGGCAGCCAGGGCTTCTTCATTATATCCATCTGCGCCTTGCAAGAAGATGCAGTGCCACTCGCGTGCTTCAAGGGTGGGGGGAACAATATAAACTGAAAGGAACAGAACAATGGTGAGGACAAGGATGAGTGGCAAGATGCGGCGAAGTTGAGTATCCAGGTAACTATCGGCGCCGATGCGGATGGCGTTCCAAACTTCTTGCATCTTTGCCGTACCCTTGTCTTTCTTCAATACGGTATCACGTAGCAACCAGGCATATACTAGACTGACAATAGCAGTTACGACCACACCGATAATGGCTATCTGCTCGAAGGCAGTCAGGCCATGTTTGGCGAGCCCTAGTAAATTCATGTTTCCTCCAGGGGGGTGGTGATAGGATGTATATGTAAAGGGACAGTTGGTGCGATACGACCAATCGGTAAACAATTGTACACAAGGCTGGATGAAAAGTCAATTCGGAGTGGATGAAGAATGACCAAAATTAGCATTCAATTAGAACCTCGAAAACTACTTGACGCGGCCTCTTTTTTTAATGTATAGTCTTATGGATTCGTTGAATTTTATTAAATACCTGTCGCTCGTGAACCAAGTTGACCTCACCACAAATGAGTGGCAAACCTGACGAGCACCGCCTCTAAAGAGCGCTGTGCTTTTTGTTCGTCTGGAGATAGGAGAAAATATGATCGAAGTTGAAGGGTTGACCAAGGATTACGGCGCGCGGCGTGCGGTGGACCATATCACCTTTAATGCTCGCAGCGGCGAAGTATTGGGTTTCCTTGGGCCAAATGGCGCTGGCAAGACCACCACCATGCGCATCCTGACCGGCTATATGCCTCCCACGGCAGGTGTGGTGAAGGTAGGCGGTTTTGATGTGGTAGACCAGTCGATTGAGGTGCGCCGCCGGGTGGGTTACCTGCCAGAAACCGTGCCTTTGTATACGGATATGACGGTGTTTGATTACTTGAAATTCATGGCCGATCTGCGGCACCTGCCGAACGCAGAGGACAGGGTGGATGATGTGCTTGAAGTTGTGCACATGGAAAGCCGGTCGGGCGGGTATATTGGCAATCTCTCGAAGGGTATGCGCCAGCGCATTGGGCTGGCCCAGGCGCTTTTACACAAGCCTGAGGTGCTGATCCTGGATGAGCCCACGATTGGCCTTGACCCGGCGCAGATCATTGAGGTGCGCAGTCTGATCCGCGATATTGGCCGCGAGCGCACCGTCTTGCTTTCGACCCATATTTTGTCTGAGGCGCAGCAGCTCTGTGATCGTGTGCTGATCATCAACAAGGGTCATATTGTGGCTGAAGACAGCCCCGAGCGGTTGCGGGCGCGCCTGGCGGGTGCACAGCGGGTTGCGCTGCGCGTTCAGGGTGACACCGATGGGATGGATGCGGTTTTGAAGGCTGTGCCGGGGGTCTTGTCTGTGGCTGACCAGATGGATGGAACGGTGGAGCTGGAGGTGCAGCCAGGTCGTGATATTCGGGCCGATGTGGCCCGGGCGGTGGTGACGGCGGGCATTGACCTGTTGGAACTGCGCCCGGTGGGCTTGAGCCTGGAAGATATCTTCATGCAGTTGACGCGTGAAGAGCCCGAACCACCCAGCGTTGCGGAAGACGCTTATGATGGCGATACCGTCAGCATGGCTGATGAAATTTTTGCGCCCGAATTGAGCGAAGGCCAAGCTCCAGAAGAGAACGAAGATCAGTAAAGGAAGGATACCGTATGCGCAATATTTGGACGATTGCCAGCCGCGAGTATAAGCAGTTCTTCATCAGCCCGGTGGCTTATGCTGTGGCTTTCTTGTTTTTGGTCGTGCTCGGATGGATCTTCTTCAACAACATGCTGACCGCGATCACGTATGCTGCTTACCAATCTTACGCTCCCACGGTGCAAATTGTGATCAGCCCGATGGTGACCCTGTTCCTGTTCTTCTTGCCGGCGATCACGATGGGCGCTTTGGCTCAAGAGCAGCGCATGGGTACGATGGAACTTCTGCTGACGGCCCCGGTGAAAGATTGGGAGCTGGTGGTGGGTAAGTGGCTGGGCTGCTTGATGTTTGTGCTGACTCTGTTGGCCATTACCTGGGTTTTCCCAATGGCCCTGAACCTGATGGTGGAACCAGGCATTGACCAGGGCCTGCTTGTATCTGGATACCTGGGTTTGGTCTTGATGGTGGGCGCCATGTTAGCGATTGGCGTGGCGGTTTCGGCTTTGTTCAGCAACCAATTGGTGGCCTTTGCCGTGAACCTGGGCATCATGATGATCATCTGGTTTGTGCAGGCGGTCAGCACCACGGGCTCGGCAACAGGCGGGTTAGGAGAAAAAATCCTGACCTACATCAACTTTGTGGATCATTATGTTGATTTCTACCAAGGTTTGATCGGCGTGACCAATATCGTTTATTACTTGAGCGTGACCGCGCTGGCTCTTTTCCTTGGCACGATGTTTGTTGAAATACGGAGGTGGCGCTAATGAAACCGGAATGGCGTCGTTTTGCTCCCTGGGGATTGTGGTTAGCTCTGGCGGCAGCGTTGGTAGCAATTGGTTTGTACATTGTGCGCCGAGAATGGGACCTGGCGCAGCAGATTGTGACAGGCCTGGTGGTGATTGGCCTGGCTTTGTTCGCGGTGCTCGATCCTGGTAAGGTACGTTCGGCGATAACCGGCCGGCAAGCCAAGTATGGTAGTAATGCCCTGATCTTGACCCTGGCCTTTATCGGCATTTTGGTGGTGGTGAACGTTTTCTTCTATAACAACACCAAAGAATGGGACCTGACGGAAGACAAACAAAACACACTGGCAGCCGAGACGCTGGAGGTTCTGGCCAGCCTGCCAGAAACCGTGACTGCCAGAGCCTTTTTTACGCCGGATGCAAATCCTGAGACGGCCCAGCAGCTATTGGATCGCTACGCGGCGGTCAGTGAAGATAAGTTCCGTTACGAATTCATTGACCCATTAGAAGACCCGGTGGCGGCTCAGGATGCCCAGGTGACGCGCAATGGCACCGTGGCGTTATACATGGGTGAGCACAAAGAGCTTGTAGAAACCGTCTCGGAGCAGGAATTGACGGGAGCCCTGGTGCGCTTGATGAACCCGACCGGCCGGGTGATCTACTTCTTGACCGGGCACGGCGAGTTCAGCCCGGATGATACGGGCGACGAATCGTTTGCGGGATTGAAAGAGAAGTTGGGCTCCAAGAATTACACGGTTCAATCGCTGAACCTGTTGGTGACCAACCAGATCCCGGCGGATGCAAATGTGATCGTGATTGGCGGCCCCCTGAAGCCCTTGACGGAAGCCGAAGTGACACTGCTGCAGACCTTTGTGAACGGGGGCGGCTCGCTGGTGGTGATGATGGAGCCGACATTGTTGACGGAGGCCGGCGCCGGCGCTTCGGACCCGCTGGCGGCTTATTTGACTGCCAATTGGGGGGTGGGCCTGGCGGACGACGTGGTGGTGGATTTGAGCTCTCAGCAGGCCTTTGTGGCTTACGCAGCAGAATATGGTGATCATACGATCACGCAGCAGATGAACCGCATGGCAACTGTCTTCCCTACGGCCCGCAGCGTGACGGCCTCTGTGCAGGTAAGCGGGGTGACCCAGGTGCAGTTGATCGCGACCTCGGACCAATCTTGGGCGGAGAGCGATACGGCCAGCGCATTGGAAGGCACGATCAACCCTGACCAGGGTGTCGACATGATGGGGCCGATCTCGCTGGCTGTGGCGGCCGAGAATTTTGACTCGGGTGCCAAGGTGGTGGTCTTTGGCGATGCAGAGTTCGCCAGCGATTATTACCTGAGCGCCTACGGCAACCAGGATATGATCGTCAATTCGATCGACTGGGCCGCTGGTCAAGAAAACTTGATCAACCTGACGGCCAAGGAAAGCACTGAGCGGGTGCTGGTGACGCCGCAGAACTATGTGGTTGGCCTGCTCTTCTTGGGCTCGATCATCGTGCTGCCAGGGCTGGTCATTGTGGGGGGTGTGATCGCCTGGTTGACACGGCGGAAACGAGGCTAAAATGATCCGCCGTTCGACCTGGATCGTGTTGGGAATTGCAGTGGCTTTGATCTTGGGGTATGTGCTCTGGCAGCGTTACCAGCCAGAGCAAGAACCTGAGGTGGAGGCTGTGCCTACCTTTGCGCCGGTGGTCAATTTGTTTGCCCCGGATGACCTGGCGGTCAGCGGCATTACTTTTAGCCGGGCTGCTGATGGTCAAATGGCTGTGATTGCGTGGGATGCGGCTACGGGCGCATGGAGTATGCCAGACGTGCCGGCTGAGGCGGTGGATGGCGGTCGAATGATGAGCCTGGTCGGGCAGTTGTTTGCGATGACCGTGGAGCGCACATTGGACACAGCCCTGGCGCCAGATGTTTTGGGCCTGGATGCTCCTGCCTATACCATCCAGCTTAGCATGGATGATGGCAGCCAGCGCTTTTTGCGCGTGGGCGATATGACCGCCATCGGCACGGGCTATTACGTGCAGTTGGATGAGCAGGCCCCGGTGATCGTGGCCAAGGCTGAACTGGATGCGGTGTTGGGGATCATCGATGCCCCGCCGCTCTTGCCCACAGCAACACCGGCCCCCACCGATATCCCGGCGCCTGCAGATGGCGAAACAACAGGCCCTCAGCCTGAGGTGACGCCCTCTCCAACGCCGGTTGGCTAACACAAATGACGGCTTCTCGAACAGAAAATTCCCAATCTATTGAGAAGCAATGTAAACATGCCATTTTCATTGCAATAAAGATTGGGTATTGATTTTCATCAAAAAGAGATGTATTCTGAATGAGATGTAAAATGTTCTTGGCCAGGCCTGGATGGGCTGGTATGGAGAAAAAATGATTAGTGATGAGTTGATTAACGTCTTAAGCGAACGAGAAGAGGAACACCCGGCACTGGCACGTTTGATCGAATTAGGACGGCAGAAATCGTACGTTACAATCGATGATATCCTGAGCTTCTTCCCCGAGGCAGAATCGGATGTGGACCAGTTGGAAGAGGCTTTTGCTGCGCTGATCAGTGCGGGGGTGGCGTATGTGGATGATGCGCCGGTCAGCGGTCCGCCCGAAGATGAACTGGCGGCGGCCGAAGAGGATGTGGAAGAAGACCTGCGGCACAGCGTTATTGTTGACGATAACTACCTGGCGAATATTGACACCGATGACACCATCGGCTTGTACCTGAAGGAAGTTGGGCGTGTCCCGCTGCTGACGGCTGAGGAAGAAGTAGCCCTGGCACAGCGCATCGAGCGCGGCCGCCTGGCGCGCGAAGAGCTGGCGAAGGGTAACATCAATCCACGCCGGCGCTCAGAGCTGCAGATGTTGATCGAGGATGGGTGGCAGGCGCGCGAGCACCTGATCACGGCTAACTCGCGCCTGGTGATCAGCGTGGCGAAGAAGTACATGGGGCGCGGCGTGCCCTTCTTGGACCTGATCCAGGAGGGCAATATTGGCCTGATCCGGGCGGCGAAGAAGTTCGATTACCGCCGCGGTCACAAGTTCAGCACCTATGCCACCTGGTGGATTCGCCAGGCGGTGACGCGCGCCATCGCCGACCAGGGGCGCACGATCCGCGTGCCGGTGCACATGGGCGACCAGATCAACAAGCTGCTGCGCGTTCAGCACCAACTTACCCAGCGCCTGGGGCGCGACCCCAGCGTAGACGAGCTGGCTGAGGCCCTGGAAGTGACGCCTTCGAAGGTGGAGAACATGATCCAGGTGGCGAGGCGGCCGCTTTCGTTGGAGACGCCTACGGATGATGAGGAAGACTCGGTCTTGGGCGATTTTATCCAGGATGAAGAAGTGCCCGCACCGGACGAGACTGCTACCTATAACCTGCTGCGCGAGCACCTGGATGTGGTGTTGAACGGGCTGCCGCCGCGCGAGGTGCGCATCTTGCAGTTGCGTTACGGGCTGTTGGATGGACAGGCGTACACCCTGGAAGAGGTGGGGCGCAAGATGGGCGTGACGCGCGAGCGCGTGCGCCAGATCGAGGCGCAGGCTTTGAGCCGCTTGCGGCACCCTGCCATTCGCCGGCGTTTGCGCGAATACCTGGGATAGCTTAAACCAAAAGAAGGCGGCGCCTAGGCGCCGCCTTCTTTTGGTTTAAGCTTTAGGGATTGCGTGAAATGATGGGCAAGAAGATGGCATGCCCGACGAGGATGGCATCGGTATAGGGACCATAGACCCCATCGACATCCCGGATCGCAACCCGCCAGTAGTATACAAGCTCGGTGTAAGCTTTAACGGGGGTGTAGTGGATGTTGGGTACTTCAGCCGTGATGGGCTTGTCGAAATTGGGGTTGGTGGCGATCTGGATTTTATAGCGGGCCGCCCCGTCAACGGCAGTCCAGACAAAGGTAGGGATGGTTGCACCTGACCGGAGGGGGCTGATGAGGGTGGTGACGGGATACTGCTTGGTGAATGTGGCCGCAGCAGAGTAAGCGCCAGGGCGACCGTTGCCGTCGATCATGGCAACCCGCCAGTAGTACGTGCTATCATCATAGCCCTTGGTGGGCGTCCAACAAGCTTGTTCGGTTTCTTTGGTGTCGTACATGGTGCCGCTGAACAAGGGGTCTTTGCTGACCTGGACCTTATACTTCCAGGCCGAAAGGACCGGGTAGCCCTCGTCTGCTATCAGGATGGGGTCCCAGCACATGGTGGGGGCGTAGTTCACATTTTGCCATGCGGTGGTCAGGCCGCTGGGGGCGGGCAAGTTGAGGTTGAGTTGCTGGACGGCTGACCAGTCGTTATCGGTGCCGCCGTTACGCGTGGCGCGCACGCGCCAGTAATACAGGCCATTTAGCAGCGTATCGAGCGGCGTATAGGAGGTCATGGGGGTTGTTACATTGATGACGGTGGTGCCAAAATTACTGTCTTTAGAAACCTGCAAGGTATAGAGCCGGGCGCCCTCCATGATATCCCAGGAGAAGGTGGGGGTGGCAAAGGAGACCGAGATCTGCAGGTTTTGGGGGATGAAGCCCTCGCGCTCGAAGCTCCAGCCGCCGGTGTAGGCGCCAAATCCGGTGGAATAGCTAGGCCGGACTCGCCAATAATACGTATTATCCGTGTTGTAGATATCATTCAGGGCGGTCACATGCGGAGAAGAGAAGTAAATGCTCGTAGACGATGAAACAAGTCGCGCTTCGTGGGGTTGGGTGTACTTCTCATCCAGGTCAACCTCAAGTTCGAATCCATTAACGGGATTGCCCGGGAACTCGAGGGTGCTGCTGATGCTGCCGGTGCCGTTATCCCAGAAGAAGGGTAGGACGGAGGGGATGACGCTGGGATCGCCGCTCACGGTGTTGGGCGGCGAGATCAGGTTGACGTGGTCGGAGGTGCCGGCAAAACGGCTCAACTCGCCCGAACCGGGGACGTTGGGGTCGGAGGGGACCGAATCGTAAAGCGTTCCAGTGGCGGGATCGACGCTGAAGACGCTCATCACGAAGCTGCCTTTGGACTCCTCATCCATGCCGATGGCGGCGTTGGCTAACTGTAGTTCCAGGTAGCTGCCATCAAAGTACAAAGCGCCCAGGGAGAGGTCCACCAGCCTTTGGCCGGGCAGCCAGGCACTGCCGTTCCATTTGAAGACCCAGGTATTCGGGGCCGAGAGCAGGCCGCCTTTTTGATCGATGAAGATGGCGTATTCCGGTTGGTGGGCGGGGATGGTGCTGACCTGGTAGTGGCTGCGGTCGTACTCAGGTTCTACATCGTAAGGCGGGCTGGCGGCGCCGGAGCCGTCCTTAAAGTCGGTGTCGATGTAGATGACGTAGGTCATATCGGCGGCTTCGGCCGCGGCCTCAAAGCCGATGTACCAGGCTCCGCTGGACTGGGAAGCGTATAGATTCACCAACTCGTAGTTGTTAGAAACTTGGTCGTCAGGATCATCGTGGGCAATGTCGAGCCGGCGGTTATCGGCGCTGCCAATTTCTCGGTAACTGACCCATTCGCTCTGGGATGTGATCTGGAAGCGCCAGGGGGCGCTCCAGGCGCTGGTGCAGGACCCGGCGGCAGAGGCGCAAACGCGCCAGTAGAAGGTGCCGTACTCGGTGCGGTCCAAGAAGCGCTGGGCCAGGCTGGTGCGGGGCGAGAGGGCCGGAATGGGGGTCAGCTCGTCTTCCACGATTTCGCTGCT
>CAZWFQ010000088.1:0-12649 GCA_964633225.1 uncultured Anaerolineaceae bacterium
TGACCTCCCATGGCAGGCTGCGCCGCCTGCACAGCCTGGCTGTGGAAGCCCTGGCCCATTATGATCTTCGCAATCCAGAGATCAATTACCATGCCTTCGAGACCAACCTGCTCTTCCGGGTGACCACAGGTTCTGGAGAACGCTTCATGCTGCGCCTGGCATCTCCTGGTTGGCGCAGCTTCGAAGATTTGTGTGCCGAGGCACTGTGGCTGGACGCATTAGCGCGGGATACCGATATCCCGGTGCCAGCCATCCTGCCAGCCCGCACAGGCGAGTATGTGCTGCCGCTCAGCCGGCCAGATATCTCGCAAGTCCGCCATGCCAGCCTGATGCGCTGGGTGCCGGGGCGACTGATGGGGCATTACCTGACCGCACACAACATCGAGAAGATGGGAGGGCTATTTGCCAGCCTGCACCACCATGCGGCCACCTGGCAGCCCCCAGCCGGGTTCACCACCCGCCGCTTTGAGCATTGGCTAGGGCGAGGCGAGCCAAACCTGATCACCAACGGCGGTGAGGCCGCCGCAACCCTGCCCGCCCGGCAGCGCGACCTGCTGGAACGCCTGCACGGGCATGTGGAACAGGCCTACAACGCCATCGACCGCGCCGACCTGCGCGTCATCCACTGCGACCTGTGGCATGATAACATCAAGCTTCACCGCGGCCTGCTGCATCCGATCGACTTTGAAGATACGGTCTGGGGCTTCCGCGCTCATGATATCGCCATGGCTATGCTCGATCTGCTAGAATCCACCGATGATGAGCGCTATCCGGGCCTGCTGGCAGCCTTCTGGCGCGGTTACACCGCAAGCATGCCCCGCCCCGATGAACCCATCGAGCCGTTCCAGGTTGGCCGCCTGTTGTGGAAGATCAATTGGGTGGCTCGCTTTCAGCCACAGCACCTGGCACAAATGGTCGAGGCCCACGTTGCGGTGCTCGAGCATTACGAACAGACCGGGCAGGTTCTACGCCCGCCAGCCACCTAACCCACCACAAGAAGGGTAATCCTTGGACTCTATTCTCCTCGGTCTGATCTCAGCCATCTCGTGGGGCGGCGGCGATTTTTGCGGCGGGCTCTCAGGGCGGCGCATGGGGGCAGCCCTGGCAGTGATGTATGCCGAACTCGCCGGGTTGGTGCTGCTGTTGGCGGCCCTGCCGTTCGTCAAAGAAACGCGCCCACCCTTTGGCAGCCTGTTGATCTCAACAGTCATTGGCGCCATCGGCAGCCTGGGGCTGGTGCTGCTCTATATGGCCATGACACACGGGCAAATGAGCGTTGCGGCCCCGGTCTCAGCCCTGATGGGGGGGGCGTTGCCCATTGTGGTAGGGGCCTTCACCGAGGGCCTGCCCGGCTGGACAAAGCTGGCCGGTTTTGCCCTGGCCCTGGCGGCGATCTGGCTCATCTCGCAAGAGAGCAGCAGCGTTGGCCCACGCCTGGCGCGCCTGGCTGACCTGCGCCTGCCCCTGATTGCAGGGGTGGCCTTCGGGCTGTACTTCATCTTTATGCACCAGGTGACCCAAGAGGCCACCCTGTGGCCCCTGGTGGCGGCACGCACCGGCGGCTGCCTGGTGATGTTGGGTTATGTGCTGCTGCGGCGCATTCCGCTGCGCATCCAGGCGGGGGCAGTGCCCCTCGTCAGCCTGTCGGGCCTGCTGGATGTGGGCGGCAACCTTTTCTATATTCTCTCCGGCCAGGCTGGGCGCATGGATGTGGCGGCGGTGATCAGCTCGCTCTACCCTGGCGGCACGGTCTTCCTGGCCTGGTTGATCCTGAAGGAACGTATCAACCGGGTGCAAGGCCTGGGCATCCTGGCAGCACTGGCGGCGATTGCCTTCATGACCATGTAGCAGTGGACGGGAAGCGCATTGTGGGCTATATTACAGTCTATATTGCTGAATACGAAAAGAACGCCTTAACACCCATCCACACCACCCTGATGGGGAGGTTCCGTGAAAACGAAATCGTTTATCGCATCACTTAAAGATTTGCGGCCTCACCTGGCCTGGATCTTCAGCGGTACGGCAAGTTTCATCTTCGCATACATCCTTTCTTTTGGCCCCATCCTGATCATTCAAAAAATCATCGGCGGCACCATCATGGTCCAGGGGACAGAACACATCACCGAGGATTATTTATTCGGCTACGTATTCGTCCCCATCTTTGGGCTGGTGCTGGGGCTGTTCCAGTACTTGCTGTTGAAACGCAGGCTAGCAAAGATGGGCGGGTGGATCGTGGCAACTGCCGCCGGATGGGGGCTTGGATGGCTGGCGTTGGCCTTGCTCTTTGGCTGGATCGATGATGCCTTTGGGTACACTTCCGGCTGGTACTTGCTGGCGTTCGGCAGTGTTTTGGGGTTCTTCCTGGGGCTGGCGCAGTGGCTTGTGCTGCGCAAACAGGTACGCCAGGCCGGTTGGTGGATCCTGGCAAATATGCTGGGCCTGGGACTTACGATTCTGTTCTTTGGAAGCATCACCAGCCTTTTTGACACCCTCCTCACCACCGCCCTCCCGTGTTTGATCACAGACCTGCTCTTGTGGTGGTATGCCCGGCAGCCAGCATGAAAAAACGCTTCAGGAAAGTTCTCTTATATGTTTTTCTCGGGCTGACACTGCTTTGTGCCGCGAGCGCGGCGCTTACTGCGTTGAGCAACATCGGCCTGCCCACCCATTCACAGGTTACTGAGCGGCTCTCTGAGCTGGAGAAAGTGCGCCTGGCCGAAACCATCCACCTGCGGCAAACGTTGGGCGATGCGGTTTGGCCGGGCTGGGGGCAGGCTGATATTCCCATCATTGTATATAACGAGGAATACGCCTTCCTGGTTGGCTACCCCGACCCGCCAGACGGTTGGCTGAAAATGCCATGGGAAGATGCACGCGGCGGGGCATGGGAGCCCGTTCCCGATGACATCTTCCAGGGCCAGGTGTATTACCGCCAGCGGCTGGTCAGCCCTCAGCTCACCCCCGAAAACTTCACCGTGCGGGTTGGCCAGCGTTGGGTTGCGACCATGGAGACCAAGGAATACATGGAGGTCAAATTCTACGCCGATATCCGCCAACAGGTTCCGCCTTTCCTGCAGGCCATCTTCCCCTACCGCCTGGTGTGGGGCTTTTTGGTGGATGAGACCGAAAATTACATCGGCAGCCTGGAGCACGAGAGTTTTCACGCCCTGCAAGGCAGCCTGGCGGCAGAGCGCCTGGCAGAAGCCCAGTATGCCGCCCAAGACGAAAACTTGTATCCCTGGGACGATACCACGCTAGACAAGCTCTGGCAGCAAGAGATGGGCCTGCTGGTCCAGGCTGTGCGGGCTGATTCAACCGAGCAGGCTGCCGAGCTGGGGCGCCAGTTCCTGGCGCAACGCGACGCGCGCCGCGCCGAGACCGGTCTGAGCCAGGAATTGATCGACTATGAACGTCAGAGAGAATGGTTGGAGGGGTTGGCCAAGTATGCCGAGCTGGCAATCGGGCAGCAAGCTGCCTCCACGTCTGCCTACACCTACCTGCCGGCTCTGGATGCAGACCCCGATTTTAACGCCTATGCTACACGTCAACGCTACTGGCAGGGACAAGTTGACGAGGCGCAGCGCACCACTGGCCGTTCAGGCGGGATCCGTTTTTACTACAGCGGCTTCGCCGAAGCCGTGTTATTAGACCGTTTGCTGCCAGGCTGGAAGGCGCAGGCTTTTGAGCCCGGCGTGATGTTAGAAGACCTGCTGCGCCAGGCGTTAGGACAATAGGATAGGACCATGACCACGCGCGCTGGATTGGCCGGCCTGGGCACCGGCATCCTCTTGATTGGGCTAATGTATTACCCGCTCTATCTCCTCTTGCCAGGGCTCTTCGCCGAGGGCTGGAGCGAAGGCTCTTGGCTATTGGGGGGCGTCTTGACTGTAGCTGGGGCAGGGCTGGTGGTCTTCGGCGGCTGCCTGGGCGCACACTGGAGCGGCGCGAAGACGCGCCGCCAGCGCGCCTGGCTGGGCGCATTGGCAGGCGGGCTGGCGGCCGCCCTGCTCTTCTGCAGTTTGGGGGCAGGCACAGCCGGGGCACTGAGCCTGGGAACCCGCCTGGTCCAGGTGGGCGCCGCCGGGATGGACAGCCAATGGATCGCCGAGACCGTCCTGCGCCAAACCGCCTGGACGCAGGCGGCCTTTTGGGGGCTGTTGTTAGGCGGCATGCTGTTGGGCGCCCTGGGCAGCTTGCGGCCCCCACCGGCCTTCCTTGCCCAGCGTCTGAAACCCTGGCCGCGCGACCCACAAATGGGGCTAAATGCCTCCATCACCGCCATGCCCAGTGCAGCCGTAGCCGTGATGTTGGTGGCAGCCTTGTTCTCCCACCTGCCCGAGATGCTGCTCAAGGCCCTGGATTGGCCGCTGACCACTGCCCTGCTGCTCTACCTGGGCGGTCAGTTGGCCCTGGGATTGATAACGCAGCACGAGGCGCGCCAGGTGACGCACCGCTGTGGGATTGATGAAGTGAAAATGGCCGCCTATGTGGGCATTTTTGTCCCGCTGTTAGTGATCCTGGCCCTGGGCCTGATCGATTGGCATCTACTGCTCAAGCCGCTGGTGATCAGCAGCCTGCTGTTCAGCCTGGGGATGGCGATTTGGCAGGTAATGGTGCTATCTAAGCTCATTCTGCCTCGCCGGGCACAGATGAAGCCCCCAGCAGACAAGCTGCTGGCGGCGCTATTCGGCACGATTGCCAACTCACACCGGGGCGGGCTGCTGCTGTTATGCCTGGGCTGCGGCATGCTGATGGCTGCCCCCATTTACATCGCGGTCGTGTCCCCCGCCATCAACATTGCCTTTGTGCCGGTTTCACCTGGGCGGCCGCTTTCCACCCTGGCGGGCTGGAACGCGGCCGACCAGGCCAGCCTGGTGCGCCAGGTATTCGCCATGCAGGCCAAAGCCGGCCTGGGCATGGGTCTGGTAGCCGCCCTATCGCTGATCGTAATCTATATGTTTTATACCCATTTGGGCAGGTTGGCACGCCGCCTGCGAGAACACCATGCATCCGCTGGATGAATTCTTTGCAGGCCAGCCGCAGTCCCGGCAGTTGTTCGATGCACTATGCGGGATGATTGAGGCATTTGGGCCGGTTGCGCTGCGTGTGACCAAGAGCCAGGTGGCCTTCCGCCGCCGCAAAACATTTGCCTGGGCCTGGATGCCAGGGAAATACTTGCGCCGCCCGGCCGCGCCCCTGGTGCTGACCCTGGCCCTGCGCCGCCGGGATGCATCGCGGCGCTGGAAAGAGGCCGTCGAACCGGCGCCAGGACGCTTCACCCATCACCTGGAGCTTTACAGCCCCCAAGATATCGATGACCAGGTACAGGCCTGGCTGCGGGAAGCCTGGGAAGAAGCAAAGTAGCGCTCGGCCAAAGTATAATATTGTCAGGAGAACTTCGTCATGACCACTATCGGCTCCCCAACCCCAAAAAATCGCACACGCGCTATTATTTTCCTTGTCATTGGCATTCTATTGATTGCAGCCTCCGTGACAGCTTACATTTTGCTGTTTCCGCCAGTCTGCGGCGCAGCAGGCTGTACCAACGGAATGTTGGTTGTGCTGAGCGGCAATATTCCCCAAACCTTCATCATTACCTTGACCACGCCTGACGGCGACAGCCGTCAGGTGCAGTGCTTGGGAAGCCAGGCCAACGGCTCTCAAGATATATTTTGCCTGACTGACCAGGTAATCTTTAACAACTTTACACCTGAGCAAGTCACCGTCACCATCGACCTGGAGGACGGCAGGCAGGTGATCGAACAGTTCGAACCAGAATACGTCACCGTCACACCCAACGGCCCCAAGTGCCCGCCGGAGTGCCAGTTTGCAGAAGTTCAAATTGCGTTGCCGTAGAAGAAGTTCGTTCCGCAAAGGAGTCAGGACATGTCAAAACACCGGAAAGACCCCCTGCTAGAGGCGCTAAAAGAAGGCCAATCCTATACCTGGACCGTGCCCGACGGCGGCAACCTGGCTTCGATGCGCAAGGCGATCAAACATGGGCAAACCTTGACCATGTCGCCCATCACCGATCCCGGCGAGATCCAGCTTGGAGACCTGGTGCTGGTCAAGTGGCACCAGAGTGATATCTTCCACGTGGTGGGAGATATTCAAGACGGGAAGTATCTCATCGTCAACAGCCTGGGCGGGATCAACGGCTGGGTGGGCCCACAAGAGATCCTGGGCCGCATCACAAAGGTGGTCGAGCCCGAGCCGCGCCCCAGTGTGCCGGTCATGCTAGAGCAGCTCGAGGCGGCCTATGCCAGCCTGGTTCAGGCCGAACAGGCCGAAGAAGATGAAGTACGCCGCCTGCATGCTATTGTGGATGATCTGCGCTGGTATGCCGGCCGGATTGGCGATGAGCGCATGGATCAAATGCCGCGTTCCAACGTGTGGAGCTTCACGCAGAATCTCTGGCGCCTGGCCAAACAGACCAGAAAAGGGATCGCTCCTGTGCCCAACCGGGTGTTGTACTTCATCGACTGCGGCAAGGAATGCGTCGGCTCAGCCAGCAAGATATTGGCCCTGTTTGAATACGCCGATCTGGATTAACGCCATGCACATCGCCTTAAGAGCTGCCTGGAAGCCGACCTGTCTTACCTGGAAAAGTTGTTATTGAAAGGGTGATTCATGACTCAAGCACCTCCAAACCCAATTGAGCTGGAGGTCCGGCCCCTGACGGCCAAGCGCTGGCGCGTGACCAAATCAACAGGAGTGTTGGAGATATGGCAAATCATGAGAAGCCCCAAATCAAAAAGCTTGCTTTGAACGCCGCACTGGGGGGTGTGCTGCTGCTTTGGCTGCTCTACACGCTGCTTTACAGCCTGAACCCTGATAACCGGCCGACGGCCTTCCTGGAATTCATCCCCGGTATCCTGGCGCTGGGGCTGTTGCGGGCAGCCGGCTTTGGCTGGCAGGACTGCTTTCTGCACCGCGCCAGGCTCTCGCGGGCCGGGCTGGGACTGCTGGCGGCATCATTCATCTTCGTACCGCTCATGCTGGCAACCGGGCGCTGGACGGGAGGAAGCTGGCAGGGAGCGTTGGTATATGCCCCAGCAATCGGCGTTTCGCAAGAGCTGTTCTTCCGGGCAGCGCTGCTGCCCATACTGATGGCGGCACTGAAGGGCCGCCCCAACCTGGCCCTGGTGCTACACGCCCTGCTGTTTGCGGCCTGGCATATCCCCAAACCCATCCTGGCCGGAGCGCCAGCAGGGGGCATTATTGGCATTGTAGCTGTCACCTTTATCTGCGGGCTGTTGTGGGGCAGGCAGGTGCAGCGAGATGGCACAGTCTTCTGGCTGATGGGCTACCACTCGCTGGTGTTGATCATCAACTCATTCTTCACCTGGGGCTAAACGGCACGCGAAGGCACAAAAACCCTAAGGTTTCTTTCGGATCATCTCGACGCGACGGAAGACTTCAAAATAACCCAGGTCGGCAAAGGCCGGGCAGTGCGGGTCATGTTCAGGCACATTCTCGGCGTAGGCGTCCTGGCGGGGGAACTTAAGGTGCAGGTGCGCCAGCAGTGCCCGCCCCACCTCGCGCGGATCGCCGCTCTGGGTATGTAGGACAAAGTGGCTGAGGCGGAACTTGTGGTAGCGGTACACCAGCCAGCCGTAGCCGCCGGAAGGTAAGTTGATGGTCAACCCTTGAAGGCTGGCGGCATTGTACATGGATGATGGCTCGTTGATCCAGGTCAGATGCTCTGGGTAGCTGTCCATCAAGATCAACGCCCCAGTCGAATCAAGCCAGTTTGCCTCTCCGGGAGGCGTCCCTTTCAACGGGTGAGGGGCGCGGCGCAAGACCAGGTATTCACCCGTCTCCACAAAACCACATTTTCGGAACAGGGTGTGCGCCGGAGTATTGTTTTTGATCACTTCCAAAATACTGAGCGGCAGGCCCATGCGGTCCGAATCGCCCAGCATGGCATCCATAATGGCCCCGCCCGTACCGCCGCGCCGGATAGTAGGCAGCACGCCCAGGCGCGTGACCCAAGAGCGGCCCGGCCTGAGGCCCAGCATGCCCAACCCCAACACCTGTCCATCATCGGCAGCGCGCGCCACGTAAGAATGCTCCAGATCCACGTCGAAATCGTGCACATATTCCCCCAAGATATTGGCGCTCATGGGCATTGGCACCAGGTAATCGACACGCGTCTGGTTATACAGATCGGTCAATTCATCAATTGTGAACTTGCTGGCAGGAATAAGGTCAATGTCCATAGGTTTTCAACGCGCCAACAGATCGGCCACCAGCTTGAGCAGGTGGTGCATATTAAAGGGTTTGCCGACGTAGCCATCCAGGTGATAAGCTTCCACCATCTTGCGGGCCACTTCTTCAGGCCAGGCAGTCAACGCCACCAGGGGCACGTGCTCCAACTCTGGCTCAGAGCGCAGCCAGACCGAGAGCGTCTGACCATCCACATCTGGCAGGCCCAGGTCCAGCAAGATCAGGTCAGGATGCTCAGCCAGGGCCATCTCCAGCCCGCTCTCAGCCGTCTCAGCCCAAAAGAATTCGTGCCCGCGGGCGGTGAGCACCTTGCGGGCCAGGGTGGCATTATCCGAGATATCTTCAATGTAAAGTATTTTTGCCATGATCTTTTCCTAACGATTAATGAACACTTTCACCTCGGTCACATTTTTTGCGTCCGCGGTTGGCTCGGGATCTTGTTTGTAGATCAGCTCTTCATCCCCAGCATCTAAGAGGTCTGGGACCAGGGCCAGGTCAAAGCTGGTGGCAATTGCCTTGGCACTGCCATAGGTCTGCTTGACAAAGTTGGGGACGGCCTTACCTGCGCCCAAAGTGCTGCTGGCAGGTTTTGGTTCCACGTCCCTGCGCTCTGAACTGCCGGCGCCTGCAGCCGGGCTAAAGAAGCGTTGAATGGATTCTTTCACGCCTTCGCTCGGGGTAGTCACCGTGCCAACGCCCAACCCCCAGGCCAGGGCCAGGAGGTAATCCAGGCCGCTGCCAAAGGTGCTTAACTTGGCGTTGATGTAAGTCAGCCCCGAAATACCCGCCACTGCTGCCCAACCCGCCGTAGCCAGCCAGGCCGAACGCCGGTATCGCCCAAGTTCTTGCTGCAGCAAGCTGGGCCCAACCTTGATCGCCACAGAGGCCACCCATTCGTCCCCGCGCCGGGCAAGGAAACGATATTCACCGATGGCATCGGGATAATAGGGCAGCTCTTCGATCTGGCGCGGCTGGGTCACTGCGCCGGAGCGAGCAGAAAGCGGGAGGGCGCCGGGCGGGATCACATACCAGGTGATCTGCGGCGAGGCAGGCGGCGCCGGGTCCAGCGACAGCCACAGGGCATCTTTGACACTCACCAGGCGGCCCGGATCGACCTTGACCGTATAGGGCAGGTACAATGTGAAATCCAAGGGCCGCGGTTCGATGGTGGCTGAATTAGCGATCACCCGGCACTGCTGAGGGTAAACACCCAGCTCTTCAGCCTTAGGGGTAAACATAAACTGAACCGCTTCCTGATCGGCGTCGTTGAGCTTCTTGTCGATGCCAGACATTCGCCAGACCTGCCAAATGAAGGGCTTATCCCAGGGCTTACCATTCACCTTGACATGGAAAGTGACCGGCTGACCGGTCTGAAGGCGCAGGGAGTGGTCGCCGCCGGATTCTTCAGCAGGCGGCTGCGGGCCGCCCTGCGGCAGCAGCTCAATATGGCTTTCGCTGCGTACATCCTGCCCCCAATCAGCTCCGAGGACCTCAAGATTTTGTGCAAGCTGGGCTGGGGGTGCGGCGGGCTGAAGGGTGCGGCGTGACAGGACGGCGTTGAACTCATCCACAATCTTATCCACCTCAGCCAATTGGCCATTGGCCAGGTCGCGGTGGGCTTCTTCGAATACCTGGGGGTTTTTGGCCAGCAAATCCCTCACGGCAGCCTGGACCTCTGCGCTGCGGGCAGCCTTAGCCGAAGCAGGCGCAGCCTCACGGCCAAGCATGACCTTTTCTACTTCTTGTTTGACCTTATTAAGATCATCACCAGACCCTTCTGCACTTTGCAGCTTATCAGAGGCCTTCTTTAAGAAATCCTTGGCGGCCTCCAGGTCTGGCAGTCTTAACAAAGCCTCTGCCTGGAGCAAATACCCATCAATCTCACGCCAAATCAGGTCGCCGCGCCGGAGCGGCAGGCGGCGCAGGCGCTCTTGAAGCATGCGCAAGACCACTTTTTGATAACTGACGCTCTTATCGGCACTGGTGCCAATACGCAGCAAAAAACCCGCCACAACCGCCCCCGCGGTGATGACCAGGAAAGGCAGGTACATGCTGTGACGCAGCCGGGCAGTCACAGCCAGGGTTTCTCGCGTCTGCGTTTGGGGGAATAGGATTGACAGGGTGCCCTGGTATTCGCCCGGGCTGCGGATGCCGCGCACGTTCAACGTCACCGCAAGCGGTGCATCGGGCCTGGTAACGCCGCCTGGCTCTGACACTTCCAACCAACCGGTTTCACCGCTGAGCGGGTTGGCCAGCTCACTGGATAACAGCACATACGGCACGCTCTGTAATTCCTGCTCCCACAGAGAAAGCTGATAAGGCTGCCAGGAAACCCCCACGTTCGGCCCCTGGCAGAGGGTATCCACCAGGCAGGGCAAATTATCCACACCGCTGATGAGGATGGCTGGCGCTTCTGCACCGCTCAAACGGTATTGGATGGCCGCGTCTGGGCGCGTGATGAACACATTGACCGGTTGAGAAAGGGGGGTTAGCTGCTCAGAACTGACCAACAGCCAGCCAGCATATTTACCAGAGGCGGGCAGGCTGGTATCTTGGGCAAACTGCACCGCCAGGCTGGCGGTTTGCTCCGGCTCGAGGTTCTCCAGCCGGGCGGGTTGGCTGGTCAAGCCGGGCGAGAGTACCGTACCATTCCCGGCTTGTACAATGAACAACTGCGCCTCCAGGCTGGCGGCGGTTGCGGTCAATGGGTTATGCAGGCGCACCTGAAAGGTCAGCGCGTCGGGGCTGAGCACCAACGTATCAGAGATGGTCGGGAAGAGCAAAACTTCCGAGGGGGTCGGGGCGACGTCCACAAGGCCAGGGTCTTCCACCATCCCGCCGCCTGCCTGATCTGGCACGGGCAGCGGGGTAGCAACCGGTGCTGCAGGCGTACCCAAGCCTGCCAAAGCCTGGTTGATCTTATCCAGTGAGATGGCGTTGGAAAGCGAGGCAAAACCAGTTGCCCCCAAAACGAGCACCAGTATTGCCGCAAGCACCTGACCTAACCGGGATGTGGGCATAGACAGCTCCTTGGTATAGGAAAATTATACCCCATAGAATCAAAAAGCAAGGGCGGCCTGCAAAAGAACCGCCCTTGCTTTCGAATGGACTTACTCTAACGCATCCAGGGCCGCTTGCAGGGCAGTTTTGACAGGTTCAAAGCTCAAGCCATTGGCGGTGCAAAAATCCTTGACCTTGACAGATGTATCAGATGGCATGGACATACCGAGCACTTGCTCGATGGCTTCTTTGTTCAATCCCCACGCCAGCAGGTCGGCAAAAGTGGTCTTGCCCTTGATCTCACCGGGAGCGGCGCGGGGAGTGTGCTCGGCAGCTGGGGTACCAGTGCCAGCACCGCCCTGCCCGGCCCCGCTACCCTGGCCGGCACCGCCACCCTGCCCTGTAGGGCCGCCCTGTTGGGTAGTTGGAGCGGGCGTGGGGGTGTATGCGGTTGGCGAGTCAGGCGGCAGGGTTGGCTCTGTAAGGGAAGCCGGCCCGCCGGCAGTGTGAGCGGCCAGGTAAGCGGCCTGCTCGGGAGTCAGGGGGCGGGCTTGCAGCAGCTCAGCCGCCGCGGCGGGCAGGTAGTTATTGGTGCTCAAATCCACCGGCAGGCCCAGGTAAAAGGCCACAAACAGGCGCACTGAAGCCGTACCAATCTCCACCGGGCTGCCCGCATTCAGCGCTTCCAGGCTCTTGACCTGGAAGGCCGCCGGGGCAGCATCCGTGATACCAAAAGCCTGCGCCAAGACTTCTACCGGCACATCAAAGTTGCGCTCAATATCCGCCAGGGTGTAAGAACCGCGGATATCCGCAGGGTTAGCCTGCCCAGCAAACTGCCCCTCGGTGTAGGTGGCAGCGGTCTTGGTATTCTCGGTCTGCCACCAGCCCAGGGCACTGCTGAACAAGATGCCGCCAAACAAGATCACCACGATGATCACAGCCAGGGGTTTAGAAGTGAGTCTCATTTGTCACCTACCTTAGCATCGCTCGTGGCAAAAACTACCGTCTGAGCTACGGGGCAAACCGCCTCAGAGGTGCATTCCAGGCAAGAGATGCACTGATGGTCACGCACCACCCGCTTTTCATCCACCGGGATATTCATAGGGCACATGATGGAACAGGCGCCATCTGCCTTGCAGGTGGCCTCCCGGCGGCGGATGCCGAAGAGCCGGAACAGGTTGGTGAGGCCCAGCAGCGCACCGTAGGGGCAGGCGTATTTGCACCAGGGGCGTTCGACAAACAAAGACAAGACCAGGGTTGTCCCCAAGATCAACAAACCGGTGAGGGCCACCTCAGATGACCAGAAGTTGAACAATGCAAAATAAGGGTCATAAGCAGCAAAGATCAGTTTGCCGCTGGCGGCGGTCATATAGATGACCCAGGCCAGCACCAGGTAGCGGGCGTAGCGCAGGATGCGATC
>CAZWFQ010000089.1:0-12438 GCA_964633225.1 uncultured Anaerolineaceae bacterium
GGCAGGTTGGCCAATGTGTTCACCAACCTAGAATTCGAGCGTCTCACCAATGCGGCTGGCCCCACCGGCGGCAAGGTATTCCTGCGCGATGGCGTGACCGTCCCCAAAACTGTCGGCATCATCCATTGCGTTGGCAGCCGCGACACCAATTACCACAATTACTGCTCGGCCATTTGCTGCATGCAGAGTCTCAAATTTGCCCATCTGGCAATGGAAAAGACTGGCGCCGAAGTGTACAACTTCTACATCGATATGCGCACACCGGCCAAATCGTATGATGAGTTCTACCAAAAAGTGCTGCGGGAGGGCACGCACTTCATTCGCGGCCGTGTTGCTGAAGTGACCGATTGCGCCCGTCAGCCAAGCGAAGAGGGCAAGCTGATCATCCAGGTCGAAGACACCCTCATCGGCAGGCAGCGCCGCATTCCCGTGGACATGGTTATTCTATCTGCCGGCTTACAGCCGCGCGCCGATGCCAAAGAAGTGGCGATAAAATTTGGCATCTCGTGCAGCGCAGATGAGTGGCTGATCGAAAAGCACCCCAAGCTAGACCCGGTGGCAACCATGACCGACGGCGTCTTCATCGCCGGGGCCTGCCAGGGGCCAAAAGATATCCCCGCTTCGGTGGCCCAGGGTGCGGCGGCGGCGGCACGCGTCTTATCCTTGATTGGCCAAGGTGAAGTTGAGATTGAAGCGGCCACAGCCATTGTTGATGAGATTACCTGCGTGGGTTGCAAGCAGTGTATTGCCTGCTGCCCATATACAGCCATCGAATACCTGGCTGATAAAGGCAAGGCGCACGTTATTGAGGCGCTGTGTAAGGGCTGCGGCACCTGCGTGGGGGCCTGTCTGCCAAAGTCCATCTCCCTGAAACACTTCACCGACGAACAATTGGTGGCTGAGATGATCGGCGCCATGCAGACCATGAAATATCTTGAAGCTACGGAGGTGGCCTAATGGATGCGCCTGCTTATGAACCCAAAATCATCGGCTTTTTATGTAACTGGTGTTCCTATCGCGGCGCCGATACCGCCGGCATGGCACGCATGAAATATCCCCCCAATGTTAAGATTATCCGCGTGCCGTGCAGCGGGCGTATCTCTCCAGAGTTGGTACTGCGCTCCTTTCGCGAAGGAGCCGATGGCGTTATGGTATTAGGCTGTCACATTGGCGACTGCCATTACAGCACCGGCAACCACCGCACAGCCAAGCGCATGCCCATCCTGAAGAATTTGCTGGCATACTCCGGCATCGAGCCAGAACGGTTGTATATCAACTGGGTCTCTGCCGCCGAGGGCGAGAAATTTTCAATGGTGATCAAGGAATTCACAGAAACGATACGCGCCTTACCGCCCTTTGCAGAGGTGATGAAATGAGCGACAGACTGAACGAATTACGCCAGGCCATTTTACAGATACTGCCAGACGTAGACGGTGTACTGGCCCTCAAGCGCGGCCCCGCAGGTATTGCTGCACCATATTTGTTCACGAAGGAAAAACCCGAAGAGGTGGAGCAACTGGCCCTGTGGCCCAAAGAGCCAGTGCCCGACACGATAAAGATCATCTTGAGGGCACATCCCGATGCAAAATTGGCTTTTGTCTGCCGGGGTTGTGAAGAGCGAGGCATTGTTGAAATGTTCAAACATGCCCAGGTCAACATAGATCAGCTCACACTCATTGGTCTGCAATGCGTGCCAGACGAGGCCGAATTCTGCCGTTGTGCCAAACCTTACACTGTGCACGCCAAAATCACTGTCGGGCAGCCAATCGAAGGCGTTCCAGATCCGTTGACCGAAAAAATCGCTACCATGAGCCAGCCCGAAAAGTTGGATTTCTGGAAAAATGAATTCGAACACTGCATCAAATGTTATGGTTGCCGCAATATCTGCCCACAGTGTTTCTGCAACATCTGCGCGCTAGAAGACGAGATGTGGGTGCAAACCGGCCGGCTTCCAATGTCCAACCCTTCCATGTATCACCTGATCCGAGCCATGCATATGACCGCCAAGTGCGTGGCCTGCCGCGAGTGTGAAGAAACCTGCCCTGCAGACATCCCGCTGGCTGTTCATTTCCGGTTGATCGCCCGCGATGTACAAGAAATGTTCAACTACGAGCCCGGCGCGTTGTTGGACCAAAAACCGCCGCAGCTGCTCGTACTCGAAGAAGGCGATTACACCCGAACAGGCTTGCCACACTAAGGAGAATATGCCATGATTGAATACCGAAATGTTCTGACAACTTGCCCTTATTGTGGCACGGGCTGTGCCCTGCACTTGCAGGTGCTAGATGGAGCATTGGTGGGCACACTTCCAGCCAAAGGGCATCCAATCAGCCAGGGCAGCCTGTGCATCAAAGGCTGGAACGCACACGCCTTTGTCAACCACAAAGACCGCCTGAAAACCCCACTGATCCGCAAAGACGGTAAGCTTGTTGAAGCCACCTGGGAAGAAGCGCTGACCCTGATTGCCAATAAGTTGAGCATGATCAAAGCCGAGAGCGGTCCCGATAGTATCGCATTCCTATCGTCGGCAAAATGCACCAACGAGGAAAACTACCTCTTACAGAAGTTCGCTCGCGCAGTGATTGGAACGAACAACGTCGATCACTGCGCCCGTCTCTGACACGCTCCCACTGTGGCCGGTCTGGCTGCATCGTTTGGGAGTGGCGCAATGACGAATTCAATCCCAGAATTCGAAGAACATACCAACTGCTTTTTCATCATCGGCTCTAACACCTCCGAAGGCCACCCCCTGATTGCCACACGCCTGCTCAAGGCTCAAAAGCGTGGCGCAAAGATCATTGTTGTAGACCCACGCAAGAACCAGATCGGATACTGGGCTGATGTCTTTTATACCTTCCGCCCTGGCAGCGATGTGGCGCTCTTCAATGGCATGATGAACGTGATCATCAGTGAAGGCCTGGCTGACGAAGCATTCATCAAAGAACGCACTGAAGACTATGAGGCTCTCAAAGCGCTAGTGGTAGAATATACCCCTGAGAAAGTGGCCGAGATCACCAACGTGCCTGCAGATGGCATTCGCGAGATTGCCCGCACCTACGCCAAAAGCAAGCCCGCCGCTATCTTATATGCTATGGGCATCACTCAGCACACCACCGGCGTTGATAATGTTAAATCCACCTCCAACCTGGCTATGCTGTGTGGTAACATGGGTATTCCTGGCGGCGGCGTCAATCCTTTGCGTGGGCAAAATAACGTGCAAGGCGCCTGCGATATGGGCGGCCTGCCCAATGTATACTCTGGTTACCAGGCAGTCACCATTCCTGATGTGCAGAAAAAATTCCAGGATGCCTGGGGCTCGGCTGGCCCATTGACCGTGGGCCTGACGATCACCGAGATGATCCATGCTGCTTCAGAGGGCAAAGTACGTGCGCTGTATATCATGGCTGAGAATCCCATGGTATCTGACCCAGACTTGAACCACGTTCGTCACTGTCTGGAACAAACCGAATTCATTGTCTGCCAGGATATCTTCCTGACCGAGACAGCTGAGCTGGCACACGTCGTGCTACCTGGTGCAACCTTTGCCGAAAAAGACGGCACCTTCTCCAATACCGAGCGACGCGTTCAGCGGGTACGCCAGGCCATTAAGCCGCTAGGCGACTCGAAAGAAGATTGGGTCATCATCTGCCAGCTAGCACAAAAAATGGGTGCCAAAGGCTTTGATTTCGACTCCCCAGCAGCAATCATGAAAGAGATCAACGCCCTCACACCCAGCTATGGAGGTATTACATATGATCGTTTAGAAGAGCTAGGCTCTTTACAGTGGCCTTGCCCGACAGAGGAGCATCCCGGCACCCCCTATCTGCATAAGGGCAAGTTTGCTCGAGGCATGGGAAAGTTCTTCGCCATTGAATTCAAAGAGCCGGCCGAAATGCCAGATGAAGAATATCCCTTTACATTGACCACCGGACGGGTGATGTTCCACTTCCATACCGGCTCCATGACCCGCCGCTCAGCCAAGTTGCACAGCGAAGTTCCTGAAGCCTATGTTGAGGTCAATGTCCGCGATGCAAAGAAAATTGGGCTGAACGGGAACAAGCATGTGCGTGTTTCCAGCCGGCGCGGCCAGATTGAGCTTGGCGTGCGCATCACAGATGACATCAAGCCGGGCGTGATTTTCATCCCCTTCCACTTTGCAGAGGCCGCGGCCAATAAGCTGACCAATGCTGCTATTGACCCGGTTGCAAAGATCCCAGAGTATAAAGTTTGTGCTGTTAAAGTTGAACCAATTTAACCATACATTACAAGGAGAAAAGAATGGACATCCGAAAAATTTATGAGTATGCTTTACAACGAGAGTATGAAGGTAAACGCTTTTTTGAAGAAAACGCCGCCCGATTAAGCCATGCCGCAGCGTCAGGGGCATTCAAAGAATTAGCCGCTGAAGAGCAGAGACATATTGAATTTATCCAGGCCCAGCTTGACGCCCTGGATAAGGGTGTGGAGCCATCCAGTGCAGCTCTAGCAAAAGAGCTAAAAGAAGGTGGTATTTTCTCGCAGCGCGCCCATTCTGAAATGCTTGATCAAACGGTGCTCGAGGCCATGGTCCCAGATTTGCCCGTACTACGCACTGCCTATCTCATCGAAATGGATTTCGCAAAGTTTTACGAAAACGCTGCCCGGCAAGCTGACGGTGAAGCCAAGAAAGTGCTCAAGATGCTGGCCAAATGGGAACGAGGTCACGAGGCCTTGTTCAAGAACATGCACGACAAAGCTTACGAAATGTATACCCAAATGCCTTGGGGAGGCTAATTAGATCGCGTCGAAGCAGATGAATAATTCAAGTCATCCCATCCAATACCAGAGCAGCCACTTGGGCCAGCAAAAAACGGTTGACGCCCACGTAATTGTTGAGGCGCCCGTATCGCTTACTGTTAACGGGCAGGTATGGCTGTCGTTCATGTGCACGCCCACCGAATTGGATGCACTTGCTGTTGGTTTCTTGTTTAACGAAGGCGTGATCCAAAAGCGCGAGGAAATCGCGTCAATCTATGTCTGCCCCACAGGTGAAAACATAGATATATGGCTAACGTTTGATGCCCAACAACCCACCACCTGGAAACGCACGTCAGGATGCACGGGAGGCGTCACCGCCGTCGAGGAACAACCTGAGGCGAATTATCAGCCCCACAATGGTTTCGCCTTAACATCAGAGCAAATCCTTGGACTGGTAAGTCAGTTAACCAACAACCAGAGCTTATACCGCCAGGTGGGAGGCGTACACACGAGCGTATTGAGCGACGGATTGCATTCCCGGCTGGTAGCCGAGGACATTGGACGCCACAATACGCTCGATAAGATTGCCGGGCGGTATTTGCTAGACGGCATCGCGCTCCCACACAAGGTGTTGCTAACCACTGGCCGCATCAGTTCCGAAATGCTCCAAAAAGCAACCCGGATTGGCGCATCCATGGTGATATCTCGCACTTCGCCCAGCTCACTCTCGATCGAAATGGCGCAGGGGCGCGGCATTACCCTGATCGGCTATGCACGTGGCGGTCAATTTAATGTATACACCCATCCAGAACGCGTGATCGCTACAGATTCGGTAATGGGCAACAATTTAACAACCCCTGCATCTGAGAAGTGAGCAGGATATTCTATTCATTTTTGCACAATTTTCTCAACTACTGGGAGGCTCGCCACCATCCAATCGACAAACATTTGTTATATAATCATCAACAGACCGAAGGTCAACAATATATCTAACAAAAAAGGAGTACTACAACATGAGCGACCAACCCATTAGCTTTGATGCCCTTCTGCCGCCTGCGATGGCTGCAAAAGCTGAGGATCTAGGCGTCAAAAAAGCCAACCTGAAAATTGCCAATATGTTCTTGCTGGCTGTCCTGGCCGGTGCGTTCATTGGCATTGGAGCCATCTTTGCCACAACCGTTGCGGCAGGAAGCATGTCAATCAAAGACGCCAGCGGAGCCGCTGCTTTTGCAACCGGGCTTCCCTATGGTATTACTCGCCTGCTGGTCGGTCTCGTCTTCACCGTCGGCCTGATCCTGGTTATTGTTGGCGGCGCCGAGCTGTTCACCGGTAACACCCTGATCACGATCGCCTTTGCCAGCAAAAAAGTCACCCTGGCACAATTGCTGCGGAACTGGGGTATTGTGTACCTTGGTAACCTGGTTGGTTCTGTTGCCACTGCCTATCTCGTTTTCTTGGGCAAACAGTATTCCTTCGGCAACGGGTCTGTCGGTTTGGCAGCATTGAATATTGCTGAGGGGAAAACCGCCTTGACCTTCATCCAGGCTGTTGCCCTTGGCATCATGTGCAACGCGCTGGTATGTATGGCTGTCTGGATGTGCTACAGCGCTCGCAGCACAACCGATAAGATTTTGGCGATCATCCCCCCCATTGCCTGCTTTGTTGCAGCCGGGTTTGAACACAGCATTGCCAATATGTATTTTATCCCGATGGGCCTCTTCATCAAAGGCTCTGGCGACACCGCCTTCTTCGAGATGATTGGCAAAACCATCGAGAACTTCCCCACTTTGACCTGGGGCAATTTCTTTCTGGCCAATCTGCTGCCCGTTACCATCGGCAATATCATCGGTGGTGGTATCATGGTTGGCCTGGTTTATTGGTTCGTCTATCAGCGCAAGACCAGCAAATAACTTGATACACAGACCAGGCTGCCAGCGACAACTTGCTGGCAGCCTGGTCTGGTTCTACAATTGACCAATCTATCTGGTGCCAAACTGTTTGTATATTTGTTCGTTTGTTGCTTGTTTTAGGAGATAATCACCATGAAAACTGTTGCAGAAATCCTGAACACAAAGGGGCGCCAAGTCTGGGTGATTGCACCTCAGGCTACTGTTTTAGAGGCTCTTAAGTTGATGGCGGATAAAAATGTCGGCTGCCTGGTGGTCTTGGAAAACGAACGTGTTGTCGGCATCATCTCTGAACGCGACTATGCCCGCAAGATTGCCTTACGCGGCAAATCGTCTGTCAACACACCCGTCAAAGATATCATGAGCACCACCGTCTACCATATTCATTTACAAAATACGGTTGATGACTGCTTACAATTGATGACTCAGCAAACTGTTCGCCATTTGCCAGTTGAAGAGGACGGGAAACTGCTTGGGCTGATCTCAATTGGCGACGTGGTCAAGGCAGTTATTGAAGAACAGTCGACAACCATATCCCAACTTTCTGATTACATTAGCGGAAAGTACATGGGGGCATAAGCGAGCGCGGGTGCCTTCGCACACCGGTAAGGAGATTGCCGTTATGATTTCACCTGAATTATTAAAACGCTACCCATTTTTCGCCGGCATGACCCAGCCCCAACTCGGAGAAATAGCCATGTTGGCTCAAGAGACCACCTTTGAGCAAGGAGCTGTCCTATTTGAAGAGTGTGACGAGGCCAATCAATTGTTCCTCCTGCTGGAAGGTAGCATTGATCTGCTTTACCGCTCGACAGAAGAATATGATCCGTCTTCCACCCCAAAGCAGTTCCTGGTCGGTGAAATCAATCCAGGTGAGGTTTTTGGCACCAGTGCACTGATCGAACCTTATGAATTCAATGCCACTGCCAGGGCTGATCGACCCTGCAAGGTGGTCACGATTGACGCGGTCGAAGTTCGCAAACTGCTCCAACAAGATCTGGATCTGGGCAATAAGCTGCTCATACAGGTTATCAAAGTCCTAAAAGAACGCATCATCGCGCTGCGCGTCCAGGTAGCAACCATCCAACCATAATTGAGAATTATCAATGCTGATGGCAATCCGCGCCGTTCATGAATACTGGCATCCTTCTGGTGCCGGTATTCAATAGGAGAAAATGCTATGACAATTGAAACGCCAATCAATGTGGATGAGCTCTTAGCCAAAGCCAAAAAGCCCTCAGCAGACGCCATGGCCCTGCATCCTTTTTACCGTGGCAAGGTTGAGACCGCCCTCAAATGCTGCGTGCGGGACTTCAACGATTTTGCGATCTGGTATACCCCCGGGGTCGCTGCACCCTGCCGCGCGATCGCTGAAAATCCAGAACTGGTTTACGAACATACCAATAAATGGAATACGGTTGCTGTCATCAGCGATGGCACTCGCGTTTTAGGCCTGGGAGATATCGGACCCAAAGCTGGATTGCCGGTGATGGAAGGCAAGGCACTTCTATATAAATACCTGGGCGGGGTAGATGGTGTTGCCATTATGCTCGACACCAAAGATCCAGATGCCATCATTAACACTACCCTGCTGCTGCAACCCGCATTTGGCGGTGTTAACCTGGAAGACATCTCAAACCCCAAGTGTTTTTACATTCTCGACACCCTGCGAGAAAAAGCCGAAATTCCCATTTGGCACGACGACCAGCAAGGCACCGCCACCGTCACCTTGGCTGGATTGATGAATGCGGTAAAAGTCGTTGGCAAAGAGAAAGAGAAGATCAAAATTACCTTCATTGGGGCTGGCGCATCTAATGTGGCGATCTCGCGTCTCATTTTTAGCTGGGGGGTTGATCCAGCCAAATGCCTTGTAGTGGACAGCAAAGGTATCCTTAACAAGAACCGCCAGGATATTGAGGCACGCAAAGACGAATACGCCGACAAATGGAAGCTTTGCCACATCACCAATGCTGAAGAGCGCGAGGGAAACATCCCCGACGCCATCAAGGGCGCAGATGTTGTCATTGCGCTCTCTCGCTCTGGCCCAGGCGTTATCTTGCCAGAATGGATCTCTACCATGGCCAAGGACTCCATTGTATTTGCCTGTGCCAACCCAGTTCCCGAGATATGGCCCTGGGAAGCCAAAGCCGCCGGTGCCGCCGTGGTCGCCACTGGGCGCTCAGACTTTGATAACCAGGTCAACAATTCCTTGGGCTTCCCGGGGATCTTCCGCGGCACGCTGGACGTGCGGGCGCGCACGATTACCGATGAGATGTGCTTTGCTGCCGCACAGGCCCTGGCTGATCATGCAGGGACCAATATCAGCCCTAATCACGTGCTTCCCGGCATGGATGATTGGGAAATCTTCCCTCGCGAAGCAGCCGCAGTAGCCATGAAGGCCCAGGAACAAGGCCTGGCGCGCCTCAAAACCACTTACGAAGAAGAGTTCAAAAATGCCACAGAAATCATCCGGCGATCGCGCAATCTGACGCAAATGATGATGAAAGATGGCTTCATCCCTGCCCCGCCTGTCTAAAAAACAGACACTCTTTTCGAACGACGAATGAGTTTTATCCGCACAGACATAAAGTAAAAATCAGAGAGCGGGTCAAACGATTGCCCGCTCTCTGATTGTATTTATATAACAACAGCTTAACTATTCGGAGAATTCTATGCCCGGTTTCACCCCTGGAAGACGTTGGCAGCCACCCTATTACCCGTTCAAGAAAGAGCCCTTTGGCGCTAGGCTTTTAGAAACGGTCGAGCGCATCGTAAAGGGGCCAATGTTTGGCTGCCGCATGTGTGGCAACTGCTTGCTGCAAGAAACTGCCTTCATTTGCCCAATGGAATGCCCCAAAGGCATCCGCAATGGACCTTGTGGCGGGTCTACCCAAGAACGCTGCTATGTAGACGAAACCAGACCTTGTATCTGGTACCAAATCTACGATCGCGCCTTTAAATTACACCGCGAAGAAATGCTGCTTGAAGTGTTGCCTCCCTTAGACTGGGATAAAACCGGGACCGAAACCTGGGGAGACGTGGCGAAACAGGTGCGCAAAGTGGGTGTCAAAACTTTTGTGGGTGGCCTGGTCTCTGGGGATGCTGTTAAACGGACTCTGGTTTGGGACTCGGTTTTTCGCCCGGTACGCCAGCCGGATTGGTGGAAAGGCGATGCTGAATATCACCCGCCAGCCTACAGCGAACCAGCATCAGAGCTTGAACGACGCCTAAAAGCCGGCGAATTCGTCGTCACAGCCGAAGTTGCCCCGCCACAAACCGTGGCCACTTCCAAGCTGTGCAAAAATGTCGAGATGGTCAAGCCGTACGTGGCTGCCGTCAACTTCACTGATTGCCCATCTGCTACGCCGCGCATGTCATCCTGGGCCTGCAGTACGCTAGCCATTCAAAACAATGTCGAACCGGTCATGCAGATCGCTGCCCGCGACCGCACGCGTATAGGGCTGCAAGCCGAAGTACTGGGCTCAAACGCGTTGGGAGTCCGGAACATCCTATGCCTATCAGGCGACAGCATGGCCATGTCTGGCACCCCGCGTGGCCGGATGGATATCGTGGACCTGGACGCTGTCCAGATGTTGTGGGTGCTGCGCCGCATGCGCGATGAAGGCGTATACCTGGATGGGCGCGGCATCAAATTTCCACCCAAGTTTTTCCTCGGCGCCGCAGCTGCACCGTTCGCGTCAGAACCACGCTTCCAGGCCATTCGCGAGCACAAAAAGGTCAATGCTGGGGCACAGTTCTTCCAGACCAACCTGGTTTACGACCCCGATCACCTGGAAATCTGGCTGAACGAACTGGCTAAACGGAACATCTTAGATAAAGTATACATTTTGATCGGTATCACCCCCCTCAAATCGGTCAAAGTGGCCAGGTATATGAACGAAGAAGTTCCTGGGGTAGTCATTCCCGAGAAGCTGATCAAGCGCATGGAAGCCGCTGGAGATAAAGCTGAAGAGGAAGGCGTTCAGATCGCCCTGGAATTGATCGAAGCGGTCAAGAGCAAACAAGGCGTGAATGGCATCCATCTGATGGCTGTTGGCTGGGAAGAAATTGTGCCGCGCATTGTTACCGAAGCCGGATTGATTCCGGCCGCACAGTAGTTATATTTTCGAATAAAAGGCCTGCAGCGAGCGAAAACAGCTGGCGCCTAGTTTATGGCTCACTTCATCCTCGCAGTAAGTAACTGCCGCCCCCGCCTGCCGTAGAACTTCTACTGACTGTCTGGCGCGCGTCACCGGCACAATTTGGTCTTGTGTGCCATGAGCAATAAATACAGGTAAGCCAGCCAGGCGGTTCGACCCGGCCCAGGCAGCCGCGCCATCAGCCATAAAGCCCGCCAAACCTGCCACCGAAGCCACCCGCTCAGGGTGGAACATGGCAAAGGCATAACTCAGTGCGGCACCCTGGCTGAAGCCCAATAAATGCAAGCTAGAAAAATCGCCCTGCGGGAAGATTGCTGAAGACAATAAGTCTGGCAGCCGGTCAACCGCAGGGCGAAATTCGTCCAAAACAGGCCATGGCCTGGCAGTCTCAGGATACCAACTATAGCCGCCCACCACAGCCGGGAACAAGCCACGCGGCATGATCAGCAAAGCAGCCTTCGGCAAACGGCTTACAAACACGCCCATCGCATTCTCGTCCCCAGTCCAACCATGCAGCATCAAGACAACAGGGAAAGGTCCATCGCCAGCCGGAATCCGTGCCCGCAATACCCAATCACCTATCTGCAACGTATCCATGTCCCTGTCTCCTCAATCCCGATCAGCTCGTTTAACAATAAAATCCAGAATCCACATTGCGAACCCAATCAACACCAATGGGATCAAACCCAATAAGATGCAAGATGCACCCATCAGAGCGGCGCCTTGGCCGTAAATGATCCAGATCAACCCATCACCCACGATAAACAGCAGCAGGATAAAGCCAATCAACAAGCGCAGGTTCGTTTGACCAGCGTATTTTCGAAGATCGCGTGTCATGTTCAATTCCTTTATACGCGCGCCCACCTTCACGCGCAGAATTCCGCCGCAATAAGCGCATAAGCCAGGCAGGCTTTTGTAAGTTGCGATACGGTCACATATTCAGATGCTGAATGGCAGCACTTTATAAAACCCGGACCAAACACTACCGTTGGTATCTCTCCATAACTTGACAGGAGGCCCCCATCTGACCAGGCTGGGAAACTCGTGATCTGTGTGCTTTGACGATAGGCCTCGTCAATTTTACTCCGTACCAGCTTGATAAAGTCATCATCCTTTGTCCTGGCCAACGGCATGTGTACATAACCTTCCTTCATCACACTGACATCCTTGATTTTCATATCGCAAGAAAAAGTAGGATCTTCCAATGCGAGGCGATTTAGGAGTTGCTTGAACTCATCACACACATCCTCATATGATTCTGCAGGGATGAAGCGGCGGTCAATGGATACCGTGCATTCACCAGCCACAGTCGAAAGCTGCGTACCTCCATGGATGACTCCGACATTTGCCGTTGGGCTCCCCAGCAAGGGATCATTCCGTTTTTCAAGCAAAGGCAGTATTTCCCTTTCAACAGCACAGATGAAATGCGCTGCCTTTGAAATCGCATTGATCCCATCTGCCTGATCACCACCGTGAACTGTTCTCCCGTTAAAACAGAAATCGAACCATTCCAGGCCCCTATGTGCCACGCAGAGCTTTGAATCGGTTGGCTCGCCAACGATCGCACCATGTGCAAATATTCCTTTTTCGATCAGGTCCACGGCGCCATAGCTTCGCATTTCTTCGTCGATCAC
>CAZWFQ010000090.1:0-12330 GCA_964633225.1 uncultured Anaerolineaceae bacterium
CCATCGTGCCCACGTTCAGATGCGGTTTGTTGCGATCAAATTTTTGCTTGGCCATTGCTGCTACTCCTTAGAAAGATTTCAGTAGTTGATTGATTCAGCCGAGAGCCCTCAATGGGATTTGAACCCATGACCCCATTCTTACCAAGAATGTGCTCTACCGACTGAGCTATGAGGGCGCTCTTATTCGCGTATAGCAGACGACGCCATCTCCGATCGCCACGACCGGCTGGTCGCCATCTGCTATCTGCTTGGTGGGCGGTGAAGGATTCGAACCTCCGAAGACGTCTGTCAACTGATTTACAGTCAGTCCCCTTTGGCCACTTGGGTAACCGCCCATTTCATATCCTAGTCAGCTAGTTGACTAGTCACTTCGTCCCCCCGCGCAGGATCTGCGACGAGACGAACTGATCAGGCAACCAAAAGACTGGCATGGAAGCCGACGACGGGAATCGAACCCGTAACCTACCACTTACAAGGCGGTTGCTCTGCCGATTGAGCTACGTCGGCGAATTTACTTTTAAAAGTACTACCCCTGAAGCGTTAGGCATTATACCAGAGGCAAGTATTCGCGACAAGGTTGCAAAGTTAGCAGGCGTGCTTTCAGAGGGCACGCTTTGCGGGTGGGGAGTCTATCAGGATTCTCAAAAAACGTCAATAGTTTCAAGGACTTTTCCGAGTCTATTAGAGAAGATTGCATACCCACATCCGCTCAGCCATCAATTCGACGGGATTGACTTGCCAGGTAAAGAGCAATGGAACCTGCGATGGCAGCATTGAGCGAGTCCACCTGGCCGTGCATCGGCAGGCAAAGCAGCATATCGCAAGATTTGCGTACCAGGTCGCGCATGCCGCTGCCCTCGCCACCCACCACCAGTGCCAGGGGGCCATCCAGGCGCACTTTCTCAGGGGGCTGCGCCTCGGGGCCTGCTTCTAGCCCAACGACCCATATGCCGGCCTCTTTCAACACGGTAATGGCCTGCGCCAGGTTGACCTGGGCGATGTGCAAGTGTTCGCTGGCACCAGAAGAAGCATTGACCACTGCCGGCGTGACGGTGGCTGTATGGCGCAGGGGCAGCAGCACACCGTGCACGCCCACTGCTTCGGCAGTACGCAGCAGGGCACCCAGGTTTTGCGGGTCTTGCAGCACATCTAAGATCAACAGAAAAGGCGCTTCGCCGCGCCGGCCTGCCAGGGCCAGGATATCGGGCAGGGTGCTGTAAGAATAGCTGCTGGTTTCCAGTAAGACGCCCTGGTGATATTCTGCCAGGCTGTCTAACTGCTGGCGCGGCAGGCGCTCCACCGGCAGCTTGCGGGCGGCAGCCAACTGCAAGATCTCAGCCAGGCGGCCCTTCTCTTCGGCGCCCTTTGCCAGGCGCAGCCTGAAAGGCTGGCGCCGGCGGGCGCGCAGTGTTTCATAAACCGCATTCCGACTGTAAATCCATTCTTTCATCGTTTTTCCACCACAAATACACCTGCACAGGCCGAAACCGGCACAAACCCTGCCGGAAGACCGGCCTGTTGGAGGGCCTTCAGCGCTTCATCCGCCAGCCAATAAAATTCTTCTTCCCATTCTTCGCCGACCTGGCGGCGGACCTCTTCCATGCCAGCCCGGTGAGGAAAGGCCACATCGGCAATCACCAGTTTGCCCTGCGGGGCCAGGTGCACGGCCATCTCAACACATCGGCTGACCTTTTGGGCAAGCTCAATATGGTGAAACACATAGGCCGAGACAATGCGATCGAAAACGGGCGGCAGTCCGGCAGGCCAACCCTGCCGAAAATCTGCCAGCAGGTATTCGGCCTGGGGCAGCTTGCGCCGCGCCGCATTTAGCATGGCAGGCGCGAAATCCGTGGCCCACAGGCGGCAGCCTTGCAGTGCGAACATCTGTGCCAGGTTAGCCGTGCCGGTGCCAACATCTAACACATCCATCCCGGGCTGGGCGGCGGCCAAACGCACAACCGTTTCTAGCGCCTGCCGGTAACCCCAAAATGGAAAATGGGTTTCATCCAGCACGCTCTGATCGTAAGTGCTGGCCCAATCGTCGAAATCGCTGGCTGGGAATGGATCTACTTCCATCGCCAAGTGGTGCCTTCTTTGCTATCTTCTAGAAGCACACCCAGCTCGGCCAGGCGATCGCGCACCTTATCTGAGAGCGCCCACAGTTTCTGCTGGCGCAAGTCGCGGCGCATCTCGATCAGCAGCTCAACAAAGGCATCTGCCTGCCCGCCTGCGGCAGCCGGGCGCTCAGTGCGCAGGCCAAAGACAGCCATCAGCTCTCGCAGCAGGGCCTGCCCCTGGCCCACCAGCTCAGCGGTAACGCCGGCATCGCGGGCCTGGTTGATGGCACGCGCCAGGTCAAACAGGTGGCCCAACGCACCGGCAGTGTTGAAATCATCATCCATGCTGTCAACAAAGCCCTGGCGCGCGGCAGCCATCTGCTGCTGCAAGCCCTGGATGGGCTCACCTTCTGCCAGGTGCCCGGTTGGCGCGGGGCGCAGGGCGCCGCGCAAACGTTCCAGGCCGCGTTCAGCCGCCATCACGATCTCATCGCTAAAGGACAGTGGATTGCGGTAACTGGAATTGAGCACCATCATGCGCAGGGCGTCGCCTTCGTGCATCGAGACAAAGTCTTCAATCGTGATCAGGTTGCCCAGGGACTTAGACATCTTCTCGCCAGCCAACTGCATCATGCCGTTGTGGACCCAATAGCGTGCGAAGGGCTTGCCAGTGACCGATTCGGTCTGGGCAATCTCGTTCTCATGGTGCGGGAAGATCAGGTCGTTGCCGCCGCCGTGGATATCAATCTGCTCGCCCAGGTGGCGCATGCTCATGGCCGAGCATTCAATGTGCCAGCCGGGGCGGCCTGGCCCCCAGGGGCTATCCCAGGCCGGCTCGCCGGGCTTGGAGGATTTCCACAAAGCAAAGTCCATGGGGCTTTCTTTGCGCTCGTCCACGCTGATGCGCGACCCAGCCTGCATATCTTCCAGCTTGCGGCCCGAAAGCTTGCCATAATCCTGGTCGCGCTGGACGCGGAAATATACGTCTCCATCCACCTCATAGGCATAATCATTCTCGCCCAGATTGGTGATCAGCTCGATAATATTGGGGATCTCGCGGGTGGCACGTGGATACACCGTGGCTGGCAGCACGTTCAGGTCATCCAGGTGATGCGTGAATTCATCGATATAGCGCTCGGCCAGTTGGACAGGGGGCATGCCGATCTGGTTGGCGCGCTGAATGATCTTGTCGTCCACGTCGGTGTAGTTCATGGCATGGCGCACCTCATAGCCGCGGTACACCAGGTAGCGGCGGATCAGGTCAAAGACCAGGGCCGACATGGCATGCCCAATGTGGGCTTTATCATAAACAGTGGGACCGCAGACATACATACTGACCTTGCCCGGCTCAACCGTCTCAAAAACTTCCTTTTGGCGGGTCAGAGTGTTATAGATTTTCAGTGACATAACCAGCTCCTCATTAAACTTAGCAATCTACGCAACGATCAATAAATATCTTAACCGCGCCATGTGCGGCCAAGATAGATCTATCCAATTCAATCTTTGCCCATCCGGGCAAAGATCATGCGACCGGCTGCGGTCTGTAAAACCTTGGTAACGGTGACGGTGACTTCTTTATCCAGGTAACCGCGCCCATCTTCCACCACCACCATGGTGCCATCATCCAGGTAGCCGACCCCCTGACCCACCTCGCGCCCTTCCTGAATAACGGTAATGGCAATTGACTCGCCCGGCAAGAAGACCTGCTTGACAGCATTGGCCAGCTCGTTAACGTTCAGCACCGTCACACCTTGCAAATCGGCGATGCGGTTCAGGTTGTAGTCGTTGGTCAAGATCGGACAGCGGAGCTGGCGCGCCAGCACCACCAGCTTATCATCCACGTTACGCATCCCTTCCACATCCATGTCGCTAATGCGCACGGGCACAGTGGCTTCTTTTTGAAGCTGAGCGATCACTTCGATCCCGCGCCGTCCACGCTGCCGGCGCAGACTGTCGGAAGAATCAGCAATGTATTGAAGTTCGTTGAGCACAAAGCGTGGGATCATCAAAGAGCCAGGGATGAAGCCGGTGCGGGCAATATCGGTGATACGCCCGTCGATAATCACGCTGGTATCTAGCAGCACACTGCGCCCCTGGGAGGCCTGCGCAGCCGCCCCGGGTTGAATTGGCTCTTCGCTGCTCCGTGCTGAGTACTGCTGCACCAGGCCAAACAGGTCATTCTGGCGCATCACAAAAACGGCGATGCCGAAATACGCAAACACCAGCACGCCCAAAAATGGCAGCAGCTTGCCCAGGGGATCCGGCAGCAGAGAAAGCGGGAAGGTCAAAAGGGCTGCGATGATCAACCCCGCCACCAGGCCGCTCAGGCCGGCAGCCAGGGTTTGGGCAGATACGTTCAGCAAGACCTTGCGCACGGCGCGCATCGGGCGGGTGGTCATATACGGGGTCAGGATAAGGCCCACCAGGGCCCCTACCAGGCCAAACAAAATGGCTGAAACTTCCCGCGCCGCGCCGGTTTGCTCTCCCAGGTAAATACCAAAATACACACCCAAGATCGCAAAAACCACCATTCCAACCAGGCGGAAGAAAAATTCAATACTCATGCAGACTCCTCAGGAGACCTGCCTGGATTGGCTGCTGTTGAAGGGGAGATCGGCTCTGGAGAATCAGGGCCTTCTGCCTTATTACCTGCCTTGCCAACAAGTGAAGAAACAGTTCACAAGCTTGCTTTGCCAGACAAGGGAAGAATAATGGATGGATAAGTGCCGAATGGATACCCGGCAAAGCAGGCGCGCAGCAGCCCCACCATACAGGCTCTCTATTTGATCTATTATAACGTTAAATGCAAAGGATTGTTACGCAAGAAGAAACTGATCCCGATTATAATCAGGCTATGACCCACCTTACCGGCCGCGAGCGCGCCCAATATGTGCAGCAGATGTTCACGCGCATTGCGCCGCGCTACGACCTGATGAACCGGCTGATGACCGCCGGGCAAGATGTGCACTGGCGGAGAGAAGTCATCCGGCGGGCAAGGCTTGAGGCAGGCCAGCGCTTGCTGGACCTGGGCACAGGTACAGGCGACCTGGCTGGCGAGGCCCTGCAACAAGCGCCAGGCTGCCAGGTGGTGGCGGCAGATTTTACCCTTGAGATGATGCGCTATGGGCAGGCACGGCACCTGCCCGGCCAAACCACACCGGCCTGGTCTGGCGCAGATGCCCTGCACCTGCCCTTTGCCGAGGGCTCTTTCGATGCGGTGGTCTCTGGTTATCTCCTGCGCAACGTGATCGATGTGCCGGGAACATTGGCCGAGCAGCGGCGCGTGCTCAAGCCGGGCGGGCGCATCGTGACGCTAGACACCACCCCGCCCCAGAGCAGCCTGCTGAGGCCTTTGATCAACTTCCACCTGCACACCGTCATCCCAACCCTGGGCCGCCTGCTGTCACCCGATGGGACGGCTTACGATTACCTGCCAAACTCTACTGAGGCTTTCTTAAGCGCCGAAGCGTTGGCGGAACGCCTGGTACAGTCAGGCTTCAGGGAAGTAGGGTTCAAGCGCTTAATGGCAGGAACGATGGCTGTTCACTGGGGGCTGAAGTGAGGAATGGATGGTGAATAGTGGAGCGTGACCGGTTGCCGGACGGGGGAAGGCTGGTGGTGGGGATATCGGGGGCCTCAGGGGTGATCCTGGGCATCCGGTTGTTGGAAGTGCTGCAAGATACGCAGGTGGAGACCCACCTGGTGCTGTCGCCGGCGGCGCGCGCCACCATTGCCCAAGAGACGGATTGGAAGGTCAGCGATGTGCTGGGGCTGGCGAACGTCAGCTATGACCACCGGGATATTGGCGCGGCAATTGCATCTGGTTCATTCCAGACGCGCGGCATGGTCATCATGCCCTGCTCCATCAAGAGCCTGTCGGCAGTGGCAAACTCATATGCTGAGGATTTGATGGCGCGGGGCGCGGATGTGACGCTGAAAGAGGGCCGCCCGCTGCTGTTGGTGGTGCGCGAAACACCCCTGCACCGCGGGCACCTGCGCCTGATGGATCTGGCGGCGCAGGCTGGGGCGGTCATTTTTCCACCGGTTCCGGCCTTTTATGCCCGCCCGCAAAGCGTCGACGATATCGTCAACAACACCGTGGGGCGGGTACTGGCCCGGCTGGGGATTGAGAATAACACCTATCAAGTATGGAGTGGCATGAAGCATGGATGATCTCTTTCTTGTCTCAACCATGACCTTATCTACCCAGGGGCCAGAAGGCCCGCACGCTGTGCCAATCTACTTTGCGTCTGAGCCGGTCAAGGACCTGGAAACGCTGCTCAACCAGGGCCAGGCTGGGCTGCGCCTGTACTTTCTCTCTGATCCAGGCAGCCTGCACGGACGGCACCTGGCGGCAATTCCGCAAGCCGCGGCTGCCATCTACCCGGCTGCACCGGAGGGTTGGCAAAATATTCGCGGCCTGCAGATGCACGGCGTGGTGCAGCGACTGGAGACAGGGCCAGCGTGGGAGAAGGCCTGGCAGTGCTACCAGGCTAAGTTCCCCTTTGTAGCCATGCTCAAACAGGTGGTGGCAATCAACGCGCTGTATGCTCTCACGCCCACCTGGCTGAGGCTGGTGGACAATGCGCGCGGCTTTGGCTTTAAGCGAGAATGGGTCATTAAGTGACCGTCAGCCGCGATCTGGATAAAGCTGCCCGCTGTGGTGAGCCATCTTATGTATGGCGCGCCGGGCAAGAGCGCCGCTTGCAAATGGTGTTACAGGCGGCAGGAGGGCGCGCTACAGGCCGCCTGCTGGAGAACGGCTGTGGGGTGGGCATGTATGTGGAGCATCTGACCCCGCGTATTGGGCAGGTGGTGGGCCTGGAATATGACCATGCCCGCGCCGCCGAGGCCGGGGCACGCTCAGCACATATCGTCAACGGGGCCGGGGAGGGGCTGCCCTTCCCAAACGCATCCTTCGATATGATCCTCAGCCACGAGGTACTCGAGCACGTTCAAGATGACCGCCAGGCAGTGCAAGAGATGGTACGCGTGCTCAAGCCGGGCGGGCGCATTGCCCTGTTTGTGCCCAACCGCGGCTACCCCTTTGAGACACACGGCATCTACTGGCGCGGGCGCTACCGCTTTGGCAACATTCCCCTGGTCAACTACCTGCCGCGCCGCTGGCGCAACCGCCTGGCCCCGCATGTGCGGGTTTACAGCGCGGGAGATTTGAAAAGGCTTTTTGCTGGGCTGGCTGTGCGCATTGTTGAGCGAACCGTGATCTTCGGGGCTTACGACAACATCATTGCCCGCCGGCCCGCGTTGGGCAAGGCCTTGCGGGGTGTGCTGCAAACACTGGAGCGCACGCCGCTGCGAGGTTTGGGACTGTCACATTTTTGGGTGGTTGAGAAAATCGGCTAGGCGGGTGACAGGCATTTTACCGCTGAGACGCAGAGAACGCGGAGAAAACCGAAAAAGCATCAAAATGCAGCGAGCGACACGCTACCCCGCTGGTTGGCGGAAATCGTAGATGCCCTCTCGCACTGCCCAACGCTTGCCGCAGCCCCCACAAACCAGCGCTTTAGGCTGATTTTCCAGCGCGCGGCTGCAATCTGGGCATTGGAAGAAGGCTCCTGGCGAAGCAACGGGCGTCTCACCCAGCGCCTGGTTACGGGTGAAGACACTGGGGCTGAGCTGCCACCAGTTGCCGGTCAACTGCGCCAGGCTGTCTAGCCCTACCAGCAAACGAAGCGGCAGCAAGCGCTTTAAAGCCCCAATGCGAAAATGCGAGACAGTCAGGCTGCGCTGCAAGGCGAAGCCACATTCCTTCAACCAGGTCTGCACAGCACGCGGGTGAAAATCGAAATTAAGGGCCGCAAACTCCACCGGCTCTGGCGTAAAGGGGCTCCAATCCTGGCGGCCCAGCCAGTAACGCAAGATAGCCTTGACGTTGTGCTTGTTGGCGTATTCCAGGATGAAGGCTGCCCCCGGCTGAACCACGCGCCGCACCTGGCGCAGCGCCAGGGGGGCATCTGCCATGTGGTGCAGGGTGCGGATCATGGTGGCGGCATCGAAAAGGCCGTCCACAAAGGGCAGGCGGTAGACATCTGCTGCCACGTAAAGGTAGCGGTCAGAGAAGCCCAGGCGCTGAGCGGCTTGCTGAAGCTGGGTCAACGAATAATCCAGCAGCACAACCCGCTCAAAGCCCTGGTAGCGCGGTGTATTGCGCCCTGCCCCAGCCCCCAACTCTAACAGAAGCTTCCCACCAGGCGGCAGCAGGCGGCGCAGGGCCACGGCCTCAACCTGGTCTTCATAGGCGCGGCCACCCTGCTCCCAAAAGCTGGTTTGGTAATCAGAGCCTTCGTAACTGCAAACAGGAGGTTTTGAATCAGTCATTTAAAATGTGAGGGCGTTTGGGCAGTGTGCGGCACCGCTCAAACGCCCTCAACCTCATTAGCGCGAGAAGGCGTAGCCGCGGCCAACACCGCGGTAAACGAAACCGATCTTGGCCATTTCGTCGGGTTCGTAGACGTTGCGGCCGTCAAAGATAACCGGCTTGTGCATCAACTGGCGCAGGCGTTGGCGGTCAAGCTGCTTGAATTCGTTCCACTCGGTGATGATCATCAGAGCGTCGCAATTTTCAGCCAGGGTGTAAGGGTCTTCTTTCATCTCCACGCCAGACATCAGTGGGCGGGCCACATCCATCGCCACGGGGTCATAAGCACGCACAGAGGCGCCTTCGGCTTGCAAACGCTGGGCAATGGTCACGGCAGGGGCATCGCGCATATCATCGGTATTGGGCTTGAAAGATAGGCCCAGCAAGCCAATGGTCTTGCCCTTCAGGTCACCGGTCATTTCCTTCAGGATATTGACCGCCTTCATGCGTTGATCGTCATTGATCTCCATCACGGCGTTCAAAAGCTGTGGGTGGCGGCCTTTCTCAGCCGCCATGTAAGCCAGCGCTTTAACATCCTTGGGGAAGCAAGAGCCGCCATAACCCAGGCCGGCATCTAAGAACTGTTTGCCAATACGGGCGTCGTAACCCATGCCCACGGCCACTTCTTTTACATCGGCGCCCAGGGCTTCGCAAATGGTGGCGATTTCGTTGATAAAGGAAATCTTAGTCGCCAGGAAGGCATTGGAGGCGTACTTGATCATCTCGGCGGTGCGCAGATCGGTGATCACGATGGGGGCGCGCAGCGGCAGGTGAAGCTGGGCCACCTTCTCGGCGGCATCGCGGTCCATCGAGCCAAGCACGGTGCGGTGGGGCTGCATGAAATCGCTGATGGCCGAACCTTCGCGCAAGAATTCAGGGCAAGAGACCACCCAGAAGGGAATGGGGTGCGGCTGGTGTTTGCGGACGATATCGGCCACCCAGTCGCCGGTGCCCACCGGAACAGTGGACTTGTTGATGATCACCAGGGGAGCGGTCATATTCTCGGCAATGGTACGCGCCGAAGCTTCTACATACTGCAGGTCGGCTTCGCCATCAACCCCTGAAGGAGTGCCTACACCGATGAAGGCAAACTCGGTGCCTTTTAAGGCCTCAGGATATGAGGTGCTGAATACCAGGCGCTTGCTGTTGACATTGCGCTCGACGATTTCTTTTAACCCTGGTTCGAAGATGGGCATGATCCCCTTCTGCAAACCCTTGATCTTTTCTTCATTAACATCCAGCGCAATTACTTTATTGCCAAGGTCTGCAAAACAAGCCGCCGTTACCAGGCCAACATATCCCACGCCAACAACACAAATCTGTTTCATAGTGAACCAAACCCTCCGATTGAGATTATACAGGCAAGGTGCTGCAGGCAAAACAAACACTGCCCGTACCACCCAACAATGTTCATTGAGAAAGCAGGTACAATCTTATCATATAATCATTTGGTAGAAGTTTCTCATTCGACAGGATGACCGTCATATATTGCGAATGACCTCTGTCACTTGAGAATAAGGCAAAGAGCATCTAAAATATAAGGGATAAATTTTATCAATATCACCGAAATAATAAGGGAGTCAACAATGCAAATTACACGACAGGCCGACTATGCAGTACGGGCCATGGTGTACCTGGCGCAGTTAGGGCCTGAGCGCCGGGCAGCAACCAGCCAAATTGCCCAAGAAAAACAAATTCCACCCTCTTTCTTAGCGAAGATCGTCTCGCAACTCTCGGTTGCTGGTTTGCTGCAAACTTCACGCGGGGCACGCGGCGGCGTAGCGCTGGCCAGGTCTCCAGAAGAGATTTCTTTGTTGGATGTGGTTGAAGCCATCGACGGACCCATTCTGTTGAATGAATGCGTAGGCGAGAATGGCATGTGCGTGTTCGGGAATGATTGCCCGATGAAACCCGTATGGTGCGATGCCCAGCATGAACTGGTAGAGCGCCTGGGCAAAACCAACTTTGCAAACTTGCTCACATCCCTACCCACCGCTGCCGATTGAGCTGTTTCTATACCATCTTTTGCAGACTTTTGCTTGCAGCCAATACTTGTCGTTACAGCCCCTCTTGGTATAATCCACCTGGAGGGGTTTTATTTTCAACCTAACCTGATCAAGGAGTAAATCTATGTCTGGTCCACGTACTGTACGCGCCCCACGCGGCACCCAACTCACCTGCAAATCCTGGCTCACCGAGGCTGCTTACCGCATGATCCAGAACAACCTGGACCCCGAAGTGGCTGAGCGACCGCAAGACCTGGTCGTTTACGGCGGGCGGGGCCAGGCTGCCCGCAGTTGGGAGGCTTTCGACGCGATCTTGGAGACGTTAAAAGAGTTGGAAAATGATGAGACTCTTCTCGTGCAGTCTGGCAAGCCGGTGGCGGTGTTCAAGACACATGCCGACGCACCCCGCGTGTTGATCGCTAACTCGAACCTGGTGCCGCACTGGGCTACCCAGGAACATTTCGATGCGCTGGCAGCCAAGGGCCTGATCATGTACGGGCAGATGACAGCCGGCTCGTGGATCTATATTGGCACACAAGGCATCTTGCAGGGCACGTACGAAACACTTGGCTCGCTGGCCCAGCAGCGCGGTTGGAGCTCGCTCAAGGGCAAGCTCACGCTGACCGCCGGGCTGGGAGGCATGGGCGGCGCCCAGCCCCTGGCAATCACCATGAATGAAGGGATTGGTTTGGTGGTAGAAGTGGATCCGGCACGCGCCAAGCGCCGCCAGGAGATCGGCTATGTGGACGTGGTGGTGGACACCCTGGAAGAGGCCATGACCCTGGTTGAAGAATGCCGGGATAAAGAAGAGCCTAAATCGATTGGCCTGGTAGGCAACGCGGCCGAGATCTATCCAGAGCTGTTGTATAAGTACAACGTGATCCCTGATGTGGTCACCGACCAGACCCCCGCCCACGATGTTTTGATGTATGTGCCCGAAGGCCTGAACGTGGAAGAGGCCAACGCACTGCGCCAAAGCGACCCCAAAGAATATGCTCTGCGCTCGATGCCCTCCATGGCCCGCCAGGTAGAAGCAATGCTGGAATTCCAGCGCCGCGGGGCCGAGGTGTTTGATTATGGCAACAACATTCGCCAGCGCGCCTTTGATCACGGCGTGAAGGATGCCTTCAACTTCCCCGGGTTTGTCCCGGCGTACATTCGCCCCCTGTTTTGCGAGGGCAAGGGACCGTTCCGCTGGGTAGCGCTTTCGGGCGACCCAGAAGATATCTACCGCACCGACGAAGCCATCATGGAGTTGTTCCCCGATGACGCCCACCTGCACCGCTGGCTAAAGATGGCGCGTGAGAAGGTGCCTTTCCAGGGCCTGCCTTCGCGCATCTGCTGGCTGGGCTATGGTGAGCGTGCTGAAGCCGGCCTGATGTTCAACAACCTGGTCGCCGAAGGCGTGGTCAAGGCGCCCATCGTGATTGGCCGCGATCACCTGGACGCTGGTTCTGTTGCCTCGCCCAACCGCGAGACTGAGGCGATGAAAGACGGTACAGATGCGGTCAGCGATTGGCCCATCTTGAATGCCCTGGTTAACGCAGTAGGCGGGGCCACCTGGGTCTCCTTCCATCATGGCGGCGGCGTGGGGATTGGTTACAGCCAGCACGCTGGGCAAGTCATTGTAGCCGATGGCACCCCTGAGGCGGCCCTGCGCCTGGAACGCGTTTTGACCTCTGATCCGGGCATGGGCGTTGTACGCCACGCCGATGCCGGTTACGAGATCGCCGTGCAAGCTGCTCGCCGGCACGGCATTAAGATGCCCATGCTCAAATAAAGTTTTCTATTGCGAGGCTGTCCCAAAAGTGCCTTTTGGGACAGCCTCAACATCATATAGAGGATTCTTGGGGAGCGGCGACCCCCAGGTATGGGGGTCGCCGCTCCC
>CAZWFQ010000091.1:0-12290 GCA_964633225.1 uncultured Anaerolineaceae bacterium
CCCTATCTCGAATCTTTAGAATGGCATCATCAGCACATCTTTCGCCAGGAATAGCGCATGCGCCGCAACGATAACAAACTGATACGCGATCGTATCCCTGAGATTATCCACGCCAGTGGCAAGCACTGTGCCATCGAGACCATGTCAGAACCCGAATACCGCCAGGCGTTGCTGGAAAAACTGGTAGAAGAGGCCCAAGAAATTCGCCAGGCTGCGCCTGATGAGTTGGTCACCGAGTTGGCCGACTTGCACGAAGTGATTGCGGCTTTGCTGGCCGCCTGGCATATACCCCCAGAAAAGGTTCAACAAATTCAAGATCAACGTCGCGCAGAACGCGGTGGGTTTGACCAGCACTTGAAGCTATTGTGGACGGAAGACGGCCCATCCTAGATAGCCCAGCCCTTGCAAAATTCCCAAATATATCAGATAATATACACAATCTGTTCATTATCCGATATATATCATGAACCACACGATCTTATCCGCTTTTGAAAATCTGCCCTATTTCACCATCGCTGGCTTTCGCCAAATCGCCGGCGATGCAGTCGCAGATGACGAGCACGCGCGGGTTGCCCTGTACCGGTGGGTCAAAGCTGGGCGCCTGATTGCGCTAAAAAAAGGGGTCTACATGCACGCCCGCTTCTACGAACGCTGCCGTCAGGAAGCGAATTTTTCGGCCCTGGTCAGCGCCATCTTGCAGCCGCAGTCTTACATCTCGCTAGAGTATGTCTTGCAGACCCATCAGCTCCTAACGGAGATCACCTACCCGGTCACAGCCATCACCATCAAGAACACACGCACCATCACCAACCCCCTGGGAACGTTTGTTTATCGGCATATCCAGCCAGCGCTGTACTGCGGGTTTCGCATGTCTGAAGTACATGGCATTCTGGTCGCCATTGCTTCGCCTGCCAAAGCTTTGTTCGATTATCTCTATCTGCGACCTTCGGCCATCCACCTATCAGACGGCAACCTGGCTGAAGAGCTGCGTCTTAACCTGGACGAATTATCACCGGCCAACCGCAGTGAATTTGCTGGATATGTCCTGAACAGCGACCCAGCTAAAATGGGCGGGGTAAAGATGCGCCGCATCCTGACCAACCTGGAGAAAACCGTATGGCAACCCTGATTCAAACGCTGCAGAATGTGCTGGACGCCAAAGATCCACTCCTGGCCGCGGAAACCAGGCGCATCATTCTGAAAGAAGTGCTGCAAGCCTATGTGCTAGATTATTTTTACAACCAGTCGATCTACCGCCGCTTGAACTTCTACGGCGGCACCTGCCTGCATGTGATCTACGGGCTGAACCGCCTGTCGGAAGATCTGGATTTCGATAACAGCGCCGGATTAGATTTTAGCCAGCTTGGGACGGATTTGCCCCAGCACTTTCAGAAAGTGTTTGGCTATGCTGACGTCTCTGCGAAAGTCCAGGAGGGCGCAGGCGACAGTTTTTCGCCCGGAATATTACGGGTTACCCTAAAATTCCCGCTGCTGAACGCCCTGGGCCTGTCGCCTCATCCAAGCGAGGCGCTGCACCTCAAAGTAGAAATCAGCCGACACAACCAGGTAGCCGTGATCCAACGCACCCCTGTATTGGTTTATGGTCGCAGCCTGGTTGCGGCACACTTCTCTCTTGAAACCATGATGGCTGGCAAAATGATTGCCTGCCTGGAGCGCAACTTTGAAAAAGGGCGCAGCGGCGCGCAGATCAAGGGGCGCGATTTTTATGACTTACTCTGGTTCATGCAGCAGCGCGTGCAGCCATTAGAAGAAAAACTAGCGCGAGATGGAGGGCAGGCATACACCACCCGCAGCGCACTGCTGGCTTTGCAGGAGAAGATTACCCAGATCAAGAAACACGACCTGGCGGTTGATTTGCTGCCGATGTTCGAGTCGCGACCGTTCATCGAGGCCTGGCTGGAGACTTTCCACGAGACTTTTCAGAGACTGGCGACGGGCTACCTGGGAAAGTAATCACACCACATAAGTGCGCTTGTACGACTATTTTAGCCCGAAAGCCATCGCATAATCAAAGTGTAATCAATCCCACCCAATTTATCTTCCTGGCAAACGGTTATGAGGCAGGTAAGTTTTGTGAAATACTAAACGGTTTCCTTATTTACATTTTGCACACAAAATGATAATATGAGCATGGCTTATTATCATTTCTGAGCATAAGGAACCTGAGTATGGATCCATCCAAATTCCAGGCCTCCACTTCAGGAAAAGTGATCCGCCTACCACAGGGCTATTGGGCGTTTGTGCCGGCAGCGCTGCCGCCGGCGCTAACCTTTTCTCCGTCCCTGGTGGCCGCGCTTTCCGACGCTGATCGAGCTTTAGGCGAATTGAAAGGCTTAGGGGGCACGCTCGCCAATCCCCACCTGCTCATCCGGCCCCTGGCGCGCCGGGAAGCCGTGCTTTCTTCGCGCATTGAAGGCACGCGTGCTTCACTGGATGATTTGTTGGCTTATGAAGCCACCGAAGCGAAAAATTCGCCGCTTTCATTCCTTGAGACAGGTTCAGATGTGCGCGAAGTGCATAACTATGTGCGCGCCCTGGAATACGGCCTGGAGCGCATCCATACGCTGCCGATCAGCCAGCGCCTGATCCGGGAAATACATGCCAGGCTGATGGAGGGCGTGCGCGGTGATGTCTGGACTCCTGCGGCAGAGAACGCCGCTTCAGAATTCCGCCGCAGCCAGAACTGGATCGGGCCGGCCGGCAGCACGCTCGAAACCGCACCCTATGTTCCCCCGCCCGTAGACGATATGTTGGCGGCGCTCAGCGCTTTGGAGAATTTCATCCACGCGCCCTCTGACCTGCCGCCGCTGCTGCGCCTGGGATTGATCCATTACCAATTCGAAGCTATCCACCCATTTCTGGATGGCAACGGGCGTGTCGGCCGGCTGCTGGTGGCGCTGCTCCTTTCGGCCTGGCAGCTCCTGCCGCATCCGCTGCTCTACTTGAGCGCCTATTTCGAGAGCAACCGCCGCGACTATTATGATCTGCTCCTGGCCGTCAGCCAGCGAGCGGCCTGGGAAGATTGGCTGCTCTATTTCCTGGAAGGGGTGAAGCAGCAATCTCTGGATGCGGTGAACCGGATTGACCGTTTGCAAGCGCTGCGCGTCCAATACCAGGCGCAAATCCAGGCCCGGCGCGCCCCGGCCAGGCTGCTGCGGGTGGTTGACCTGCTCTTTGCCCAGCTAGTGATCACCACGCGCCAGGTGGAAACCGCATTAGAAACCAACTTCCTCGGCGCACAGCGCCTGATTGATCAGTTGGTTCAGGCCGGGATGCTGCGCGAGATTACCGGCCGCCGGCGCAACCGCGTCTACCGGGCGGATGAAATCCTGGCGATTCTGGAAAGTGTGTAGGAGATACCAGCCGTGCCCATTTCACACACCAACCGCAAAGGCCAGACCTTTTTTCTTTGCCAGGGAGTGACCAAAACTGGCAAAGAGCGTTATTTCTTCTCCAATCGAGCAGCAGAGAACGCTCTGAAGGAAATACCCGCCGGGTATCATATCGAAGAAAGCGTCAACGGCGTCGTTTCATTGGTCAAAGACCGCAAGCAAGTCATCCGGCCCGAAGAAATCCAGCTTGTGGAGGATGCCTTGCGCCGCCACCCGAAAGGGAATAATTACCGCGTTTCAGCTAAAGGCAAGCAGATCATCCTCTACGAGCGGCTGGGGCCAGATGCCAAAGACATGGCCGAAATCTTTGGCAAAACCCTACCGATGTACTCACGGCAGGAACTCCTGGAGGGCATGCAGGCGATGCTGGATAAGACTGCCCAGTACAGCCCAATGCTGCATTTCAAACTGGTCAATACAGCCGATCGCACCTTCTGTGCTGAGCGAGCTACATATGCGTCCAGCCTGCCGGAGTGGGTCAATATTTGCGATTGTGGCCCGTTGCAGAGCCTGGTGAACGAAATCATTCCACTATTGGATACGGAGGAATACTTTGAGCTGCTTTAGATGCCTGGCAGCCGCTGCAGAAGGGGGAATTTGCTCATACAGGAATTCAGTGATCTTGTGGGGGATAGCTCGCGCAACCCCGTCTTTTTCTGCTATACTAGTCATATAGCTAGTATGTCATTTGGCTAGTATTCTGCGGAGGCCGCTGTGTTGGATTACATTTATCCCGAAGAAGAGCAGCGTTTTTTCACCAATCGCGAACATACCCTGGCTGTATTGGGATTGAGCCGCGACCTGCTGGCCCAGGGCATGCGCAAGCACCTGGCCTTGAGCGGATTTCGCCGCGTGGGCAAAACCGTGGTGCTCAAAGAGTTCCTGCGCCGTAATTTGCAGCCCGCCAGCGCAAGCGCTACCAGCGCCAGCGACTGCCGCCTGGCGTATATGGATCTGCCGCGCCTGGCGCTGACGCCCGAGGGCTTCGCCGTGCAGTATGTCGGCTACTTGCTGTACTGGATGGCTAGAGATTTCCAGCGGCGAGTAGAAAGCTATTTCGACGCCCCTGCTCAACTGGTTGCCGCCGGACAGATGGGAGCTGCATTGAGCGACCATGTGGTCCGCATCCACCGTGAGCTGCAAAAAGAGAAGCCCGACCAGCACCTGCTGTTGGAGCTGGCTTTTAACACCCCCGAAGTCTATGCTCAGGCCTCCGGTCAGCGGGTCATGCTGATCTTGGACGAATTCCCCGAAATCCTGGCCCTGGATAATTACCCCAAAATTCATGATGTGCTGGCGCTCTTTCGGGCGGTCTTGCAGGCGCAGTCACGCGTGGTTTATGTGGTCGCAGGCTCGATGATCGGCCTGATGGAGCGCATCTTCCTGGATGCCGCCTCGCCGCTGTTCGTCCATTTCCAGTTGGAAACCATTGGCCCATTTGGGCGTGAAGATTGCGACGCCCTGGCACGTAAACGCTTCTCGATGGCATTGGGTACAACGCACGCCGATCCGGTTCCGGGGGATGTATTGGCGGCTGTCTACCAGGTCACGCGCGGCCACCCGTTCTACATCTACGCCACGGCCATGCGGGTGATCGAGAACGTCTCGTTGTTGCATAAGCCTATGTCGCCCGCCACCGTACAAGAAGCTTTCACCCTCGAAACGCTGGGCAGCACCGGGCGCATCTACAACCTGTGCCGCTATGTCTTGGAACAGTCCTTGCAGGGCGTGCGCGGCGAGACCATGCCCCAGGCTGTCTTACAGGTGCTGGCCCAGGAACCGGCCGGCATGACGCTGACCGAGATCGCCGCCCGCCTCAAGCGACCCAGCGGGGGCATTCGCCAGGTGTTGACCTGGCTGGCGGATGTGGACCTGGTGGAGCAGCGCGAAGATAAAACCTATGGCTATCGCGACCCGGTCTTGCAGGTTTGGGTGGCTTACTATTACTCCGGCCTGCAGCTCACCGGCATGCCCAGCCAAAAGATTTTGAGCAACCTGGTCGCTGAATTGATGGAGAAATACGAACGCGTGGCCAACGAATTGGGCCTGGCGAAAGAATCCCAGGTGCGTGAGCTGCTGCAAGCCTTCAACGGGCAGGAAGTGGATGGCCGCTTGTTCGGCGTAGAGAGCCCGGTGAAGCTGCCAATCTTCGAGCGGGTCGCACCCTATCTATCATCGGATGGACAAGTACAAGTGGATTCTCTGGCCGAGAACCACGAACGCTGGGCGGTAGAGATCAAGTGGCGCGGCCGCCTGAGCGGCAAAAAAGAGCTCGAAAAGTTGGCTGCCAACGCCCGCAGCCTGTCAGCCAAGCCCTGGTTTATCTCCAAGCTGGGCTTCACCCAAGAGGCGCTGGAATTTGCCCGCCACAACAACATGCTGCTCAGCAGCCAGGCTGACTTGGAGGCCCTGGCCAAATTGGTTAGAGCGTAAGAGGAGCGTCAAATGGAGTTGCCCCCTGTTACCGCCCCAACACCCGCGCCCGCTGGTGCATTTTGATGGACGGCAGCAGGAACAGGATACCGCTCAGCGCCAGCACTGCCAGGTCGATCCAGGGATTGATCAACCCGCTCCCCAAAACGGCATGGTTCATCACATCCTGAGCGTAGGTCAGCGGGGAAAGATAGGCAATGGCGCGTGCTGCGGGCGCCATTTCGCTGAGGGGAATAAAAACGCCGCTGACGAAGAGCAGACCCCAACGCAGGAGCGTGCTGGGCATTTGCACATCGCCAGGGTTGGTGGTGGGCATAGAGCCGAATACCAGCCCTAAAGTCGAGAAAGAGAACGCCCCCAACACAATGCCTGCGGCGAGCAATCCCGGCTGAAGGATATTCGCCCCGAAGAACAGCAGCCCCGCCAGCAAAGCCACGCAGGAAACAGCAATGGCAAAGAATGCGCCGACCGCTGTCTTGCCCAGCAGCAGCGTGAACAGGGACATAGGTGCCGCCAGCAGGCGGTCATACGTGCCGATGCGCCGCTCAGTCGGAATGATGAATGGCCCGGCTGCCCCAGCAGTGAAGAAAACCGTCATTGCCAGCAGGCGCGCCACCCCTTCTGCCGCGCCCACTTCTCGCCGTACCGAGAACGAAAAGAACATAAAAAACGGCATCAGGAACCCAAACATGATCATGCCAGGGCGCAGGTAATACACGCGCACATCTTTGACCGCAACCGTCCAGGCTTGCGCCAACTCATCTCTCAAACGTTGGATATTTAGTCTGCTCATTGCCTGCCTCCCATTCCCCGCCGGCGGGGTTTCTCTTCTGTCTCGTGCTTAATAACGCCGATTTGGCCACCGGTAACTTCCAGGAAAACATCCTCCAGGCTGGGGCCGAGCGTATTCAGGCTGACGATGTGCAAGTTGTGGGACTCAGCGTACTCGATGACGCGTGGCAGCAGCGCCGACGGGTCCTCGGTATATAAACGCATCTTATCTGCGGCTTTGACCAGTGTCGTCACCCCGGGCAGTGCTTCCAAGCCCGCACCTTGTTCCGCCATCTCTCCATCAAAAGCCACCTCCACCGATTGGACGCGGCGGAAGTTCGCCTTCAGCCGCTCAGGCGTGTCAATGGCAGCGATTTTCCCATGCGAGATAATGGCCACGCGGTTGCATAACTGGTTGGCTTCTTCGATTTGATGTGTGGTGATAAACACCGTTGTCCCTTCAGCGTTCATGCGGCGGATCAATTCCCAGATGGTACGGATGCTCTGGGCGTCCAGCCCGGGCGTAGGCTCATCCAGGAAAAGCAGGCTGGGTTTGTGGATGATGGCCATGGCAATGCTCAAACGGCGCCGCATGCCCTTGGAAAAGTTCTCGGCCTTTATGCCGCGTTTTTCCCACAAACCAAAGGTTTCCAGCAATTCCTGGGCGCGTTTTGCTCGCTCAGTGCGCGGCACGCGATAGAGCCGGGCAGTGAACATCAGGTTATTCCAGGCGGTCAGCTCTGTATACACGTTAGATTCCTCGGGCACCAAACCGATTTTCTGCTTGGCCGGGTAAGCATCGTGAGCGAGATCGTGCCCATTGATCAGGATGCGTCCCTCGGTCGGAGTGAGCAGCGTGGTCAGCATCCGCTGGGTGGTGGTCTTCCCCGCCCCATTCGGGCCAAGGAAGCCAAAAATCTCGCCCTGCTTCACGGCAAAGCTGATGTGATCTACCGCCAGGAATTTTTCGTAATATTTGGTCAGGTTTTCCACTTCAATAGCATTTGGCATAATGATTCTCTTTCCGCCCATCTCCCGATGGTTCGATATTGGGTTGAAGCAATTTCTCCGCGATAACCCAGGCAGTGAATTTACCCGTTTCAACACGGACCCGGGCATCGGGATAATGGAATAATTCTGCAATGCGCTCAGGCAAGAGAAAATGACTGCGCATCAACGCCAGCTTCTCCCCCAGGGCAATCAGTTTGACGGCAAAGGTACGCACATCAGGCTCTTCAATAACAAGGCGTCCACCTGGTCGGAGCGTCCGCCAGAGCTCGTCCACTGTTATGCGCTGGTCACAGACATGATGCAGGGCGTCCACCATGATAATGCGTGCAAAGGTTTCGTTGGGGAAAGGTAATTTTTCAGTGTGCGAACAAACCGGGCGCAGACCATTCTTCTGGCGCGTCTCAGATAGCATTTTACAAGATAAATCGGCCACCACAATCGTATCGGCCTTCCCGGTCATGAACTGTGCTACGCGCCCTGTACCGCCGCCGGCATCTAATAACGCGCCAGAGACGGGCAAATCAGCCTGCTTCCACAGTTCCTGCGGATCTTTGGGCGGGATGAAGGTTTCATAGAGTGGAGCCAGAAAATCGAAATGATCAAATAATGGCATACAATGCTATCTCCGTTTCACTCTCCAGCCAATCCAGCAAGTCGATGAACAACATGGACTCATACTGAACCCCTTTCCTCTGGAAAACAGGTTTGATATTCAGCCAGGAAATCATCCAATCCCTGGCGAGTTTTTCGGATATCGATCACCCAGGTATGCAAATAATTCAGCCCCGAGTCGGTCAGTTCATACACGCGCCGGGCCGGGCCGGCGTTGCTGGTATCCCAAGATGAACACACCAGGCCATCTTCTTCGAGAGAGCGCAGTGTGCGGTAAAGACTGCCTGCATCGGGGGAAGCGCCCTCCTGGCCGAGGGTTTCCATCAACTCATAGCCGTGAGATTTTTTCTGCGCCAGGGAGAGCAGCAAACGGGGTTGAATCATGCCGCGCAACCGGCCTCCCATGCAGCGGCAACCAGAATGTCCAGTGCCGGGATTGTCACACATCATTGACCTCACTCTGTATCTATATGCTAATAGCATATATTATATCACAGGCGATAGTATTAGAAATACGGCAGGGCCAGGATCCATTTCATGAACGTTCGCCAACGCTACCGCGCCTCGGTTAACTTCTTAGAGTACCCCCGCATTGTGATCGCCTTCAAAAAGAAAGTCGGGCCTGTGCGAGATATCTCCTTCTCAACGCGCCATCCGGATGAGGTATTGCAGCATATTCATCAGGCACTGGCCGCAAAGCGATCTGCCTGAGGCGCCGTTCTTGCCGTTCGCAATTAACGTCAAACCAGGTTCGCCGCCAGGCCCATCATAGGCTCAGAAGCGCAATCAGGGTCAGGACAACCGCACAGGATCAGGATATCCTGGGGGTGTGCTTCACCGCACAATATCCCCCTTCCACAAGGAGCTTCTGATGTCTCAACCAACCTATTCCCTGCACCCCATCGGATACGTGCGCGCCAACCAGGGCAGTTTCTACCTCGAAATCCTCGAGCCTTACCGCCCGGCGCTCAAAGAGATCCACCAGTTCAGCCATGTCATGGTCTTCTGGTGGGCTCACCAGCACGACAACGCGGAACAACGCGCCATTCTCACCACCGAGCTGCCCTATGCCCCCGGCGTCACCGCCGGTGTGTTTGCCTGCCGCGCCCCCTACCGCCCCAACCCCATCGCCTTAACCACCATGCTCATCCTGGACGTGGACGAAGAAAACGGCCGCATCATCTTACCCTGGATTGATGCCGATGACGGCACCCCCATCCTCGATCTCAAGCCCTATATCCCCATCTCAGACCGTATCCGCGACGTAAACGTTGCCAAGTGGTTTGCCGATTGGCCGCAGTGGATGGAAGATGCCGGCGAATTCTTCGCCGAACACGATGTTGACACGGGAGGCTAAAACCGGCCGCGTTGAACGCTTGCCGCCCGCTTTCTCTAGGATATAATCACTCCATGCAACCCACCATCCTGCAAAAACCTGAAATCCTGCTTGTCGGCCTATCCTTTTACGGCGATCCCTTTGATACCAGCAACGTCTGGAGCGAGGAAAACCACATCGGGCTCACCTGGCAGCGCCTGATGAGATACCTGGAACAGCACAGCCAGGCCATCCAACACCGCTCTGCGCTGGATGTCTTCTACGAGGTGCACATCTACGGCGACGAGACCGGCACCAAGGGGCTTTTCGAGGTGTTTGTGGGCCTGCCGGTGGAACGGCTGGAAGCGGTGCCGGTCGAGCTTTTGGTAAAGGTGCTGCCGGCCACAACCTACGCCGTTTTCACGCTCGAGGGAGAGGCAATCCTCTCCGATTGGGAGATGAAGATTGACCAGTGGCTGGCAGAGGCCGGGTACGAGCGCAGCTATCCGTATTCGGTGCAGTACTATGACTCGCGCTTCAAAGGCCTTGACCAGGTGGCCGAATCCATCCTGGATCTGTACATGCCTGTGCGCAAAGCCCAAGCCTGAGGACTGCCCTCATGCGCGATCTGCATGCTGTTTACCAGGCAATCGAGCTGATCGAGGCGCGCTTAAGGGACGATGTGAGCGTATCTGAAATGGCCGCCGCGGCCGGTTATTCGCTCTATCACTTCATCCGCACCTTCGACCAGGTGGTACAACACACCCCCTACAACTATCTCATGCGCCGCCGGCTCTCAGCCGCGGCGCATGAGTTGGTTAATGGGCATCGCCGCGTGCTCGACATCGCCGTGGACTACCAGTTCAACAACCACGAAACCTTTTCGCGGGCCTTCAAGCGCCTGTTTGGCATACAGCCGGTCCAATGGCGCGAGCGCGGCATCCTCCCCCGCGGTGCCCTCATGCCCGCCATCTCCCTCTCCTACCTGGAACACATTCACCACCCCGGCTTTCAGCCCCCTCAGCAAACCTCTGCGCCTCAGCGCCGCCTGGCCGGCCTGATGATGCCCCTGGCTGCTCAGCCCGATGCCGTGACCAGGCTCTGGCACAGCTTGCACAAAGCCCAAGCGCCCTATCCGTCCGAGCAGGGCCAGGCGCACTATTTCGGCGTCACCAGCTACCTCAATGCGCAAGGAACGCAGGTCTTTTACCTGGCAGCCCGGGCACTTGAGCCCGAAGAGGCGGTTGAGCCGTTTCTGGTCTGCCAGGCACTGCCCGCCGGAGATTACATCTACGTGGCCCATCCCGCGCATCCCGCCGGCCTGCCGCACACGCTGGCCTATCTCTACCACACCTGGCTGCCCAAAGCCAGGCTCCAACCAACCTACCCCCTCGAAATTGTCGATTTTGGCGATACGCCCCCCTGGGCAGAATCCCCTGCCCAGGTCACGCTTTGGCTGCCAGTCAAGAAAATCGATGCCGCAAATTGAGCCTGTAAGCAGCCAGGCCGCAGAAAAACAAACCTGGGTGGCGCAAGCAGATGGATCTGCCTGCGCCACCCAGGTCATTTTATATACAGACGCTGATCGCCTGGCTTACTTGACTTTATCTAACGCGATGTCCAGCGCCTTGGCCACGCCCTTGCCGTAGGCTGGGTCGGCCTTCAGGCAGTTGGCAATGTGGCGGATCTTGATGAATTCGGGCGCATCGCCCATGGCGCGCGCCGTATTCTCAAACAGCACCTGCTGCTGCGCTTTGTTCATCAAGCGGAAAAGCTTGCCCGGCTGGGTGTAATAATCCGAGTCGTCCTCACGGAAATCCCATTGCGCCGCCGCACCCGAAAGCTCCAGATGGGGTTCCGCATACTCGGGCTGGGCCTCCCACTCGCCAAAACTGTTGGGGTGGTAACCTAGCTTTGCCCCGTGATTCCCGTCCACCCGCATCTGCCCATCGCGGTGCGATGGGTGCGCCGGGGCATTCTTGGGGTGGTTGACCGGGATCTGGTGGTGGTTGACGCCCAGGCGGTAGCGGTGGGCATCGCCGTAAGAGAACAGCCGCCCCTGCAGCATCTTATCCGGCGAAAAACCAATCCCCGGAACAATCGCCGCCGGGTTGAAGGCGGCCTGCTCCACATCCTGGAAGTAATTCTCCGGGTTGCGGTTCAACTCCATCACCCCCACCTCGATCAGCGGGAACTCCTTCTGATACCAGACCTTGGTCAGGTCAAAGGGATTGTAGGGCATTTGCTTGGCCTGCGCTTCGCTCATCACCTGGATGTACATCGTCCAGCGCGGGAAGTCGCCCTTGGCAATGCTGTCGAACAGGTCGCGCTGGTGGCTCTCGCGGTCCTTGGCCACAATGGCTTCGGCTTCCTGGTCGGTCAGGTTCTTGATACCCTGTTGGGTCTTCAGATGGAACTTGACCCACACCCGCTCGTTCTGGGCATTGATCATGCTGAACTCGGGGCCGACGCCGCGGAGCAGTGGAATTTCGCACCCGACCTCGTGGAAGCCATCCGCAGGCACCACCAGGTCCTGGGCGCCGGGCTGCTCCAGCCCCTGGCATCCCACGTCCTCGTGGGCAACCAGGTGGCCAACGACATGGGCATCGACGCCATCGCCAACTTCATGCGCCCACTCGGCCTTGGGAGCCGCACCGGCATCGACATCGAGGGCGAGTCGGAAGGGGTTCTGCCCTCCCCGGAATGGAAAAGGAAGCGCTTCCGCAAACCCGAGC
>CAZWFQ010000092.1:0-11763 GCA_964633225.1 uncultured Anaerolineaceae bacterium
CCAGGTCTTCTTGCCCATCACCCAACGGTAACAGGCACGTATTTGACACTCATGATGCCGTCCCAGAAACATATTCTGGGACGGCATCATGTTTTTCACCCTTCGATTTCGATAGGCCGATCGCGGTCGGCTTTCTCTCTTTGGCGTATAATTATGTTGGTGAAAGTTTTTCTTGCGACCACTCGTTTTGCTGAAGTCGGTCAACACTTGCGGCGCCAGGTCAAGCAGGAGCGCGTTCGCAGGCCCAGGTAAGGGATCATCGCACATGCAAAATCTAGTTCCCCACTTCATTCTTGAGAAGTATGCTGCTGGCGAAATGGCCGGGCAGTTAGACGTTGCCAGCCTATTTGTGGATATTTCTGGCTTCAGTGCAGTCACCAGTACCCTGGCCCAGCATGGCAGCGAGGCGGCCGAGGTAATGGCAGACGTGATGTGCCGGGTCTTCGAGCCGCTGGTAGATGCCATCTATTCCCAGGGCGGTTTTATCACCACCTTTGCAGGGGATGGTTTTACGGCTCTCTTTCCTATCCGGCCGGATGATGCGCCTGAATCGTCCTTCTTGCATGCCCTGGCCGCGGCAATGACCATCCAGGTCCACATTACCACCAACCCGGTGCAAGAGACCGCTTATGGGCACTTTCCCTTTGCGGTGAAATTGGGCTTGGGCGGTGGTCGGGTAGATTGGGGCATCTTACAGCCGGATGCCGAGGGCCTGAAAGCGGCTTATTATTTCAGCGGCCCAGGGGTGGATACGGCTGCGGCGGCCGAGCACCATGCCCAGCCTGGAAATATCACCTTCAGCCCAGGGGTGGCTGATGTGCTGGGCAGTCACACGCGCCTGATTGCTGCTGGGGATGGCGCCGCTCCCGATGGGAAGGGAGGCTTTATGCGTTTGTTGGCGATGGCCCCTGAATTGGCCCTGCCTGCGCCGCTTGAATTACCCCCTCCCCAGGCCCTGCCAGGTGAGGCGAACTTTGTCCCCGCTGCGATCCTGGAAAGGGGCATCTCGGCTGGTGAGAAAGACGCATTGTTACAAGGCTCTGAAGGCCAACAGCGAGGTGAGTTCCGCCAGGTGGTGAGCGTGTTCATCAACCTGATGAGCGTGCGTGGGCGCGAAGATTTGTTGCCTTTCATCCAGGCTGTTTTTGCCCTCCAACGCCAGTACGGTGGCTACCTGGCCCGTGTGGATTTTGGGGATAAGGGCTGTAACCTGCTGCTTTTTTGGGGCACCCCCACCGGCACCGAGAAAGACCTGGAGAGCACCCTGCACTTTGTTCTATCCCTGGGTGAGCATACGCCCGGTTCGTACAAAGCCGGTATTACGTACCGTATGATGTACGGCGGGCTGGCAGGCTCGGCGCGGCGCGGCGAGTGGACTTGTTACGGCGAGGGGGTCAACTATGCCGCTCGCCTGATGGTGGCTGCCCCCTGGGGCAGCATTTGGCTGGATGAACGCGTGGCCAATCGGGCCGGCGGACAGTTTGTGATTGAGAAGATTGGGGAGCGCATGTTCAAGGGCTTTCCTGACCCCCAGCCTGTGTATGCCCTGTTAGAACAGACCTCTTTGAACGCTGCCACCTTCTATCATGGGGCCATGGTAGGGCGCAAGAGTGAGTTGGCCCGCCTGCACGAATTCGTCAAGCCCATGTTTGTGCCAGGCGAGAAGCGCTATGCGGGCATCATGGCGGTGGAGGGTGAGGCTGGCCTGGGTAAGAGCCGCCTGGTGGCTGAATTCCTGTCACAGTTGACCAGCCCACCTGCTGAAGCTCCACCCAGTGAAGTTTCTGAAGCTGCCCAATGGGCTTTGTGCCAGGCCGACCAGACCGTACGCTCTCCGCTTAACCCTTTCTGTTACTGGCTGCGCAGTTATTTCGGCCAATCCCCCACCGAATCGGCGGCGCGCAATAAACGCTCTTTTGGGCGCGGGCTGGACCAGTTGATTGCCAACACACCCGATGAGACCCTGCAGCAAGAGCTGAACCGCGGCCGTTCCTTCCTCGGCGCGTTATTGGAATTGTATTGGGACAGCTCTGCCTATGCCCAAACCGAGCCCCAGGGACGCCACGAGCTGACCTTTACCGCCCTGAAAGCCCTTATCCTTGCTGAGAGCTTGCGCCAACCATTGGTGTTGAACCTGGAGGATGCGCAGTATATGGATGAGGATTCGCAGTCCTTTGTGCAACGCCTGGTGCGCGATATTGATGCGTATCCCTTGGCCATCCTGGCTACAGCCCGGCCGCGGGTGGGCCAGGCGCCATTGTTTGGCGATTTGCCCTATGAGCGGCTGGACCTGGGCGTGATCACGGATGAGGATATGCGCCTCCTGGCAGAAGGACTGCTGGAAGGGTCGCTGGATGATGAACTGGCTGCCCTGTTGACCGGGCGTTCTGAAGGCAATCCCTTCTTTGCTGAGCAGATCTTGCTTTACCTGCGCGAGGGTGGGGTGATCAAAGAGACCGATGGTACCTGGCAGTTGGTGCGTAAACGTTCTCAAGAGCCCCTGCCGACCGATGTGCGCCTGGTCTTCACGGCCCGCCTGGATCGCCTGGTCAAGAGCATCAAAGACCTGGTGCAGACCGCATCTGTGTTGGGGCGCGAATTCGACGTACAGGTCCTGGCGCATATGCTGCGTAACGATGTGGGCCTGCCTGAGAAGATGCAGCGTGCCCAAGATGACGCCATCTGGCAGGCCATCAACCAGGTGCGCTATTTGTTCAAGCATTCTCTACTGCGCGATGCTGCCTATGAGATGCAGCTGCGCTCTCGGCGGCGTGAACTGCACCACATGGCTTCTCAATCTTTGGAGCAGTTGTACGCCCAGGAATTGGAACTGCACTACGACGAGATTGCTTATCACTACGAGGCTGCCTACCAACAGGGATTGGATGCCGACCGACCTCAGGCCATCCAGTATCTTGAGCGCGCCGGGCAGCGTTCGGCCCAGGCATACGAGAATGCCGCCGCGCTGGATTTCTTCAGCCGGGCTTTGCAGTTATTGGCTGCGGACGAGGCCGAGCAGCGCTTCGCCTTGCTGCTGCAGCGCGAGGCCATGTGGAACCTGATTGGTGACCGCGCCGCCCAGGCCGCCGACCTGGAAGCCGCTCAGTCCCTGGCGGATGCCTGGCAGCGTCCCGCCGAACGGGCAGAAGTGGCCTTGCGCCGCGCCAGTTATGCCAATGCTATTGCTGATTATGCCACTGCCATCGAGCAGGCTCGTACCGCCTCAGCCGCGGCCCAGGCGGCCGGGCTGGTGGAAAAAGAATCTGCTGCTCACCTGGCCTGGGGCGAAGCCCTGTACCGCAAGGCCGATTACACTCCCAGCGCCGAGCGCCTGGGGGTGGCCCTGGAACTGGCCCAGGCCGCCGGCAAACATGACCTGGAAGCCAATATCTTGCTCATGGCAGGCAACGTGGCTTTGCTCCAGGGTAAGTATGACGATGCGCGTCAGCGCTTTAATCAGGCCTCGGAATTGGCCCAACAGGCCTCCGTCCGGCGCAGCCAGGGCAGTGCCCTGATTGGCCTGGGGAATGTGGCCCTTTACCAGGCTGATTACCCCCTGGCGCGCGAACATTATACTGAAGGGTTAAAGATCGTACGCCAGGTGGGTGACCGCGCCGCCGAAGGTAAGGCTTTGAACAACCTCGGATTGGCTGCCAAGCACCAGGGTGATTTTGAGGCCGCCCGCACCTATTCTGCCCAGGGACTGCAGATTGCCCGCCAGGTGGGCGATAAGCCCATGGAGGGCATGCTGCTCAACAATCTGGGCAACGTGCTGTCTGAGCAGGGAGATTATGCCTCCGCCCGCGCCCATTACACGCGCGGCTTAGAGATTGCCCGCCAAATAGGCAACCGCCAGAGCGAAGGCATTGGCCTGGGCAGCCTGGGCATTGTGGCCCATCGCCAGGGCGATTACGCCGCCGCCCGCAATTATTTGGAGCAAGGCCTGGAGCTTTTTCGCCAGGTTGGCAACCGCTGGGCCGAAGCCACTGGCATGATCCACCTGGGTGAGGTGGGCCTGAGCCAGGGGGATGTGACGGCCGCTCAAGAATACTTCACCCAAAGCCTTGAGATGTTGCGCCAGATCGGCGACCGGCAGAAGCAGTGTGAGGCTCTCAATGGCCTGGGGCATGTGGCCTTCCACCAATCGGATTACAACGCCGCCCAGGAGTATTATTCACAGTGCCTGGATCTGGCGCGCCAGCTTGGAGACCGCAGCGCCGAAGGCCGCTACCTGCACAACCTGGCCAGGACCGTAGTGATCCTCGGCCAGGTTGAGAGCGGGCGCACCTATTTTGAGCAAGCCCAGGCCCTACACCAGGAGTTGAGTCAGCCTCAATATATGGTCGAAGACCTGGCTGGCCTGGCTGCGCTGGCCTGGCAGGTGGATGCACAAGACGAAGCGCGTGCTCATTTGGATGCCCTGCTGCCGGTGTTGGCCGCAAATCCTGGCCTGGACGGTGCTCAGAATCCGCAGCGTGTCATTCTGTCAATTGTGAGGCTGTTGGATGCGATGGGCGATGGGCGCGCCGCAGCCATCCTGGCCGATGCCCAGGCCCGCTTGCGCTTACAAGCCGCATCTCTGCCCGATGAAGAAGCCCGTCGTCTTTTCCTTGAGAGCGTGCCTGAGAATAAAGCGCTCTTGGATGCCACCTGCCGCCAAGCAGCCGCTCTGCCTGCTGAGCCCATCGGCGAGCGGGCAGAGGTCTCCGAATCCGCTGCAGAAGTCCAGCCTCAGGATGCTCAGCCAGAGCCTGTCACACAGCCTGCGCCTGCTGCCCAACCTGCTGCTCCTGCGCAACCCATACCTGCTGTACAAGCTCCCCCTGCCGTGGAAGCTCCGCCTGCTGCGCCTGCTGTTCGGATCAAGAATCTGGATCAGAGCAGCCTGGCGCGCATGTTATCTGAATTGGCTCAAGGCGCGGCACCTGCTGGAACTGTCATCGTGATCAATATCGAGCATGTGACAATAGAAAATATTTACTTTTCTGGTACTCCTCCACCGCCTCAAGACGAGACTGAATAAAAGCCGTTTCTGAGAGAAGTGGGGGGGAAGAAACATGGCATCTGTGATCCTGCGACCTTTTTAGGTTAGCGGGAACGACTAATATATGGGGTAAGAATGCTTACATGGAGGAGATGAAATGAAAACCTTACAGCGTTGGATCAATGTGTTTTGCATCCTGGCTATGGCCGTGGGAATGGTGGGCAATCCTGCGCCGGCCGCGGCAAAAGCCGAGCTTGCACTGCACACCCTGGCTGCCAGCCAGCCTGCCAGGCAGCCGGTTCAAGCTGACAGCCAGGCCCCCGCCGGCCTGAGCGCCGCCGAGTGGGCCGATGTGCAGGCTCAGGTCTTGGCAGCTGAATACCGGGCCGCGCCTGGGCCGGCTGGCGAAGGCTACCGCGCCTTTAACCGCGCTCAGGGCTTTGGTGCTGTTTTTACCGCTCAGGGTTTTCATATTACCACATCTGAAGCTGGTTGGACCTTTGGCCTGGAGTTGACCGCTTACGGTGGCCTGCCGCTGGCTTTGGATCAGGGCCAGGCCTTGAGCGTTGACCAGGCCCTGGTGACCGCTGCCCGCGGCCCCAAGTTGAACGAATGGTACCAGAACACAGCCCAGGGCTTGGAACATGGGCTGACGTTATATGCCCCGCCTTTCCCTGGGGCAGGCGCCATCACGTTAGATTTTGCCCTCACGGGAAGCTTGCAGGCTGATCTGATCCGCAAAGGCGATGGCTTACGCCTGCGTGACCCCTCAGGGGCCGTGGTGCTGGCCTATGATGGCCTGGCTGTGTATGATGCCAATGGGCGCACCTTGCCCGCCAGCATGGCCCTCACGGCTGGCGGCATGCGCATCACCGTCGACGCGGCTGGTGCCATTTACCCCATCACCGTGGATCCTTTGCTGCACAGTGAGACCATTATCCTGTACCCGTCCGTATCCGAGCAGGTAGACTTCCTGGAATTTGGGACAGCTATGGACCTGGATGGCGATACCCTGGTGGTGGGGACATGGGATTTTGGCGGGTATCAAGGTGCCGGATTGGAGGATGCCCCTGGTACCCAAGACGCCCCCGTGCCCACCGCTGGTAAGGTCTTCATCTTCCAGCGCAACCTGGCTGGCGCTGATGCCTGGGGCGAGGTGACTGTGCTACAGTCCAGCGATGCTGAGTATCAAGACTATTTCGGCAGAGCTGTGGCCATCAGCGGCGATACGATTGTCGTCGGTGCCCCGGGCGAAGATGGCGGCCTGGAAAGCACCCTGCCTGATGCTGGCGCGGTGTATATCTACCAGCGTAACCAGGGCGGGGCCGATGCCTGGGGTGAAGTGGAGATCCTGCGTGGCTATGAGGCTGGCGATGCATTTGGCCAGGCGGCGGCCCTGGATGGCGACATTTTGGTGGTGGGGGCGCCGAATCGGGATGAAGGTTCGGTGATAGATTCGGGCGCATTCTATGTTTTTTATCGCAACTACGATGGACCAGATACCTGGGGCTTCGTGACCATGCAGTCTCAGTTTACTGATTGGGAGAATTTTGGCGCTTCTCTGGCACTGGACGGCGGCATCCTGGTGGTGGGTTCGCCCGGTTACCTCTCAGGCACGGGTGCGGTCTCGATTTATTATTGCAACTATTTTGGGCCAGACACGTGGGGTGAATTGGTATCTCACCTGGGTGCTAGTGAAGGAGAAATGGACGATCGGTTTGGCGCCTCGGTGGCGATCGATGGAGATTATATTGTGGTGGGCGCTCCTTACGAAGATGGCGGCCCGGCTTCGCCTCTTTCAGAGTCTGGCTCAGCTTACGTCTTCGAGCGCACCTATGGCGGCTTAGATTTTTGGGGTGAATGGACCGTCTTGCGCGCCAGCAATGCCCTGTCGGGCGACTTTTTTGGCGCCTCGGTAGCAATCCATGCCGATACCATCGTGGTGGGAGCCACGGGCCGGGATAAGGATACCGGCAATCCAGATAACACCGGCGCGGCCTATGTCTTCAGCCGCAACCAGGGCGGGGGCGATGCCTGGGGCGAGATCAACATCTTGTACGCATCCGATGCGCCGATGGACGCCGGCTTCGGCGCCACTTTGGCCTTCTCAGGCAACACGCTGGTGGTTGGCGCACCCAAACTGGATATCATGCCATATTCACGCGTAGGGGCGGCTTATGTGTTTGATACTCGCGGCACCTGGCTGGAGGCTACCAGCCTGCGTGCCAGCGACGCCCAGATGGATGACTTATTTGGCTGGTCTGTGGCCGTGGACGGCGATACGCTGGTGGTCGGCGCCCAGCACGAAGACGGCGGCTTTGGCGGTTCTTACCCCGATGGCGGGGCGGTCTATGTCTTCCAACGCAACCAGACTGGCGCCGATGCCTGGGGAGAAGCTGCTATCCTCTACGGCAGCCAGATGCAGGCTTACGATTACTTTGGGTATGCGGTGGCGATTTCGGGCAATACCATTGTGGTGGGCGCTTACGGTGCCGAAGGCCCCGGCATGGAGAGTGCAGCCGGGGTTGCTTACGTTTTCGAGCGCCATTACAGCTCACCGGATTTCTGGGATGAGGTGGCTGTTCTTACGGCTACTACCGCCATCACCGATAACTTGATGTTCGGTTACTCGGTGGCCATTGACGGTGATATTGCGGTGGTTGGCGCGCCTGGTGCCAACTCAGACGCTGGTGCGTATTTTGTATACAGTCGCAACCTGGATGGCGCTGACGCCTGGGGCTTGAGGTTCTGGATGGAAGCCTTGAGTGCTGGCGATTATTATGGCATCTCGGTGGCGGTTTCTGGCGACACGATCGCCATCGGCGCTCATGGAGATGATGGGGAGGCTGACCTCACTCCCGGTGCGGGAGCGGTTCATCTCTACCAGCAGGACCTGGGCGGGGCAGACAATTGGGGGTATTTGGGCCCCGTACGTCCCCAGGACGCCCAGGCTGGGGATGGCTTTGGCCTGGATGTGGCCCTTTCTGGCGGTATCCTGGTGGTGGGGGCGCCGTATGAGGATGGGGGAACGGGCGATCCTCGTTCTGATGCAGGCGCAGCTTACGTGTTCTACCAAAACCAGAGTGGTCCCGATGCCTGGGGCCAGGTGGCTGCCCTGCGCGCCAGTGATGCCCAGGTCTGGGATGATTTCGGCAGATCTGTGTCCATCGACGGGGATACGATCGTGGTAGGGGCGTGCAGCGAAAACGGCGGCCCAGGCGACCCGTTGAGCGCATCGGGTGCGGCCTACGTCTTCCAACGCAACCAGGGCGGGGCCGAAGCTTGGGGCCAGGTGCGCACCCTGCGGGCCAGCGATGCCCAAGAACTGGATTGGTTTGGCTTCTCGGCGGCCATCGATGGAAATACGATCGTGGTGGGGGCGGATGGGCAAGATGGCGGGCCGGTCAATACGGGCGCGGCTTATGTCTTCACCCTGCAGGCTAATTGGGAGCCAGAAGCTCTGCCTCTGCCGGAAGGCGCCGATGCGGGCGACCTGCGCGGTTCGGTGGCCTTGTATGGCAATACCCTGGTGGTTGGCGCCCCCGAAGCAGACGTCTGCCCTATCACTGTACCGATCAGCGATACGGGCGTGGCCTATGTCTACACACGCCGCTCAGCCGGCTGGGAACAAGATGCTATGCTGTGTGCGCCTAATCCCCAGGCCGGTGACCATTTTGGGTATGCAGTGGCTGTCTACAGCACCACCATTGTGGTGGGTGCCTATGGCGATGGCAGTTCGGCAGGGGCGGCCTATGTCTTTGAATACAATTCCACGCTCAAGGGTGGGCTGGATGATTGGAGCCAGGTGGGCACGCTGGGAGCCAGTGGAGGTCAGGCCGGCGACGGCTTTGGCTACAGCGTGGCGGTGAATGCCTCTACGATTGTGGTTGGTGCGCCGTGGGCGGATGATGCAGAAACAGACGCCGGGGCGGCCTATGTGTTTGGGAATAGCCCCACGTTGAATAGTGGGCTGGATGACTGGAGTCAGGTGGGTACGCTGGGCTCTGAAAACCCCCAGGCCAACGGGCAGTACGGCTTTGCCCTGGGGATGGGCAACGGCCTGCTGGCGGTGGGCGCGCCCGGCGAAGATCAGGGCGGCAGCACCCCGGTGCCAGATGCCGGGGTGGTATATGTCTATCAATCTGGCCCTGGCATGAGCCTGGCAGGCGTGGACCCGGCCCCTGAAGACTGGAGCCAGGTGGGCACCCTGGGGGCGGGCGACGGCGCGGGGCAGGGAGATGGCTTTGGCCAGGCCGTGGCCCTGGAGGGGAACCGCCTGGTGGTGGGTGCGCCGGATGAAGATGGGGCTGGTGATGTGCTGACCGATACCGGCATCGCCTATGTCTTCACCATCACCCCCACCCTCTTGCTGGCAGGCACCAGCCCGGCCCCGGATGATTGGAGCCAGGTGGGCACCCTGGGCGTGGGGAGTGAGGGGGATGGCTTTGGCAGCGCCCTGGCCCTGTCGAGCCAGGCCCTGATTGTTGGCGCTCCTTTTGCCGACCTGGTGGCGACCGAGACGATCACCGATGCCGGTGCGGCCTATGCCTTTGTCTTTGATGCAGATAGCTGGTATTTCTTGCAGACTCTGCGTTCGAGTGATTCGCAAGTTGCAGGTCACTTCGGCAGCCTGGTGGCAGTGGATGGCGAGTGGGCGGCAGTTGGTGCGCCCAACGAGGACGGCGATCCATTTGCACCCCTCACCGATACCGGCGCGGCGTACACCTTTGACCTGGTGCTGCCTAATGGGGCTCCGGTGGTGCTGGATGACAGCTCGGCGGCGGTTGCCGATGGCACAGGGTACCTTGTGGATGTGTTAGCTAACGACAGCGATCCGAACAATGATCCCCTGGTGATCACTGCGGTAGGGGCCCCGGCGCACGGCGTGGCTGTGGATCTTGATCTGCATGTGGTGTATACCCCCACCCTGGGTTTTAGTGGCAGCGACAGCTTTACCTATACGGTGACAGATGGCAACGGCGGCTATGCCACGGGCCTGGTTACCGTCTTGGTGACGAACTTGCTGGTGGCAGAAGATATGGCCTTCAACACGCCTGAAGATATCGCCTTCAGCGATCAATTGGAGGCTTCAGGTGCTGGCAACAGCGTGTTGACTTTTACATGGCACACGCTTCCATTGCACGGTGTATTGAACATTGCCGCCAGCGGCACTTTTACCTACACCCCCGGCTTGGATTACGTTGGGATGGATGGGTTCACCTTTACCGTTTCAGATGGTGCCCTGACCGATACCGGACGGGTGGATATCACCGTAACAGCGGTCAATGATGCACCGCTGGCGGATGACCAGGCCATTGCGACGGTTGAGGACATCCATTCCATTGGATTGTTGACTGCCATCGATGTAGATAACGACCCCCTGACCTACCTGCCGGGTGCTGCGCCGCAGCATGGCGAGGTGAATATCACTTCTGGCGGCGTCTTTACGTATACCCCAACACAAGATTATTATGGCATCGATCAGTTCACCTTTGTGGTCTCGGATGGCGTGCTGACAGACACCGGGCAGGTGGATGTGACCGTTATCTCGGCAGATGCCATCACCACCAGCCTCAGCCTGGCGGCGGCCCCGGCGCCTTCGGCGGTGGGGCAGGCGGTGACCTTTACGGCCACGGTGAGCAGCCAGGGTGCGCTCAACGCCGTCCAGGCCGGGCCAACTGGCACAGTTGTCTTCCGCGATGGATTGACGACCCTGGTGACGAGGACGCTAGATGCCAGTGGTGATGTATCCTTCAGTACGGCTGGCCTGGCGGTAGGTGAGCATATCCTCAGCGCTGAGTACCTGGGCGCGCCCGATTACCAGCCCTCCAGCTTCACGCTGACCCACACGGTGGCCTACATTGCCGACCTGAGTACCAACATCACTGCCACCCTCACGCCCGGGCAGGTGGTCTACACCATCGTGGTCTCTAATGGCGGCTTTAATGATGCCGATGGCACGGGGGTCTCGGTCAGCTTCCCCGGCCATATGACCAACTTGCAATGGACCTGTGCTGCCGTGGGTGGGGCCACTTGCACCGCTAGCGGCAGCTCCACACTACAAGATGTGCTGGCAAGCTTCCCGGTGGGCGGCGTGGTGACCTACACGGTCACTGCCAACCGTATCGAACTGGAAACCCTTTACACTGAGGTGACGGTTACCCTGCCGGACGGCATGATTGACCTGAACCCTGGCAACAACCAGGCGCACTTCCCACCCGGCTACCGCCTCTGGCTGCCAGTGATTTTGAGCGCCCAACCCCAATAAATAACGTGAATTTGGGTGTAAGGGAAGCTCCCACTTTTTCGCTAACCCGAACTCACGTCAAATAGGAGAAATGATCATGAAAACTTTGCGCCTGTTGGTTAACCTGGTTTGTGTCTTGGCCTTGGTCCTGGGATTGGTCACCAATCCCCAGCCGGCCGCGGCAAAAGAAAATGCCGCCCTGCATGCCCTGTCCGGCAGCCGGCCTGAGCGGCAGCCGGAACAGCCAGCGGTGCAGGTGCCGGCCGGGTTGAGCGCCGCTGAGTGGGCGGATGTACAGGCCCAGGTTGCAGCGGCAGCGTATGCGGCCGCCTGGCAGCCAGAAACCGGGGCTTACCGCGCTGCCAACCGGGCGCAGGGCTTTGAAGCCATTTTCTCGCCGGCCGGCTTCAGCGTTGCAACCGGCGAGGAAGACTTCGGCCTGACCTTGACCGCCTACGGCGGGCAGGTGCTGGACGAGGCCCAGTCCCAGCCGTTGAGCGCCGAGCGGGGGCGGGTGACGGCGCGGCGCGGG
>CAZWFQ010000093.1:0-9040 GCA_964633225.1 uncultured Anaerolineaceae bacterium
CACGACATGGCCTTCTACCAGTTGAGCAATGAGGCTGTGGCCGCACTGTATGATCAGATCCTGGCTGAAGCCCAGGCCCAGGGGCAGGCCATCCCGTCCTTCGAAGCGCTGGAGCTGGAAGTCTCCCCTGAAGCCCAGGAAGCGGCGCAGTTCATCATCACCCTGCTGACCGGTCAATGAGCCTGCCGCGGCCGCGCCTGCAATCGCTGATCTTCGAAGTCACCCAGCGCTGCAACCATGCCTGCCTGCACTGCTACAACGTTTGGCATGATGAGAACAGCCTGCGCCCGCCTTACCCGCGCGGCGAGCTGGATACCTCCCAGACCCTGGCTTTGCTTGCAAAAGCCCTGGATGAAGTGGATTGCCATCACGTGACCTTGACCGGCGGCGAGCCCCTGCTGCGCCGCGATCTGCCCGAACTGCTCGCCTGCCTCAAAGCGCGCCAGGTGCAAACAACCATCATCAGCAACGGGCGACTGTTGGATGAGACCACGGTGGTCAAGCTGCTGGAGTGCGGCGCGGGGCTTTTTGAACTGCCCCTGCTCAGCCACCAGCGCGCCACCCACGACCAACTCTCTGGCGCGCCCGGCGCCTGGGATGCCGTGCTGGCAGCAATGGCGAATATCCGCCTGCACCGGGGGCAGTTCGTGATGGCCTTTGTGGCCACGCGCTTGAACATCGAACACCTGTACCCAACCCTGCGCCTGGCAAGCGCCTTTGGGGCGCGGGCGGTGATGTTCAACCGCTTCAATCCCGGCGGGCGCGGGCGGCAGAACATGGCGCTGCTGCTGCCCAGCCCAGAGCAGGTGCGCCAGGCCCTGGAAACCGCCAACGCCGCCGCGGCCGAGCTGCGCCTGCCCATGGCCTGCTCCATCCCCATCCAGCCCTGCCTGGTCGATACCAGGCCCTACACCAACCTGGGCTTTGGATACTGCGCCGCCGGCGGGGAGCGCGCCTATTACACCCTGGACCCGCTGGGCAACCTGCGCCCCTGCAACCACAGCGATCTCATCCTGGGCAGCCTGCTGGAAGAGCGCTTCGCTGAGTTGATTGCCCCGGCGCGTATGCAAGCCTTTACCCAGGCCATCCCGGCCTTCTGCGCAAGCTGTGAGCGGCGCGACCAATGCCAGGGCGGGTGCAAAGCCGCCGCCCAGGTGTGCTATGGGGCCCTGGACGCAGAAGAGCCTTTCTTGCGTTTAAGGCCCAAAAATTAACTGGTTTTACCAGACTGGAGAACATCATTGCATTCAAAACATCCGAACCCATCCAGCCAGCCGCCCGCTTCTTTAATCGCCCGCCTGACCAACCAGGTGCGCGAATTCATGGACGCGCTGCGCAACACCCCCCAGGCATTCCGCCTGGTGTGGTCAGCCAGCCGCGCCGCGGCGATCTTGGGCATCAGCCTGATGCTGCTGGCTGCCTTCCTGCCAGCCGCCCAGGCCTGGGCTGGCAAGCTGATCATCGACGCCATCTTACACGCCATCGAGCAGGGCATGGAAGCGGCGGCCGGGCTCAGGTACACGCTGCCCTACCTGGCCTTAGAGCTTGGGCTGATCCTGCTGGGCTCACTCACCAGCCAGGTGCGTTCCCTTTCTGACCGTGTGCTGCAATCGCAGTTGACCAACCACATCAACAGCATGGTCATCCGCAAGGCCATCAGCCTGGATCTACAGTTCTTCGAGGACCCCATCTTTTACGACACCTTGCAGAATGCCCGGCGCCAGGCCGACACCAGTGCGCTCAACATCGTCAATGCCACCCTGCAGATGACCCAGCAAGTCATCACCCTGGTTTCGCTGGTCCTCTTGCTGCTGCGCTTCAGCCCCTGGCTGGCAGTGATCGTCTTCCTGGCGGCCATTCCATCTTTTCTCTCGCAATCACAGTATGCTGAGCGCGCCTTCAGGGCTGTCAGCCGGCGCGCCCCCGAGGCGCGCCTGTTGAATTACCTGGAGACGCTGTTAACCGGCAACGACGCAGTCAAAGAGATCAAGCTCTTCGGGCTGGGCGAGCCGCTGCTCAAGCGCTACCAGACCCTGTTCACCCAATTCTACCTGGAGGATCGCGCCATCGCTGAAAAGCGCACCCTCGCAGGGTTGGGCTGGGGGATGCTGTCTAACCTGGCTTACTACGGCAGCTATGCCTGGATCGTGCTGCGCACGATCGGGGGGCTGATTACCCTGGGCGATATGACCATGTTCCTGTCGATCTTCCGCCAATCCCAAGGCTCGATCCGCTCTCTGCTCGACAGCTTGAACCGCCTCTACGAAAGCAACCTCTTCCTCGACAACTTGATCAAGTACCTAAAACTAGAGCCGCGGCTGACAGTGCCAGAAAACGGCCTGATTGCACCCGCCCCCATCCGGCAGGGCATCGAATTCAGAAATGTCTCGTTCCGCTATCCCGGCTCTGACACCGATGTGCTGCGCAACATCAACCTGTTCATCCGGCCCAGCGAACGCATTGCATTGGTCGGGCTTAACGGGGCAGGCAAAACCACGTTGATCAAGCTGCTGGCGCGCATGTATGACCCCACTGAAGGGCAGGTGCTGCTAGATGGGGTGGACCTGCGCCAATATGACCTGGCCAGCCTGTACCAGCGTTTTGGGGTCATCTTCCAGGATTTTGTGCGCTACCAGTTCACCGTTCGCGAGAATATCGGCTTTGGCCAGGTGGACGCCCTGGATGACCAGGCCCGCATCGAGGACGCAGCCGCGCGCGGCGGAGCCGCCCCCATCATCGAAGAGCTGTCCCAGAAGTACGACACCATGCTGGGACGGCGCTGGGAGAAGGGGCAAGAGCTGTCGGGCGGACAGTGGCAGAAGATCGCCCTGGCACGCGCCTTCATGCGCGAGGCCGAGGTATTGGTCTTGGACGAGCCGACTTCTGCCCTGGATGCCGAAGCCGAATATGAGGTCTTCCGGCGCTTTGGCGAGCTGATGGAAGGGCGTATTGCGGTGTTGATCTCGCATCGCTTCTCCACCGTGCGCATGGCAGACCGCATCGCGGTGCTGTCAGCCGGCAAGATCATCGAATTGGGCAGCCACGCCGAGCTGATGGAACTGGACGGCGCGTATGCGCGCCTGTTCAACTTGCAGGCCGAAGGCTACCGCTGAAACCGATAAACCAATCGGCTACATCTCTGATCCCGGCATCCTTACATCCTTGCATCCTGTTAAAGGTTTTGTCCAACGAATTAGCATGCATTTCATTGATCTTATTCGTGTACATTCGCTCGATTGGCGGTGATTGGCGGATCACGCCCTTGATCTTCCCATTTTCTCCCCGCTTGTAAATCTGCAAATTCATTCGCCAGGTTGGAAGCAGGGCATTATAATTCAGGCATGAATGTTGCAGTCATCGGCGCGGGTGCTTCGGGCATGGCGGCGGCCCTCCAGGCAGCCTGGAATGGGGCGGCGGTGACCCTCTTTGAACGCAACGAAAAGGTGGGCCGCAAGCTGCTGGTCACCGGCAGCGGGCGCTGCAACCTGACCAACGATGCCGTTGCGGCGGGGAAATATGCCTGCGCCGACCCGGCCTGGATGGAAACCCTGCTTGGCAGCTTTGGCGTGAACGATCTACTTACTATGCTGGCTGCCATCGGCATCCCTGCCCATAAGACCTCCGATGGCTGGTATTACCCGCTCAGCGAATCGGCCCAATCGGTGGTGGAGGCCTTTGCCAGCGCGCTGGAGCTGGCTGGTGTGACCCTGTATACCCAGGCCTGGGTCAGCGAGCTGCGCCCGACGCGCAAAGGGCTGGCAGTCTATTTCCGGCGGGGCGGCGGCGAGCAAGTCAATACCTTTGAGCAGGTAATTGTTTCAACGGGCGGGCTGGCCTACCCTGCATTGGGCTCGCGCGGCGAGATGTTCCCCATCTTAGAAGCGTTGGGGCATACTGTGCTGCCCCAACGTCCGGCCCTGGCCCCCGTGCTGGCTGAGCTGGGCAGCTTCAAACCCTTGCAGGGCGTGCGCCTGGATGTGGGTGCGGCGCTGTGGCAGGGCGCTCAATGCCTGGGCACCAGCCTGGGCAACCTCATCTTCACCGATTGGGGCCTGAACGGCCCAGCGGTGATGGACCTGAGCCACCTGGTTTCGGCCCGGCCCGAGGCGACCTTAGAGTTATCCCTCGACCTGCTGGCTTTCTTCCCAGAGCAGTTTGATGATCTGCTGGCGCAAAAACGCAACAGCCCTATGCCGCTGAGGGTGTTCCTGGGAGCCTTCTTCCCGCCCAAGGTGGTGCAGGTCTATCTCAAAAATGCCCGGCTGGCAGAAGAGAGCCCCCTGAACCAGGTGCCGGCAGGCGACCTGAAACGGCTGGTCGCAATGCTAAAGGACACCCGCCTGCCAGTGGAGGGCGTACGGGGCTTTAAATACTGCCAGGTCTCGGCGGGCGGCGTGCCGGTGGATGAGGTGGACCCCCAGACCCTGGCCTCGCGCCGGGTGACGGGCTTGTTCCTGACCGGCGAAACCCTGGATGTGGTCGGCCCCTGCGGCGGGTACAACTTGCAATATGCCTTCAGCAGTGGGGCACTGGCAGGCAGAGCGGCGGCGAACGCCGGTGCTTAAAGCGCTTCCAAGAAGCGGTCGATCTCCTCTTCGATATTGAAAAAGTTCGGGCTGACCCGGATGCGCCCATCGCGCAGGGCCACGATGATCTTTTGCGCCATGAGCTTCTTGTAAAGCTCCTTGTTCTCACGTTCTGAACCCAGCGTGAAAGAGATGATTGCCGAACGCTCGTTGATCTGATCAACCGGCGAGGCGATCTCGATCTGTTTCGTCCTCAAGCCAGCAATGATACGATCGGTGAGGGCCAGCACGCGGGCGTGAATGTTTTCGATCCCCACCTCTTTCAAGATATCCAGGCCCGCCAGCCAGGAATAGAACAACGAATAGGCGATCGTGCCGGTTTCGTAGCGCCGGGCATCGTTGAAGTAATGCAGTTCGCGCGTATTGTCTTCGGCAGCGAACATACCCGGCAGCACGGGGCTGATCTTCTCCTGCGCCGCCTGGCTGACGTACAAAAAGCCCGTCCCTGGCATGCCCAAGAGCCATTTAAAGCCCGCTGCGGCCAGGATATCAATGCCGTTCTCTTCAATGCGCAAGGGGAAAACGCCCGCCCCCTGGATGCCATCCACCAGGAAGAGCGCCCCCCGCTCGTGGGCGATCTGGCTCAAGCGCTTCAGGTCGGCGCGGAAGCCGGTGTTGAAACGCACCGCGGCCGTCGCCAGCAGGCGCGTCTTGCCATCTACCCGCGCCGCAACCGCATCCGGGTCCACGCGCTGGTCGGGGCCTACCGGCACCAGGCGCACATCCACGCCCCGCGCCCGCAGGGCCAGCCAGGGAAAGGTATTGTTCCAGTGCTCATCAGCCGGCAGCACCATGTTATCCCCCGGCTGCCAATTGCAGCCGGCTGCCGCAATCCCCACCCCCACCCCCGTGCTGGTGACGAGGGCATATTCATCGGGGCGGCCCCCAAACAGCCCGCTCAATGCCTGCCGCAGCGGGGTGCGCACCGAGGGCTTATCCTGCGGGGCCTCGCAAGCCAGGGTCAGGTATTCGTCCAGCATCTGGCGCACGCGGGTGTTCATGGGTGACTCGGCGGCATTGTTCAAGAAAATGGCATGTTCGGTGACCGGGAAAAGCTGGCGCAAGGCAGAAATATCCATGAGAAGTCCTTTCGGGTGCGTGATGGGTAGGAAGATATTGTACCCCAAAGGTTTTTATCTAAACTACTCCTTGACATCAAATAGGGCGCGCCATATAATTGGCCGGCTAATATTTTGCCGGCTAATTATTTATTTGATCGGAGTACCCATGCCCCCACCCTTCCCCGAACCCAAGACCCTCGACCATCTGCTGGCCCAGGTTTCGCGCTTGCACTACCAGCGCGCCCATGAGGTGTTTGACAAGCTGGGCCTGTACCGCGGCCAACCGCCCATGCTGTTTGCCCTGTGGGAACGAGATGGGCAAACGCACAGCGAGCTGGCCCAAGGCCTGGGCATCGCCCCCGCCACGACCACCAAAATGATCCAACGCATGGAGAAGGCCGGGTTTGTGCAGCGCCAACCAGATGCCCGCGACCAGCGCGTCTCGCGGGTCTATTTGACCGAGGCCGGCCGCACCGTGCGTGCCAGTCTGGAAGCTGCCTGGGATCAGATGGATGCCGAGAACTTCAGCGGGCTCAGCCAAGAAGAACGCGGCCTGCTGCACAGTTACCTGCTGCGCGTGCGCGCCAACCTGGCGCAGGCCATTCAGGAGAAACCAACTTGGTAAAATACATCAAGCCTTACTGGCGCTGGGTGATCATTGCGCCGCTTTTGATGGTGCTCGAAGTGAGCATGGATCTGCTGCAGCCGCGCATGGTGCAGCGCATTGTGGACGAAGGCATCGCCCGGCTGGATCTGAACCTGGTGCTGCAAACCGGGCTGCTGATGTTTGGGCTGGCGGTGGTGGGGGCCTTGGGCGGGATGAGCAACGGCGTCTTTGCCGAGCTGGTGGTGCAGGGCTTTGGCGCCGACCTGCGCCAAGCACTCTTCCGCAAGGTACAGACCTTTTCGTTTGGCAACCTGGACGAATTGGAAACCGGGCAGCTCATCACCCGCCTGACCAATGACGTGAACCAGGTGCAAGAAGCCGTGATGATGACCCTGCGCATCCTGGTGCGCGCCCCCTTGCTGCTGATCGGCAGCCTGATCATGGCCATTCTCACCAGCCCCAAGCTGGCCTTCTTGCCGCTGGTGCTGATGCCCATCGAGCTGGCAGTGGTGCTCTGGATCGTCAGGCGGGCCACCCCGCTCTATGTGGGCGTGCAAGAAAGGCTGGACACGCTTAACCAGGTGATGCAAGAGAACCTGTCTGGCGTGCGCGTGGTCAAGGCCTTTGTGCGCGCCCGGCACGAGGAGGCCCGCTTCGGGCAGGCCAACACCAACCTCACCGATCAAGCCGTGCGGGCGGCGCGCACGGTGGCCTTCATGCCGGCCTTCATGATGCTGACCATGAACATGGGCGTCATCGGTGTGCTGTGGTTCGGCGGCAAGCAGTTCATCGCCGGGGATATGCAGCTCGGGCAGATCATCGCCTTTGTCAACTACCTGATGATCACCTTGTTCTCGCTGATGATGGCCAGCCAGTTGATCATCCAACTGGCGCGCGCCAAGGCTTCTGCCGGGCGCATCCAAGAAGTGCTAGACAGCCAGCCCAAGGTGCAAAATCGTCCCGATGCACGGCGCGACTTCACCCCCCAGGGGCGCGTGGTCTTTGAAAACGTGAGCTTCAATTATGAGGGCCAGGACGGCGACCCGGTGCTGAGAGGCATCAGCTTCACTGCCGAACCAGGCCAGACCGTGGCCCTGCTGGGCACCACCGGGGCGGGTAAATCCAGCCTGGTGCACCTGATCCCGCGCTTTTACGACGTGACATCGGGGAATGTGACCATTGACGGGCAGGACGTGCGCCAGCTAGACCTGCACACCCTGCGCCGCAACATCGGCATGGCTTTGCAAGAAACGGTGCTCTTCAGCGGCACCATCCGCGACAACATCCGTTACGGGCGGCCCGACGCCCCCGAGGAGGATGTTGTGGCGGCGGCCAAGGCTGCCCAGGCGCACGATTTCATCACCGCCATGCCCGAGGGCTACGATACCCAGCTCGGGCAGCGCGGGGTCAACCTTTCGGGCGGGCAGAAGCAGCGCATCGCCATCGCCCGCGCCTTGCTGCTCCAACCGGCCATCCTGATCCTGGATGACAGCACCAGCGCCGTCGATGTGGAAACTGAAACCAAGATCCAGGCTGCCCTGGATGGCATCATGCAAAACCGCACCAGCTTTGTGATTGCCCAACGCATCAGCACCGTGCTGAATGCCGACAAGATCCTGGTGCTGGATGATGGGCAGATCGCCGCCGAAGGCACGCACCGTGAGCTGCTGGCAGCCAGCCCCATTTACCGCGAGATCTACGCCTCGCAGTTGGGCAGCGGAGGGCTGAGCAATGACTGAACCACGCCGCGCCACAGCCTCCTCCGACCGCCCTGCCATCACCCTGCGCCCTGGTGGCGGAGGCCCGGGCGGCATGATGGCCCTGCTGCAAGACGCGCCCAAATCCAAGGATGCGCGCAGCGTCTTGCGCCGCCTGTGGACCTACCTGGAACGCCAGCGCTGGCTGCTGATTGGCACCACCCTGCTGGTGATCGTGACCTCGATCATTGACCTGCTGGGCCCGTACCTGATGGGCCTGGCGCTCGACACCTACATCAGCACCGGCGATCTGCCTGGCCTGGCGCGCCTGCTGGGCTTCATGCTGCTGTGCTACATCCTGGCCTCTGCCGGCACCTGGCTGCAAACCTACCTGATGGCCGGGGTGGCGCAGAACGTGGTACGCGACCTGCGCACCGATCTCTTCGCCCGCTTGCAAAGCCTGCCCCTGCGCTATTTTGACCAGCACGCCCACGGCGAGATCATGAGCCGCCTGACCAACGACGTGGAAAACATCAGCAATATCCTGGCTACCAGCGCCAGCCAGCTTATCTCCAATGTGATTGGCCTGGTGGGTGTGATCCTCATCATGTTCATGCTCAACATCCCGCTGGCCATCGTGAGCATGGTAGTCATGCCGTTAACTTATTTCCTGACCCGCGCCATCGCCCGGCGCACACGGGCCAGCTTCCGCGAGACACAGGCCACGCTGGGCGAGTTGAACGGCATCATTGAAGAGACCATCACCGGCGAGCATGTGGTGCAGGCCTTTGTGCGTGAAGAAGCCACCACGGCGCAGTTCTCAGTGGTCAACCAGCGCCTGAAAAAAGTGGCCCTGCGCGCCCGCATCCTGACCGGCTTCATGGGGCCGGTGATGAACATGGTGCACAACCTGGGGCTGGCCATCGTGGCCTGCACCGGCGGCCTGCTGGCCGTGCAGGCCCTGGCTACGGTGGGCGAGATTGCCGCCTTCATCACCTATGCCGGGCGCCTGGGGCGGCCATTGAACATGATCGCCCAGTTGTTCACTTCCATCCAATCGGCATTGGCCGGTGCAGAGCGGGTCTTTGA
>CAZWFQ010000093.1:9140-11749 GCA_964633225.1 uncultured Anaerolineaceae bacterium
CGCCGCAGGCTGGGCCTGGTGCTGCAAGACAACTTCTTGTTTGCCGCCAGCGTGATGGAGAACATCCGCTACGGGCGCCAGGAGGCCAGCGACGAAGAAGTGCGCCAGGCCGCCCGGCTGGCCAATGCCGATCTCTTCATCCACCGCCTGCCGCAGGGCTACCAAACGCTGCTCTCAGAGCGCGGCAGCAACCTCAGCCAGGGCCAGCGCCAGCTCCTGGCGATTGCCCGCGCTGTGCTATCGAACCCTGATATCCTGATCTTGGATGAAGCCACCAGCAACGTGGACACGCGCACCGAGAAGCACCTGCAAGAGGCCCTGCTGCGCCTGATGCAGGGCCGCACCAGCTTCGTCATCGCCCACCGCCTGTCCACCATCCGCGATGCCGACCAGGTGCTGGTGATCGACCACGGGCAGATCATCGAGCGCGGCACGCACGAGAGCCTGCTGGCGCAAAAAGGGTTCTACCACCACTTATATATGAGCCAGTTCAAAGGACAAGAGATATAGTTTCGCCCTGGTCGTAATTACGGATGAACAGCTTCAAGATCTCTACCCCCTCCGGCAGGCGGCTCATCTGCACCCGCTCCAGGTTATCACTGGGCAGGTGCAAGCCGTGCGACCCCAATTGGCGGTCGTAAGTGCCCAGGGTGGTGGCAGGCAAGCCAGAGCGCAAGAAAGAATAGCCGTCTGAATTGATCGGCCCGGCGGGAGACGCCGGCGCGCCGGTGATGCCGGCTACCGCCGCAGAGACGGCCTGGTTGAGGGCCGCATCGGTGGGGTAGAGCTTGAAAGAAGTGCCATCCAGCTCCCAATAGACGTACTCACCATCCTGCGCCATGATCTCCAGGTTCAAAGCCGCCGCCGGCAAGGGCCAGGAGCGCCCCCGGACGAAAGTCCGCGAACCCTGCATGTTAACTTCCTCGCCGCCAAAGAGGGCCAGGGTCAGGCGAGTGTTGGCCAGCGGCACCTGCTCTTCGGCAAGCTGGCGAGATAGGCCGAGCAAGATGGCGCAGGCTGCCCCGTTATCCACCGCCCCCTGGCTTTGGACACGCCGCAGGCGCCCAAAAACCATGTTCAAACCCAATCCCCAGGCCAACACCAATAATGGCAGGCTCAACAAGATACGCAGCCACTGCAGCGGCGCTTGCCAGGCCGGCGGCAGGTTGGGGGCTGCCAGGCCCAACAGCACCAGCACCACCACCAGGACAATCCCCAGGCGCAGGTTCTTGAAGAAGAAAAAGCGCACGTGGTGGTCAAACAACTCGCTTTTGCTGTCGTAATGGGCCGAGATCACCAGCTCGCGCTGGGGCTGAGGGGCGCTGAATTCAACCAGGATGTTCTGCCCGGTGGTGCGGCCCGGCCAGGTGACCAGGGGAATATCATAGGTGATATCCAACAGGCCGCCCGAAACGCACAGCAGCCCCAGCAGGCCGGTGGCCCACCAGTCCCAATCCAGCCAAACCGACAGCACCAGCAGGGTAAAAACCACCAGCATCCAAAGGCCAATGCAATTCAGAAAATAAGGATAGAGGGTAAAAGGCTGCAAGCGGTAAGGCAGCTTGTGCCGCTCAAGCCAAGCCCGCAGGGCGCTCAGCGTCTTACGTTCAGCAGCGCTGCCGCTCAGCCGCGGCTGAGAGAGGATGTGCATCAATGCGGCATAATCGTCGGCAAGCATGGATGCATTATAAGCCCACAATAGGCTCGCCGGCCCGCCTTGCTCCTTACGGTTTTGAGAGTAGCAACGCTTCTTACGCTTTGTCAATTTGACCCATTGACCGCCCATAGACCAATCGTTATAATTAGAACTTGCCTCAGCAAACAAGGAGAATTATGAATAAAGAAGCTGATCTGTCTTGGAAAACTTTCTACAAGCTGGCGGGGATCGCGGCCCTGTTGATCGTATTGGTGGGGCTGGCAGACACGCTGACCTCGATGATGGCAGGCGAGGCCAGTGAGAACAGCGCCATTGGCGTGGTGGAGTGGTTCAACATGTTCCAAACCGAGCGCTTCTCAGCGCTGGGCGCGCTGGGATTGTTCAACATCCTCACCCTCACCCTGGGCATCCCGGTGTATATTGCGCTCTACCATATTCAAGGGCAGCAGCAGCCGGGGTTTGCAGCCTTGGCAGCGGTGCTGTTCTTCACCGGCACGGCCATCTACATTTCAAGCAATACCCTCTTTGCCATGCTGGCACTCAGCGGCCAATATGCCGCCGCCAGCCAGGCGCAAAAGCCGCTCTTAGAGGCCGCCGGGCAGGCCGCCCTGGCCCAGGGCGCCGACCTGACCCCCGGCACCTTCATGGGGCTCTTGTTCACCCAATGTGCGGGGGCGCTGATGGCAGCCCTGATGCTGTCCGGCAAGGTCTTCAGCAAATGGACCGGCTGGGCCGGGCTGGCAGGCTTTGGCCTGATGGTCATCTTCTTCACCCTGACCGCCTTCGCCCCGCAAACTTTTGCCACCGGCATGCTGATTGCCATGCTCGGCGGGCTGCTGTTGATGGCCTACCAGGTTATGCTGGGCCTTAAGTTGTTCAAGCTGGCAAGATAAGGAGATAGATCCATGAGCGAAAAGATCCTGGTTACCTATGCCAGCCGCTTCGGCGCCAC
>CAZWFQ010000094.1:0-11674 GCA_964633225.1 uncultured Anaerolineaceae bacterium
GACGAAGGCGGCCTGCATAGGGATTACGATGCCTGGCTGGAGCGGCTGGCCCCGCACGAACCTGTCAGCGGCTACCTGCACAACCGCACCGGAGAGGATAACGCCGACGCCCACATGAAGCGCCAGGTGATGGGCCGTGAGGTGGTGGTGGCAATCACAGAAGGCCGCCTGGATTTTGGCACCTGGGAGCAAATCTTCTACGGCGAGTTTGACGGCGGGCGCAACAAACGCGTGCTGGTGAAGATCATTGGCGAGTAAGGCCGGTCCTGCTTATCGCCGCGCAGTGATAGCGAAGAGGTCGCCTGGCTCGGTATTCTCGCCCAGGCCGTGGTGAAAGGTGACGCCGGAGAAGCCGGCCTCGGCTAGCAGCAGTTGGTACTGCGCCTGGGTATAGGCCTGGTTGCAGGCGGTATAAGGTGTTACCTCGCCCTTCTCGGCATCCACAATATAGTAGCGCTCGGTGAGCACGGCCTGTTCGGCGTTCCAGATATTCTCGTACAGCTCCAGGTGCGGCTTGTTAGAAAACAGGCCGCTGGTTTTGGACTGCCAGCGCGGCGGTTGTTTGCCCATGCGTTCGAAGACCTCGTAGGTATGTACTTCTAACAGCAAGGTGCCGCCGGGGCCAAGGGCCTGGTGGGCCTTGTGCAAGATCTTGCGGGCGTCAGCCGGGCGAAACACATTCAGCTCTCCGTAGATGAACATCACCAGCCCGTGATCGTGGCCAAAATTTGCGCTGCGCAGATCCTCCTGCACGTAGCTGCAGGCCAGTTTTTCCTCATCCGACTGCTGGCGGGCATAGGCGATAGAAGCGGGCGAAAAATCGATTCCCAGGCAGGTGTGCCCCAGGCGCGCCAGGCGGTGGGCGTACAATCCTGGGCCGCAGCCCAGGTCTAAGATGGCACTCGGGCGGCCGAACAGCAGGCGTTGGTGGATCCATAACACATGTGCGTCGATAGTGGCAAAGCGGCGGCTGGCGGCATCGTGGGCTTGGGATAGGTGCTCTTGCAGCATACGCTGGCTGAAGGCCGGGTAATCCCAGGGAATCTTCTCGCCCTCGCTCCAAGGTTCAGGCTGTGGAACGCGGTTCAGGAGATCAGATATATTCATCTTTTCCTTCCAGTGATTGTTTTACTAACTGCCCAGAGTGATCTTTAGCCTGCGCGCTAGGGGGTCAAGCGTTTCATGCAAGGCGTCTAGGGTGGGCTTGCCGGCAAACACCTCTTCCCACACAAAGTTCAAGGCACTGCTGAGCTGGCTTTCGATGCGCCCCCATAGGGGAATAGGCCGGTAAGAACGTCCTGTGGTCAGGGCCAATTTGACGGCGTTGGTCAGGCTGCTGTCTTGCAGCGGCAGGTCGGGCAGCACATCCAGGCGGGTGGGCTTATGGTGATTCTTGATCATCTGACAGTAGGTGCGCTGGACAGATGGGCTGACCAGGTAACTGGCCAACGCCACCGATGCCTGTTCCCAGGCCAGCGATTCTTGCGCCCGGCGCCAGATCACCAATCCGTCGCCGCCCACCCAGGGGACGCCAGGCATGGGGGCAAATCCAATCCGTTCAAAGATCTCTGGCCGGCCCTCGGTTTGGCGGATATAGGGCTCGTCTACGCCGCAGATCGTTACCGCGGCCTTGCCATCCCAAAAAAGGCTGCGCAGGGTATCGTTGCTTTGCTCCAGCGCATCCGGCGGCATGTACCGGTACAGGTCGAAGAAAGATTTCAAGCCTTTGATCGCCTCTGGTTCAGAGAACAGGGGTGTTTTGCCATTGTGGCTGGCGATCTTGCCATCTGCGCCCCACAGCCAGGAAGCTGAGAAGTGCAGGGTATCTGTATGTGCTTTGTGTGTGGGGATGGCCCAGGGGACTGGCACGCCCGATTCTTTCAGCGCTGCCAGGGTGTTTTCGAGCGCCTGGGCCGAACTGAAGGCCGTGGCCTCGTCCACACCAGCTTGCTCCAACAGATCGCGACGGTAGGCAATCAGGAAAGTGTAAGAGGTCCAGGGCAGGCCCCACACCAGGCCTTCTGAATCGGTCAGGCTTTGCCAACAGCCTGGTAAGAAGGCGGATTCACCACCCAGGGCATTGATCTCTTTGGGGGTGAAGGGACGCAGGGCATTCATGCGCATCAGGCTGCTGACCCAGGTGATGCCGATGTGCGAAACATGCGGCTCATTGTGGTGCAGCGAGTAGTTGACCACTTCTTGCCAGCCGTTCACCCAGTCAGTAAAGCGCAGGCGTGCCCGGATGCGCTGTTTCTGCTCAAACTCAGCTAACAACGTATCAATCGGGCTGTTCAGGCTGCCGATGAGAGAAAATTCAATTTCTGATCTCATGTGTGGCGTTCCTATCCTGATTATATCACGCCGCGAATGGGTCGTCTGGAGTGCGTCATCCGTGTCTGCTGATCACTCAAAATATCCCAGAGCGTTGGGGTAGAGGGTGCTGGTGGAGGGGGTTTGGGCAGCATACAATACCGGCACCGGCATGCTGGGCTGGTAAGCTACGCCTGGCATGCTGAAGGTGCTGATCTGGCCCTGGTACTGATTCCCGTTGACCTGGTAGCCGTAACGGATGGTCCAGGGATAGCGATGGTTGACGCGCACGTTAAAATTCTGCGTCACCTCCAGGATCTGGCCGCGTGTCGCCTGTCCATTCTCCAGCAGGGCAATGATCTTTTTGGACTCGTTGGAGCGCCAGACCATCAATCCAATCCCGCCTGCCAGCATGGGCAGCCCAATGGCAGCGAAGGGCAGCCCAACCAGCATAGGCACCACCAGTGCCGATAGGATCAGCATTGGCATGCTGATCACTGTAAAGATGCCTCCGAGCAGGGTGAAAACAAAGCCTACAATGAACCAGGCATCTGTCCAAATCAGGCGGGTGAGATAGTTCTTGGGTACCTGGCGCGGCGGGGTCGGTGGCATGGCGACCTCGGGTGGGTTTGCTGTTTCGGCCTGGGCTGCTGTGGGCGGCGGCTCAACTGCCGGCAAGGGCAGGGTTCCACCGCAGTTATTGCAGTTGGATTGAAAGGTAACATAGTGTGTTCCGCACCAAGGACAAGTGATCATTTAAGGCCTCCTCGGTTCTTGTGTAAGCTTTTTGAACAAGGGTTTCTCATTGGAATGTACACCCTGAATTCATCGTAAGGTTCATCTACTGCCACCACGGCAGTAGATCGTATACCCACAGTGTGGTGGTATAACCGGCGTTAGGGTCATTGCTGTCGATGGGGATCCATTCGGTGAACAAGGCCCGGCTGCCATCGGGGGCATAATTGGGCACCGTAAGCAGCCAGGCTTCGACCGGCGCGGCTTCAGCGTTGGTCAACATGCCGTTGCCACTCGTATCAGTTTGTTCGTCGTAATAACTATAGATCAATGGGAAGCCGCTGGCGGTGGACGCCCACATCAACACGCTGTAATAACCTGGGCCAGCGCCTGGCACTGCCCGAATGTCTTGACCGTCGGCTGATGCCAGCACTAAGCCCTGGTGAGTAACCACGGCTAACCACTGTCCATCCGGACTCCAGGCTAGCGGTTGGTATGCCTTCGTGTATAGCAGGGCATTGTCTAATAGCAGATAAGAGTCGCTGCCATCGGGATTTGTTATCCATACCTCTGCAGTAGCCCCTTCTATCATCTCCGGCACATGGGCATAAGCCACCTGGCTGCCATCTGGCGACCAACTGAAGTTGGTGAATTCACTATTGTAGTCGGTGTTGTTGGTTACCTGCTGGCCTGCGCTGCCATCCGCTCGACTGAGGTACAGGTTATGTTGGAACTTGACCTCACCTGGCGTGCTCAGGTCGTACAGGTGGATCTTGTGCAGCAGCAGTTGTTCGTCTGGCGACCAGGCAATGGGGCCATCGTAATAGCCGGCCTGGTCAGCATTGGTGCAGACCGGGCTGGTTGTCTCATCTGTTTGCACGCAGAAATCCATGTTGTCGGGGTTGATCCAGGCAATTCCCAGGCCGTAGGGGCTGAAGGCCAGGTTGTACATATTGGTGAGGGTGATTGGCAGATTTGTGACCTGGCCCGTCGATAGGTCGTATTGGGCATAGCGATTTTCGCCCAATGCATCATCGTAATGGCGGAAGCGCAGCAGGTTGCTGCTGCCCGCCCAGGTGGCCTCTTGAATGGTGGTGGTGAGGGGCATGCTTGCCGCCAGGCTTCCTAGCGGCACGGTAACATGTAAGCCGGGGCCTGATGCCATGTTCCAGGCTGTCCTCTGTTCAAAGTCAATCTTTTCTTCTGGCGCAATATCACCGGTGGGGCTGATGGTTGTTTGTGTGTATTTGGTCAGCTTGCCTGTTCCCGTTGCGCTTTTGATGTGGATTTCGCCAGTGATACAGGTTATGACGGTAGTGCCATCTGCGGCTACGATGACGCTGAAGCGTGTGCCGCGCACCGATGCCACTGCGGCGGGCGTTTCGACCTCAAACGTTTCGCCGGGCGCCAATCCCTCAATGTTGATCCAGATCTGGCCCTCATCCAGGTTGAGCTGCAGGGTGTTTGCTTCGGGCTGTTCGATGGTCAAGATGGTGTTAGGGGCCACGCGCACCATTCCCTCGGCCTGGCTGAAGGCTGGCTGCATATCTACCAGTGCTGTTGAGGCCTCTTGGGCCCATACCTCGCCGCCGGCGTAGAGCAGCATATCCAGCAGGGCATTTTCCCAATCCAGGCCTGGGCGGGGGTGTGCATCTACCAGGGCGATGATCTCTTTAATGTAAGCCAACGGGATCTCAACAGTGTCGGTAGGGGGTGGTGTGGGCGGTAAAGTGGGTTCAGTAGATGCGGTGGTTGGTTCGGGGGATAGGTCTGCACTGACTGTGACGGTTGGGGAAGGTGCAGCTTGGCAGGCAGTGAAAAGGACAAAAATGAACAACCAACTTATTTGACGGATACAAGAAAGCTTTTTCATTTTTTTATACCTCCTTTAAACCCAGTAGTCTCACCACTTGCAACGCCTCGGCCTTGCCGCGCGCCTCGAAGGGGGGGATGGTCTCGTCCGCCAGGATCTCATCTTTCACCTGCGCATACAAATCGCTGCCTACCAGCACGGTAACTTCTGGCGGCATGGGCCAATTGCCCTCCGGACGGGGGATTCCCATTGCCACCTTGCAGTGGCTCTCGATACGCGCGGCGGCGTTGACTGCGTCGCCCAATACGGTGTAATCATAGCGCCGCCCACGGCCGACGATGGCATCAACCATCGGCCCGCTGTTGAGTCCAATGCCTATCTGGAAGGGCCCCTCGTCACTCAGCGGCCAAAGTGACTGGAGAGACTGGCTGGCCTGGGCCATGTGCATGGCGGCACGGACTGCCTTGAGCGGGTGATTGTCCAGCGGCTCGGGCAGGCCAAATAAGATCAACAGGCCATCGCCAAAGGTGCGGTAGATCACGCCGCCTTCTACAAAGACGGCCTGGGCCATGCTATCCAGGTAGGCATTCAAGAAACGCACCATCTCGGGGCTGCGGTTCTTCTTCATCAATAATTCGGTAGTATGGGTGAAGCCACGGATGTCTGCAAACAACACGGCAGCCTCTTTTTCGGGGCGCTCGGTGTTGAGCAAGTTTTCCCAGTTATCTAGCAACACTTGCAAACGTTCTGGCGACATCAGGCCTGAGAAACGCTGGCGCAACAGGCGTTTCTCGCGTTCAGCAAATATGGCACGCTCGGTGATGACGGTCGCGCCGAGCAAGATGGCTGCCAGCAGCGGGGCAGTGATGGGCAGCAGGTAATCCTGACGATTGAACAGCCAGGCCCCCAGTGCCAGGTATAGAAGCAGGCTGCCGCCCAGGCTGAGCGTGCCCAGGCCTGGTGAGGGTAGGCTGGCAAGGGCAAAGCCCGCCAACCCAGCCGCAGCCACCAGGGCCACCGGCAGCCAGGTGGGCGGGCGGTGCAGCCAGTTCTCTGAGAGCAGGGTATCAAGAATATTGGCCTGGATCTCAGCCCCAGGCAGATTACGCAGGCCGCCAAAGGGCGCCGGGTGGCGGTCTTGCTCGATCTCGGTGGTGTAGCCTACCAGCACAATTGCATCCTGGAATATTTCGGGCGTGACTTCGTCCAGCCATACCTGGTGCAGTGGAACGGTGCGGAAGGTGGCCTCTGGCCCGCGGTAGTGAATGGGCAGGCTGAGCTCGTTCCCCAGGTCGGCCGCGGGAACGTTGACCGCTTCGCCGCGGTACAGCGTGGCGGCTGCCAGGCCCAATGATGGCAGGGTGGCATCTGCGAAGGGATACAGCAAGGTTGTACGGCGCACGGCATCATCAGCATCTACCGGCAGGGTGGCAATCCCGCTGGCACTGGCGGCCGCGGCCAGGATATCAATTGGTGGTGAGTATGTAAGCCCGGCAGTGGCGACCCCTGCGCCGCCGCTCACTGCTTGCGTCATGTTGGCAGCCAGCACCACAACGGTGCCATTGGCGCGCGCCGCCTGGATGGCCTCTGCCAGGGCCTGGTCGCCGCCTGCATCCCAGCCGGGGGTGTCGAAAACGACGTCTAATACGATCAGGCGCGGCCTGCCAACCGCCAGCTTGTTGACCAGATCGGCCCAACGCGCCCGCGGCCAGGTGCGGATATTCTCCCCGTTTAAGTCGCCCAGCATTTGAAAGGATGCTTCATCCAGGGCCACGATCATGACCGGCTGCCCGGGCTGCTCGGCGCCGCGCAGTTGGAAGCGCGCATCCACCGTCCATGCCTCCAGCTTATCTGTCCAACCCGGCGCCTGCCACTGTAGGCAGACCGCCAGCAGCAGCAATACTGCGGGCAGCACCCAGCGCAGGGGGCGGTTCTTGGGGAAGAGTGTTTTCATCTCAAGGCCAAAGTTCTGGGGCCGCGTCGATAATGTAAATGACTGAGCTGTAGACCTGGCTGGCATTGTCGATGCGGGTATCGCCCAGGGCCACACTCCGCCCATCCGGCGACCAGGCTGGGCCCCAATCGAAACTACCCAGCAGGCGTGGGGCCACCTGTGGACCAGCCATTAAATAGGTGGCGGCTGGCTCTGCAAAAGCTGCCTGGCAAGAGAAGATTAACGGCCAACCGCTGGCACTGGGTGACCAGGCAGCAGAGATGCAAGCGAGGGTTTCAGTGCCCGCAATTTGGACGGCCCCCGAGCCATCTGCCGGGATGAGCCATGCCCCTTTTTCGAGGCTGGCTAAAGCCAGCCACTGCCCATCCCTGCTCCAGGCCAGTGGTATGGCACTGGGTGGCACCTCAGCCAGCTTGGTCGGCTGGGTGCCATCGGCGTTCAACACCCAGGCCGAGCCCATGCTGCCGCCCGGAACGGTATAAGCCACCTGGTGGCTGTCTGGCGACCAGACCGCATTCCATCCCGTATCGCGGGTGGAGCTGGTAAGCTGGTTCAAGGGGTTGCCATCCAGCCCATATACAGACAGGGCATGCGTGGCCGAGCCCCCCTGGATGCTCTCCACCAACAAGCGTTGGCCGTCGGGAGACCAGGTCAGCTTATCCAGGTATATGGATGGCTGGCCCACGCACAAGGGGGCGTTGGCAGGGCTGGCAATGCAAAGCTCGTCGTTAGCAGAGCCTGGCTGTATGTAAGCCGCGCTGTTCTGAACCGGGTTAAAGACCGCGCCATATACTCCCGGCGGCACCAGGTCGGTAACATAGGCCTGCGAGGTGGTGTTGTAAACGGCCGAGTAGCTGTATGTGTCTGCCTTTGGGTCCAGGTCGTAGAAAGTCAGTTGGCCGCCATTGTAAGACCAAGATGGGTCCCCTGTGATGGTGGTTGTGGAGATCGTCTGGCTGACACCCAAGAACGGCACGGCAATCTGTAAGCCGGGACCGTCGGCCATTTCCCAGCGCAGGGATTCGTCAACGCTCATGGGGGCGGGCTGGCTGGGGGCCTGGCTGGGTTGGACATTGGTTTGTTGGCCTTCGCCCACGTCCACGGTGCCGGCTGGGCTGCTGACCGCCACGCTGCCAACTTTGGCAGAGACCACTGTGCTGCCGTTTTCGGCAACGCGCACGCTGAAGCGCGTACCGCGTACCGATGCCACCGCGGCGGGCGTCTCGACCTCGAAGGTCTGGCCTGTCTCCAGGCCTTCTACGTTCAGCCAGATCTGGCCCTCTTGCAGGTTGATTTGCAGGGTGTTGGCATCGGGTTGGTCGATTCTGAAGATGGTGTTGGGGGCCACGCGCAGCAGTTCAGCCCCCATGCCGAGCAGGGCGGTGGATGCTTCTTTGGCCCACACTTCGCCGCCCGTGTAGAGCGGCATATCCAGTTGCGCAGGAGACCATTCTGCGCTGGGCAGGGCATGGGCATCGACTCCGTTGATCAATTCTACCAGCGTGGCCGCAGGCGGCGGCAGGGTAGGGGCGATGGCGGGCGGTGGGGTATCTGTCGCAGCGGGCGCCTGGGTGGGGCTGGGAGCTGCTTCGCTGGGTGGCGATGCCTGCGGCGCGGTCGAATCGCCAGGGAGTGCGGCAGTAGGTGTGCCAGCAGCTTGGCAAGCAGCCAGCAATACCAGGATCAAGCATAAGGTCAGGGTCTTTCGCATGGTGTTCCTCCTTTACGCTTTTTTTGATTGAGCTGGCTGACCAGACGGGCTGTGCGGCCTGTAAAGGATTGTTATTTTCCTTGCAGTTGCATGATCTTTCGTATCCAATCCTTGCGGCCCCAAATGACAAACCTTTCTTCGCGCCCATCCGCCAGCGTAACGGTCATGCCGTTGGGGATGATGCCCAGGGTATTGCGCCCTCGGACAGAGACGATACTGCTCAAGGGGTAAGCTTCTTCGTGTGTTTGCACATTCACCGCGTGGGATATGAAGACCAGCCGGCGGTCGGTCAGGTAGATACCGCCGCCAACGGCCTCGATCCCTTTGAAATGGTTCGCAGGACCCTGCTTGATGATGCGTTCACCAGGTTCCAATACAATGCTCATGCGGTCGCCTCCTCCAACTCGCTGCGCAGTTCCTTGAGAAAGTCTGCCAGTTGTTTGGGCTGCAATTCCATATACATGCCAGGGGCAATGCCCCAGTCGCCGCCTTTGGGCACCAGGTAATTGGAAGCCAGCCCGGCAAATAACTCGAAGTTAACATACGCCTGGTCCTCAACCATGCTGCCATCCGGCTCTTGGTGATGGCTGACCCACTCATCACGGTATATGTTCAAGATCAGGTGGGGGCACATCATGTGATCAAAACCGGTGCGTTCCCCCTTGTGACCTTGTTTCATCAAGTATTCAGCGCTGCTGATCCAAGAATTCAGGGCCTGGATGAATACCATGATATCTGCATCTAACCAGGGCTGATCATCCAGTGCAATCCGAAACAACGCCCGTACCAGGCCCAGGTTGCTGTTCATCCCTACGGGGCCATCGTTGATCAACCCTTGCTTGGGAACCTGGTTTAAGATGGATAGGGTGAAACTGACATTTCCTTCATTGTCATCGTAAATTGTGGCCATCTGTGCGCATCCTTTATGGTATATAATTTTACCACCTTACAAAAATGCAATTTCGATTGCCGATATCTCATTCTCTGCAACGAAATTCATGGAAAATTGCAGAAACATTCCAGTTTCGACAACATATCTTGACGAATTTCTCATTTTCGTTTAAAGTAAGATTTAGCAAAATTCCCTCATGACCAAAATTGACTGTTCTGATCACCGCGGTATTTTATTCCCGGGCGGTGCGTTTTGCCGCATTGATTCGTTTTAACGGGCTCGTATTGGTTGGAAAGGAGTGTAGACGCGGTATGCATCATCCTGACCCGCAACGATTGCAAATAGAAATGGTCTTACCGAATTTCAAATCAAAATGATTGTTGGGTGGCTTTGGCCACACGGTACTTTAAAACAGTAATTTCAGGCCGGCAGTGGATGTTCCCATCCCCCGGCACCATACTTGAGGAAGTTTATAGAGGATAGAAAATGTCCATCCGAAGAATACGCAAGTTCCTGGTCCTGCCCCTGATCATCGCAATTGCGATTGGTGTCTTGTATTTCAATTTCACCAATTCAACTGCCGCCACCTTACCTGCTGCTGGGCCTGTTATGGCAGGGATGATGGGGATGACCGAGGTGGAAGGTGTTCAGCGTTTGACGATTGCAGAAGCGGTTGGCCCCGATGTGGCTGGCCCCTTCGTTGGCGATGCCCCCGTAGCCGCATCTTTTGACGAGGACGTGCGGCGCCTGCCGCAGGTTGCCCCGGCTGTCAATGAACCAATGGCAGAGATGCTTTCTCCGCGCCGAGATCGCCTCTCGGCTGACCTGGATGTGGTCGATGCCGTTGCCCAGACCAATTTTGGCACCATCGACGCCATGCCTGGTGCTGGGGCTAATTTCTTGGGCCTCGATCAATCGAACTGGGGTGCTGGCTGGCCTCCTGACACGAATGGCGACGTTGGCCCCAACCATTATATCCAGACTGTCAATACATCCATTGGTATTTACAGCAAGACCGGCACCCGCCTGGCTGCCTATACCTTCGACACCTTCTTCACCGGCACCGGCACTGCCTGTGATGACAACAACAACGGCGACCCGGTGGTACTGTACGACGCGGTCTCTGGTCGTTGGATCATCACCGACTTTGCCTGGTCTGATATTGCCAATGGGCCTTATTACGAATGTATCGCCGTATCCAAGACCGAAGATCCCGTCTCGGGCGGCTGGTGGATGTACGGTTTCCGCGCCGATGACGCAACCCATAAATATTTAAACGATTACCCCAAGCTGGGTGTCTGGTCTGATGGCATCTACATGTCAGTGAATATGTTTGACTGCCTCGACAGCTCTTGCTCCAGCGCATCGTACAAGGGCACGCGCGTGTGGGCATTGAATCGCGATGCCATGATCAACGGTACCGCCCTCACCAACGTGTACTTTGATACCAGCACCTCATATTTCAGCATTTTCCCCTCCAACGTCCGCGGCACCCTGCCGCCTGCCGGCACGCCCAACTTCTTCCTTTCTTTGGGCCAGACCAGCACCACGCTGCAGATGTGGAAGTTCCGTGTGAACTGGGCCACCCCCTCCAGCTCTACCTTTACCGGCCCTACCAACATCACTGTTTCTAGCTATTCCGAACCTACTGTTTCTGTCCCGCAGAGCGGCACATCGGTTAAGCTGGATACCCTGGCCGACCGCCTGATGGTCCAGATCCAATACCGCTACTTGAATGGTGTTGAATCGTTGTGGGCCACCCACACGGTTTCCAGCGGCGGCGTCACCGGCGTGCGCTGGTACGAGATCCGCAACCCCAATGGCACGCCCTCGGTTTACCAGCAGAGCACCTACCAGCCCGATTCTACTTACCGCTGGATGCCCAGCCTGGCAGTGGATGGGGCCGGGAACATGGCCCTCGGCTACAGCGCTTCCAGCTCCAGCATTTATCCGCAAATCCGCTATGCCGGCCGCCTGGCAACCGACACCCTCAGCACCCTGGGCCAGGGTGAGGCCACACTGGTCACCGGTGGCGGCTACCAGAGCAGCTACTCGCGCTGGGGCGACTACTCTGCCATGAGTATTGACCCCGCCGATGACTGCACCTTCTGGTACACCACGGAATATTACACCTCCAGCGGCACCAACTGGCAGACCCGCATTGGCTCCTTCAAGTTCCCCTCCTGCGGAACGACGCCGCCTACCGCGACCCCCACTGGGCCCACCAGTACACCTGTGACGCCCACAGCCACCAATACC